>NZ_JASGEN010000117.1:0-6850 GCF_047606365.1 Micropruina sp. | reverse complement strand
GCGTCGTCGTCGGAGACGTACTTGGCCTCGAAGTCGTAGAAGGCGCCGTCGGTGCGCATCACGATCTCGCCCGGCAGCGACACCCGGGGCGCTCCCCCGCGTCCGCCGAGCACCGCGAACTCCACCTCGCGGGCGCCGAGCACACCCTCCTCGATGACCAGCTTCGGATCGAACTTCTGCGCGAACAGCACCGCCTGCTCGAGCTCTTCGAGAGTGTCGACCTTGGTGATCCCCATGCTGGAACCGCCACGGGCCGGCTTGACGAAGATCGGGTAGCCGAGCGCCGCGATCCGCTCCAGCGACGCCTCGCGTTCCTGGCTCCACTGCCGTGCCGTGATGGTGACGAACCGGCAGCCGGGCAGCCCGGACGCCGACAGCGTCCGCTTCATCAGGTCCTTGTCCATGCCGTTGGCGCTGGCCGCGACACCGGAGCCGACGTAGGTCACCCCGAGCATCTCGAACATGCCCTGAATGGTGCCGTCCTCGCCGAAGGGTCCGTGCAGCAGGGTGAACGCGACGTCGAAGGGCCGGACGTCGACCAGCCGGTCGCCGTCGATGGTGGCCACCCGGGCGCCGGCGCCGTCCGCTCCGGGCAGCAGCACAGCGGTCGGCCTGGATTCGTCCAGCCGCGGCAGCTCGTCACCCTGTTTGTACAATTCCCGCAACTCGTCGGCGTCGACCTGGACCCAGCGGCCCGCCGGGGTGATGCCGATGCCGACCACCTCGAAGCGATCGGTGTCGATGGCTCGCGCGACCCCGCCGGCGGTCATGCAGGACACGTCATGCTCGGAGCTGGTGCCCCCGAAGATGATGCCCACCCGGGTGCGCTGAGTCATGTTTCCTCCTGCGTTCGGCCGTCCCACCGAACCCTAACGGGCGCGTCCGCCTGGGACGGCACACCACCACGCCGATCGGGGGTGTGAATCGATCCAGGACCTGTTGAGAGTCGGTCAGACGACCTCTCCGGCCCAGTCCCGGGGGATCCGTTTCCCGGCGCGCCGGTCGTAGCGGTCCTTGGGCGGGGTCTCCCGGCGCAGTTCGCCGACCAACTCCGTGATCGCGTCCATGATCCGCATGCTGCCCTCGGCGGCGGCCGTCGGGGAGTCGCTGGCGTCGTACAGGTCGTCGAGGTCCACCGGATCGCCGACCAGCACCTGCATCGTCGAGCGCGGCAGCAGCCGTGGCACCGAGGCGCGGCGTCCGGGCATCACCAGGTGAGGGCCCCACTGCCCGATCGGCACCACCGGCACGCCGGTCTGCAGGGCCAGCCGGGCGGCGCCGGGGTGACCGGTCATCGGCCAGCCGTCGGGATCGGCGGTGATGGTGCCCTCCGGGTAGATCACCACGCACTCACCCCGGGTCAGTGCCTCGGCGGCGGCGGCGAGCGATTCTCCGGCGCGCGGCGTCCGGCGTTCCACCGGGATCTGGGCCAGCGACCGGGCCAGCCAGCCCACCACCGGAAGGTGCCACAGCTCACTCTTGGCCAGCGCCCTCGGCCAGCGGCCGTGCCAGATCAGGAAGTGACCCAGCGCCACCGGATCGAAATTGGAGATGTGGTTGGTCACCACGATGACCGGACCGGTGCGCGGCAGCCTCTCGCCGCCGCGCCAGTCCTGTTTGGTGACCACCCGTAGCACCGGCCCGACCAGCCCGGCGAGTGTGCGGAACAGCGGCTCCGCAGGCGCATCGTTCGCCGCCGAGAGCGACAGTGCTGCGCGGGACATTTTCGGACTCCTACGGGGGCTGGGTCGCCCCAGATTACTGGCCGTCCTAGGCGCCGGGCAGCAGCCCGGAGCGGGACGTGTCCAAACTGCAACAAAGCCCGCACGGAGCCTGCCGCCCGACCCTGCCTAGCGCCCCTAATCAGGGGGTGACTAGGCGATCAGACGGCAGTCAACCGGCAGGGTCAGCCCGCGGTACGCGCCGGCTGGGTGCGCGGCAGGAACGACGGCCGACGTGCCTCGAAGGCACTGATCAGGTCGGCGTGCTGCAGGGTCAGGCCGATGTCGTCCAGGCCGTTGAGCAGCCGGTGCTGGGTGTAGTCGTCGATGTCGAAGTCGTAGGAGTTCTCACCTGCGATGACCTTCTTGTCGACCAGGCTCACCTCGACGCTGGCGCCCGGGTTCGCCTCGACGAACGCCCAGAGCTGCTCGACCACGTCCTGGCTGACCACGGCGATCAGCAGCCCGGCCTTGCCCGAGTTGGAACGGAAGATGTCACCGAACCGGGAGCCGATGACGACCTTGAAGCCGTAGTTCTGCAGCGCCCAGACGGCATGCTCGCGCGACGAGCCGGTGCCGAAGTCGGGTCCGGCGATCAGCACCGACCCATCGGTGTAGGCCGGGTTGTTGAGCACGAAGTCGGGATCGTTGCGCCAGGCGGCGAACAGGCCGTCCTCGAAACCGGTGCGGGTGACCCGCTTCAGGTACACCGCGGGGATGATCTGGTCGGTGTCGACGTTGCTGCGGCGCAGCGGAACGGCGACCCCGGCGTGGGTGTCGAATTTGTCCATCGTGCTGCTCCTTACAGATCGGCGGGGGACGACAGGGTGCCGCGGATGGCGGTGGCGGCGGCCACCGGCGGCGACACCAGGTGGGTGCGGCCACCCTTGCCCTGGCGGCCCTCGAAGTTGCGGTTGGAGGTGGACGCGGAGCGCTCACCGGGCGCCAGCTGGTCGGGGTTCATGCCCAGGCACATCGAGCAGCCGGCCTCACGCCATTCGGCGCCGGCGTCCTTGAAGACCTGGTCGAGGCCCTCTTCCATGGCCTGCAGCCGGACCCGCGCCGAACCCGGCACCACCAGCATCCGGACGCCGTCGGCGACCCGGCGGCCCTTGATCACCGAGGCGGCGAGACGCAGGTCCTCGATCCGGCCGTTGGTGCAGGAGCCCAGGAAGACGGTGTCCACCCGGATGTCGCGCATCGGCGTCCCGGCCTGCAGGGCCATGTACTCCAGCGCACGCTCGGCGGCGGCCCGGTCGACCGGGTCGGTGAAGGTCTCCGGGGTGGGCACCGCGGCACCCAGCGGCACGCCCTGGCCCGGGTTGGTGCCCCAGGTCACGAACGGGGTCAGCTCGTCGGCGTTCAGGTCGACCTCGACGTCGAAGACGGCGTCCTCGTCGGTGTAGAGGGTCTTCCAGAACTCGACCGCGGCGTCCCAGTCCTCGCCGGACGGGGCGTGCGGGCGTCCCTTCAGGTAGGCGAAGGTGGTCTCGTCGGGCGCGACCATGCCGGCCTTGGCGCCCCACTCGATCGACATATTGCAGATCGTCATGCGGCCCTCCATGCTCATCTCGCGCATGACGTTGCCGCGGTACTCGACCACATAGCCCTGGCCGCCGCCGGTGCCGACCTTGGCGATCAGCGCCAGCACCACGTCCTTGGGCGTGACGCCGTCGGCCAGGGTGCCGTTGATGTTGACCGCCATCGTCTTGGGCCGGGCCTGCGGCAGGGTCTGGGTGGCCAGCACGTGCTCGACCTCGGAGGTGCCGATGCCGAACGCCAGCGCGCCGAAGGCGCCGTGGGTCGAGGTGTGCGAGTCGCCGCAGACCACGGTCAGGCCGGGCTGGGTCAGGCCCAGCTGCGGGCCGATGATGTGCACCACGCCCTGGTCCTTGTCACCCAGCGAATGGATGCGGACGCCGAACTCCTTGGCGTTGTTGCGCAGGGTGTCGACCTGCAGCTTGCTGACCGGGTCGGCGATCGGGCTGAGGATGTTCAGCGTCGGGGTGTTGTGGTCCTCGGTGGCCATCGTCAGGTCGGTGCGACGCACGCTGCGACCGGCCATCCGCAGGCCGTCGAAGGCCTGCGGGGAGGTCACCTCATGGACCAGATGAAGGTCGATGTAGAGCAGGTCGGGCTCCCCCGGAGCGCTGCGGACGACGTGGTTCTCCCACACTTTGTCACTCAGGGTCTTGCCCATTCTGCCTCCCAGATTTGGCATGCGGATGAACGGCTCGCGCCACAATACGCCGCAAACGCTTGCATATCATGATTCGAGACGGCAGTATCGTACTATGGACAACTCTAGTGGCGTGGGAGTGCTCGACAAAGCGGCCTTGGTACTGACCGCTCTGGAACAGGGTCCGACGACCCTGGCCGGACTGGTCACCGCAACCGGACTGGCCCGACCGACCGCGCACCGACTTGCTGTTGCCCTCGAACATCATCGTCTGGTCAGCCGCGACCTGCAAGGGCGTTTCGTGCTGGGCCCACGGCTCACCGAACTGGCCTCCGCGGCTGGCGAGGACCGGTTGCTGGCCACCGCCGGCCCAGTGCTGGCCCGCTTGCGTGACATCACCGGCGAATCGGCGCAACTGTTCCGCCGCCAGGGCGATATGCGCGTCTGCGCCGCGGCCGCCGAGCGTCCGGCCGGCCTGCGCGACACCGTCCCGGTCGGCTCGCAACTCACCATGTCCGCCGGCTCGGCCGCCCAGGTGCTGCTGGCCTGGGAGGACCCGGAGCGCATCCAGCGCGGGCTACTCAGCTCGTCCTTCTCCGCGGTGGCGCTGGCCACCGTCCGGCGCCGCGGCTGGGCCCAGTCCGTCGGTGAGCGCGAGAACGGTGTCGCCTCGGTGTCGGCGCCGGTGCGGTCGCCGTCCGGCAAGGTGATCGCCGCGGTCAGCGTGTCCGGCCCGATAGAGCGTCTCTCGCGCCAGCCCGGACGCCTGCACGCGCCCGCTGTGATGGCCGCCGCCGAGCGCCTCAGCGAGGTCCTGCGCCGCTCCGGCGCCGAGGGCTAACCGCACCTTCGGGGACGGTTCTCCCTCGTTCGAATCTCGCACATCCGGGGACGGTTCTTCGGCGTGCGAAATTCGCACAGCGGAGGGACGGTTCTCTGGTTCTTTTACAAGGGCCGCCGATCGCCCATGGGGTGCGATCAGCGGCCCCAGGCGGAGTTATCCACAGATTGCCGCGGACCACTCGTCCCCGGCACAACTGCTCCGTAGGCTCATGCCTCCACGAACCGGAGGTGCCATGACTCGTCACGCTCGACAACTCGCCGAGTCCGGCATCTATCACGTCATGCTTCGGGGCGTGAATCGAGATGCGATCTTCCTGGAGGACGAAGACTTCGAACGATTCCTCCGAGCACTCCGCGTCACCAAGAGCGCTTCCGGATGTGTGGTGCTCGCCTACTGCTTGATGACCAACCACGTTCATCTCGTCATCCGCACGACCCGCGAGCCGCTGGCCACGGTGATGAAGCGACTCGGCGTCCGCTACGCCAGTTGGTTCAACCGCAAATACGGACGTGTCGGGCACCTGTTCCAGGACCGCTTCAGAAGTCGGCCGGTGGATACCGACGAGTACCTTCTGACTCTTCTTCGCTATGTATGGGCCAATCCGGTGGAGGCGGGTCTGACGGATTGCGCGGAGGACTACCAATGGAGCAGCCGGCGCCAGTTGGGCGAGACGTCAGGGCTGGTCGACAACGATGAGCTGGAGAGGCTCGTCCCAGATGGCAGCCTTCGCCAGCTGGACACCACGACCACGGTGGCGTCCCGGGCGAAGTTCCTCGGACGGCCGCAGAGCGGACCCACCCGAGCCGAGGTCGGAGACCTCCTTCGGGAGATCTGCGGAGCCTCTCAGCCGGCGGAATTTCAGGATCTCCCGCTATCGGTCCGACGACGGACGGTCAAAGAACTCCGGACGAGGGGCGTCCGGTATGCGCAAATCACCGTGACAACCGGCCTGACTCTTTACGCCGTGCGAAAGCTCCAAGCCGCCGGGACGTAGGCGGGTGGGACAGCAGCTGAGAAAGCGCTGATCGACGGCGCCTCTCGCTGGTTGCGCTGTCGCAACCCGTTGCCAGGGAGGTCCGAGAGTCTCGACCCACAATGAGCAGCGGTTCTCTACCTCAGTTCTCGAGAACCGTCTCCCAACGTGCGAGTTTCGAATCTGGAAGAACCGTCCCCCGACGTGCGAACTTCGAACGTGAAAGAACCGTCCCCGAACGTGCGAACTTCGAACGTGAGAGAACCGTCCCCGAACGTGCGAACTTCGAACGTGAAAGAACCGTCCCCCGACGTGCGGGAATCGCACGAGGGGGAACCGTCCCCCACCCTCAGGCGGTGGCCTTCGGGGAGAAGATGTGCACCTTGGCGCCGATCGGGGTGTTCTTGAAGATCCAGATCGCGTCGCTGAGCTTGCGGATGTTCACGCAGCCGTGGCTGGACTGGGAGTAACCCTGGCTGTTGAAGCCGGGCGAGTAGTGCACGTACATGTCCGGGTAGAACATCGTGCTGTACGGCATGGCGCCGGAGCCGTAGTTCTCCGAGTACGGGTTGACCTGCTTGTCGTAGACCTTCCAGGTGCCGTTCGCGGTCGGGAAGTTGCGCCAGATGTGGGTCTTGGCGTGCTGGGCGTAGCCACCGAGCCGGACCTTGAACTTCTTCACCACCTTGCCATTCTTCAGCCAGGTGAGGGTGCGGTGCGCCTGGTCGACGCAGAGCACGACGCCCTTGGTGTAGCAGGTCTTCGGCAGTTCCTTGGAGACCGTCGGCGCGTTGGTGGCGAGCGCCAGCCAGGTGGACTTACCCACCCAGCCGTCGGCGTCCAAACCGCGGGAGCGCTGGTAGTTCAGGATCGCGTTCGCACCGGCCACGCCGACATAGCGGGTCTTCGACCAGGGGTAGAAGCCGGCCTCTTTCAGCTCGCTCTGCAGCAGCGTCACACAATCGCCGGACGACCCGGCGCGCACCGTCTTGGGCAGACAGGCCTTGAACTGCTTGCGCTTCTTGGCGCTCAGATGCGCCAGCGGATCGGGCGGCGGCGTGGGGGTCGCGGGCGGGGTGGACGCCGAAACGCTCGGCTGCGGCGCGGGCGTCGACTCGCTCCCTGTGGGCGCG
>NZ_JASGEN010000116.1:0-5145 GCF_047606365.1 Micropruina sp. | reverse complement strand
TCCCGGTGCGGATGTGGCCCGGTCCGAGCAGCACCCCGCCGACCAGGGTGCTGCCCAGCAGGACATGTTCGCGTCCGATGACGCTGCTCAACAGGTCTTCGTGGCCGAGCCCGTTCTGCAACGAGAGCACCGCAGTCTCAGGGCCGACCAGAGCTTGCGCGGCACGCATCGCGTCGCGGGTCTGGAACGACTTGACCAGCACGATCACCAGGTCGGCGACACCGATGTCGTCAGGGTTCGCGGTCGCCCGGACGGCGATCGTCCGGCTACCGGTGTCGTCGTCGACCCGGAGTCCGTCGGTGCGCAGCGCGTCGACGTGGGCTCCGGGGCGTCCGATCAGCCAGGTGTCGTGGCCGGCTTCGGTAAGCGCGGCTCCGATGGTGCAGCCGAGCGCGCCGGCGCCGAGGATCGCTGTGGTCATGGTGCCTGCACGGTAGGTGGGGCGTGTTGTAGGCAGCAATGGGGACAATCGCATCATTGTGAATCACAATGACAAGGTGAGTGATCTGCCGGAGACCAAGCTGCTGCAGTTGTTCGACGTGCTCTATGAGGTGCGCAGCGTCACCAAGGCCGCCGGACGGCTCGGCCAGAGCCAGCCGACGATCAGCATCTGGCTCGGACGGCTGCGCCAGCAGGTGGGTGACCCTCTGTTCGTCCGGACTCCCGGCGCCATGACCCCGACCCCTCGCGCGGATTCCCTGATCGGGCCGTGCCGCGAGATCCTGTCCTCGCTGAGCCGGCTGACCTCCGCCGAGTCAGCCTTCGATCCGGCGACCGCCGGGCGCCGGTTCCGGATCTGCATGACCGACGCCAGTCACATCACCCTGCTGCCGCCGCTGCTCGCGCGGGTTCGGGCGCTGGCGCCCGGCGTCCGGCTTGAAGCGGACCGCATCGACAGCGCCACCGAACAGGCGCTGACTACGGGGGCTGCCGATCTGGCGATCGGCTATGCGCCCTGGTTGGGTGGCGTGATCGCGACGCAGCCCCTGTTCGAGCAGGACTGGGTCTGCCTGGCCAGCCCCCGGCACCCGCGCGTCCACGACCGGCTCGGACGCCGCCGCTACGTCGCCGAGGGGCACGTGTCGATCACCGCCGGCACCGGCGCGACGCTGCTGCACCGTGCCCTGACCAAGCAGGGGATCGAACGCCGGGTCGTCCTCGAACTCCCCGGCTTCCTCGGCCTGGGCGCCATCATCGGCAGCACCGACCTGCTCGCCACCCTGCCGCGGCACATCGGCACCACGCTGGCCCACGGCAACGATCTGGCGCTGTGGCCCTGCCCGCTGCCGGTCGACCGGTTCGAGGTCGGCCAGTACTGGCACCCGCGCTTCGACAACGAACCGGGCAGCCGCTGGCTCCGTGATCTGGTTACCGAGTTGTTCGGTTCGGTAGCCACCGCTGGTTGAGCCTGTCGAAACCTCTCGCCTATACCGGGCCGTCCTTGGGTCTCGACAAGCTCGACCAACGAGGAGGCTTGGGTCTCGACAAGCTCGACCAACGAGGAGGCTTGGGTCTCGACAAGCTCGACCAACGAGGAGGCTTTGGTTTCGACAAGCTCGACCGACGGAAGATCAGTTCACATCGCTGATCTCGATGAGCGCTCCCGTGCGCGCCGCTTCGACCACAGCTTCCACCACCCGAAGCGTTTTCAGCCCGTCGCGGGCGCTGCAGATCGGTTCGGCTTCGCCGCGGATGACGGCGGCGAAGTGGGCGATCTGGTTGGCCAGCGGGTCGGTCCGCTCCACGCTTTCGACGGTGGTCTCCATGGGTTCCCACCAGGACCGGGTGCCGGGGAAGGTACGGACTCGCATGGTCGGTACCGACAATGACCCGTCGGTGCCTGCGAGGTGGTAGCAATCCTCGTCCGGGAAGGTCGAATAGCTGAGGTTCTCGCGGGCTGTCTGTTCCCAGGATCGCGCGGACCCGGCAGTGTCGGAGAGCACGAAGGTGCCCAGCGCACCGTTGGCGAAGGTGAACACCATCGCGGCGGTGTCCTCGACGGGGAAACCACGGGTGGCGTTCGAGGTGACCGCCTGCACCCGGACGATGTCGCCCACCAGCGACAGTAGGTTGTTCACCTCGTGGATCAGGTTGAGCAGGATCGGGCCGCCGCCGGCCATCCGCCGCCAGCCGCCGCCGACGTCGAAGTAATCGTCCGGCTTGTAGAACATCGCGGTGCCGACAACCGCGACCAGCCGCCCGAGGCGTCCGCTCTGAACGATCTCGCGCGCCTTCGCCATCACCGGGCTGTAGTTGCGGTGGTGTCCGGTCAACACCGGGACGCCGGTCCGCTCAGCCGCTTCGACCAGCCGGAGCGCGTTCTCGACGGTGTCGCCGATCGGCTTCTCGACGATGGTGGGGACGCCGGCCGCGACGCATTCCAGGCCGCCCTCGACGTGCAGCCGGTTCGGCGTGGCGAGGATGACGCCGTCCGGCTTACCGGTGGCGAACAGTTCGCCGAGCGAAGCGTAGAGCGGCACGCCGTACTGCTTCGCCAGCGGGGCGCCGTCCGGACCGGGTTCGACGATGGCGTGCAGCCGCGCGGTGCCGCTGCGTTCGATCTCTTCGAGATGCCGCTTGCCGATCAGGCCGGCACCGGCGACGGCGAGTCGGACCTGCTCCACGATCTCGCTCAGTTCTGCTTCAGCTGCTCGATGACGAACTCCAGCGCCAGGGCGTAGCCCATCACGCCGAAGCCGGCCATCACGCCGACCGCGACGTCGGAGAGGTAGGAGTGGTGCCGGAACGCCTCGCGCTTGTGCACGTTGGAGATGTGCACCTCGCAGAACGGGACCTCGGCGGCGCCGAAGGCGTCCCGGATCGCGACGCTGGTGTGGGTGAATGCACCCGGGTTGATGATCACGAACTGGGTGCCGTCGGTGCGGGCGGCGTGCAGCCGGTCGATGATCGCACCCTCGTGGTTGCTCTGGAAGCACTCCACCTGGTGCCCGGCGGCCGCTCCCTGGGCGATCGCGGCGGCTTCGACGTCCGCCAGCGTGGTGGCGCCGTAGATGCCCGGTTCACGGGTGCCGAGCAGGTTCAGATTGGGGCCGTTGATGACGAGGATGGACATGCGGGCTTCCTTCGGTTGTGATGTGGGATGCGGTGGGATTATCGTGCCAGGTCAGCCAGAGCCAGTTCGACGATTTCCCGCGGCGGATGCGACCGACCGGACCGCGAGTTCACGCAGCACGATGAACCGCCACCGTCCTGGACTTCCTCGCCCCAGCGCATTCGAGCTGCTGGCTCGAGAATGCGGCACGGGTCGGCAATTGTCATGGTGTCGGCACGGTAGACAGTGCACGTTGCCTAGGGCAATGTGCTGAATAGCATCATTGTGAACCGTAATGAGCGAGTGCGCCGGGATCGTTCAGCCGGACGCTAGATCGGCCAGCGCCAACTCCACCAACTCGCGCGCCGGATGCGCCTCGACCGGGCTGCCCAGGTCGCGCAGCACGATGAACCGCCAGCCGTCGCGGAACTTCTTGTCCCGATCCAGCGACCACTCGAGTTGTTCGATGGAGAACTCAGCACTGGTCGGCAGCCCCAGGGCGCCGAGCACGGTGCGGTGGGCGTCCACCGCTTCGGCGGGCAGCCAGCCGAGCCGGTGCGAGAGATGCGCGGCCGCCATCATGCCGAGGCTGAGTGCTCCCGCCGGCTGTCCGGGGGAGGCCGCTTCGAAGGCCCGGCTGAAGGTGTGCCCGTAGTTGAGGTGGGCGCGGGCGCCCTGTTCGCGCTCGTCGGAGGTGACGATGTCGGCCTTGATCTCGACGCTGCGCCGGACGGCGTGCAGCAGGGTCGCCGGCTCGGCGGCGGTGAGGTCGGGTGCCTTGCGACGCAGGAAGTCGAGCAGGTCGGGGTCGGCCAGCAGGGCGTGCTTGGCGATCTCGGCCAGCCCGGACGGGTAGTCAGGGCGTCCGGTGGCCAGGTCGGCGTCGCACATCACCAGCACCGGCTGGTGCACCAGGCCGAGCAGGTTCTGGCCTTGGGGCAGGTCGAGCGCGTTCTTGCCGCCGATCGCCGAGTCGGCCTGGGCCTCGAGGGTGGTGGGAACCAGGGCGAACCGCATGCCGCGGTGGTAGGTGGCGCTGAGGAAGCCGACCAGGTCGACGGTGGCCTCGCCGCCGACCCCGATCAGCAGATCGCCGCGGTGGATGGCGAGTTCGGCCAGCTCGCCGGCGAGGCGTCCGACCTGTTCCAGGCTCTTCACCTGAGTGGGTGTGCTGTCGTCGTCGAGCCGGAGCTGGTGGACCGCGGACACGCTTATGGCGACCGCGTTCGCGACCCGTTCTCCGGTTGTGGCGTCGCCGGGTCCGGAGATCACCACGACGTGGCGCACCTCGGGCAGTTCAGGCAGCAGCCGGCCCAGCTGGTCGAGGACGCCGTGACCGACGTGGACGCGGTAGCTGCCGCCGGGCGGGGCGACCAGGATGCCGGGGCTGCCGTCGAGTTCGGCGGTCGCGGTGAGCCGGGCCAGGATCTCGAAGGCGACATCTTCGACGCGGCGTCCGGTGGTGAACGAGGTGACGGACGCCGTGGTGGCGTAGATGTCGAGCCGCGCGGTGTAGAGGTCGCTCAGCCCGGGCCGGCCGAGCAGCGGACGGTAGGTGTCGCCGCCGACCCGGCTGAGAGCTTCGGCGAGTTCGACGTGCAGGTAGATCACGGTGTGCCGCCGCAGCAGTTCGCGGGTGGCGGCCGAGCCGCAGGCGCCGCCGCCCAGGGAGAGCACGCAGGCCTGGCCGTCCAGCAGGTCGGCGATGGTGCGTTCCTCGAGCGCGCGGAAGCCGGGTTCGCCCAACTCGTCGAACAGCGACGAGATGCTGCGGCGCTGCTGGTGCTCGATCACCAGGTCGCTGTCCACGAACGGCAGACCGAGCCGTTCGGCGAGCAGCCGTCCGATGGTGGTCTTGCCGGCACCCATGAATCCGATGAGGACGATCACGGTGTGCTCCATCTCGGACGCGGGCTTCCGCCCACAGAGACGGACGGCTTGTCGCTCGGGAGTCTAGTG
This sequence comes from Micropruina sp., assembly GCF_047606365.1. Lineage (GTDB taxonomy): Bacteria > Actinomycetota > Actinomycetes > Propionibacteriales > Propionibacteriaceae > Micropruina. The sequence continues at coordinate 134 of NZ_JASGEN010000116.1, read as the reverse complement.
GCCGGGCGTGGGATGGCCGTCCGGGGTTCGGACGCTGGCACCGCGGCGTCCGAACCCCGCCGAGCCTCAGGTGGTGCCGCCGGGCACGCCGGCCAGGCTGCCGCCGAAGCGGGCGGCCCCGGCCGCCGGGACGC
>NZ_JASGEN010000115.1:0-27907 GCF_047606365.1 Micropruina sp. | reverse complement strand
GTGCAAGGGTCTCGACAAGCTCGACCAGCGGCTGGGGGTCGACCAGCGGCTGGGGGTCGACCAGCGGCTGGGGGTCGACCAGCGGGTGGGGCGGGGTCTCGACAAGCTCGACCATCGGGTGGGACTCGGCCGGCGGGCGGCGTGCGACCCTCCCCGCTCGCGATCGTGCTGTGGACGCTCGCCGCACTGATCCCGCTCGCCTTCCTCGGCATCTTCTTCGCCTGGCCGGTCGCTGGCCTGGTCAGCCGCGGTTTCATCGTGGACGGTGCACCCAGCCTGGCCGGCGTCACCGAGGTGCTGTCGACCGCACGGACCTGGCGGATCATCGGCCAGACTCTCGGCCAGGCGGCCGTCGGAACGCTGGTCGCGGTGCTCCTCGGCGTTCCCGGCGCCTACCTGTTGTACCGCTGCCGATTCCCCGGACGCGGCCTGCTGCGGGCGGTGGTGTCGGTGCCGTTCGTGCTGCCCACCGTGGTCGTCGGAGTGGCTTTCCGTTCCTTGTTCGCAGCACAGGGCCCGTTCGGCTGGCTCGGCCTGGACGAGAGCTTCGCCGCCATCGTGTTCGCCCTGGTCTTCTTCAACTATTCGGTCATCGTCCGCACCGTCGGTGCACTGTGGTCCCGGATCGACCCTCGCACGGCCGAGGCGGCCCGCATGCTCGGGGCGTCCCCGGCGCGGGTGTTCCGCACCGTGACGCTGCCCGCGATCGCCCCGGCTGTGCTGTCCGGCGCTTCGCTGGTCTTCCTGTTCTGCGCCACCGCGTTCGGCATCGTGATGGTGATGGGCGGCGTCCGGTTCAGCACCATCGAGACCGAGATCTGGTACCAGACCACCCAGCTGCTCGACCTGCCGGCGGCGGCCGCGCTGTCCATCGTCCAACTGGTGGTGGTCGTGGCCGCGTTGGTGATCGCCGGACGGGCCCGGGCGCGTTCCGAACACGCCCTGCGGTTGCGCGGCGACAACACCGCCGAGCAGCCGTGGCGGTGGCGCCGGGATCTGCTGCCCAGCCTGGTCACCGTCGCCGTCGTGGTCGCCCTGCTCGGCGTCCCGATGGTGTACCTGGTGATGCGCTCGTTCGTCACCGCCGACGGCTGGGGGTGGCGCAACTACCAGTTGCTGGCCGGCACCGGTGACGGTCTGGCCGTACCGGTCTGGACGGCGGCCCTCAACTCGCTGGTGATCGCCGCCCAGGCCAGTGCGATCGCGGTGCTACTAGGGGTTTTGGTCAGTCTGGTGGCGTCACGCCGGCCACGCAGACGAGCCGGCGTCGCGGGTGTGCGGGTGCTGGATGCGGTGTTCATGCTGCCGCTCGGAGTGTCCGCGGTGACGGTCGGTTTCGGCTTCCTGATCACCCTCAACCGGCCGCCGTTCGACCTGCGGACCTCGCCGATCCTGATCCCGATCGCGCAGGCGATCGTGGCGCTGCCGTTGGTGGTGCGCACCCTGCTGCCGGTGCTGCGGGCAATCGATCCCCGGCAACGCGAGGCGGCCGCCATGCTGGGCGCCGGTCCGGGGCGGGTGCTGGCCAGCATCGACGGCGCCCTGGCGCTACGCGGCCTGGGCCTGGCGATCGGCTTCGCGTTCGCCACCTCGCTCGGCGAGTTCGGCGCCACCTCGTTCCTGTCCCGGCCGGAACACCCCACGTTGCCGACGGTGATCTTCCGACTGATCGGACGCCCCGGTGCCGACAACTTCGGCATGGCGCTGGCCGCCTCAGTCGTGCTGGCGGTGCTGACCGCCGCGGTGATGGCCGCCGCCGAACTCGTCCGGCCGAAGGAGGCGGAACTGTGAAGGGTCTGGAGGTCCGTGGCGCGACGGTCCGCTACGGCGAACTGGTCGCGGTGGACGGCGTCGACCTGGCCGTCGAGCCCGGGGAGATCGTGGCGTTGCTCGGGGCGTCCGGGTCGGGTAAGTCCTCGCTGCTGCGCGGCGTCGCCGGTTTGGAACCGCTGGCCGGAGGTGTGGTGGCCTGGGACGGCGTCGACGTGTCGGCGGTGCCGGTGCACGCCCGCGGCTTCGGAATGATGTTCCAGGACGGCCAGCTGTTCCAGCACCTCAGCGTCGCCGGCAACATCGGCTACGGGCTGTACCGGGAAGCCCGAACCCAACGCCGAGCCCGGGTCGCTGAACTGCTCGACATCGTCGGCCTGCCCGGCTACGGCGGACGCCGGATCAGCGAACTCTCCGGCGGGCAGGCGCAGCGGGTGGCGCTGGCCCGCTCGCTGGCCCCGCGGCCACGGTTGCTGCTGCTCGATGAACCGCTGTCGGCGCTGGACCGGAACCTGCGCGAGCATCTGGTCGAGGTGCTCGGCGAGGCCCTGCGCACCACCGGCACCACCGCTTTGTACGTCACCCACGATCAGGACGAGGCGTTCGCGCTGGCCGACCGGGTGGGCGTGATGGCCGACGGACGGCTGCTGCAGGTGGACGCCCCGGAGCTGCTGTGGCGGCGTCCGGTCTCGCGCGAGGTGGCCGCCTTCCTCGGCTACGAACCGTTCATCGCCCCGGACGTCGCCGCCCGGTTGGGCCGCGTGCGTGCGGCTGCCGACGAGTTGGTCGGCATCGGCCCGGCCGGCCTGACCCCGTCCGCGGCGGGCGTGGAGCTGCCGATCATGGATCAACGGCACCAGCGCGGCGAGGTGTTGATCGACGTCCGGCTGCCCGACGGCCAGATCGCCACCGCCCGCTCAGCGGAGCGGGCGGAGAGCGAGTCGCTCACCGTGGCGCTCGACCCGGCCGGCTGCGCGGTGATTCCGCGCTGACCGTCGCTGGCTGAGCGTGCCGAGACCTGATCCGAGCCCGCTGACAAAGGAGTTTCGACAAGCTCAACCAGCAGTGGCTGCGGCGATCCGGGTCTACGCTCAGAGCGTTCAGCCTCGCGGTGGAGGGAGCCCGATCATGACCGATCAGTCCGACACGGTGGCCGAGCGCCCGCCGCACCCCACCCGCAAAGCCGACGGCAAGGCGTTGCGCCGTCATTGTCCGCTGGAGTCGCACGCCGAGTTGCCGCTGGCTTCCGACCGCGACCCGATCGGCCTGCTGATCGGTCAGGCCGCGACCCGGGTACCCGAGTTGGTGCCGATCCGGTACCGCCGCATGCTGGTCTCGCCGTTCACCTTCTACCGTGGCGCCGCGCTGGTGATGGCGGCCGACCTGAGCCGTACCCCAACGACCGGGCTGCGCGCGCAGTTATGCGGTGATGCCCATCTGTCCAACTTCGGCGCCTACGCCTCGGCGGAACGGCGGTTGGTCTTCGACCTCAACGACTTCGACGAAACCTTGCCCGGCCCGTTCGAGTGGGATGTGAAACGCCTGGCCGCGAGCCTGGTGATCGCCGCCCGCAACAACGGCTTCACCGCGAAGCAAGCCCGCAAGTCGACGATCGCCGCGGTCCGGCGGTATCGGCAAGCGATGCACGACTTCGCCGGGCAGCCGTTCCTCGATGTCTGGTATTCCGGTCTCGACCTGGACAACACCTGGAGCGATTTCGTCCGGTCGCTGAGCCCGAAACGTCGCGAACGGCATGGCGACCAGGTGCGGGCGGCCGAGGCGTCGTTGGCGAAGGCGCGCTCCCGCACCGGCCTGCAGGCGATTCGCAAGCTGACCACCGAGCGTGACGGACGCCGCCGCATCGTCGCCGATCCGCCGCTGGTGGTGCCGCTGGAGGAGCTCAGCAGCCTCGAACCGGACGCGATGCGCCATCAACTCGATCTGCTGGTGGCGTCCTATCGGCACACGCTGGCCAGCGACCGGAGGGTGCTGCTCGACCACTTCCGGCTCACCGACGTCGCACACAAGGTGGTCGGGGTCGGCAGCGTCGGCACCCGGGCCTGGATCCTGTTGTTCGAAGGTGCCGGCCGCTCGGACGCCCTGCTGCTGCAGGCCAAGCAGGCGCAGGCTTCCGTGCTCGAGCCGTACGCGGGGGCGTCCACCGCGCACAGTGAGGGCGAGCGGGTGGTCACCGGACAACGACTGATGCAGGCCGCCAGCGACATCTTCCTGGGCTGGCTGAAGGGGGTGCCCGAGATCGACGGCGGCGTCGACTACTACCTGCGGCAGTTGCGCGACTGGAAGTTCTCCGCCGACATCGAGCAGATGCGGCCGTCCAGCCTCACCCTGTACGCGGCCATGTGCGGGTGGACGCTGGCTCGTGCCCACGCGCGCTCCGGCGATCGGGTCGCGATCGCCGGCTACCTCGGCAAGTCGGAGGCCTTCGAGAATGCGGTGGCCGACTTCGCCGAGCACTATGCCGACGTCAACGAACGCGACCATGCCGCTCTGGCCGAGGCTGTCGCCTCGGGGCGGGTGAAGGCTGCCGCCGAGGGCTGAACAGGCTCAGTTGCTCAGCGGGTCGAAGCTGACCAGGCGGGCCGCGGCACCGTGCAACGGTGATTCGCTGCCGGCCGCGTACAGGCCCGCCATGGTGGTCAGCGCCTCGCGGACCAGCGGCCAGTTGTTGAGTGCGTCCGCGGTGGGAACGGCCGGGCTTCTCGCCGGCAACCGCTTCGTGGTGGTGCTCTGCAGGGCGTAGTGGATGCGCTCGGCCTGTTCGCTCCACCCCTTGTCGCGCAGCCGCTGCAGCGGTATGTCGATGGTGTTCCACGGGAAGTAGACGGCGGCCAACGTCTCGCGGGCACCGGTCTTCAGCAGCAGCGCCGACGGCGAGTGCTCGGTGATCAGGTTCAGGTCGTGGGCCAGGGTTTCGATGCGGTCGAGGACCGTGCGGGTCTCGGGGGTCGCCTCGCTGAGCATGTCGTCGCGGGAGCGACGGGTGGCCGGGGCGCCGGAGTGGGCCACCCGCTTGCTGGAGGGGCGCTGCACGCGGGCAGGGACGGCCGTTTCGCCATAGGTGAGTGCCGGACGGGAAAGCTCCAGCGCGTAGAGCCGGGTGCGGTCCAGTTGATCGTCGAGGAAGCTGACCAGCCGACGCATTTCGTCGGGGACGACGTCGGTGGCGAGGATGAGGCGGAGCCGGCCCTGCTGCAGGTTGTCGCCGACCCGAGCGAGGAAGTCGTCGAGGTCGAGGTTGGTGTCCGGTTGCCAGGCGGCGACTGCGCGGATGGCATCGCCCTGGGTGGCGGTGAGTGCCTCCCGCAGTTGAGCCGCGGACCAGCCCTGCACCCCGTTGGCGGCCAGGTCGAGAACCCGGCCGATCGCCTCACGGCGGACGCGGGTGTCGGTTGAGCGAGCTGCCACCACCAGGGCCGGGACGCCGTCCGCGTCGACGAAGAGGTAGTCGAGGGTGAAACGAGCGGGCGAGCGGATGATCTGCGGGGCGATCTGTGCGTCCCAGACCAGCAGCCACTCGGACGGTCCGCCCTCGGCAGTGACCAGATCCGGGTGTTGCCGCGCCAGTTCTCGCACCACCGATCGGGCGCTCTGCGGTGTGCCGCGGCGTCCGGCCGCGCGCAACTGTCTCTCGCTCATCTCGACGCAGCCCCCACTCCATCGCGAATCCCCTAGAGGCATCATGCCGTAACAGGGATCGCGGGGCGATGGGGAGCGCTGACCTGGTTAATCGTTTCGGCGTGTGCCTGCACGCAATGGCCAGGGAGTGTTCTAGAGGGTACGCGTCCTCGCTGCCTCGACCAGCGCTTTGGCCCGACGCAGTGCGAGATCGCGGGCAGTAGGGCGAAGGAGGCGGTCGCCGTAGTGAGCGGCCGGTTTCAGCCCGACCAGGGCGTGGAGTTGCCGACCGAGATCGCGATCAACCTCACCGAGGAAGTCAGCCGCAGCAGCGTGGTCGGGGCCTGCATAGCGCTCGCCAACGGCGGCGAGGCAGATCGCGTCCCCTGCTGCGATACCGGCGAGAATCGCATTCCCGACACAAACGTTGATCGCGGAGCCGTCCTCCGAAGCGACAAGGTCGGCGACTTCCAGGTACATCTCGGCGACCTGCCGACGGTTTCGGGCGGCGGCTCGATCGCCAGGTCGGGTGCGGTGCTGTTTGGGGTTCACAGTTGCTGTTCCGCAGACTCGTTGTACTCGTGGCCCAGGATCGTTCGGATGTCCGTTCCGAAGAAGGTGACAGCCTCATTGCGCCAGGATTTGATGATCGGCTCGCCTGCACGGGCAAGTTCATCGAGGTGGCCGATGGAGTGCGTGATCGCCTCAAGGCGATTGCCGGTCCAGGCCTCGACCTGCTCGGACAGGTCATGAAGCTGCTCGATCCAGTTGTCGAGGTCCAACAGCGAGTTGTCGTCGACGATGAGCAACATGTCGATGTCGCTGCGGGACGTTGAATCCCTCCGTGCCACCGAACCGAATAGCGAGGCGGACGTCGGCGCAGGGGAGAGCCGGCGGCACGCCTCAGCCAGCCGCTGAATGAGCGTTTGGCGTGCATCCGCGGCGAGTAAAACGGCCGGCGCGAGGAGATGATCTCGATTCAACCGGTACATCGCGCCATGGTTGGTGGGTTCGGCGGCTACCAGGCCATGCTCGACGAGCCGGTCCAGTGCGTTGGCGATGCCCTGACGTGAGCCACGACGTCCGAGGCGGTGAATCCTGCTCGCCCCCAGCGCGCTCTGAGTGCTGGCAAGCACTTCGAGCGCGACAGCATCAATACTCGGGATGAGCGAACTCATCGGGCTGGACAGATCCATCCAAAGATTATTGCACAATGCCATTATTCTGGCGGATCTGGGAGAATCACATTCTCTGTTGGTTGGCGATTTGGGGTCCAGGGACCACGAAGTGACGGCGGAAGTGGCCTGTGGCGGCCGTCGCTGCGGCGTGGCATTGACGAAACATCAAAGCCGCTCTGGCTGGAGTTTCTCCTAGCCAGAGCGGCTTTCCGCTGGTCGGGGTGACAGGATTTGAACCTGCGACCTCATCGTCCCGAACGATGCGCGCTACCAAGCTGCGCCACACCCCGATGGCCCTTCCGGGCCGACGAGCAGTCTATACGAGTCTCGTCCGATCAGCCATTTGAGTCCGCGGCGACCAGGGTGAGCACGGTCACCTCGGGTGGGCAGGCGAACCGGTAGGTGGCGAACGGCGACGATCCCATGCCTGCCGAGACGTGCAGGTAGGCCGTCCGGTCGCCGTCGGTGTGGGTGGAAAGGCCCTTGGCGCGGGTGGTGTCCAGGTCGCAGTTGGAGACCAGGGCGCCGTAGTAGGGCACGCAGACCTGGCCGCCGTGGGTGTGGCCGGCCAGGATCAGGTCGACGCCATCGGCGGTCATCGCGTCCAATACCCGCAGGTAGGGGGCGTGGGTGACGCCGATCGACACATCCGCATCGGCGGACGGGGACCCGGCGACCAGGCTGTAGTCGTCGCGTCCGAGATGGGCGTCGTCGGTACCCCGGAACTCGAAGGTGAGACCGCGGACCTGCACCTGTGCCCGGGAGGTGTTGACGTCGACCCAGCCGCGCTCGCAATAGGCGGCCCGCAACTCGTCGACCGGCAGCGGACGCTTCGCGCTGCCCTGGCCCTCGGTCGAGCGGACCAGGTACATCAACGGCGGACGGAAGTGCGGCTCCTCGTAGTCGTTGGAACCGAACACGAACGCGCCCGGGACGTCGCGCAGCCGTCCCCAGGCGCGCATCAGCGGCTCAAGCGCGGCAGGTTCGCTCCAGTTGTCACCGGTGGTGACCACCAGGTCGGGTTCCAGCCCGGCCAGCGCACGAATGAAGTCCGTCTTGTAGCGCTGCCGGGCCATCAGGTGGATGTCCGACACGTGCAGCAGGCGCAGCGGCGCCGAACCCGGAGGCAGGATCGGCACCTCCCGGCGTCGAACCACGAAATGCCGCGCCTCCCAGAACCCGTAGGCGACGCACGCCGCACCGAGGGCCGCCAACCGGCCCACTAGCTTCCCGAACACCTATGGCGTCTTCTTGGGTGGCTTCTTGGACGGCGTGGGATCGGGCTTCTTGTCGTCCTTCTTCTTGTCCTTCTTGTCCTTGTCCGGTGTCTGCGGACGGGGTGCCGGGCCCGACGAGACCAGGATCCGGACGCTGGTGCCGCGGACGGCGACCCTCGGGCTGATGCCCAGGAAGGTGCCCTTGGGAGAATTGCTGGCGACATACTCGGTGTAGGCGCCGAAGCCGTTGGCGAGCAGTACCGAGCGGCAGCCCTCAACGCTGGAGCAGCCCGGAACGCTGACCTTCTTGCCGGCCAGGATGCCGTAGGGCGGCTCGACGAAGCCCTTGCGGTCGAAGTTCTTCAACGCTGCGGCGAACGCCGGCTTGAAGATGTGGCCACCGGCCTCCAGGCCGGAGTTCCCGGCCAGGACGCGGTGCGAGTACTTCATGTAGGCACCCTGAAGGAAGTTGCTCCGGTGCTGCCAGTAGCTCTTGAACCGCGGATCCTTGGAGAAGCTGATCATGCCGCCACCGGCGAGGCTGCGAGTGAAGCCGACCGTCCAGATCGCCCTGTTCTTAGGGACCGTGCCGGTCTTACCGGCAATGGTGTAGCCGGGCACGCGAGCAGGCACTGCGGTGCCAGAGCGGAACGGGCCCTGGAAGACCTTGGACAAGGCATCGGCGATGCCCTCGTCCATCACTCGCTTGCAGTTGGCGCTCGGTGCCTCGAGGGTTGATCCGTCGGCGGCCTTGATCGACTTGATGATGATCGGATCGCAGCGGATGCCTCGGGCGGCGACGGTGGCGTAGGCGTTGACCAGCGAGAGCGGGGTGACCTCGACCGCACCCAAGGTGAACGAGGGGTAGTTGCTGAACTCCCGGGTCAGCCGGTCTCCCTTCGGGTCAATCCCGACCTGCAACCCCAACTCTTTGGCGATCTTGGTGGCGTCACAAAGATTCGCGGCCGACTCGAGTTGGGTGAAGTAGCCGTTCACCGAGTGGGTGGCCCCGGTGAAGAGATTGAAGGTGCCGCCCACCCCATTGACGTCGTGGTGCCCAGTAAACGTGAACGGGCCTTGGCAGGACTGGAAGCGCATGCCGTGGATATCCATCGACCGTGGAACCTTGATGGTGCCGTACGCGCCCAAGCCGTTCTGCAGTGCGGCAGCCGCTACGAACATCTTGAAGGTGGAGCCACCCTGATAGCCGTCGCCACCACCCATCTTGTTGCTCACCGCGTAGTTCCAGAAGGTCTGACTCTTCTTGGTGCCCATCTTGTTGCGGTTCTGGGCCATGGCGACGATCAGCCCGGTGCCCGGCTGAATCATGACGATCACCGAGTCGACCGGGTCGCGCGGGTCGAGGTAGTTCTGGATCGTCTTCTCGGACTTGCGCTGCACCTTGGGGTCGATCATCGTCCGGATCGTCAGGCCACCGCGGTACAGCGCGTTCTCGCGGTCCTCGCGGGTGGCGCCCAGGCTCGGCGAGGCGAGCAGGGTGCGCTCGATGTAGTCGCAGATGAACGGGAACTCGGCGTTGCCGCAGCCGTGCAACTTCGGCTTCGCCTTGACGATGCCCAGCTTCGCATTCTTGGCCTTGGCCGCCTCCTGCGGGGTGATCACCGCCACGTCCTTGGAGGCCATCCGGTCGAGCACGTCGTTGCGGCGCTGCAGCGCCACCAGCTCGAGGCCGGGGGTGCGCGGGTTGGTGCCGACCGGGTTGCGGACCATGCCGGCCAGCATCGCGGCCTGCTGCAGGTTGAGTTCGCTGGCGTGCACGCCGAAGAAGTTCATCGCCGCCGACTCGACGCCGTAGGAGCCGTCGCCGTAGTAGGCGATGTTCAGGTAGAACTCGAGGATCTGGTCCTTGGTGTACTTCTTCTCCAGAGCGATCGCGTAGCGCAACTCCTGGATCTTGCGGGCGATCGTGTTCTCCTGCGCCTTCTCTACGCCCTCGGTGTCACCGCGGGCGGCGGCGGCGCTGATCTGCACCATCTTCACGTACTGCTGGGTGAGGGTGGAGGCGCCCTGGGTGTTGCCGCGGACGGTGCTGACCAGCGCACGCATGGTGCCCTGCAGGTCCATCGCGCCGTGCTCGTAGAAGCGGTGATCCTCGATCGCGATCTGCGCCTTCTGCATGATCGGGGCGATCTTGCTCAGCGGCACGTACTGCCGGTTCTCTTCGTAGAAGTTCACCAGCGGCGAGCCGTCGGCCATCAGCACCCGCGAGCGCTGTGCCTGCGGCGGCATGGTCAGCTCGGCAGGGAGTGAGTCCATCGCGGTTGCTGTGGTCTTGCCCACCTCCGCGCTCATTCCGGCCAGCGGTACCGCGAGGCCGGCTATCAATAGCCCGCCGAGTGCGCTGACCACGATGAACATGACCAGCGAATAGAGCCTCTTCCCCAAGCGCATGGACTACAGAGTACGTGACGCGGGCGTGGGCGCCCGAACCTTAGCGGACTGGCGCGTCAACCGCACGCTGTTCGGGGGCCCTGGGCTCGGGGAGCTTGTCCTATCGGGAGCTAACAACTACACTACGTAGTAGTAGATCGCAGCTACAACGGATGGTGAAACTGTGCCCCTGATGGAGATGGACAGCTGGCCGATGTTGGCCAAGTGCCGCGGCCTGCAGGACGACCTGTTCCCCGACGGCGCCGACCAGAAACGTGCCCGGACCATCTGCTTCGGCTGTGAGGTCAGGGCCGAATGTCTCGCCGAGGCGCTGGACAACCGGATCGAATGGGGTGTCTGGGGCGGCATGACCGAACGCGAGCGCCGGCGCCTGCTGCGCCAGCACTCAGAGGTGCGCTCCTGGCGCCGTTTCCTCGCCGACGCGGTCAACCAGAGCAGCTAGACCCGCCAGGTCGTGGACGCCGCCCGGCCGGCGTCCGACCAGATCGAGTGGGACGCCTGCCTCGGACAGACTCGCGTAGTTCTGTCGCTCTCGGTCGGCGCGGGCCATGGCAAGCCGATGATGGCGCAGCACCGCCCGCTGACCGGGATCGGCCGCCCGCTCTGCGTTTTCCAAAGACTCTGGATCGACGTCGACGGTCGGCGTCAGCTGATTGACCAACACCCGGCGCAGCGGCAGACCTTCGCTACGCAGCCGTCGAGCCAACGCAAGGGCCTCCGCCACCGGTGCCGGACGAGGCGCGGCGACGACCAGGAAACCCGCAGCCTCGGACGCCAACAGTTCCCGGGTCTGCGCCGCGTGCGATTCGAAGGCCAGCACGGCCCGCTCGAAGACCTGCAGGAAGGTGCGCAGGTCGCTGAACAGCCGTCCGCCGAGAATACGGTCGAGAGCCCTGGTCGCCAGGGCCGCGCCGGCGTCCAGGAACCCGAACGGTCCGCGCGGCAGGCCCAGCACCACCCGCAGCAGCGGATTGTGCGCCAGCGCCTCCAGCCGGCTGGGGCCGTCCAGGAAGTCCAGGGCGGACGCGCTGGGCGGGGTGTCGACCACGATCAGGTCCCACTCGCCGGTGGCCGCGGCGCGACGATGCAGCTCGCCGATCTTCTCCATGGCCGCGTACTCCTGGGTGCCCGAAAAGGTCTCGGTGAGCGCGGTATAGAAGGGGTTGGCGCGGATCCGCTCCGCCTCGGGGCCTTCCACCTGCGCAGCCAGCGCCAGGTCGAAGGCGTGCCGGACGTCCAGCATCATCGCGTGCAGGCTGCCGGCGGCGTCCGGGACCTCGACCGGAGTCGGGTCGTGGGCCAGGGCGTCCAGGCCCATCGCCTGCGCCAGTCGCCGGGCCGGATCGATGGTGACCACCACGACGCGGCGTCCGAGCAGGGCGGCCCGGACGGCAACCGCGGCTGAGAGGGTGGTCTTGCCCACGCCTCCGGTGCCGACGCACAGCAACACGCGCACGCCGTCGTCGCGCAGCAGGGCGTCGAGTCCGGCGCTCACAACGCTCCCAGTGCCGGCGCCAGCGCGGCGGGCTGCTGGCCGGCCGGGATTTCGGGGTCGAGTTCGGGAAGACGCTGCACGGTCAGTTCGGTGCGGTGGCTGAGCAGCGCCTCCCACGCCGTCTGGGCCCGGGCAGCCTCGGCGTCGGAGGTGAACTGCGAAGTGAGGGCGGCCCAGGTCGCCGGGTCGATGCCGTTCGGGGCGGTGGGAAGCGGGTCGGGGACGGTGAGCTGGTCGAGGCAGCGATTCGCGACGACCGCGCCCGGGGTGAGGCCCAACTCGCGGATCGCCGTCACGGTTTCGATCGCCTCGGTGACCGGCAACTCGTCGAGCAGCGTCACCACATGCACCCGGCAGCCGGGGTGACGTAGATCGTCCATCACCGACGCGGCCTGGCCGGCGATCGGGCTGCCGTCGGTGAGTGCGGTCAGGGCCTCGCCGGCACCCAGGAACGACCCGATCCGGCCGGACGGCGGGGCGTCCAGGACCACCACGTCGATGTCGGGATGGCCCTCGGTGAGGTGGGTCAGCTGGCCGATCAGCAGGATGTCCCGTAGCCCGGGCGCGATCCGGGTGGCGAAGTCGACCAGCGGGTCGAACTGCAACACCTCGGCAGCGAAGCCGAGCCGGTAATAGCGCTGCAGATACCCGGCCAGCGCGCGGCGGGCATCGATCTGGACGCCGAGCACGCGGCCGCGCCCTGGTTGGACGGCGCTCCGCAGCGGTGACGGTTCGGGCCCGATCCGGGTGCCGGTGGCCAGTTGGATGCCGCCGCGTCCCTCGACCTCGGCGACCGCGACCCGGGCGCCGTCCGCGGCCAGCCGGTGGGCCAGGGTGAGCGCGACGGTGGTCTTTCCGACACCGCCCTTGCCCGTCACGATGTGCAACGGAGCGCGGACGGCCATGCGGTCAGCTTAGGTGCGGGGATGCGGGCCCGGTCTCGACCGGGCTCGAGCGTCGGAGGCTGCCGTTAATGTTGGGCCCATGACCAAGTGGGAGTATGTGACGGTGCCCGTTCTGGTGCACGTGACCAAGCAGATTCTGGACCAGTGGGGCGCCGACGGCTGGGAGCTGGTGCAGGTCGTTCCGGGCCCGAACCCGCAGAACCTGGTGGCGTACCTGAAGCGTCCGCTGGAGGACGGGTGAACGAGGAGGTCGCCGGTCCGGCACCGTCGCAGCGGCTGGCCGAACTGGGACTGACCCTTCCACCGGTCGCGGCGCCGCTGGCCGCCTACATTCCGGCGATCGCCTCCGCCGGGCAGGTGCTGACCTCGGGTCAGCTGCCGACCGTGCAGGGCGCGCTGGTCGCCACCGGCAAGGTGGGCGCCGAGGTCACCGTCGAGCAGGCCACCCAGGCGGCCCGGGTCGCCGTGCTGAACGCGCTGGCCGCTGCGGCGTCCGAGGTGGGCGGCATCGACAACATTCGGCGGGTCGTCCGGATGGTCGTCTACGTGGCCGGCACCCCTGAATTCACCGCCCAGCCGCAGGTGGCCAACGGTGCCAGCGAACTGCTCGGTGAGATCTTCGGTCCGCTGGGCCGGCATGTCCGCTCCGCGGTCGGGGTGGCGTCGCTGCCGCTCGACGCACCGGTGGAGCTGGAGCTGGTCGTCGAGGCCAGCGCGGCGTCGTTCTGATGGCTGCTCCGACGGCGCTGACGGAGTCCCGGACGGCGCTGGTGCGGCGGGCGCGGGCGATCAACCGCACGCTCGCCGCAACCTATCCGGACGCGCGCTGCGAACTCGACTTCGGCAACCCGCTGGAGCTGTTGGTGGCCACCATCCTCAGCGCGCAGTCCACCGACCGCCGGGTCAACGCCGTCACGCGGGTGATCTTCGCCCGTTACCCCGACGCCGCCGCCTACGCTTCCGCCGACCGGGCCGAGTTGGAGGAACTGATCCATCCGACCGGGTTCTTCCGGGCCAAGACCGACTCGCTGATCAAGCTGGGCGCCGCCCTCGTCGAGCGTTACGGCGGTGAGGTGCCGGGCACCTTGAAGCAGCTGGTGACCTTGCCCGGGGTGGGCCGCAAGACCGCCAATGTGGTGCTCGGCAACGCCTTCGGTGTGCCCGGCATCACCACCGACACCCACTTCCTGCGCTTGTCGGAGCGATTCGGTTGGTCCGATTCGGCCAAACCCGAGGTGGTCGAGGCTGAAGTCGGGGCACTGTTCCCGCGCAAGGAATGGACGCAGCTGTCGCACAACGTGATCTGGCACGGACGCCGCCGCTGCCACGCGCGGCGTCCGGCCTGCGGGGCCTGCCCGGTGGCGAAGCTGTGCCCGTCGTACGGCATCGGCCCGACCGATCCGGTGGCCGCCGCGAAGCTGATCCGGGAACCCCGCGGATGAGGCGTCTGGGAGTGCTGGTCGCGATCGTCGCGCTGCTGCTCGGCGGTTGCACGGCGACGCCGTCCGAGCCGCCCGCGCCGAGCTTCACCCCGGTCGATCCAGCGGCGATCGTCGCCGCGCGCAAGCAGGCCGGCATCGCTGATTGCCCGAAGTCGTCGGCCACAGCGCCGACGCGCAGCGACGGCCTGCCGGATCTGACACTGGACTGCCTCGGCGGCGATTCCACCGTCCGGCTGGCCGGGCTGCGCGGCAAGCCGATGCTGATCAACGTCTGGGCGCAATGGTGCCCGCCGTGCCGCGAGGAGTCGCCCTACCTGCGGCAGTTTCAGAAGGCCAGCAAGGGCAAGGTGTTCATGCTCGGCATCGACTACAACGATCCGCGGCCCGAACTGGCGGTCGAGTTCGCCGGGTTGGTCGGCTGGAAGTACCCGCAGCTGGCCGATCCGGAGCGGCAACTGAGCACGAAGATGTCGGTGCCCGGCCTGCCCACGACGCTGTTCGTCGATGCCGACGGCAAGGTGGTGCACACCGTCGCCGGCAAGCTCCAGTCCTACGACGAACTGGTCCAACTGACCCGCGACAAGCTCGGAATCTCGCTGTGACCACGGTTGATGCGGAACGGCTCCGGACGGCACTGGCCGGACCCGAGGCGGCTGCTCGCGTCGCTGACCGGGCGGCCCAGGGTGGGCGTCCGGCGGCGGTGTTGATCGCGTTGGCCGAGCACGCCGAAGGCACCCGCATCGTGCTGGTCGAGAAGGACGCCCGGCTGCGCACCCATGCCGGGCAGGTCGCCTTTCCGGGTGGCTCGATCGAGGCGTCCGACGCGTCTGCGGTGGCTGGAGCACTGCGTGAGGCGGACGAGGAGGTCGGGCTGGCGCCCGGCGAGGTCGAGGTGCTGGGTGTCCTGCCGCCGGCCTACGTGCGGGCCAGCGACTTCGCGGTGACCGCGGTGGTCGGGCGCTGGCCGACACCGCGTCCGCTGGTGCCGGTGGACGTCACCGAGATCGCCGCGGTGCATTCGGTGGCGGTGGACGTCCTGGTCGACCCGGCGAACCGGCTCACCTGGACGCATCCGGCGGGCTTCAGCGGCCCCGGATTCGTTGTCGGCGAACTGTTCATCTGGGGGTTCACCGCCTACCTGCTGGACGGCCTGTTCGACCTGGCCGGTTGGACGGTGCCCTGGGACGTCGAACGTGTCTCGGATATTCCGGAGCGGTTCCGGATCGGACGGCGGCGCTGAGCTGCGCTCAGTTGCCGGGAGCGGTGTAGCTGGGGCCCGGGTTGTCGGCCGAGGTGAGGCTCGGCGCCGACTTGCGGGCCTGCTTGCGTGCGGCCGCCTCGGCTTCAGCCTCGGAAACCCCCCGCTCGAGCGCCTGCTGGACGGCCTCGACCGAGCGCTGGCCCTCGGCCACCGTCGCCTCGGGGCCCTTCACCGACACCTTGTTCTTGCCGATCAATGCGAGAACGCCGGCGATCAGGAACATCACCACGGCGACGATGCCGAGGCCGACGGCTGCGGCCAGCAACGGCTGCCAGCCGAGCGAACTGGCGAAGAAGTAGCCCACCAGGGCGGACAGGCCCAGGAACAACAGTGAGATGCCGTTGACTGCGAAATAGCCGGCACCGCCGAGCAGGCCGGCGCCGATGCCCACCGATTTCGCCTGCGGGACCAGCTCGGCCTTCGCCAGCTCGATCTCGCCGCGGACGATGGTGGTCAGGTCGGCCTGGATCGCCTTCACGGTATCCGCGATGTCTGCCTGGTTCGCCATGGTGGCTGCCTTTCGTCGCCTGTCGTGTTCAGCCTAGTGGTCGCGTCACCGCCTGTCTGGACCCCAACGGGGGATATCGGGGACGCGGTGCCGCGGTGATGAATCAGAGCGGGATGCGCAGGCCGTCGTCGGGCAGATCGAGCGGCGCGGTGAGCTCGGTGTGATCGACCTCGGCCGACCAGCAGGTCACCCGGTAGGGCAGCAGCAGCGGCTCCGGGGGGCGGGCCGAGTTGTCGTACACGCCGCCCACCTCGTCCAGCAGCTGGGTCCGGGTCTGCTCGTCCAGCTGTTGGGCCGCGGGCATCCGCGTCACCATCTCGACCAGGCCGGGCCGGTCGAT
This sequence comes from Micropruina sp., assembly GCF_047606365.1. GTDB lineage: Bacteria > Actinomycetota > Actinomycetes > Propionibacteriales > Propionibacteriaceae > Micropruina. The sequence continues at coordinate 11,743 of NZ_JASGEN010000115.1, read as the reverse complement.
CGGCACCCAGTGCCGGAATGACCGGGTTTGTACCTGCGGGAAGTAGGCACTGTCTTCCAGCGCCTGCAGCGATTCGGTGCCGTAGGCGCCGCTCATCGCCTCCGGATCGAACTGTCGTACCGTGCGGACAAGGCGTTTCACCCACGGCACCGAATCGTCGCGGACGGTGTAGGCGATGCCCAGCCGGCCTCCCGGACGCAGCACCCGGGCGAACTCCGACAGCGCCAGACCGGGTGCGAAGGTGTGGAAGTTCTGCGCCAGCAGCACCCGATCGAACGAGCACGGCGCCAGCGGCAGCGCCTCGGCCGCGGCGACCATCGGCAGCCCGGAGGGTGCGCGACGCAGCAGCGCCGAGACGGCGTCGCGGTCGCGGTCGACCAGGGTCAGCCGGTGCCGGCCGCGCAGGCCGGAGGCGAAGGCTGCCGATGGTTGCCCCAGGATCAGGGTGGGCCCTTCGGACGCGCCGACCAGCCAGGTCAGGGCGTCGGCCAGGGTCGAGGTGCTCACGGTGGCATCGTACGGGCCATCCACAGCCCGCAACGATTCTGAACACTTCCGGACGGCCGGTCGCACAGTGAGGACGTGGAAGCGACAGAAGTGGTCGTGGTGTCCGGCGGCGGCGAGGTGTGCGACCTCGTCACGACAGCTGCGGCTGCGCTCGGGTACGGCACGACGGTGTGCGAGCCGGAATCATTGGCCGGCCGCTGGGCCAATGCCGGCACGGTCTTCATCGGGCTCGACTCTGCCGCCGAGGTTGCGGCGCTCGAACTGGCGAGGCGTGAGCGGGTGTACCTGGTCGGTGCCGACACCGGCGCCGCGGCCTTGTGGTCGGTGCCGCTGGGGGCCGAGGTGATCGTGCTGCCGCAGGGCCGTGGCTGGCTGTCGTCGGTGCTGGCCGACCGGGTGGGCGGTGCCGGCGAGGTGGTCGCGGTGCTCGGCGGGTCCGGCGGGGTGGGCGCCTCTACGCTGGCCGCCGGCCTGGCGTGGAGGGCAGCCGATTCGGGTCGGTCGGTGGCGTTGGTCGACGCCGACCGGCTGGGTGGCGGCATTGATCTGCTGGTCGGGGCCGAGGGTGAACCCGGCTGGCGGTGGCCCCGGTTCGCGGCGGCGGACGGCGTGCTGGGTGATCTGCGCGAGTTCCTGCCGGTGGTCGACCGAGTGAGCGTGGTGTCGATGGCGCGGGGCGCCGACCTCGAACTGGGGCGCGAGTCGCTGGCCGCCGTGCTGGGTTCACTGCGGCGGAACTTCGAGTTGGTGGTGATCGACCCGGGGCGCAACGGCTCGGCGGTCTGCCGTGAGGCGCTGCGGCAGGCCGGCCGGAGCCTGGTGGTGGTGGCGGGCTGCGTGCGCGGGGTGGCAGCGGCCGGGCAGGTGGTGCGTGCCTTGGCCCCACCTGCCGCGGAGGCGGTAGTGCGCCGGATGCCGGGGTTGCGGGTGCCCGACGATGTGGTGGAGGAATCGCTCGGTCTGCCGGTGAGCGCCTGGCTGCGGCACGATCCGAGCCTGGCGGTGGCGGCCGAGCGGGGCGAGCGCCCGGGGCTGTCTCGTCGGCGCGGCGGGCTGGGACGGGTCTGCGAGCAACTGCTGGAGGCGTCGTGAGCCAGCCGACGGCGTCCGTTCCGGGCAGTGTCGCCGAGGTGCGGGCGGTGCTGGGCCGGGCCGGTGCGACGCCCGGCCCGGTCGAGGTCGCGGCAGCGTTGCGTGGACTGGGGGCGCTGGTGTCGGAGGGCACCGTCCGCGACACGGTGGCTGCGCTGCGCCGGGAGAGTTCGGGCGCAGGGCCCTTGGAACCATTGCTGGCGATGCGCGGCGTGACCGACGTCCTGGTCAACGGGTATCGGCAGGTGTTCGTCGACCGCGGTGCCGGCCTGGAGCCGGTGGAGGGCGTCTTCGCCGACGAGGAAGAGGTGCGGCGGCTCGCCGTCCGGCTGGCCGCGGCGGTCGGCCGGCGACTCGACGAGGGCTCCCCGTTCGTCGATGCCCGGCTGCCCGACGGCACCCGGGTGCATGCCGTCCTCGGCGTGCTCACCGATGTCGGTACCTGCCTGTCGCTGCGGGTGCCGGCACGCAAGGCGCTGACCCTGGACGACTGGGTGGCGGGCGGCGGCCTGCACCCGCGGGCGGCCGAACTGCTGAACGGGATGGTGCAACGGCGGGTTGCCTTCCTGGTCTCCGGCGGCACCGGTTCGGGCAAGACCACCCTGTTGGCGAGTTTGCTCGGGCTGGTCGATCCCGGTCACCGCATCGTGATCGTGGAAGACTCGCGCGAACTCGCGCCCCCGCATCCGCATGTGCTGCGGCTGGAGGCCCGGCCGGCCAACGCCGACGGTGCCGGTGCGGTGCCGCTGGTGGCGTTGGTCCGCCAGGCGCTGCGGATGCGGCCCGACCGGCTGGTGGTGGGTGAGGTTCGCGGTGCCGAGCTGAGCGATCTGCTGACCGCGCTGAACACCGGCCACGAAGGGGGTTGCGGCACCCTGCACGCCAACTCGGCGGCCGACGTCCCGGCCCGGCTCGAGGCACTCGGTGTGCTGGGCGGGCTGCCGCGGGCGGCGCTGCACGCGCAGGCCGCGGCCGCGCTGGACGTGTTGGTGCACATCACGCGCCTACCCGACGGCACCCGCTGGGTGCGCGAACTGCACGTGCTGACCTGGGACGAGGCGTCCGGGCTATGCCGTCCGGTGCCTGCCTGGCGTTTCACCCGCGACGGTGCGCCGGTCGCCGGCCCGGGGGCGGTCCGGCTCGAGGAGTTGTTGCGATGACCGGCGTGGCGGCGCTGTTGGCGATCTGGTCGGTGTGGCTGTGGTGGCCGCCAGTCTCGGTGCACCGGCTGCGTCCGGCTGTTCGATCCCGGGGAGTGCCTAGGGTGCGGGCACCGGTCGTGCTGGGTGTTGTTGTGCTGGTGCCGCCGGTGCTGGGGGTCGCCCTGGACGGCATCCGGGGGGCCGCGCTGGGCTGGGTGGTCGGCGTGCTGGGTGCCGCGGTGGCGTGGACGGTCCGGCGGACCCGCGCAGGCCGGCGACGGTCGGCCGTCCGGGATCAGGTGGCTCAGGGGTGCAGTGAACTGGCGGGCTTGTTGCGAGCCGGGTATCCGCCGGGTCGAGCCCTGGAGATCGCCGGCCGCGACAGTCCGCTGCTGGCTGAGATCGCCGCCCACCGGAGGGTAGGCAGCGACGTGGCCGAGGCGTTGTGTGCCGCGGCGCGCCGTCCGGGAGCTTCCGGATTGGCCGGCCTGGCCGCGAGCTGGACGATCGCGGAACGGACCGGCGCGGCGATGGCCACTTCACTGGACGACCTGGCGACGAACCTGGCCGCGGAACGCGACCTGGCCCGCACGGTGGGCACTGAGGTGGCTGCCGCCCGGCTGACCGGACGGCTGCTGGGCGGGCTGCCGTTGGTCGGCCTCGGCCTGGGGTATGCGGTCGGCGGCGACCCGATCGGCTATCTGACCGGATCAGCCGCCGGACTGGCCTGCCTGACGATCGGTGGCGGCCTGGCGGCGGTGGGGCTGGTCTGGAGCGACGCGCTGGCCGACCGAGCGGGGCGACTGCGATGACGGCCGAGATGCTGCTCGGGATCGCCGTGGCCGCGTCGGCCGGTGCAGTGTTCCTCGTAGTGACACCCGATCGGCTGAGATCGAGTGCTCCCTCGGGCATGCCGCGGCGCGGAGCGATGCCGCCCGGTGCGGGCTGGCTCGTTCCGGCGCCGGGTGCGCCCGCCGCCGGCGTCCGGGTGTTGCTCGGCGCGGCGGTGGGTGGAGTGCTGATCGCGACAGGTGTGCTCTCGGGCGTGCTGGGCGTCGTGGCCGCGATCGGTGCCGGTGCCGGGGTGTTCGTGGCCGCCGGCCGGCTGGGGTCTGCCGGCGAGGCGTCCGTGCGGATCGAGTTGGCGTCCGCGCTGCCGGTGATCTGTGCCCAGCTGGCGGTCTGCTTGGAGGCCGGATTGCCGTTGCGCAATGCCGTCGCGGTGCTCGGTGAGTGCCTCGACGGCGAGCCGGCACGGGTGCTGCGGCGCTTGGACGCCGCCGTCCGGCTCGGTGTGCCGGAGGAGCGGGCTTGGGCCGAAGTGGGTGAACAGCACCCTGAACTGGCCGGGTTGGCGCGGGAACTGCGGCACGCGGCCTCCGGTGGGGTCGCGCTCGCGCCGGCGCTGCGGCAGCACGCGGCGGAGGCCCGCGCAGTGGTTCGCGCGACAGCCGAATCACGAGCCCGGCGTGCCGGAGTGAGCATCGTGCTGCCGCTGGCGGTGTGCTTCCTGCCCGCGTTCCTGCTGGTCGGCGTCGTGCCGGTGGTTGGCGGGGTGCTCAGCCGGCTGTTCGGCTGAGGTTATCCACAGGCTCGCGACCGAAGTGAACACTTTCCGGCCCAGGTGCCCAAGGTGAGGGTGAACCCGGTGATAGCCGGGGGTGAGAGGAGAGAACCATGCCCAACCAGTTGGTGGCCCGTCCCCACGACGAGCGGGGAATGACCACAGCCGAGTACGCCCTCGGGACGATCGCGGTGATCGCCCTGGTCGCCGCCGTCATCGCCTACGTCAGCGGTGACACCTTCGACACACAGATCACGGTGATCTTCAAGCAGATCACCGACTGGATTCTGAGCTTCGTCGGGAAGTAGACGACCTGAGCGCGGTGGGCGGAGCGGGCGGCCGTCTCGCCCACCGTGACCGAGACCGAAGGAGGGACGATGCGCGGCGAACGCGGCATGGTGAGCGTCGAGGTGGCTTTCGGGGCCCTGCTCTCGGTGCTGGTGGCGCTGGGGTTGTGCTACCTGATCGCGATCGTGGTGCAACTGGGCCAACTGCAGGCGGTCGCCGGTGAGGTGGCCCGTCAGCAGGCCCGGGGCGACGCGGCGGCGGCGCAGCGGGCCCAGGCCGATGCACCCGCCGGAACCCGGGTGCGGGTGAGCGGCAGCGGTGCCGATGTGGTCGTGGAGGTCGATGTGCCGGCACGACCCTGGGCGGGGATTCTGCCCGGCGTTGCGCTGCACGCCCGGGCCGTCGTGGCCAAGGAGGGCTGAGATGATCCGCCGCGTACTCCACGCCTCCCCTGGTGAGGCGGGCGTTGCGACACCGCTGGTGGTACTCACCGTGATGGGGCTGGTGACACTGGCCGCGGTCGGGGTGCTGGCGCTGGCCTACTCGGCGACCGCCCGCTCGGTGCGGGCCGCCGCCGACCTGGTGGCGGTCTCCGGTGCGCAGGCGTACGCCCGTGGCGGCGACGCCTGCGACGAGGCGCGGCGGATCGCCGGGCGCAACCAGGTCGACATGGCCGAATGCGAGGTGACCGGAGACCTGATCGACTTCGTGGTCGAGGTGCGGGTGTCCCACGGTGTCGGCTGGCGATTGCCCGGTCTGCCCGACACGGTCGCGGCGACCGCCTACGCGGGCAACGTGACGGGTGCGCCGTGACCGGCCAGCAGCCCGCGCAACAGGGTCAGGGCGGTCCGCCGGTCGAGCGGCTGATTGCCCGACCCGCACCGCGGCGACACCACACAACGGGGACAGCCCTGCTCACACCCGCAGGCGGCGAGCAGTTCGGTGGTCGCGCCGAGCCAGCGTTCGGCGAGTTCGTAGGCCTGATCGGCGAACCCCGAGCCACCGGGCAATCCGTCGTGGACGAACACGGTCGGGGCGCCGGTGTCGGTGTGGTGGGTGATCGACAAACCGCCGACGTCCCCCGCGTCACACGCGGTGAAGCGGGGCAGCAGCGCGATCGCCGCATGTTCGGCGGCGTGCAATCCGCCCGCCAGATCACGCTCGGCCAGGCCCATGGCGTCCGGCACCGTCCACCACAGGGCACGGGTGCGGAAGGTGCGGGCCGGCAGTTCGAGCGGAGAGGAGTCCCAGACCGTTCCGGTGGCGGCATCGCGGCGCAGGTAGCCGATGACCTGCGAGGTGAGCTCGACGGTGCCCGCGAACAACGACCCGCCGGCCAGGTCACGACGGTGGTCGGTACCCAGCACCCGGACGCTCAGCTGCGTGGAGGGCTGGGTGAACCATTCGGCACGCACCCTGCTGCACATGGCGACGCCGGCGTCGAGGTCGTAGTCGTCGACCAGCCACTGTTCGCCCTGATGCAGGTAGACCGCGCCGGCATGCACGGTGCGGTCGGCGGCGGCCGTGTCGACCTGTCCGATCACCCGGCCGGTGGCAGCCTCGATGATCTCCACGCCGCTGCCGGCGATCGAGCGCAGGTCGATGCGATCGACGGCGCGGGTGGGCGAGGTCCAGAACCACGAGGTGCCGCGGCGGCGCAACACGCGGCCGGCGACCAGGCGGTCCAGCAGCCCGGTCATGGTCGGTCCGAAGAACTCCTCGTCGCCGGCCGCCACCGGCAGCTCCTGAGCGGCGGCAGCCAGGTGCGCGCCGAGGACGGCGGGCTGTTCGGGGTGCAGCACCGTCGTCTCGACCTCGGTGTCGAACAGTGCCTCCGGGTGCTGGCACAGCCAGCTGTCCAACGGGTCGGGTTTGGCGAGCATCACGGCCAGTGCGTCGCGTCCGTCACGGCCGGCCCGCCCGGCCTGCTGCCACAACGAGGCCAGCGAACCCGGGAACCCGACGGTCAGCACGGCATCCATCCCGGTCACGTCGACGCCGAGTTCGAGCGCGTTGGTGCAGGCCACGCCGCGCAGCCGTCCCGACGACAGGCCGGCCTCGAGTTCGCGCCGGTCGGTGGCCAGGTAGCCGGCCCGGTACGAGGCGATCTCGTCCGGCACGATGCAGTGCCGGCGGGCCTGCTCGGCGACCAGTTCCGCCTGCACCCGCGAGGTGGTGAACGCCAACGCCTGCGCCCCCGAATCGACCAGCCGGGCAAGCATGCCGGCCGCCTCACGGTGCGGGTCGCCGTCGCCCTGCCAGACGACGAAATCGAGCGCTGGGCGGCTGGAGGTGTCGTTGTCGACCGGCAGCACGTCGTCGATACCGGCGAGTCGGGCGAGGTGATCGGCCGGTGTGGCGATGGTGCCCGAGGCGGATATGAAGATCGGGTCGGCGCCGTAGTGCCGGCAGATCCGCCGCAGCCGCCGCAACACGCTCGCCACGTGGGCTCCGAACACACCCCGATAACGGTGTGCCTCGTCGACGACCACATAGCGCAGCGACCGCAGCAGACCCTGCCAGCGTTCGTGGGCCGGCAGCACACTGCGATGCAGCATGTCGGGATTGGTCAGCACGAAGGTGGCGAAATCGCGGGCGAACCGGCGCTCGCCGGGCTCGGAATCACCGTCGAGGGTGGACACCCGCCACGATGCCCCGCCCAGCGCGGCGGCTCGTTTCGCCTGGTCGTGGGCGAGTGCCTTGGTGGGTGCCAGGTAGAGGGCGGTGTGGGCCCGGTCGGGGCGTGCCCAGCGATGTCGCCCGGCATCGGTACCGACCCGGCCCTCGGCGGTGGCGGCGATGATCGGCAGCAGATAGGCCAGCGACTTGCCCGAACCGGTGGCAGTGCTGAGCGCGACATGCCGGCCCTCAAACGCGGCCTGCGCGGCCAGGCTCTGGTGCTGCCACAGTGCCCGGACGCCCTGTCCGGCCAAGGTGTCACGGACCGGCTGCGAGACCCAGTCGGGGACCGGTGCCAGCACGCCCGGCCGCGCCGGGCGTCGATGGACATGGCGCACCTGCCCCTCACCCTCGATCCACTCCGGAACGGCCATTGCCTCAGGGTGCCACGAGCTCCGGACAGAACCGTTGAGGAATCGCTGCGTGGCGTTTGTCGAGCTCGTCGAGACCCGCTCCTCGTTGGTCGAGCCTGTCGGCCACCGCTGGTCGAGCTTGTCGAGACCCCTGTGGGGCAGGTGGGGTTTCGACACGCTCAACCCGCGGGCGTCGACGGGCTCAACCAGCGGGTGGGTGCGTTCAGAACCCGTGTTGGTCGGTGCGTCGTCAGTGCGTTGCGTGGGTCACCGTTCCGTTGCAGGTTGCGTGGGTCACCGTTCCGTTGCAGATCGTCAGCAGCACCTGCATGTGTCGCAGGGCGTGCGCTGCCTCGGCCGGCGGCGCGGGGGACAGCGGGTCGGCGTCCAGCAACACCAGGTCGCCCGGCTCGCCGGGCCGCAGGCGGCGTCCGTCGACCGAGGCCGCGAGCGCCTCCCGTGGATTGAGCGCCTGCTCCGGGTGCCACCCGGGGCGCTCGTCCCCGCTGCGATGGACGGCGCAGGCCATCGCCAGCCAGGGGTCGAGCTCGGCCACCGGGGCGTCCGAACCGAGCGCCAGCGGTACCCCGGCGTCTGCCAGCATGCGCAGCGGGAACGATCGTTCAGCGCGTTCGGTGCCCCAGATCTGGTCGGTGAGGTCGCGATCATCGAGCAGGTGGGCGGGCTGCACACTGGCCCGCAGACCCAGGGCAGCCATCCGGTCGGCGTCGCCCCGGGTGACCAGCTGGGCATGCTCCACCGAACCACGGCCGCCGCCGGCAGCGAAGGCGTCCAGCACGGCGGCGTTGGCACGATCCCCGATCGCGTGCAGCGCCGTCTCGAGGCCGGCGGCGGTGGCGCGGTGGATGAACTCGACGAGCTCGGTCACGGAGTAATTGGCTACGCCGCAGGGATGGTCCGGGGTGGCCGGACCATCGGAGTACGGCTCGTGGGTCCACGCGGTGCGGGTGCCCAGCGAACCGTCGGTGATCACCTTGAGCGGACCCATGGTGGCCAGCCCACCGGTGCCGGGCAGCGGGTCGCCGGTGCGCAGGCCGGCCGCGATCACCTGGTCCAGCTGATGCGGGTAGACGGCGGTGCGCACCCGCAGCGGTCCCACCCTGGCGGCGAGCCGGAGCGGCCAGTCCACGAAGCTGTCGGCGAACTCGAAATCGACCAGGCCGGTGATGCCCTTTGCCGCCAGCGCGGTGATCGGATCGATGAAGTCCGCGGGTCCGGGCACGGCGCCGGGTAGCTCGTCCAGCCGACGCAACAGGCCGAACCACTCGTTCTCGCTCACCGCGCCGTCCCTGGCCGGCTCGCCGAGCAAAGTGAGTGCCGCCGTGTTCAGCCAACCGCTGTGCGCGTCGCCCGAGATCAACACCACCGCCGTCGCGCCACTGATCGCGTCCAGCTCGGTGACGGTGGGCTGCCGAGACCAACCGGCCGAGCGGAACCCGAACCCGAACAGAGTGCGGTCAGGATGCCGCCGGGCCAGCTCGGCGAGCGGTTCATGGAGCCGTCCCAACACGTCGTCCGGCTCCGGGGTACCGCCCAACTGCACCATCCGGGCGGTCCGCACCCATTGCGTGGCGTGCACATGGGCGTCCCACAACCCGGGGATCGCCCAACGGCCGTCACCGTCGACCTCCTCGACACCCGGCGCCAAGGTCAGATTGGTACCGACATCGGCGATCACGCCGTCCGAGATCAGCACATCGCGCAGTTCCCGGGACGCCGGGGATGTGCCGTCCAGGTCGACGATCCGCACCTGCCGCACCAGCACCGATCCGCTCACGCGCAGCAGCGTAGAGCCCCCGTTGATTGAGCTTGTCGAAATCGGGTGAGAGGTCTCGACAAGCTCGACCAGCAGGCGGTGGGGAGGGGTCTCGACAGGCTCGACCAACGGGGCGGTGGAGGTCTCGACAAGCTCGACCAGCGAGGTGTGGCAGGCTGCCGGTGTGCTCGAACCCTCCGTCGCCCACGACCTCGCCGCGCGACTGCGCGACACCGGCTACAGCTACGACGCGGTGGCCGAGCGACTCGACACGCCGGGTCTGGACGGGCTGGCCCGCAACGCCACCATCCCCGCCAATCGGGCACTGGCCGGCGCGACCGATCCGCAGGCCACTCTGATCAGGGCCTTCGCGCTGCAACAGGACGTCCCGCGCACCGACCTCGCAGCGGCACTGGGTGACCTGGACCGCCTCACCCCGATCCTGGACGCCGCTTCCGACGACACCGTCCGGGCCGCCATCGAGATCCGGCCCTACGCCTTCACCGACGATCACGGCGAGCATTCCGGTTGGCTGGCCTCCGACCTCACCCCCACCCTCGACGGACGCCTCGCCGCGCCGCGCGACGACTTCGTCCTCGGTCTCTCCCCAGCCTCGGTCACCCTCGCCCAGCTCACCATGCGCACCCCGCGCGGACGCGCCCTCGACCTGGGCGCCGGCTGCGGCATCCAGTCGGTGCACCTGGCCACCCACACCGACCAGGTCGTCGCCACCGACCTCAACCCGCGGGCCTGCGCGATGGCCGCCCTGACCGCAGCCCTCAACGGCCTCACCGTCGACGTCCGCCAAGGCTCGCTGTACGAACCGGTTGCCGGCGAGGGCTTCGACCTGATCGTCACCAACCCGCCCTATGTGATGGCGCCGCCGGACGCCTCCCGGCTGGTCTACCGGGAGGGTTCGTTCACCGCCGACGGCCTGGTCCGCGCGGTCGTCGCCGGTGCGGCGACACAGCTCAACCCCGGTGGAGCGCTGCAGGTGCTCGGCAACTGGGCGATCACCGCCGACCAGCCCTGGCAGGACCGGCTGGCCTCGTGGGTCACCCCCACCGGCTGCGACGCCCTGGTGCTGCAACGGGAACAGCTCGACCCGTTCGAGTACATCGAGATCTGGCTCGCCGACGCCGGTCTGGTCGGCACCCCTGACTACGCGAAACGCTACGCAGAATGGGTCGACTACTTCGACGCCCTCGGCATCGTCGGAGTCGGCCTGGGCTGGCTCACCCTCTACAACACCGGCAACGCACAACCTGAGCTGCGTTTCGACGACTGGCCCCACCAGGTGCAGAGCGGCCTGGGGGAGGCGTTCGCCGAGTTCCCGGACGCCGCCCGCGCGGCTCACCTACCGGACGACCAACTGCTGGCCAGCACCCTGACCATCGACTCGGCCGTCACCTCCGAAGCACTCGGACGCCCCGGCGCGGCCGACCCCGAACACATCGTCTTCCGTCGCGGCACCGGTTTCGGACGGGCCGTCGAGGTCGACACTGCCCTGGCCGGGGTGGCCGGTGCCTGCGACGGTGAGCTGCCGCTCGGCGTCCTGATCGACGCCGTCGCCGACCTGCTGGACGCCGACGCCGCGGCGCTCCGGGCCGACCTGCTGCCCCGACTGCGCCCGCTGATCGCCGACGGCTTCCTGCGTCCGGTCGACCGCAGCTGAGCCACGGTCGAACCGGGCAGGTGGCCGAGGGTTCGATCTTTGTGGTTACCATTCCCCCGTGAGGCCGCCGTCGCGGCCCGTCATCCCGCGCATCGAGGAAATCCACGTGGCAACTGCAGGCAAGACACGGCTCGTGATCGTCGAGTCACCCGCCAAGGCGACCAAGATCGCCAGCTTCCTCGGCAACGGCTACGTCGTCGAGTCGAGCCGCGGCCACGTCCGCGATCTGCCCACCGGCGCCGCCGAGGTGCCCGCCAAGTACAAGGGTGAGAAGTGGGCGCGCACCGGCGTCAACGTCGAGAACAACTTCGAGCCGCTCTACGTGGTGGCGGCCGATAAGAAGGGCACCATCCGCGACCTCAAGGCGAAGCTGGCCGGTGCCGATGAACTCCTGCTGGCCACCGACGAAGACCGCGAGGGCGAGGCCATCGCGTGGCACCTGCTGGCCGAGCTGAAGCCGAAGGTGCCGGTCCGCCGGATGGTGTTCCACGAGATCACCCCGCAGGCCATCGCCGAAGCGGTCGCCAACCCGCGCGAACTCGACACCGACCTGGTCGACGCTCAGGAGACCCGGCGCATCCTTGACCGGCTGTACGGCTACGAGGTGTCCCCGGTGCTGTGGAAGAAGGTGATGCCGCGGCTGTCGGCGGGCCGCGTCCAGTCGGT
>NZ_JASGEN010000114.1:0-3251 GCF_047606365.1 Micropruina sp. | reverse complement strand
GTCGGTGAAGGTGACCACCTGGCCGTAACGATTCCGGGTCAGGGTTTTCCTGCTGCCGGTGGCGTCCTGCATGGCACAGGGCAGCTCATCCTGCGGGCCGGTATAAAACCAGCGGCTGGTGTTGCCTTCGCGGGAGGTCTCCGCCGTCAGCCGACCCTGTTCATCGTATTCCCGGCGGGTGCGCAGGCCGTCAGGCCAGGTCGTGTCCGTCAGCTGCCGCTGGTCGCTGTAATAAAACCGTGTGGTCCTGCCGTCGGGGGCAATGATGGCATCGGTGTCACCGGACCCGACGTTCAGCCGGTACTGCGTCCGGCGTCCGGCCGCATCGATCTGCGCCAGCAGGCGGCCCGCGTTGTCGAATTCTCTGAGAATGCGACTGCCGTCCGCCTGTTCCTGTTTCACCACCCGCTTCAGCCCGCCTTCACCCTCGGTGTGCAGCACCTCCCGGCGGTTCAGACTGTCGGTGATGGTAACCGTATTGTTTTCATACCTGTAACGGTAACTGAGCCCCTCAGGGTTGTGCTGTGCCACCACCCGACCGGCCTCATCGTAGTGGTAGGTGGTCTGCGGACGTCCGGCATGACTGTGAGCCGTCATCCTTCCGGGGTTCTTTGCATCATACGTAAAGCTTCGAACCTGCATCCCGTCCCGGTCATACACCGCCGCCAGCTCACCGCGCGGGGTGTATTCATAGCGCACCAGCGGCCCGGCGGGCAGGTTGTACGGGTATTCCGGGTCGTGTGTGAGCCAGACCGCCTCCAGGCGGACACCGCTGTCGGCACCATAGCCGGACACCGGTGGGGTCTGTGTCAGTGTGCTCAGTGTCAGCCGGAAGCGGCGGCCTGCGCCGTCGGTGACGGCGGTGATATGACCGCTGAAATCTCCCTGCGCCGCCCGGTGAAAGGTGAGCGTGCGCCCGAAACGGTCTGCCAGCCCGGTCAGTACCCGGTACGGCGGCAGCGGCGCGGGCAGGAGCTCACCCGTGTCCGGGACACGTTTAGACCAGCCGAGTATCCACCAGGGCCCCTGCGGGCTGTTCACTGCCAGGTAAATATGCGGACTTAAACGAATATCCTCCGGCAGGGTCTGCCACAGCCGGTACAGGGCGCTACTCTCATGCAGCGCCAGCGTTCCGCCGCGGGCCAGCCACAGGGATTCGCTGCGGCTGAAGGCGGTCTCCCCGGGGAACAGCGGCTCAAAATAAAGACTGCGCCCGCCGCTGTCACTGAGGATAAGGGTCTCATCCGTGATGTTCAGGCGGATATCAAAGGAGGCTTTCCAGCCGGGACCGAAAACGCCCACAGGCGCAGGCGTTTTCGTCTGATAACTGCTGTAGCTGCGGGAAAGGATAAACGGCAGTGGGCCGGGCAGAACGATATCCGTTTCGCCGGGCAGGACCTTGGCACCGAGCAGCGGATTGACCGGATTGCCCGAGGTGACGCCTCCGGGGCAGACCGAGCAGGCAACACCGGTGGGGGCACCGATGAACACCCCGGCAGAGCCCTGGACTATCGGGCCGCCGATTTTTGTCATGTCACCCATCCGGGCAGCCGGTTTACCGCTCATGGTCAAATCCTTTTAAACCTGAAATGAGCGGGAAGAATACCGGGAAATAACCTTTAGAAAAGAACGGATATAAGCAAGTGCGGAAAAATCGGAAAATATTAAGATGTGTATAAAAATGCCCCGGCTGGACATCGACAGCCGGGGCAAAACGAGGCGGTTATTTTACGCTGACATCGATACCCGGGAAGTACTTATCAGCGAGTTTAGCGATCGTGCCATCAGCACGTACTTTATCAATTGCGGCATTAAGCTGCTTCTGGGTGGCCTCATCCCCCTTACGCAATCCAAAACCGATACCACTGCCCAGGATAGTGTCGTCAGACACCGGTTTGCCGATAAAGCCAAACCCTTTCCCCTGGGGCTTGCTCAGGAAACCTGCCTGCCCGGCCGCGGACATAACTAACGAGGCATCGATACGGCCATTCAGCAAATCTCCCCACGCCATGTTCTGATCTTTATAAGACACCACGGTGACACCCTGCTTTTCCCAGTGCTCTTTGGCGTATGTTTCCTGGATAGAGCCCTGCAACACCCCGATGGTTTTACCTTTCAGCCCTTCAGGCGTTGCTTCTACCGCCGTGCCCGCTTTCCCCACCAGCTGTGACGGAATGCGATAAATCGGCTGGGTAAAATCAATGCTCTTGCGGCGTTGTTCGGTGATGTTCATGGCAGAGTTGATGGCATCAAATTTCTTCGCCACCAGACCCGGGATCAACGCATCAAATGACGTTTCAACCCAGGTACATTTCAGGGCTGCCGCTTTACAGATGGCATTGCCCAGCTCAACGTCAAAGCCTTCAAGCTCGCCTGAGGCATTGCGGCTTTCAAACGGTGGATACTCAGCTTCCAGCCCGTAACGCAACTCTGTGGCGGCAAAAGAAGAGAACGAACACAGCAATCCCATGCCGACAACTAACGCGCGTAATTTCATGTAAAACTCCTTAGCGTGGTTTAACCCGACACAGGGCCTGGGCACCTGCCCGTAACGTTGCCTCATCTTTCGCAAAAGAGAGACGGATCAATTTATTATCTGTGCCATCCGCATAAAACGCCGACAGCGGAATGGTTGCAACACCGCACTCGGTAATCAACCGCTTCACCATGTCACTGTCGCTTTCATCACTAAAATGGCTGTAATCGGCCAGCAGGAAGAATGAACCGGCGCTTGGCAGCAAGCGGAACGGTGATTCTGCAAGCAGCGATTGCAGCAGGTCGCGTTTGCGCTGATAAAACGCGGCCAGCGACAGCCAGGTTTGCGGATCGGTCATGTGTTCTGCAAACGCGTGCTGCATTGGGGTATCGGCAGAAAACATTAAAAATTGATGGACCTTGCAGATCTCTTCCATCAGCACCGCCGGTGCAACACAGTAACCGACGCGCCATCCGGTGACGTGATAGGTTTTTCCGAAGGATGAAATAATGACGCTACGCTCCGCCAGCTGGGGATGTGTGGCCATCCCGTGATGCGGCTCGCCATCAAAGACGACGTGTTCGTACACTTCGTCAGACAAAATAATGATATCGGTATTACGTGTGACCGCCGCCAGCTGTTGCAGGTCGTTCGCAGAGAAGACCTGCCCGCTCGGGTTATGCGGGGTGTTAACGATGATCATCCGTGTTTTCGGGGTGATGGCAGCACGGACTTCATCCCAGTTCACGGCAAAATCAGGTACGGTCAGTTTGAT
>NZ_JASGEN010000113.1:0-64295 GCF_047606365.1 Micropruina sp. | reverse complement strand
TCACCCCACCAGCAAGAGGCCGTGGACGGATCAAACCAAAGGCAGACCTCACCAGGCACGCCAGTCGAGACCAGGGTCACACGCCCCCTTTGCCGGGAGGGCACTTACATCCTCTACGTCGAGACCCTCAATGGACCCGGTGAGCAAGGTTTCGACAAGCTCAACCAACGGATCGGGTTCTCAGCCGCGCCGGCTCTCCAGCCAGACGTGCCAGTCAACCCCGGCGGTGGGGACCTCGGGACCGGGCAGCATCGACCCGCCGGCCATGCTCGCCGGAGCAGCACCGGGAACGACGGTCAGATCCAAGCCGTCATGAGCGACCAGGTCACGGACGAGGTCGACCAGCCGCTCGGTACGCGGCCCGGCAAGCTGGCGGTCCCCCGAGTCGGGATCGGTGGCCAGGTCGACCAGCGCCCGAGCCACCTCGACGGAATTCACCGGCCGGGTCGGCACGTCCATGATCTCCACGGTCCCGGACGGCGCCCGTCCGGCCAGTGCCCGCTGCAGGACCTGACCGGGGAACTCATGGAACTGGGTGGTGCGCAGCACCCGTGCGCCCGGGGCATGCTCGCGGATCGCCTGCTCATGGGCCAGCGTCGCGACGTACCAGTCGTAGTCCTGACCGCGATCCACACCCACGATCGACAGCACCACCGTCCGGCGCACCCCGGCGTCTCGGCCAGCGGCACCCAGGTTCCGGGCCACTGTGGTGAAGAACTCCCTTGCAGACGCCAGGTCCATCCGACCCGGACGGCTGACGTCCACCACGGCTTCCACATCCACCAGCGCCCTTGCGACGGCGTCCGGGTCGAGCAGGTCGACTCCGTCGGTGCGACTCAGGCGGACCACCTCGTGCCCCGCCTCCTCGGCCAGCCTGCACACCTGAGAGCCGATCAGTCCGCTGCTTCCTGCCACTGCGATTCGCATGCATTCAGCCTGTCACTCCACGCCAGGTGTCTCGGACGGCTCGAAATTCCTTCTTCACAGCCTTACCGATCCGCTCGAACTCGGTGCCGAAATGGTCGTCGGTGACCATGTACGTCCATGTGGCCCCAGGCCGATGCAGACCGGCGCCGGCGAGGTCCAGATGTCCCTCAACCACCGGTGCGTGCGTGAGGATCTCCGCTGCATCGGCCAAGGCAGCATCGGTGAGTGAGGCGAAGGACTCAGCAATCAGCCGGTTGAACGCGTGGAGTGGTTCTTCGCGAGCCAGTGCACGCAGGTGAATTCCCTCACGGACCGCCGCGGCGTAGGCAAGGTGATCGGACCAGCGCCGATCGACACAGGTCAGCACGATCAGCCGCGCCGCGCCGCCCAACTCCTCACCCGCAAGCTGGCTTCGGAGCTCTTCCATCCGGTCGGACGCCACCTCGTCAAGCAACCGGCTGCCCTCATGGGAGGTCAGCACCTTCTCGCGCAGCTCGAGCAGTCGTTCCCGATGCCGGGCAAGCAGCCGACCGTAGCGGTGGGCGAGATCACGCAGGCTGTGCTGCTGACCGTCCGCCACTCGCTGCGCATGATCAGGCCAGGAGAGAAGTTTGCGATCGAAGACCCTGCCGTCCTCGCCCACGTCACGAGGCGGACGATGATCGGGTGCATAGCCGGTGATCAACCCGTCGTCCAAGCTGGTGAGAAAGATCGTGTGGCCAGGGTCACCTTGCCGCCCGGCGCGGCCACGGAGCTGGTCGTCGAGACGTTTGCTGGGGAACCGGCCGAGACCAAGGATCAACAGCCCGCCGCGTTCGGCGACTCCGTCTGCGAGCCGGATGTCGGTACCGCGTCCGGCCATCTGGGTGGAGACGGTGATCCGACCCGGGGTGCCGGCCAGTGCAATGATGCCCGCCTCGTGGGCATCGTTCTTGGCGTTCAGCACGACCGATTCGAGTCCGTGTTCGGTGAGCAGTGCGGCGAAACGTTCAGACTCAGCGACGGATTGGGTGGCGACCAGGACAGGTTGGCGGTCACCGTGGGCCTCGGTGACCAGGCTGACCACCACAGCATCCCGCTCGTCCGCGGTCTCGTAGAGCCGGTCGGGTTCATCGATCCGGATGCAAGGTCGGTGCGGCGGCAGGCCACCCACGTCAAGGTCGTAGAGTTCGGCGATCTCGGACGCGGCGCTGACCAGCGTGGCACTCATCCCGACAACCGATGTGTAGAGGCCGATCAGGTCTCGCACCAGCAGTTGATCGAGAATCTCGACGCCTGAACTCGGTTCCAGATGTTCTTTCGCCTCGACCGCCTCTTGCAGACCCTCCGGCCAGCGCTGCAGCGCCTCGACCCGTCCTCGCGAGGGGCTGACCAGACGGACCCGCCCGCCCTCGATCACGTAGTCGACGTCTCGGGTCAGCAGTGCTTCGGCGTGCAGCGCGGTGTGCAGCCGGGCCAGCAAATCGTGGTCAGCCCCGAAAAGGTCGACGTCGGGGAAGCGCCGCTCGGCCGCCTGCAACCCGGCTTCGGTCAGGTGCACGGTGCGACGATCGTTGTCCACCTGGTAGTCATGGTGCTCGTCCAGCCTGGCGACGAACTCGGCCAGCTCCCAGTCGGCGCCGACGGTATCGGATGACTCGCCGGCCAGGACCAGTGGCACCCTGCCCTCGTCCAATAGGACAGCGTCGGCTTCGTCCAGCACTGCGACGTCCGGACAGATTCCGACCCGGTCGGCGACGTCCAGGCAGAGTCGATCCCGCAACACGTCGAATCCGGCCTCGGTCACTGGGAGGTACACCACATCCGCCCGGTAGGCCTCCCGACGCTGCTCGGCCGGTGTGGTCGAGGTCACCGCCGCAACGGTTGCCCCCGCTGCCGCCAGCAAGGGGCCCATCCACTCGGCGTCGCGGGTGGCGAGATAGTCGTTCGCCGACAGCACGTGAACCCGGTGCCCGGTACGAACCAGTCCGGCAGCGACGATCGCTCCCACCAGGGTCTTTCCCTCCCCGGTCGCCAACTCGACCGATGTGCCGCGCAGCATCGCCGCCGCGGCCTGCAGTTGCACATCGAACGGGCGCAGGCCCAGCTGGCGGTCCGCCAGTTCCCGGGTCAGGGCGAGGAAGGTCGCCAACCGCTGGTCGTCGTGACCGAAGTCCGCGGGCAGCCCTGCCAGCGAACGATGCAGGTCGGCGTCCGAGGCGGATCGAAGCGTGTCGGCGCACCCGGCAGCCAGTTCGACCACTGCTGCCAGCCCGGACAAGTCGACGCTGCCCGGCCTGTCTAGCAGCCTGGCTTTCAGGCGTTCCCATGCCGACGGCATGCTGCCACTTCAGCACACCATGGCCGAGAAGTCCGTCCTGACCTCGCCAAATTACGTCCGATGTGAAGCGCATTACGCCTCGCTTGCCTCATCGACTAAGAGGATCGGACGTAATCTGGCGCGCCGTGCGCGGTCGTCCGCCAGAGGAGTAGCGTTCCCACCCGGTTGACTTGAACCTTGGTCCAACAGGCACGGTGGACGGCATGAGCAACGAATCCGGACCCTGGGGCATCTCGTGGGTGGCAGATCGTTTCGGCCTCGATCCCGACACCTTGCGCTACTACGAACGCGAGGGAATCCTGCCCGCACCCGCCCGCGACAGCGGAGGACGAAGGGTCTACACGGCGGACGACATCGAGCTGATCGAGATGCTCGTGCACCTCAGGGCGACCGGCATGCCGCTGGCTCAGATCGCCGAGTTCACCGGCCTGGCAGCCAGCCGAGCGGGAGGCTCCGAACAACTCGCCCTGCTGCAACGACATCAGCGTGCGGTGCTTGAGCAGCGCGACCGGCTGGACGCCTCACTGGACGTGATCACCAGGAAGATCGCCGGCTACAGCCCGGACGACGGCGAGCCACAGTTCCTTATCAGGCCGGATTGCCGCCTCGGCTACGCGGTTCGCGGCTGCGGCCCGCTGCTGTACCTGGTCGGTGCGCCGGTCGGGCGATCCGGCTTCGCCGCGCTCGCCGAACACCTCGCCGACGAGTACACCGTGGTGACGCACGACCCGCGCGGCATCGACGCGAGTGTCCCAGAGCCCGGGGCGGCCGCGCCCACCCCGCAGACACTGGCGGATGATCTGGTCGCATTGGTCGAGCACATCGGCGGCGGGCCGGCCGTCTTCTTCGGCGCCAGCGGAGGTGCCGTGACCGTCCTCGAGGTCGCAGCCCGGCACCCGGAGCTGATCGCCCAGGCGGTGGTGCACGAGCCGCCGCTGATCCGGTTGCTGCACGACCCGGCGCTGGAACGGCGGGCGATTGCCGCCTTCCAGAACGCCTTGACCGATCCTCAGGCGGGTGCTCAGGAGTTCCTCGATCTCACCGGCGCCGGGCACACCACGCCGGAGGGTGAACAGCCACCGACCCACACGCCACTGCCCGAATTGTCGGACGCGGAGCTCGAACGGAATCGCTATTTCCTGGGCCAGATGGCCGGCCCCAGCGTCTTCTACGAGCCAACGCTCGACGCGATCCGGCGACTGCCTCTCAGCGTGTGCGCCGGCGAACTCAGCCACGGCCAGTTGGCTCGCCACGCCGCCCAGGCGCTCGCGGACGCCCTGGACGTCCCACTCATCGACGTCCCCGGTAACCATCTCGGCCCCTCACTGGAGGCCGCCCGGTTCGCCGTGGCGCTGAAGAAGGTACTCAAGGCAACCTAAGGGGCATCCGCAGTGACAGTGATGTCACCACGATCGTGGTGGCGCGTCCCTTTTGAGCCAACCGCAGCCCTGGGCCAGACTGGGACATGGCCCCAGCTTCCACCACAGGCCTTTGGCTCGATCGAAACTTCCTCAGGTTCTGGAGCGGCCAGGCGGCCAGCCAGTACGGCGCACAGATAACCAAGTTGGCGCTGCCGGTACTCGCCGTGCTGATGCTGCAGGCGAACGAAATCCAGGTCGGCTACCTCAACGCGTCAGGCCTGGCGGCGTTCCTTCTCGTCGGCCTCCCCGCCGGCGCGTGGATCGACCGAATGCGCAAGCGCCGAGTGATGATCATCGCGGACGGTGTTCGCGCGATAGCTCTAGGAATGATCCCGGTGCTTCATGTCACCGGTCTGCTGGAGCTGTGGCATTTGTATCTGATCGCCCTGATCCAGGGCACGGCCACTGTCTTCTTCGACGTCTCGTATCAGAGCATCGTGCCGGCTTTGGTCCCCGGAGAGCAGATCGCCGAAGCGAATGGAAAGCTGGAATCGACTCAGCAGATCGCCGGATTGAGCGGCCCGGCAGTTGCGGGCTGGCTGATCGGGCTCATCACAGCGCCGCTCGCCATTCTCGTGACAGCCACCACCTACCTGATCTCGCTGGCGGCGTTACTGACCACCCGAGATCACGAGGTGCTCAGGCCCCGGCATCACCGCCCGCCCCTTCACCGCGAGATTTCCGAAGGCTTGCGCTGGACGCTCGGCGAGCCGATGCTGCGGCGAATAGTCGCCACCTCTGGGATCGCCAACCTGTCAACGACACTGATCTTCACCCTGATGCCGATCTTCGTCCTCAGAACCCTGGGCTTCTCGCCAGCCCGCATGGGGCTATTGCTCACCGTGATGGCCGTGGGCGGACTACTCGGGGCGGCCTCGACACCGAAACTCGCCAAACGGTTCGGAGAGGCTCGCCTGATTCCACTTGCGGCATGCGGATCCGCGCTGGCCACGGTGCTCATCCCGCTGGCGGTACTTCTTCCGTCCGATATGGCCTTCTGGCTCCTCGCGGCACAGGGAATGATCGCGAACTTCAATGCTCTCGTCTACAACATCACCCAGGTGACGTTCCGGCAACGCATCACACCCGCAGACCTCCTCGGACGGATGAACGCGTCCGTTCGGTTCTTCGTCTGGGGCATCATGCCCGTCGCGGCTCTTCTCGCCGGGTGGGTGGGGTCCGCGATCGGAACCGTCCCCACCCTATGGATCGGGGTGATCGGCTGCCTCGCGTCGGCGCTACCTGTCGCGCTCGGGCCCTTCTGGCGACTGCGTGACCTTTCCACCGTCGTCGTTCATCGCTGACCGCGACCCGGGCTACGGGCCTCGAAGGGTCTCGACAAGCTCGGCCCAGGGATCGTCGACTCAGAGCGACTCCACTATTCGTATTCGCAACCTGGGAGGATCGACGGGTGGCCAGGACGATTCGCTTCATGTTCGAGTACGGCCAGCAATGGCCACTGTGGGAGAACGGGGCCGAGGGCGGGCCGACGATGGAACCGGCCGACTACGGGCTGTCAGCAGAGCTGACCGAGCGGTTGCGGCTGGTCACCGAGTGCTGGCAACAGCACTTCCACTACGAGACCGGGTGGGAAACGCCGGAACACCTCGCCACCTGGAAGGCACAGACCGATCAGGCTCTGGCCGTCCTGCGGCGGGAAGTGGCAGCTATCGCCGACGTGGTCGACGAGCGGGGTCTGTGACGTAGCTGGTCCGTGCTGACGGGATCACGATGAGCCTTGGCAGGAAAGACCTGTCACGGGTTCTTTGCGCGTCTGCTGACTACTGCCGCTCTTGAACCACGTTGAACACGTTCCCGTCAGGAGCACGGACGAAGAAGCGGGTGACGCCCCAGGCTTCGGTGCTCAACGGGTGAACGATCTGATATCCGCGCTGTTCGGCGGCCGCGAATGCGGCCTCCACGTCGTCCACCATGATCGACGCCACCGGAAGTTCCGGCGCCGTTTCGTCACGGGTCAGGATCTGGACGTTGGCCCCGGTCTCCGGTGAGGTGAAGCGGGCCACCCACCCCAGATTGAACTCCTCCTCGCTCAGACCGAGGTAGTCGGTGTAGAAGGCTCTGGCCCCGTCGATGTCCGACACCGGGATGTCGGCGATCACCCTCGTCACACGCATCAGCATCCTCCTTGATCCAACGCTGCTCCCATTGTCCCCTTGGCTAGCGGGGTTGGCCCGGGGTGGGCGGAAGATCGCTCGGAGGCCGCGGAATGACAGCGATGTAGTTATCCCCGATCTGTGGATCGTCCTGTGGATAACTCGGGTAGTCGGCGGCGGGTGACGCGGTGAGGAGATCCCGGCGTTCACCGGGATGACCACGTGGGACGACGGTGGGGCCGCAGCATGGTGTCGATCGTGCTCGCGGCGACGCCGACCTCGCCCGCTGACGTAGGACGACGGTGGCGACGCAGCATGGTGTGTGTGGGCACCGGTCGCAGCTGGGCTTGGGTTTCGACAAGCTCGACCGACGATCGGTTTCAGTTCTCCAACGGTTTGTTCGTGGCCAGCATGTGCCGCATCCGGTCCTGGTTGGCCGGCAGCACCACGAGTTCCAGGGCGACCTCGATCTCGCGGCGCAGCAACTCCGCCTCGGTCACCGGTTCGTCGCCGGTGAGCATGGCCGCCAGCGCGCCGACGATCCGCTGATCGGTGGGCGAGGCGTCCGACCACGAGGCATCGAGGGGTTCCAGGCGCGGGCTGTGTAGTGCGAACCGTTCGGGTTCCGGACGCCGCGGCCGTCCGACCAACTCCAGCGCGGAGGCCTTGGCCCGCTCGAGCACCCGGGCGCCGTTCATCACGATCTCATCGGACGGCAGCAGCAGCCCCTCGGCCTGCGCCTCGAACGCCGAGCCGCTGATCACCGACGAAGACGCCAGAGCGAACGCGCGCGCCGCGGCGTCCGGCAAACCACGCAGTGAAGAGCGGATCAGCGTACGGGTGACACCGCCCCAAGCCGGGATCAGGCCCACCTTGCGTTCCGGGAAGCCGGCATACAGCTCGGCACCGGCCACCACATGATGCGCGGCCAACATCAACTCGCAGCCGCCGCCCAACGCCAGCCCGCGGGCCGCCGCCACGACCGGGAAGGACGCCGCCCGCAGCCGTGCGAACGAACCCTGCCCCAACTCGGTGAAGTGGCGCAGTTCGTCCGGATCGTTGCGCTCGACCAGGGACGCGAAGACGTTGAGGTTGGCACCCGCCGAGAAGGCGCGCGGATGGTCGGTGCCGATCACCAGGGCGGCGAAGGCACCGCCCTCCCCCAGTTCGAGTGCCCGTTGGATGATCTCGAAGACGCCGGGCTCGCAGACGTTCATCTTGGTCCGCAGGGTCAGGCAGGCCACCCCGTCGCCCAGGTCGACCAGCGCCGCCGACTCGTTCTCGGCCAACACCCCGGACGCCTGCGCGACGGTCAGCGGACAGGGCGGCAGTTCGGCCACCGAGCCGTCGGTGGCCAGCACCGCACCCGGACGGGGACGGAATCCGCCAGCCTCTGCCGCCTGCCGCAGCAAAGTGGGCACCGGGCGTCCTTCGGCCTCGAAGCGTTCGACCAGCCAGTCCACGCCGACCGTGTCGGCGAGTTCGAACGGACCCGCCTGCCAAGCGTAGCCGAGCTTCATCGCGTCGTCGATCAGGCCGACGTGGTCGGCGATCTGCGGCGCGGTGAGGCAGCAGTAGTCAACGAATTCCCGCAGCACCGTCCACGCGTACCGGCCGGCGGGCGAGTCGGTCTCGCACACCGCACGGAGGCCGCGGGCCTGCAGCGCCGGGTCGGACGGCGTCCGCCGCGGCCGGTACTCGAAGGTGTCGGTGTCGATCACCTCGTCGATCGGACCGTCCTCGGTCTTGCGGCGGCGGGTGAATCCGCCCGGGCCACGGCGTCCAACCAGGCCGCGTTCCAGCAGCCCGGTGAAGGTGGCGTTGGTGGTGATGTCGTAGCGGTGGTAGCCGTCGTCGGCGGGCAGCAGCCGCAGGAAGCTCGTCCAGATCGACGGCACCAGGTTGATCCCGACCAGGTCGAACAGCCCGAAGACACCGGTGCGCGGCGTCCCGAATGCCCTTGTCATCACGGCATCGGCGGTTTCGATGTCGACGTCGCCGGTGAGCGCCTCGGCCGAGGCGACGGCCATCCAGAAGTTGCCGATCCGGTTGGCCAGGAAGCCCGGGGTATCGCGGCAGCGCAGCACCGTCTTGCCGAGTTGATAATCGCCGGCCGCGACCAGTCGTTCGACCACCTCCGCGTTCGTCGATGGCCCGGCGACAACCTCCAACAGAGGCATGTGCCGGGGCGGGTTGAAGAAGTGGGTGATCGCGAAGTGGGCGACGAACCCGGCGTCGCGGCCTTCGACCAGACTGGCCAGCGGGATCGTGGAGGTGTTCGAGGTGACCATGGTGTCCGGGCCGCGGTGCCCCTCGATGGTCGTGTACAGGTCACGCTTGACCCCGAGGTCCTCGAAGACCGCCTCGATCACCCAGTCGGCTTCGGCGTAGGCGGTCACGTCATCGACCACGTTCCCCGGCGTCACCCGCTCGGCGAAGACCGGCAACATGAAGCCTCCAGCCTTCACCTGACGGGCAATCGCGTCCCTGGCCAGCTTCGACCGATCCTCGACCTCACCCTCGGGGACCACATCGAGCAAGCGCACCTTCACGCCCGCGTTCGCCAGCTGCGCCGCGATCCCGGAACCCATCGCTCCCGCGCCGACCACGACCGCCTGCCGCACGTCCGTCGCACTCATGGACACCTCCTCGTGCCTGCTCCGATCGTAGTCCGAGCCGCTTGTCCACGTTCGCCCAACCCGACCCCGCCCCGGGCCCTCCATCGTCATCCCGGACTTGATCCGGGATCTCTCTCCCCGGGGATCTCGCCCGCCGGAGATCCCGGGTCGGAGCCCGGGATGACGTGAACGATCAGCGCTTCCCCAGGAGGAGTTGAGGGGTCGGACAAGCGGACGAGCGAATACCGACCCGGCGGAGATGGTTGACTCGGAGCATGAAGGTCAACCTCGTGCTCGGTGCCGGCGGGGCTCGCGGATTCGCCCACGTCGGGGTCATCCAGGAACTGCATGCCCGCGGTCACGAGGTGGTCGGGGTGGCCGGCACCTCGATGGGTGCCCTGGTCGGCGGGGTGCTCGCCGCCGGCGGCCTGGACGGCTTCACCGACTGGGTCCGAGCGCTGACCCGCACCGACATCGTCCGGCTCACCGACCTGAGCCTCGGCGCGCCCGGCCTGATCCGGCTGCAACGGGTGATGCGCGAACTGCACCGGTTCATCGGCGACGTCCGCATCGAAGATCTGCCGATCCCCTACACCGCGGTCGCCACCGACATCGATTCCGAGCGCGAGGTGTGGTTCCGGCACGGTCCGCTGGTGGCGGCGATGCGGGCGTCCATTGCGATTCCGGCGGTGTTCACCCCGGTGCGGATCGGCGAGCGGCTGCTGGTCGACGGCGGGCTGCTGAACCCGCTGCCGATGGCGCCAGCGATGGACATGCCCGGTGAGGTGAGCATCGGGGTCTCGCTGTTCGGCCGCAGCCCGGGCCTGCACCTGGGACTGCCCAGCAAGGAGTCCGCCGACGAGGCAAGCGCCGACGCCGACATCCCGGTCGACGCCGGAGAGCCGTCCTGGACGGCGCGGCTGGCGCATTCGGTGGCCGAATCCTGGCCGGTGCGGAATCTGAACAAGCTGCGCACGCCGACGCCCCCGGCGGAGAAGGCGTTCGAGGACTGGCCCGCCGACGTCAACCTGGCCGACTTGCTCGGCCGCTCCCTCGACATCATGCAGGGCCGCATCGAGATGGCCCGCACCGTGCTCAACACACCCGAAGTTCTGGTCTGGGTGCCGATGGACGCGTGTAGCGTGCTCGATTTCCACCGGGCGGAAGAGATGATCGAATTGGGACGACGGGTCGCCATCGAGGAGTTCGATCGGATGGGCCTGTGACCAACACCGTCAACAATCGGAGAACGCAGATGCACGACGTCCGGCTGATCGCCTCGGACATGGACCACACCCTGCTCGACGAGCAGGGCGAGCTACCGCCCGGGATCGACAGCTACGTGAGCCGGCTGCACGCCGCCGGCATCACCTTCGTGGCGGCCAGTGGGCGTCCGCTCAACCGGCTGCAGCAGATGTTTCCGCCCCGCGAAGGCATCGCCTACATCGGCAACAACGGCGGCTCGGTCAGCTACGGCGACACGATCCTGTTCGAGAGCCGGCTGAGCCCGCAGAGCTATCGGGAGATGGCGGCGCTCACCCTGCGCGTGACCCCCGGAGTACCGGTGGCCTGCAGCCCCGACGCGGCCTACGTGCTGGCCGTCCATGCTGAACACGAGGAGTACCTGAGCAGGTTCAACCCCCGGATCGTCTACATCGACGATTTCGAAGAACTGGACGCCGCGATCGACAAATTCAGCGTCTATCTTCCGCAGGGCGAGAGCATTCGCTACTACGACGAGGTCTTCTACCCGGCCTACGCCGACGAGTTCTCGGTCACCACGGGCAGCCCGCTCTGGGTGGACGTGATGAATCCCGGCGTCCACAAGGGTCATGGGCTCCGTGTGCTGGCCGACCACCTGGGCCTGGAACGGCATCAACTGATGGCGTTCGGCGATGCCTACAACGATCTGGAGATGCTCGACGAGGCCGAGCACAGCTATGCCGTGCGCAACGCCCACGAGGCGGTGCGGCAGCGGGCCCGGTTCCTCGCCGAGTCGAACGCCGACCACGGCGTGGTCCAGGTGATCCGACAGGTGTTGGCCCTGCACGAGGGCGATTGTGCCGAGCCGGTCGAAACCGTCGGCGGCATCGGCAAGGATGGGGTCCGACCCACGCAGGAGGTAACGCTATGAGCACCGATCACGGCAAGAAGCCGTACGTCCTCGACATCGAGGCGGCCACCATCGAGAACCCGAACTTCCGCACCACGTTGTGGACCGGCGAGCACCTGCAGCTCACCGTGATGTCGATCCCGGTCGGCGGCGACATCGGGCTCGAGGTGCACCCCGACAACGACCAGTTCCTGCGCGTCGAGCAGGGCCGCGGGCTGGTGCAGATGGGTCCGGCCGAGGACGACCTGCCCTTCCGCGAAGAGGTCGAGGACGATTGGGTCATCCTGGTCCCGGCCGGCACCTGGCACAACGTGACCAACATCGGCGATGAGGATCTGAAGGTGTACGCGCTGTACGGCCCGCCCGACCATCTTCCCGGCACCGTGCACGCCACTCAGGCCGACGCCGAGGCCGACCCGCACGAGCACTGAGAACGCTGATCAAGACGTCCGCCGCTGGTTGAGCTTGTCGCCCCCCCGGCGAGGGGATGCCCTGCACGAGGGTCTCGACAAGCTCGACCAACGACTAGGGCCAGGGGTTCGCCGTGCAGCCGCGCAGGTCGCCGCTCTGTTGCATCATCACCGGCGCCTTCTTGCCCTTGCCGGCGCAACTCGCGTTGCCCTTGCCGAGCAACTGCCCGATGGCGTGGTTGATCAGGTAGGTGCGATAACCCGCCTTGTCACCGGCGTAGCCGGCAGCGCCGGACTTCCAGCCTGCGGCGTTGATCACCACCACGTCGCCCTTGGTGCAACTGGTGGCGACGCTGCCGTCCGAACCGCACAGCTCGGCGGCTGTCGCCGCACTGGCCAGGTACAGCTTGACGTCCGCCTTCGACTGGGCCACCAGGGCGAACCGGACGTCACCGGAACCGGTCCAGCTGCGGGGGTCGTTGAGCACGCCCGCGATGGTGGTGGCGCTGGAGTCGGCCTTCAGCTTGGCGCTGGTCTCGACCGCCACCGCGTAGCGGTAGAGCTTGCCCTGCGAACCGGTGGCGGCCGCGGTCACGGTGGACCAGTCGAAGTCGCCTGAGGACTTCATCGTGCTGCTCGGCGATCCGGACGCGGTTCCCGTCGGGCTGGCCGAGGTCGTCGTGCTGGCGGTCCCGCTGGGACTGGCTGAGGGACTGGTGAACCGGGTGCCGGTGGGCGCGGGCACCGGAACGGTCGGTTCACCCGCCCGCTCCACGGGAGCCGACAGCGCCTGGACGCCGGCCACGACACCCACGAAAACGGCCACCACGGCCGCAATCAGTCCGATTCGCACCCAGTTCGGCCGCACTCGTCCGCCTTCCGGTCGATCCACCGGTTCACCCTATGCGATCGTCGCGAAGGCCCTGATGCGCGACCCGCGCCGCGAGTTCCGCCGTCCGATCATTGCTCGGTGACGGCGTCGGAACGTCAGCGGCGGCGGGGAATGACCACACCGGCGAGGCCGGCGAGCAGCCCGCCCACCGTCGCGATCCAGGCCGCCGTCTGCGCCGAGTGAGATTCGACCACCTGTCCGGCCAGAGCGGCACCGATCGCGACGCCGACCACGCCGACCGTGCTGAGCATCGTCATGACGGTCGACAACCGCTCGGGCGGCGAGATCCGTTCCGCGTAGGCGTACCCGGTGACCAGCGTCGGGCCCACCATCACACCGATCAGCAGGCAGGCGAGCGCCATGCTCGGGGCGTCCCACGCCACGATCAGCAGCGGTGAGGTCAGCGCGCAACCGAAACCGAAGACGACGATCCTGGCGGCCAACGGGAACCGCGCCGGAATCCGATTGCTGAGCAGCCCGGTGGCCGCGCTGCCCACCGCCAGCGCGCCGTAGACGAGACCTGTGACAGCCGCCTCACCACGCTCGGTGAAGTACGCGGCGACACTGGTCTGGGTGCCACCGAACAGGACGCCGACACCGCCGACGGCGATGCCGAGCGGAACCAGCACCCTCCAGTCGATCCGGTCGGCCGATTCGGCGTGCCGCAGCCGTCCGTGCCGGAGCGCGGGCAGCGCCGAGCGGTGCAGCGCGAAACCGACCTGCCCCACCCAGGCCAGTGCCAGCGCGGTGAGCAGCGGGAGAGGCGGCGCGACCGCGCTCAACGTGGTGGCCAGCACCGGTCCGACCACGAAGGACACCTCGTCCACCGCGCCCTCCCAGGCCATCGCCGAGGCGGTGAACGCCACCCGGTCGGGTCGTCCGGCGGCGACCTGGGACCAGCGGGCCCGGGCCATCGCACCCAGCTGCGGGTTGGCGAAGCCGATCAGGGCGGCCAATCCGCATGCGACGGTGAGCGGAACCTCCGGACGGCACCAGGTCAGGAATCCCGCGATCGCCGCGGTCTGGACGACGGTGGCGACCAGGCCGACGACGCGGTGTCCGTACTGGTCGGAGAGATGACCGACCAGGACGGCACCCGCCGCGCCGCCCAGACTCAGCGCGGCGGTAGCCAACCCGGCCAGCGCGAACGAACCGAGGGCATGTTGGGTGTACAGCAGCAGCGACAGCGGCAGGATGCCGGTGGGCAGGCGTCCGAGGAAACCCAGGGCGACGAACGACGCGCCCTGGCTGCGCAGCAGAACCGGGTACGGCAGGTGCTGCGGCATGGGTTCCCTCCTGGCAGGTGGACGTGCGGCGCTCACCGACCGCTCGCCGAACTATCTACCGCTCGCCGAACTCAGCGAGCGCTGAATAGTTCGGGGAGCGCGGTAGCTGTGGGCAAACAAACAGCGAGGCGGGGAGGAATCCCCGCCTCGCTGCTGTGGCTGGCTCAGGCGGCGGCGACGACGCTCACGTTGATGTGAGCGACAACGCCGCTGGTCAGCTTCAGGCCGACGGTGTGGGTACCGACGGACTTGATCGGCTTGGCGATCTCGACCGAGCGCTTGTCGACGGCGGGGCCGCCGGCCTTCTTCACCGCGAGCACGATGTCGGCCGGGGTGACAGCACCGAACAGCTTGCCGTTCTCGCCGGCGTTGGCCGGCAGCGAAACGGCGAGCTCCTCGAGCTGGCCGCGGATCTCCTTGGCGTGCTCGACGTTGCGGATCTCGCGGGCGTCACGGGCCCGCTTGATGCCCTCGATCTGCTTCTCGGCGCCCTTGGTCCACTTGATCGCGAAACCGCGGGGCAGCAGGTAGTTACGGCCGTAGCCGTCCTTGACCTCGACGATCTCGCCGGGGATGCCGAGGTGGTCGACGGCAGCGGTCAGAATGAGCTTCATGCTGGCGTTCCTCCTTCTCAGCGGGCGGTCGAGGCGTACGGCAGCAGGGCCAGCTCACGCGCGTTCTTGACGGCGATCGCAACCTTGCGCTGCTCCTGGACGGACAGGCCGGTCACCCGGCGGGCGCGGATCTTGCCCCGCTCGGAGATGAACTTCCGCAGGGTCGCGGTGTCCTTGTAGTCGATGTGGCCGATGCGCACGGACTTGGCCGGCGCGATCTTCTTCTTGTTCACAGGCTTGCGCTGTGACTGGGCCATTATGGTGCTCCCTTTCAGTGAGCCCGGCCGAGGCCGGAATGACGTAGATGAATGGGGACGAGCCGCCGATCAGGCGGTACCGCTCGGACGTGCACCGAACGGCAGGCCGATCAGAACGGGGGCTCGTCGCTCTGGGCCTGCGCCCAGGGGTCGTTGCCGGCCGAACGGTTGTTGTTGCCACCGCCGGACGACCACGAATCGGAACCGCCGGCGTTGCCGCCACCGGAATTCCCGCCGCCGGAGTAGCCGCCACCACCGGAGTAGTTGCCGCCACCGCCACCGGTCGTCCGAGTGACCTTGGCCGAGGCGTACCGCAGCGACGGGCCGATCTCTTCGACCTCGACCTCGAACACGGTGCGCCGCTCACCCTCACGGGTTTCGTACGAGCGCGACTTCAGCCGGCCCTGGACGACCACCCGCATGCCCTTGGTCAGCGACTCGGCGACGTTCTCGGCCGCCTGCCGCCACACGGAGCAGTTGAGGAACATCGCGTCGCCGTCGCGCCACTCGCTGGTCTGACGGTCGAACGTCCGCGGGGTGGAAGCGACGGTGAAGTTGGCCACCGCCGCACCGGACGGCGTGAAGCGCAGCTCGGGATCGGCGGTCAGGTTGCCGACCAGGGTGATTTGGGTTTCGCCTGCCATGAGTGTGTCTTTCGATCGAGGTACTGAGTCACTCAGAGCCTGTCAGCTGCCGCTGACAGAAACTTCTCTAGCGGGTATCGGGCCGGATGATCTTGGTGCGCATGATCTGCTCGTTCAGGGTGAACTGGCGGTCCAGCTCCTTCACGTCGGCAGGTTCAGCGGTGAGATTGATGACGGCGTAGATGCCTTCGGACTTCTTGCGAATGTCGTAGGCAAGCCGGCGACGGCCCCAGATGTCCAGGTTGTCGACGGTGCCACCGGCCTTGGTCAGGCCTGCGAGCGGCTTCTCCAACAGGCCGTTCACCTGACGGTCGTCCACATCGGGATCGATGATCACCATGACTTCGTATTGACGCATACGCGAACTCCACCTCCTCTGGTCTCGAGCGGCCATGAGCATTTCCCATGGCAGGAGGGCGTGTGCAAACGGTGCCGGAAGGCACCAAGGGTCAACCTTAGCGGCCGGACGCCGCCGGCGGCGAATCGCGCGACGCTCGGGTGACCGCGGGAACCGTCCCGCCGATCAGTCCAGACCGAGGTACTGCTCGAGGGTGACGTTCGCTCCGAGCGCCCGGATCGCCCGTGCCTGCGAGACGCCGACGTAGCGCCAGTGCCACGGCTCGTAGCCGATGCCGGTGATCTTCGTCGCGCCCTTCGGGTAGCGCAGCACGAAGCCGTAGTCCTGGGCGTGGCTCCGCAGCCAGCGCCACTCCTTGGTCTTGTCGAAGGTGGTGCCGCGTCCGGAGGGACTGCGCAGGTCGACCGCGAGGCCGGTCTGATGCTCACTGGTGCCGGGCAGCGCCACGTACTTGACGGTGTAGGCGCGCCCGTAGCGCCGCAGTGAACTGTTGTACAACGCCTGCTGCTGGGCGTGCGAGCGGTAGCTGGAGACCACGTGCAGCGCTCCACCGGCCTTCCGGAGCGCCTTGGTGAGCGCCGCATAGGCTTTCGCGGCCGTCGGGGTCAGCCGGGCCGGACCGGTCACCTTCGGGCGGTAGCCGGCCCCGAGCCGGTGTTCGGCCGACACCACGATCACCCCGTCGACCACGAACGGCCGGTTCAGTCCCTTGCCACGCCGGGTGTCCTTGGGCGGCACGGACGGGGTGGTCGGCGGCGTCGCTGCAGGCGTTCCGGACGCACTCGGGCTCGGCGACGCGGTCCGGATGGCTGCCGACGAGTCCACGGACGTGGCGACCCGGGTGGTCGGCGGGGGTACGTCCGGGCCGGCGACGGGTGCTTGGGCGCAGCCGGCGACACCGAGGACGGCCACGGCCGCCACCGGCACCAGCCAGTCCCCTACCGGTCGACGCATCGACGTCCCTTCCGCTCCGAGCAACCCCATCGTGCCGGACGTCGGCGGCGCCCGAAGCCGTCCGACATTGTCAGAGGCCGCCGTTAGGCTCGTGACCATGATCGCGATGGGTGCACACGTCGACTCCACCGACCCGATCGCCGAGGCGAGGGCACGCGGGGCACAGCTCAGCCAGTTCTTCCTCGGCGACCCGCAGGGCTGGAAGGGCCCGCAGGTCGCCTATACCGGCGGGGCCGCCGCCTTGAAGGCGGACGCCGAGGCCGCCGGTATCGCGCTCTACGTGCACGCGCCGTATGTGCTCAACGTGGCCAGCATGAACAACCGGATCCGGATTCCGTCGCGCCAGCACCTGCAGAAGCAACTCACCGCGGCCGCCGAGATCGGCGCGGCGGGAGTGATCGTGCACGGTGGCCACCTGACCGCCAAGGACGACCTCGAGGCCGGCTTCACCAACTGGTTCAAGGCGGTCGACGGGCTCGACATCGCCGTCCCGCTGCTGATCGAGAACACCGCCGGCGGCACCAAGGCGATGGCCCGGCATCTGGAGAACATCGACCGGCTCTGGGCGGCCATCGGCGCCTCGGCCAACGCCGACAAGGTCGGCTTCTGCCTCGACACCTGCCACGCCCACGCCGGGGGCAACGAACTACTCGGCCTGGTCGACCGCGTCCGTGCCATCACCGGGCGGATCGACCTGATCCATGCCAACGACTCCCGCGACGCGTTCGACTCCGGCGCCGACCGGCACGCCAACTGGGGTGCCGGGCAGTGCGACCCCGAGGGTGCCCGCGACGTGATCCGCTCCGCCGGCGCACCGGTGGTCGTCGAGACCCCCGGTGACGCCGCCGAGCACCGCGCCGATTTGGCTTGGCTGGCCGAAGGGCTCTGACCCCACCCGGATCAATATGGATGCTCGTTGGTCGAGCTTGTCGAGACCTCGGACGGCACCGCTCGCACGGTTTCGACAAGCTCAACCAGCGGTGGGCGCGTTGATCAACGCCTCCAGCCGACCTTCAGTCGGCGTCCCGCTGAGCGGCGCGCTTGCGGCGCTTTCCTTCATGCATCGCCGCCACCCGGGCGATCGGGATGGTGTGCCCTTCGGCGATCAGTTCGTCGGGCACGGGCTGCGGCGACGGCAGCAACGCCGCCCACAGATCATCATCACCAACCAGCGCAGGAGCGCTGCGAACCGTGAAGTCAGCGGGCCGCACCTCCGGCAGATCGTCCCAGGGCACCGGAAAGGACACCGGCGTCCCGGGGCGCACCCGTGGGCTGTAGGCACACGCCAGCGAGGCGCCACCGGAGCGAGTGGCGTCGACGAACACCTTGCCGCCGCGATCCGCCTTCAGGAACGCCGTCGTCACCGCCTCGGACGCCAGCCGTTCGGTGCGGGCAGCGAGGGCCCGGGTCGCGGCGGCCGCATCGGGCAGGTCGATGCCGCGCACCGGCACGATCACGTGCACACCCTTTGATCCGGACGTCTTCGCCGCCCCCGCCAGCCCGGCCTCCGCGAGTGCCTGCCGCACCAGCAGCGCAGCCCGGATGACCACGTCGAAGCCACTGCCCTCCGGCGGATCGAGGTCGAGCACCAGGTGGGTGACCCGTCCGGCCAGAATCTCGGTGCGCTCGCCGATCTCGGGCAGCATCACCGTCGGGTGGTATTCGACCGCCCGCTGGTTGGCCAGCCACAACAGGGTGCGCCGATCGTCACAGAGCGGGTAGCGGACCTCGCGATGCCCGGCCTGCGACCACACGATCGTGCTGCGCACGTAGTCAGGGGCGTAGTCGGGCAGGTTCTTCTGCATGAACGGCTGCTGTCCGGGGCGCACTCTGATCACCGACAGCGGTCGCCCGGCGAGCTCGCGCAGGATCGGGCCGCGGACGGCGTCCAGGTAGTCGATCAGATCACGCTTGGACGCCTCGGCACCGCCGAACAGCGGCTGATCCAGGTTGGTCAGCTCGACCCCGTCGCGTACCTCGACCCGCCGCGTGCGTGCCATTGACCCAGCCTGCCACCAGTCA
Organism: Micropruina sp.; assembly: GCF_047606365.1. Classification (GTDB taxonomy): domain Bacteria; phylum Actinomycetota; class Actinomycetes; order Propionibacteriales; family Propionibacteriaceae; genus Micropruina. Next base: position 45,345 of record NZ_JASGEN010000113.1, on the reverse strand, counting down.
CCCCAAGAAGCGCGCCCAATGGTCGAACGAGCCGCAGACAGGCACGTCATGGCGGCATTAGCCTGTCGACCGTGACCCGAAGCATTTACGTCGCGGCCCCCGAAGGCCAGACCGGCAAATCCGTCATCGCCCTAGGACTCCTCGACACGCTGCTGCGCGAGGTCGAGTCGGTCGGCGTGTTCCGTCCGCTGGTGCGCTCCGATCAGCACGACGACATTCTTCAGATGCTGCTCGACCAGCCCGGCGTGCAACTCGACTACGACGACGCCATTGGCATCACCTACGACGAGATGCGCGTCGATCCCGAGGGTGCCCTGGAGCGGATCGTCGAGAAGTTCGGCCGGATCAGCCCCCGCTTCGACGCCATGGTGGTGCTCGGCTCCGACTACGCCGATGTCACCAGCCCGACCGAGCTGGCCTTCAACGCCGATGTCGCGGCCAACCTGAACGCCGCACTTCTGCTGGTGGTCAGCGGTTTCGGACGCGGCGTCCGCGAGATTCGCGACGCCGCCGACGCGGCCCTCAACGAGTTCACCGCCCACCACGTCCAGACCATCGGCGTGATCGCCAACCAGGTCGACCGGGCCATCCTGACCGAGACCTCGGCCGCGTTGCGCGAACTCACCCACCTGGTCGTCGCGGCCCTGCCGGCCGAGCCGCTGCTGGTCGCCCCCACCCTGCGGGCCCAGTTCGAGGCGGTCGGCGCGACCCAGGTGCTGGGCAATCCCGATCTGCTCGACCGCGAATCGCAGGACGCCATCGTCGCGGCGATGACGCTGCCGAACGTGCTCTCCCGGCTGGTCACCGAGGCCACCGTGCTGATGCCCGGCGACCGGTCCGGCGACCTGCTGCCCGGCCTGATCCTGGCCCACCATTCCGGGTCGTTCCCGCAGCTCACCGGCATCATCCTGACCGGCGGCTACCCGATCCCCGAGAACGTGGTGAAGCTGTTCGACGGCATGCATCTCGACCTGCCGATCGGCATGACCGACCAGGGCACCTACACCACCGCCCGTGACGTGTTCCAGACCCGCGGGCATTTCACCTCCTCGCCCCGCAAGGCTGAGACGGCCCGCCGGATCTTCGCCGAGCAGGTCGATTCCGCCGAGCTGATCAAGGCGCTCGAGGTGCCGCCGTCGCACGTGGTCACCCCACTGATGTTCGGCTACCAGCTCAACGAGCTGGCCCGCCGCGACCGCCGCAAGATCGTGATGCCCGAGTCGTCCGACGACCGCATCCTCGAATCGGCGTCGATCCTGCTGCAGCGCGGCGTCGCCGACCTGGTGCTGCTGGGTGACCCGGTCGAGATCAAGACCCGCGCCTCGGCGATGGGCTGGGTGCTGGACGGCGTCGAAATCGTCAACCCCACCGACCCCGAGCTGGTCGAGCGGTTCGCGGCCGAGTACGCCACGGTGCGCGCCCACAAGGGCGTCACCATCGAGCAGGCCCGCGAGAAGATGAAGGACCTCTCCTACTTCGGCACGATGATGGTGCATCTGGGCATGGCCGACGGCATGGTGTCAGGCGCCATCAACACCACAGCCAACACGATCCGGCCGTCGCTGGAGTTCATCAAGACCAAGCCGGGCGTCAAGGTGGTCTCGGGTTCGTTCCTGATGTGCATGACCGACCGGGTGCACGTCTACGCCGACTGCGCGGTGAACCCCGACCCGACCGCCGAGCAACTGGCGGACATCGCGATCAGCTCGGCCGAGACGGCGGTGGCCTTCGGTATCGAGCCACGCGTCGCGATGCTCTCCTACTCCACCGGCAGCTCCGGCTTCGGCGCCGACGTCGACAAGGTGCGGCAGGCCACCGAGATCGTCCGCGAGCGGCGTCCGGATCTTGCCTTGGAGGGGCCGATCCAGTTCGACGCCGCCGTCGACCCGGACGTGGCGAAGACCAAGCTGCCCGACTCGCCGGTGGCCGGCAAGGCGACGGTGTTCATCTTCCCCGACCTGAACACCGGCAACAACACCTACAAGGCGGTGCAGCGGTCGTCGGGTGCGGTCGCGATCGGCCCGATCCTGCAGGGCCTGAAGAAGGCCGTGAACGACCTTTCCCGCGGCGCCCTGGTCGAGGACATCGTGAACACCGTGGTGATCACGGCCATCCAGGCCCAAGCCGACGCCAACTGACGACACGACCGCCGAAACCCCTAGGAGCTTCCATGAGCACGCCCATTCTGCTGTTGAACGCGGGTTCGTCCTCGATCAAGTACCAGGTGATCGACGCCGACGACGAGAGCGTCCTGGCCACCGGCCTGGTCCAACGGATCGGGGACGAGTCCGGCACCATCGACCACACCGTAGGCGGCCAGACCTTCCATCAGGAGCGCGGCTTCCCCAACCACGGCCGCGCACTCAAGGTGATGGTGCAGCTGTTCGAGGAGAACGGGCCCAAACTCGCCGACGTGGTGGCGGTGGGTCACCGGACGGTGCACGGCGGTGCCGCCTTCCGGGAGACCACCCTGGTCACCGACGAGATGCTGGACACCCTGCGCGAGCTGTCGCCGCTGGCCCCGCTGCACAACCCGCCGGCCATCGCCGGCATCGAGGCGGCCCGCGCCGCGCTGCCCGACGTGCCGCACGTGGCCATCTTCGACACTGCGTTCTTCTCCAGCCTGCCGATCGAGTCCTACACCTACGCACTGGCCAAGGACGTCGCCGAGAAGCACGGCATCCGCCGCTACGGCTTCCACGGCACCTCGCACAGCTACGTGTCGAAGAAGGTGGCCGAGGTGCTCGACCGGCCGTATGAGGAGCTGAACCAGATCGTCTGCCACCTCGGCAACGGTGCCTCGATCTCGGCGATCCGCGGCGGTGTCGCGGTGGACACCTCGATGGGGCTCACCCCGCTGGAGGGCCTGGTGATGGGCACCCGCAGCGGCGACGTCGACCCGGGCCTGCACGCCTACCTGTCCCGCCAGGTCGGGATGAGCATCGACGACATCGACACCCTGCTGAACAAGAAGTCCGGCATGCTCGGGCTCTGCGGGGTGACCGACTTCCGCGACATCAACGATCTGATCGCCGAGGGCAACGCCGACGCCAAACTGGCGCTCGACGTCTACGTGCACCGGTTGCTGCACTACATCGGCGCCTACCTGGCCGTGCTGGGCAGCCTCGACGCGATCACCTTCACCGCGGGTGTCGGCGAGAACAACCCGGGGCTGCGCAAGGCGATCATCGACCGGCTGGCCGGCTTCGGCTTCAGCCTGGACGACGAGGCGAACGCCGTCCGTTCCAAGGAGCCGCGGGTGGTCTCGACGCCCGATTCGAAGGTGACGGTGCTGGTGGTGCCGACCAACGAGGAGCTGGCGATGGCGCGCGAGACCAAGGCGGCCGTCGGCGCCTGAGGCACCGTCGGTTGAGCTTGTCTAAACCCCCACGCTCGTACCACCGGGGTCTCGACAAGCTCGACCAGCGACCGCTCAGGCCTCGACTCCGGCCAGCACTGCCCGAACCCCGAGGTGATCGGTGCCCCGAACCCGGAAGGTGCTGAAGCCGGACGCGGTCAGGTTGGGCGTCACCAGCACGTGGTCGATGCCGATCAGCGCGGGGAAGGATCGGTCGGCCGGCCAGGTGCGGACGAAGCCGGCACCGGCCAGGTCGGCCGCGCTGCGGAAGCCGTCGGCGTAGAGGTCCTGCATGGTGAGGTGGTCGTCCACGGCGTTGAAGTCACCCGCGACGATCATCGGCATCGTGTCGCGATGGTCGGCCAGCCAGGCGCGCAGCTGGGCGGCGTCCTGCACCCACAGGCCGGGCCGGCAGTAGGGGTTGCAGGGGTGGACGGCGACCACCCGCACCGAGCCCAGTTGCGGCGTGCGGACCACCGCCGACCATTGCTGGAAGTTGCTCTGCGGCAGCGCCTCGGACGACACGATCGGGTACTTGGAGAAGACGACGGTGTCGCTGTCGGTCGCGCGGGCGGGGCCGTCCGTCGGGGCGCGGTACGGGTACGCGGCACGGAAACTCTGCGGCAGTGAGGCGACCCAGTCGGCATGCGCCTCGACGAAGACCGCCACGTCGGTACCTGTGACCGCGCGCGCGGCCGCGGCCGGGTCGGCCGAGACGGCCACGTTCAGGCTGGTGACGGTCAGCGGCTCGGTGGCGGCCGGACGCCGGTCGGCGACGAACGCGGGCGCCTGCCAGGCCACGGACGCCGCCAGGCCGGCAGCGCAGAGCAGTGCGAGCGGCACCACCACAGGCCTGCCCGGCGTCCGGTGCCGCAGCGCGCGCAACGCCGCGATGCCCACCAGCAGCAGCGCCGGCAGCCAGAAGACCAGGCCGTAGGGAATGAACGACGCCAGCTTGGCCAGCCGCTCCGAGGAGGGCGGCAGCACCCGCAGCCAGGTCGCCACGGCGGCCGGCACGGCGGCGAGCAGTCCTGGGATCACCAGCCAGCCCTGACCTCGGGGTCGGTGCCGAGCAGGCACGGGCGTCGGGTCGGCAACGGCCGGGCGCGTCGAAGTCACGGGGACAAGCGTGCCGGATCGAAGCAGGCCGGCTCCATCGCTGGAAGTTGTCGAGACCCCTGGCCCATCCGGCGCGGACAGGTTCAAACCGTAGGACTACAGCAACTCGAACGCCGAGCCGTCCCGAGCACTCAGCTGCCGTACGGCGTCCAGGCCGCGTCCGTTCAATACCGCCGCGTCACAGATGATGTGCAGCACCCGGGCGATCGCGGCGGGCGGCAGGCGCGGCTCGCGCCGCACCGCGAGGGCGAGATCCGAGGTGTGCACCACCAGTTCGACGGTGCGGGTCTCCAGGTAGTCGGAGAAGCGCATCCCGCCGAGCAGGGTGTAGATCACCGGGTCGCCCTTGGTCGCCGCGATGGCGGCGCGCAGGCGTCCGATCATCATCTCGACCACCTCCGCCGGCTCGTCGCCCAGATCGTGCCCGGCCGCAACACCTCGGTCGGCCACCGCCTCGTGGATGGATCGGTCGACCAGGTAGCCGGCCGCCAGGTACTCCGCCGCCGATCTCAGTTCCAGGGTCGCGGCAGGCTTGGCCAGGTAGTCGTGAGCGGTGGTCACCGCCCTTGCGGTGTGGCCGACCAGAGAACGGACGTCCCACACGCCCAGCGCCGGGCGATCCCAGGCGTCATGCGGTATCTCGCTGACCAGGGCGACGAAGGCCTCGGCTGCATCGAGCATCGTCTTCGCGGTGTCCATGTCTGACAGTACCGGCCCGGCTATCGCCAGGCACAGGGCCGCAAGGCAACTTAGCTTCGATCAGCGACCGCTAGCCTGCCTCGCATGACAACGGCACTGGTCACCGGCGGCACCTCCGGCATCGGCGCCGCCTTCGCCCGAGCTCTGGCCGACCGCGGGCACGACCTGATCCTGGTCGCCCGGGACGCCGAGCGTCTGACGTCCTGCGCCGCCGAGCTGTCCGAGCGTTACGGGGTACAGGTGGAGACGCTGGCGGCCGACCTGGCCGTCCGCGACGATGTGCTGGCGGTCGCGGACCGGTTGTCCGATGCCGAGCGGCCGGTCGAGATCCTGGTGAACAACGCCGGCTACGGGTTGCACGTGAAACTGCTCGATGACCACCTGGACGCCCACACCCACGCCATCGACGTGATGTGCGTCGCCGTGCTGATTCTCGGTGGCGCAGCCGGACGGGCGATGCGGGCCCGTGGTCACGGCACCATCATCAACACCGCCTCCTTGGCCGCCTACATCAGCCAGGGCGCCTATTCGCCGATCAAGGCGTGGGTGCTCGCCTACTCCGAAGGTCTGGCCAACGAGTTGCACGGCAGCGGTGTCGGGGTGACCGCGGTCAACCCGGGTTGGGTGCGCACCGAGTTCCACGAGCGGGCCGGAATCCGCACCTCGTCGATCCCGGACTTCATCTGGGTGGATTCCGACAGAGTTGCGGCCGAGGCTTTGGTGGATGCCGACAAGAAGCGGGTCATTTCGGTGCCCACAAAGCGTTGGAAACTACAGAAACTGCTAGCCAGGCACGCGCCGCGTTCCGGAGTGCGTTGGGCCTCCCGTATCTTGAGCAGAAGCCGTCAGTGAGCCCGGTCCTCTAGGGTTGCTGCGCGGTACGTGGAGGATCCGATCCAGCGGAAGGGACGTGGTGGCCGACGACAACCCGAACCGGTACTCGTCCGCTCCCGGGGCGGCCGGCCGCTTCGTGGCGCAGCAATTGGTGCTGAAGCCGTACGTCTGGTCCGCGCTGCACGTCCATGAACACGGACGCCGCAACCTGGACGGCCTCAAGCCGCCGTTCATCGCCGTCGCGAATCACTCCAGCCACCTGGACGCGCCGCTGATCATGGGCTCGCTGCCACGCAGGCTGAGCCGCAATCTGGCCGCCGGCGCGGCCGCCGACTACTTCTTCGACAAGTGGTACACCGCCGCCGCCACCCGGCTGTTCTTCAACGCCTTCCCGGTCGACCGCAAGGGCCTACGGAACCGCAAGGGCATGGCTGGCGTGCTGCTCAGCGAGGGCGTCCCGCTGCTGCTGTTCCCCGAGGGCACCCGGTCGCGCACCGGTGCGATGAAGAACTTCACCCCCGGGCATGCCGCGCTGTCGATCAGCCGCAACGTCCCGATCCTGCCGATCGCTCTGGTCGGCGCGTTCGCCGCCATGCCGTACGGGGCGACCCGTCCGCCGTCGGGCCGGCCGCATGTGCATGTGGTGTTCGGACGTCCGCTCAAGGCGGCGCCGGGCGAGATCGCGCACCAGTTCTCCGAGCGCGTCTACCGCTACGTCGTGGAGCTGCACGACTCGACCGCACGCGCCTACGGCATGCCCACCCAGGCCGACTTCCACCGCGCCGTCGCCCTCCGCAAGGCGGCCACCGAGCAGGCCCAACTGGCCCAGGCCGAGGCTGCGAAGGACGCCGAACCGCCCACTGACGGCTAGTCAGGCCCCCACCGCTGATCGAGCTTGTCCCTCTGAATGGTCTCGACAAGCTCGACCGACAGTGGGTTCAGGAGGCCCGGACGGCGTCCGGATAGTCGAGCCGCTGCCGGGACATGAAGCGGAACCGGTCGCCGCGGAAGCTGGAGACCGTCCACTCGACCACGTGGCCGTCGGCGTCCCAGCCGGTGCGCTGGACGCGCAGCATCGGTAGACCGGTGTCCACACCCAGCAGGTCGGCGGTGACCGGGTCGGCCAGCACGGTCTCGACGATGTCCTCCGCGGTCGCCACCACGGTGTCGCATTCTTCGCGCAGCGTCCGGTACAGCGAGCCGTACTCGGCGAGCTGTTCGGCCAGCCGGGGTAGCACCCGGGGCAGGTGGGCGACCTCGTGCGCGATCGGCTCGTCGAAGGCCGTCCGCAACCGCTCGACCCGCTGCACCAAGGTGCCGGACGGCACCCCCAGATGCTCGGCGAGCTCCCCGTCGGCGACCAGCTCGGAGATGTCCAGGACCACACTGCCGGGACGCCAGCCGTCCATCGCCAGGTCCTGCGAGAACGAACTGAGCGGACGCACCCGCATCATCTTCGGCTGCGCCACGAACGTGCCGCTGCCCTGGGTGCGCACCAGCTTCCCGTCGACCACCAACTCGGCGATCGCCTGCCGCACGGTGGTCCGTGAGGTGTCGAACCGGGCCGCCAGCTCGCGTTCGGTGGGCACTGCGGAGCCCGGGGTCAGGTCGGCGATCAACTCAAGGATGGCCTCTTTGATCCGGTAGTACTTCGGAACCTTCACAACTGTCCCTCCGGGGTGTGGGATCGACACCAGGGCCACCAGGATATTGGACTAGACCAAATCTGCGCAAAGGCTTGACGCCCACGATTGGTCTATGCCAATCTCTACGTAATGGTCTACACCAATCGACCAGTCGCCGCTCGCAACCGCTTAGAGGAGACCGCATGAGCACCGTCGCCGACGGGACTTCCGCCAAGAAGTCCGGCCCGCGCATTCCCGGGTTCGCCCAACTCCAACGGCTCGGCAAGAGCCTGATGCTTCCCATCGCCCTGCTGCCCGCCGCCGGCATTCTGCTGCGGCTCGGCCAGCCCGACCTGCTGGGCCAGATCAAGACGCCGATCATCGGCCCGTTCTTCGAGGCGATGAGCGCCGCCGGTGGCGCCATCTTCGCCAACCTGCCACTGCTGTTCGCCGTCGGTGTCGCGATCGGCTTCGCCAAGAAGGCGGACGGCTCGACCGCGCTGTCGGCGGTGGCCGGCTACCTGGTCATCGACGCTGTCTTCAAGAACATGTCCCCGGTCGTGCTGGCCGGCGTCACCGACGCCAAGGGCGAGCAGGCGATGATCAACTACAGCGTCTTCGCCGGCATCATCGTCGGTCTGGTCACGGCCTGGCTGTTCGACAAGTACCACAACATCCAACTGCCCGCGTATCTGGGCTTCTTCGGCGGCCGCCGGTTCGTGCCGATCGTCGTCTCGCTGGCCAGCCTGATCCTGGGCTTCGGGCTGAGCTACTTCTACCCGATCTTCGAGTCGGGCCTGACCGGTGTGGCCACCTTCATCGCGGGCTCCGGTGCGTTCGGCGCCTTCCTGTACGGCTTCGCGAACCGCATGCTGATCCCGATCGGCCTGCACCACATCCTGAACACCTACATCTGGTTCCTGTACGGCTCGTACACCACCCCCGGTGGCGACGTCGTCACCGGCGAGCTGACCCGATTCGCCGCCGGCGACATGAGCGCGGGCCTGCTCACCTCGGGCTTCTACCCGATCCTGATGTTCGGCCTGCCGGCCGCCGCGCTGGCGATGATCCACGTCGCCAAGCCGAAGCAGAAGAAGATCGCCATCGGCATCCTGTCGGCCGCCGGCCTGACCGCGTTCCTCACCGGCGTCACCGAGCCGCTCGAGTTCGCCTTCATGTTCGTCGCCTTCCCGCTGTACATCATCCACGCGGTGCTCACCGGCCTGTCGCTGGCCATCGCCTACCTGCTCGACATCCACCTCGGCTTCTCGTTCTCGGCCGGCCTGATCGACCTGGTGCTCTACGGCACCGCGCCCGCCGCCCAGAACATTCCGCTGCTGATCGGCATGGGCGTCGCCTTCTTCGCGCTCTACTACTTCATGTTCCGCTTCGCGATCGTCAAGTGGAACATGCGCACCCCGGGCCGCGAGCCCGATGACGAGTTCGAGGCCGAGCAGGCCGCGAACCTGACCGACGACGGTGGCGCCGCTGCCGGTGGCGGTGCCGGCGGAGCCGCACTGGCCAAGGCCGAGCAGCTGATCGCCGCCTTCGGTGGCCGCTCCAACCTGGTCAACACCGACGCCTGCATCACCCGGCTGCGAATGGAGGTCGCCGACAAGGCCAGGGTCGACCATGCCCGGCTGAAGCAACTCGGCGCCGCCGGTGTGATCGAGGTGGGCAACAACGTCCAGGCCATCTTCGGCACCCAGGCCGAGGCGTTGAAGAACGACATCCTGGGCGCGCTGGCCGCCAACCCGACCGGTCCGGCCGTCGCGGTCGACACCGCTGCCCCGGCCGCAGCCGAGGCTGCCCCGGTCGCCGCCGCTGCCGCCGTCGAACCGACCACGATCCTGGCCCCGGTGCCCGGCCGTCCGGTCGCTTTGAAGGACGTCCCGGACGCCACCTTCGCCCAGGGCATCGTCGGCTACGGCCTGGCCATCGACCCGCCGCGCGGCGTGGTGCAGGCGGTCGCCCCGATCGGCGGCACCGTGCTCACCCTGTGGCCGCACGCCTACGTGATCGTCACTCCTGAGGGCGTCGGCGTCCTGGTCCACCTCGGCCTGGACACCGTCCAGCTGAACGGGCAGGGCTTCACCGCCCATGTCGCCCAGGGTGATGTGGTCGAGGCCGGCCAGCTGATGATCACCTTCGACGTCCCGGCCGTCGAGGCCACCGGCCGCAACCCGATCATCCCGGTCGTGGTGATGGACAAGAAGCAGGCTGACATCGCCTTCACCGACGCCGTCATCGGCGGCGAGCTGAACGCCCTCGACGCCATCATCACCACCCGCTGAACCACCCCACGACAAGGAGAGACAACCAATCATGGAGATCGTCATCTGCCCGGACGCCACCGCAGCCGGCAAGCTCGGCGCCGAGGCCATCGTCACCCTGGTGCAGCGCAAGCCGGAGGCCGTGCTCGGCCTGGCCACCGGGTCGTCCCCGCTGGCCATCTACGACGAACTGGCCGCCCGGCATGACGCCGGCGAGGTGTCGTTCGCGCAGGCCCGCGGATTCACCCTGGACGAGTACGTCGGCCTGCCGGCGGACCACCCGGAGACGTACCACAACGTGATCCGGCGGGATTTCGTGAACCGGGTCGACTTCGGTGCCGACGCCGTGCACGGCCCGGACGGGCTGGCCACCGACATCCCGGCGTTCTGCGCCTCGTACGAGGCGGCGATCGAGGCGGCCGGCGGGGTCGACCTGCAGATCCTGGGGATCGGCACCGACGGGCACATCGGGTTCAACGAGCCCGGCTCGTCGCTGGCCTCCCGGACCCGGATCAAGACCCTCACCAAGCAGACCCGGATCGACAACGCCCGGTTCTTCGACGGCGACATCGACCAGGTGCCGACGCACTGCATCACCCAGGGCCTGGGCACGATCATGGCGGCCCGGCACGTGGTGCTGGTGGCCAGCGGCGCGGCGAAGGCCGAGGCCGTCCACCAACTGGCCGAAGGTTCGGTCAGCGCGTTGTGGCCGGCGACGATCCTGCAGCATCATCCCCATGTGACGGTGCTGCTGGACGAGGCCGCGGCGGGCCGTCTGCAGTTGACCGGCTACTACCGCGAGACCTACGCCTCGAAGCCGGCCTGGCAGGGTCTGTGATCGTCGGTTGAGGGAAGGGATTCACGCATGTTGATCACCGCTGAGCGGATCGTCACCGGCACCGAGGTGTTGAGCCCGGGCTGGCTGGAGGTCACCGGCACCGTGGTCACCGCGCTCGGCGCGGGGGTGCCTGCGGGCACCCCCGCGCACGAGCTGGGCGCGGTCACCGTGGTTCCCGGTTTCGTCGACATGCACACCCATGGCGGCGGATCCGGAGCCTTCCCCGAAGCGACCGCGGAGAGCTCGCTGGCCAGTCGTGACCTGCATCGCCGGCACGGCACCACGTCGATGATCGCCTCGCTGGTCGCGGCGCATCCGACGGATCTGCTGCGACAGGTGGGGGTGCTGACCGAGCAGGTGCAGGACGGCCTGCTGGCCGGCATCCATCTGGAGGGTCCGTGGCTGTCGGCGCAGCGTTGCGGGGCACATGAGCCCAGCGCACTGCGCGACCCGGAGCCGTCCGAGATCGACCGGGTGTTCGCCGCCGGGAAGGGCACCATCCGAATGGTCACCATCGCACCCGAACTACACGGCGCGCTGCCGGCGATCCGGCGCATCTCGGACGCCGGCGCAGTCGCCGCGATCGGCCACACCAACGCCTCCTACGAAGAGGCGCGGGCCGGCATCGAAGCGGGGGCTCGAGCAGCGACTCACCTGTTCAACGCGATGCGGCCGTTGCACCACCGCGAGCCGGGCCCGATCACGGCCCTGATCGAGGATCCGCGGGTGACGATCGAGCTGATCAATGACGGCGTCCACCTGCACCCCGCGCTGTACCGCAACGCCACCAAGTGGGTCGGCCCGGACCGGGTCGCCCTGATCACCGACGCGATGGCCGCGGCCGGCATGTCCGACGGCGCCTACACCCTGGGCGCCCTGGACGTGGACGTGACCGACGGCGTCGCCCGGGTGGCCGGCACCAGCACCATCGCCGGCAGCACCGCCACCATGGACCTGGTCTTCCGCAACGCCGTCCTGGGCTCCGGGCTGGAACGTCAGGCTGCGCTGCAGCTGGCCGTGAAGCAGGCCAGTCTCAACCCTGCGCGGGCGATGGGCTTGAACGCCGGCGATCTGGTCGTCGGCGGCCCCGCCGACCTGGTGGTGCTGGACGACGACCTGCGGGTCGCCCGCGTCCTGCATCAGGGCACCTGGGTGGAGTGACCTTCGGGGCGGCTCCCCCGTGCCGGTCATGAGCGTCATCCCGGTCTGGCCGCCATCCCGGTCTCCCTCGTCATCCCGGGCTTGCCCCGGGATCTCGTGCGAGCGCTGGTCGGCCGCGGAGATCCCGGCGTCCGCCGGGATGACGAGAGCGGCGGGGTGACGAGAGCGGCGGGACGACGAGCGCCCCCGGGTCACGCGGGAGCGCCGGTCAGGCCAGGGCGGGCACCTCGCGGAGCCGGAGCGTGCGGCGGCGGACGACGGCCAGGGCACTGGCGCCGAGGGCTATCACCGCCCAGCCGAGCAGGGTGAACACCGCGGCGGAGGCTCCGTTGGCGTCGGTGACGATGGCCCGGACGCCGTCCAGGGCCGGTGAGACCGGGGACACCGAGCGGGCACTGTCGAAGAAGGCGGGGGCGGCAGCGGTCACGGCGCCGACCGTGGTCAGCACGGCGAAGGCGATCGCCAGCAACCGTCCGGCATTGCCGAGCCAGGCCGCCAACGCGTGGTTGAGCAGCACGAACGCCACCCCGGCGAGCAGCAGGAAGCCGGCCAGCGCCGCCGCCTGCGGCACTGCCAGGCCGAGCACACCGGCGCCGATCCCGGTCAGCACCAGCGCCTGCGCCACTGCGACGACCAGCCCGGGACGCACCGCCCGCCAGATCAGCGTGCCGGTGGATGCCGTAGACAGCGCGAGGCGTCCGTCGAGCGGCTTGACCAGGGCGAAGGTGGCCAGCGCACCCAGCCACAACGCCAGCACCAGCAGCAGGCTCGCCCACGCGGTGGTGGGCGCGACCACGCCGGCCGAGCCGTCCGGACTGACCGGGGCTGCGACGACGGTGGACAGGTTCTCCCGGTCGCTCTTGCTGTAACTGGGCACCTTGTCGGCGCCCTTGGCCAGACCGTCGGCGAGTTTGCGTGAGCCGTCCGCGAGACTGCCGGCACCGTTCGCGGCTTTGCTCAAACCCGTGGCGAGCTGTTTCGCTCCAGGCGCCGCCGCATCCACGCCGCCGGTGTACTGCTCGACGCCGGAGCGCAGCTTCGGCAAGCCGTTCGCGAGCTGGGTGGAGCCGTCCGCGGCCTGCCCGATGCCCTTGGCCAGCGCGCCCATCCCGGAGCCCAACTGCCCCGAGCCCTTGACCAGTTCCTGCCCACCCTTGCGGAAGGCGGCCAGCTGCTCGGCCTGCTTCTGCTGTTCCTTCGGACTCGGCAGCTGCTTGTTCAGCTCGCTGCTCAACGTCGACAGTCCGGACGCCAGCGGCGACACGCCCTGCGCGGCAGCGCCGGTGCCAGTGCCGAGCCCGCGGAAGAACGCGGCGCATTCCGCCTCGGACTGGTACGGGCAGTCGATGCCGAGAGAGGTCGGGTCCTTGGACGCCGCCGCCATCGCCGCCTGGTACTGCGCCAGGCCGCCGGACAGCTGCGAGAGACCACCGGCCAGGGTCCCGGTGCCCTTGCCAGCGGCCACCAGCTGATCGGCCAGCCCGTTGGCACCGGCCACATAGGTCTTCACCCCGCTGGCCAGCTGCTTGCCCTGCGCCGGCAGGTCCGCCGTCTGCTGCTTCATCTGGCGCATGCCCTTGGCCAGCGCACCGGCGCCGGTCTCGACCTGCTTCACACCGCTGACCAGCTGCGGCGAGCCGGCCGACAGCTTGCCCAGCCCATCGCTCAGCTGGCCGGCGCCGTCGGAGGCCGACCGGATGCCGTCGCCGAGTTCGTCGGTGCCGTCGGCGAGCTTCCCGGCCGCGTCAGCGACGGTCTGGAACTGCTTGCCGGTGTCGTTGAAGCCGATGTAGATGCGGTCCAGGTAGGCCTTGGTGAGCGTCTCGTTGAGGGTCTGGGACGCCGCGCTGGCCAGCACATTGCCCAGCCAGCCGTCCGCGACACCGGCGACCGGCGAGGTGTGCACGGCGATGGTCGCCTGCTCGGCGGTGGCCGGATCGTCGTTGCCGTAGGAGGTGGCCGCCTTGGAGAAGTTCTGCGGAATGACCACGACCGCGGCGTAGCGCCCCGAGGACAGGCCCGGCCAGGCATGCGCCTCGTCGGCCAGCACCCAGCTGAAGTTCTGCTGCTTGTCGGAGTCGACCAGGGCGGCGGACAGCTGCCGACCGAGCGGAATGAACTGGTCGTCGAGGGTGACGCCCTCGTCGAGGTTCACCACCGCGGCCTCGACCTGGTGCAGCCGGTCACCGGAGTTCCAGGTGCCCCAGAGGAATCCGCCGGCGACCAGCACCGGCACCAGCACCAGGGCGAGCAGGCTGCGCCAGGTCAGCGTGCGGGTTGCTTCAGGCATGGCTGAGTTCTCCTTGCAGGTTCAGCGTGCGGTAGGACGGCGGCAGCAGGTCGGCGAGATCGGCGCCGGGCGCATGCCCCAGGACGGCGCAGCCGCCGGCCTCGGTGAGCAGCCGCAGCCGCTCGGCGAGTTGGACACGCTGCCGCGGGGTAAACAGGTCGGCCTCTTCGACCACCAGCATCGGGCCGTCGAAGTCACGGATCGGGGAACGATGGGACGGGGTGGCGACGGCGGCGATCCGGCGCACCTCGGACGCCTGCTCGGGCAGTGCGCGTCCGGCCACGACCACGTCGCCGGCGGTCAGTGGCAGCCGTCCGGCCAGGGCGAGCAGCAGGGCGCGGCGGGCCGTCACTTCGCCCTCGACCACCAGCACCTCACCGGGCTTCACCGCCACATCCACACCCGAGAACGCGCCGTGCACGGACAGCCCGCGGCCGTAGACGATGTGCCCACCGGCTTCCGGCCAGGACTGCAGCTTCAGCTGGTGGGCCAGCGCCTCGCCTTCGATGTCGACCACCGGCATCCGGCGATCGAGCCAGCGCGGCAGCCACCAGGCGTGCCGTCCGAGCAGCTTCATCACCGCCGGCACCAGGGTCATCCGGACGATGAAGGCGTCGATCGCCACGCCGATGGCAAGGGCGAATGCGATCGGTTTGATGGTGCCCTCACCCGAGGGGACGAAGAACGCGAACACCGCGAACATGATCAGCGCGGCGGCCACCACCACCCGCGAGGAGTGCACGAAGCCGTCCTCGACGAAGTGGTCGGTGTTGCCGTGCACGTATTCCTCGCGCATCCGCGAGACCAGGAAGACCTCGTAGTCCATGGCCAGGCCGAACAGCACGCCCATCAGGATGATCGGCAGGAAGCTGATCACCGGCGCGGGTTCGCCGAGGTTGACGATCTCTTTGAACCAGCCCTGGTTGAACACCAGCGCGGTGGCGCCGAACGCCGCCCCGACGCTGAGCAGGAAGCCAAGCGCGGCCTTGATCGGTACCCAGATCGACCGGAACACCAGCGTCAGCAGCACCAGCGACAACCCGACCACGAAGATGCCGAACGGCAGCAGCGCACCCGCGAGCCGTTGCGTCACGTCGATCTGGACGGCGGTCGCCCCGGTCACCGAGGTGTCGATGCTGTAGTCGTGCAGCCATCTGTCGTGTTGGGCGCGTAAGGCCTGCACGAGTTCGGCGGTGGCCGGGTCGTCCGGTCCGGTGGTGGGAATGACCTGGATGAGCGCGGTGTCGGCGTTCTCGTTCGGAGTGGCCAGCGGCACCAGTTGAACGCCGGGCATCTTCTCGATGTCGGCCTTCAGGTCGTCGACGATCTGCAACGGGTCGTCCGATTCGACGATGGTGCCGGTGATCACCAGCGGCCCGTTGTAGCCGATGCCGAACTCGCGACTGATCACGTCGAAAGTGACCCGGTCGCCGTAGCTGACCGGGTTGCGGCCCGAGTTGGGCAGGGCGAGCTGCAGGTCCTTCGCCGGGACGGCGAGCGCACCGAGCGCGGCCACCACCAGGGCGATGGTGAGCAACGGGACGGCGGTCACCGTCCGCACCCAGACCCGGCGCAGATCGAATCGAGGTCCGCGAGCCCGGGACGCCTTGGCCGCCTTCGGCGTCAGCCGGCTACCGGCGAAGCCCAGGAAGGCGGGCAGCAGGGTGAGCGCCAGCAGCACCTCGAAGAACACCCCGACGGCCGAGAAGATGCCCATCACACCCAGGAAGGGAACGCCCGAGATGGTCAGGCCGGCCAGCGCGATGATCACCGTCAGTCCGGCGAACACCACCGCGGAACCGGCGGTGGCGACGGCCCGGGCGGCCGACTCTTCGGCGTCCAGTCCCTGACTGAGCTGGTCACGGTGCCGCGAGACGATGAACAGCGCGTAGTCGATGCCGACCGCCAGTGAGATCATCACGGCGAGCATCAGGCTGGTCGAGTTCACCTCGATCACCTTGGAGGCCAGCATGGTGACCTCAACCGCGATGCCGACCCCGATCAGGGCGGTGCCGACCGGCATGGCCGCAGCGGTGACCGAGCCGAGCACGACGAGCAGCACGATGATCGCGACCACCACGCCCAGGCCCTCGATGATGCTCAGGTGCGGAATGTGGGTGGAGAACACCTCGCCGCCCAGGTGCACCTCGGAGCCCGGCAGCAGGCCGGCGACCTTGGCAGCCTGATCTTCCAGCTGCTGCTTCTGGTCAGCGGTGATCTCGGTCACCGACACGTTGAGCTGCACGTTGGCGAGCCCGGCGCGTCCGTTGTCGGAGATCAGGCCGTCGACGTGCTCGTTGTAGGGGCTGACCACCTCGTCGACGATGGAGAGGTCCTTGAAGGTGTCGAGCGCGTCGATCACCTTGGTCTTGGTCGCCTTGTCGTTCAACGACTCGCCTTCGGGCAACAGCAGCACCACCTGTGCGGTGGTGGCGGCGCCGGAGGGGAAGGTCATCTTCAGCTGATCCAGGGCGACCTGCGAGGACGCCCCCGGGATCCGGAAGCTGTCGTTGAACTGGGCACCGCCGAGCAGTCCCACCGTGCCGCCGAGCGCGGCCACCAGGGCCAGCCAGACGATCAACACCCGGACGCCGTGCCGATAGCAGGCACGTCCGATCCGGTAGAGCATCGACGACATCGGCCGTCCCCTCCCACAATTCTCGATACAGGTATGTATCCGATGCAGTAGTGTATTCAATACGAGCGTGTATGCAAACAGCTAGGATGCGGCGATGAACACCACCCCCGAGACCGTGCGGCGCAGCCCCCGCCGCGAGGCGACGCGGCAGCGGCTGCTGGACGCCGCTGTGGAGTTGTTCGGCGAACGCGGTGTGCTCGGTTCCTCGGTGGAGGAGATCTGCGAGCGGGCCGGCTTCACCCGCGGAGCGTTCTACTCCAACTTCGACTCCAAGGACGAGCTGTGTCTCGACGTGCTGCGCCGCAAGGGTGAGCAGTACCTGTCGGCAATGCAGGCCGCGATCGCGGTGATTCCCGACGAGCCCGGCACGACCGACGGCACCGAACGGCTGATCCGCGACGCCGTCGGGGTGTTTCTGGAGGCGCAGCCGAAGAAGTCCGCCGAACTGGTCAGCATGATGGAGCTGCGGCTGCACGCGCTGCGGACGCCCGAGCTGCGCGAGGGCTGGCTGGCGGTGCACGAGGGCATCTCGAAGTCGACCTCGAGCCTGCTGGATCTGGCGCTCGAGCGGGTCGGTGCCCGGCTGTCCGTCCCGAGCTCTCAGGTGATCGAGCTGCTCGGCGCCGTCTACGAGAACACGGTCAGCCTCAGTGTGCTGCGCGGCGAGAGCCGTCCGGCCGACCTGGCCGAACAGTTGGCCGCCCTGCTGGACGCCTTCATCGTCGGCGACTGCTGAGCCATGGACGGCGTGCCCCGGGCGTCCGATCAGCTGGCCGGCGCCGTCCGGACGGCGCTGGCCGCGGGCGGCGATCCCGAGCGTGCTGTCGGTCAGCAGCGCTACATGAAGTCAGCGCTGCCGTTCCACGGCCTCACTGTTCCGCAGGTGCGGGCGCTCGTCCGTAAGGTGGTCGCCGCGCATCCGGTGCCCGACCGTGCCTCCTGGCTGACCGCCGTGACGATGCTCTGGGACGAGGCCACCCACCGCGAGCAGCGCTACGCCGCCATCGGGGTGCTGCGGCACCGGCGGTATCGGGAATGGCTGATTCCGGACGAGGCCTTGCTGGGGGTATTGCGTCACCTGGTCACCACCGGCGCCTGGTGGGATCTGGTGGACGAGCTGTCCCACGTCGCCGGCGACCTGCTGGCGTCCGACCGGCCGACGATGACCACGGTGTTGAGAGCCTGGTCGCGCGAGCCGGATCTGTGGCTGCGGCGGGTCTCGATCATCGCCCAACTCGGCGCCCGCAACGCCACCGATGTCGAACTGCTGACCTACGCCATCGAGGGCAGCATCGACGACCCGGACTTCTTCGCCCGCAAGGCCATCGGCTGGGCGCTGCGGGACTACTCCAAGACCAACGCCGCCTGGGTCCGCGGCTACGTGGCCGCGCAGGCGTCCCGGCTCTCGCCGCTGTCCCACCGGGAAGCCTTGAAGTGGCTTGAGGCTCAGGCCACCGCCGACTGAGCTTGTCGCAGCCGGCAGGGGTCTCGACAAGCTCGACCAACGGGAGCTCGGACGCTGATCGTCCGCAGATCAGCGACCGATTCCGGGCGCATCTCGCCTCGGCCGCCTCAAGTCAGGCCCGAATCGGTCGCTGATTGACGAGCCAGGAACGCTCGCACCTGGCTGATCATCACCAGCGGCTCGTCGTTGAGCTGCTTCCAGGTGTATCGCAGGACGCGGTAGTCACCCATCGTGAGCACGTTCTGGCGCCGCCGGTCGGACTCGAAGACCTCCGGCTTGCTGTGTACCTCGTAGCCATCGAACTCGACCACCAGACCGGCCTCCTCGAACAGCACGTCGGGGAAGCATCGGCAGCCGTCGATGACCAGCTCAGCGTTGGCCACCCAGCCGGTGATCCGATGCCGCCGTAACAGCGAGTGCAGCAGCCGCTCGCCACCCGACCAGGGATTGTCGACGCTGGTGCGGACCACTCGACGTCTGGTCTCTTGCCCCGCGCTCCCATCGAAGACCGGCACCATGGCGGCCAGTTCGGACGGCTTGACCAAGCCCGTGCGCAAGAACCGTTCCAGCAGGGCACCCGAATCTCGCGCTGCGCCCTCGACGGCAAGGTAGCGGGCGGACGGGCACCGCAGTCCCTGCACCCTGACGCGATGTTCCGTTGGCACCCGCCGCCGAACCCAGCGGACGGCGTCCGTCGACGCGTGGCCGCGCAGGTGCGCCAACTGGACTCGGTCTCCCGGACGGAAGGGACGTTCGTCCAGACTTCCGGTGAGCGCCGCAACCGCGTCCGCGGCCCAGAGCACTGCGCCCGGGGACGTCGCCAGTGCGGCCGCGAACCGCGTCCGACGGCTCGTGATGAGGGTCGCGTCGACGTAGACCCCGGGCAGCACCCGCACCAATGCGCCGGAGCGCTCCAAGGCGTCGAACGTCGTCCGTGACCTCGGGTGATCCCGGCGACGCAGCACTCCGTTGTTCAGGTTCATCACGTTCGTGAGCAGCATCACGTCGTCGAGGTCGTCCATCAGCTCAGCGCATCAGATCGGGCGGGCGCGTGGGTGCCCGAAGGCGGGTTATCCACACAACTCGCGCCAGAAATCCTCCGCGGCTCGCGGATCAGCGACCGATTCCGGGGGTCTTCCGCCTCTTGCGGCGGGGACAAGTGGGAAATCGGTCGCCAGTTGACGGATGGTCGGGCAGGGTCTCGACAAGCTCGACCACCAGTGGTTCGGACGCGGGCCTCGACAAGCCCGACCGACGGTGGCCGGGGCGCGGGTTTCGACAAGTTCGATCAACGGCGGCCGCCGGCGGAACTCAGCGGAGGGTCAGCTCGCCCAGCGTCCGGTGTAGAACAGCCAGGCCCAGAAGCAGAGCACCACGGCGGCGACGGCGCACCCGAGCACGGTGAGCAGGATCCGGAAGCGGCGGCGTCCGGGGGTGACGTTCCAGCCGCCCGAGAGTGCCTCGCCGATCAGGATGAACAGCGGGAACCACAGCAGTACGGCCCGGTTCACGCTGAGGAACCAGTACGAGCACGAGAAGGCGAGCACCTGGACGCCGACCCAGGACGCCTCGGCCCAGCGGCGCCGGGCGAGGCAGGCGAGGGTGACGACGATGCCGACCGCCATTGAGATGATCTCGGCGCGGAACACCCAGGCCCACTCCGGGAAGGCCGGGTAGGCGGTCGAGGTCGCGGCTTCGATGGTGTGCTGCAGCGACACCCAGGGCCAGGTGAAGCCGCGCGGCCAGCCGGCGGACTGTGCGTGGTACCAGGCGTTCCAGTCCCCGGTGAGGTGGTGCAGGTAGGCGATGTAGGCCAGCAGCGTGAGCGCCGGGATGGTCAGCCAGGCCAGGGCACGGACGCGCTGGCGCCAAGTCACCACCGGCGGGGCGGGGCGATAGCCGGTGGCCACCGCGCCGGACCACTGCGAGATGGGTCTCGACAAGCTCGACCAACTGAAGGACGCCGGCTGTCCGGACGTGGCCTGCTGCGGCCACTGCCGACGCCACGGCCAACTCCACCGGGACGGCGCCTGCGCCGTTCCCGTGCCACCGACACCGACACCGAAGGCGGCAGCACCCCCAGCCCTTCCGGATCGGCCGCCCAACCCCTGGGTGAGCGCCAGGATCACCAGCGCGCCCAGCAGGAACAGTCCCGACACCCGCAGCGTGCAGGCGATGGCGGCCAAGCTCGCGGCAGCGCCCCAGCGACCACGACTGGCTCGCTCCCAGGCCCAGAACGCGGCCGCGCAGAACGGCGCCTCGGTGTACGGGACGAGGGTGAACACCGTTGTCGGAGCCAACAACCAGACCACCGCGGCGATCGGGCCGCCCAGTCGATGCAGCGCCGCGGCAGCCAGCGCCGAGCAGATCAGGGCCAGCCCGACGCCGGCCCACAGCATCGGGATGCCCACTGCCGAGAGTGCCCGCAGCGCCAGCGGCCAGCCGGGGAAGAAGGCGATGTCGTTGGCACCGGTGTAGCCGTTGGTGGCGATCGCGAAGTAGTGCTGCACGTCCCAGTTCGCCAGCATGTCGCCGGCGGAGCGTCCGGTGGTCACCCCCACCCAGAGCGCGACGCCGACCAGCAGTAGCCGGGTGAACAGCCAGGTCTGGACGACCAGCCGTCCGCCGTCGCGGACCCGGTGGGTGGTGGCGGGCAGCTCGGGACGCAGCATCACCGCAGCCATGGCGCCCACCTCATCCAGGGCGCCACCTGGGCGCCGTCGAGCACGCCGCCGTCCGGGTCGTCGAGCCGCGGCATGGCCAGCGCATGTCGGCTGGTCCACTGCGGGTTCCGCACCGGATCGAGATCGGGCCAGAGAATGTCGCGGACCACCAGGGCCGCGATCCACAGCTGGACGCCGACCCGCACCAGCACCGCCGCCAGGTACAGGCCCTGACCTCCCGAACCGGACTCCAGGGCGCCGTCCAGGTGGGCCCAGATGGCGATGAAGTACAGCCCCTCGCCGATGCTCCAGATCAGCCAGTCACGCCAGCGCGGGCGGGCCAGCACCACGAACGGCAGCAGCCACAGCACGTACTGCGGCGAATACACCTTGTTGACCACCAGGAACAGCACCAGCACCAGCAGGATCCCCTGCGAGAGCCGGGGACGCCGCGGCGCCAGCAACAGCAGCAGGCAGATCGCCGCCGTCCCGACCACCATCCACCAGGTCTGCGCGCCGGAGGCGTCCGCGACCGGATGGCCGGCGAGGCTGAACACGTACCAGATCGAGCCCAGGTCAGCGCCGCGGTCGACGTTGAACGTCCAGAAGTACAGCCAGCCGGACGGGCTCAGCAGGTAGATCGGCAGGTTGACCGCCACCCAGCTGCCGGCACCGCCGGCCAGTGCCAGCCAGAACGCCCGGAGCCGTCCGGAACGGAAGCACAACACCGCCAGCGGTACGAAGAGCAGCAGCGGATACAGCTTCGCGGCGACGCCGAGCCCCCACCAGATCCCGGCCCAGCCGGGCCGTTTCCGGGACCAGGCCAGGACGCCGAGCGCGGTGAACGCGAGCACCATGAAGTCCCAGTTGATCAACCCGGTGGTCATCACCGCGGGGGCGACGGCGATCATCATCGCGTCCCAGGGGCGGGCGAGCCGCAGATGCGCCCACAGCACCAGCATGAAGAACACGAACAGCAGCAACGCGTTCACCCCGACGAAGATCGCCGCGGCCTGCGCGATCTCGGCAGGGGGGACGTCCGGGCCGACCCGGCCGCCGAGCAGCATGGTGAGGCGCCGGGCGACCTCCATCAGCGCACCGGTCAGCACCGGGTATTCGACGTCGGCGCCGAGGAACGGCACCTTCCCGTCAGCGAGCCCCCGGGCATAGAACAGCGGCAGGATGTCGCTGTAACACATCGCCTGGTAGACCGACGCACCCAGCTGACACGGCAGTTGCCGCAGCATCAGCACCAGGTACGAGACGGTGCCGGCCAGCAACACCCAGGGCTGCGGGTTGAACCACACCCCGGCACGCTCGGCCCTCAGACCGACAGCACCACCCAGGGCTTTCGCCCCGGTCATCGCCCGGAGGGCTTGCCGCTCGGACGCTCCGACGGGCGGTTGCTGGGCTGACCGGTGGGTTCGTCCGTCGGCTCATCGGTCGGCTTCCCGGTGGGCGTCGCCGTCGGGGTGGCGGACGCCGTGGGGCTCTTCGTCGCGGTCGGCCGGGTCGTCCGCGGCGGCAGGGTCGGCGTCTGGGTCGACACCCGATGCGTCGGCGGGTCGAACGAAATGTCCTTGAGTCCCTGCTGCGCGACCTGCATGTAAGACATCCAGGTGCTCAGTGGCGGACCGGCGCCGAAGAAGCCGGGGTAGATCTTGTTGAGGTCGTCGGTGCCGTTCTTGCCGGCCACGAACATGACCGCCGTCGAGATCTGCTTCGACATGCCGACGAACCAGCAGGCGGTGGTCTTCGAACCACCCTTGGCGGCCCGGTCGTAGGCGGTTCCGGTCTTGCCGGCGATCGGGAAGCCCATGCCGCCGGCCCGCGAAGCGGTGCCGTCCTGCACCACATGGGTGAGCGCATAGGCGACGTCGTTGGCCACGTCGGCGTCGATCACCTGATCGGCGTGGGTGTCGGCCTTGTAGAGGACGGCGCCCGAGGCATCCTTCACCTGGGCCACGACGTGCGGCGGCACATGCTTGCCGCCGTTGGCGAAGGTGGCGTAGCCGGACGCCTGGTAGACCGGGCTCACCTCCGGGATGCCCAGCGGCACCCGGCTCACCGGATTCCAGCCGCCCTCCTTGGGCAGACCCACCTTCTGGGCGAACTTCAGCGTCTCGGCCGGGCCGTTCTTCATGTTGCCCTCGAGGTCGACGAAGGCGGTGTTGATCGAATGCGTGGTGGCCTGCTGCAGCGTGACCCGTCCGTAGTTCGAGTCACCGGCATTGCGCACCGGCACGCCCTCACCCGGCGGCGTGAACTGCGAGCCGTTGAAGACGTCGTTGAGGGTGAAGCCCTGGGTCAGCGCCGTACCCAGCGCGTAGGGCTTGAACGTCGAGCCGGTGGCCCGCGGGGTGGTCGCCCAGTTGCGGCCCTTGAGGAAGTCGGGACCCCCGTAGAGGGCGACGATGCCACCGCTGTCGACGTCGATGGACGCCAGCCCGGCGTGCAGTTTCGCGGCCTTCTTGGCGTTCCCGCCGGCCGTTTGCGAGGTGATCGTCTGGGCCGCTTTGACGGCGGCCTCCTGGGCCTTGGCGTCGAAGGTGGTGACGATGTTCAAGCCGCCGCCGGAGATCTGCTGGTCGGTGAACCCCTTGGCCCGCAACTCTTCCTGGACCATGTTCAGCAGGTAGCCCTTCGGACCACCGAACTGGGAATCGCGTTCGACCTTGGGGAACTTCGGCAGCTCGTAGTAGATCTTCGCCTTCTCGGCGTCGGTCATCTTGCCCATCTCGACCAGGCCGTTGATCGTGTACTGGTAGCGCTCGAGAAGGTCGGCGGCCTGCTTGTCGCCCCGCGACGGGTCCAGGTTGCCCGGGTCGTTCGCCATCGCGGTCAGTGCGATCGCCTGGGCGTCGTTGAGCTTGGCCACCGGCTTGTTGAAGAACGCCAGCGAGGCCGCCTCGACGCCGTACGCACCGCGTCCGAAGTAGACGGTGTTGAGGTAGCCCTCGAGGATCTGCTCCTTGGACAGCTCGTTGCCCATCTTGGCGGCCAGCAGGATCTCGGTGAACTTTCGGGTGTAGCTCTTGTCCTGGGTGAGGTACATCACCTTGATGTACTGCTGGGTGATGGTGGAGCCGCCCACCACGTCCTCACCGCGCAGCACCGAGATCACCGCGCGGGTCATGCCCGAGACGGAGAAACCCGGATCGGTCCAGAACGACCGGTTCTCGCCGGCGACGATGGCGTCCTTCACGTTCTGCGGGATCTTGTCGTAGGGCAGGCTCTGCCGGTTCTGGATCTGGTAGCTGCCGATCTTCTCCTTGCCGTCGCGGTAGTAGACGAAGGAGGTGTTGGTCTGGAAGTCGGCGTTCGGGTCGGGCAGCTTCACCGTGGCGTAGGCGACGCCGACCACGGTGCCGCCCGCGACGACCAGGGCCAGCACGGTGATACCCAACCAGGTGAAGAACCGGCGCCAGCCGCTCTTCTTCTTGCGGCCGGAGGTGCCGGGGGTGCGCTTGGAGGGCTCAGCCATAGATGTCCTCGACGGTTCGTTGACGGCGTGGCGGACGGCGGGTGACCCCGTCGCCCAGCAGGAAGGAAGTGATCATGTGGTTCCAGCCGCAGTCGGTGCACACCTCGACGACGCACACCTTGAACTCGCCGAACTCGTTCTGCATCTCGTTCAGTTCGGCACTCGATTTGATCCGGCCCGAGTACTGCCCGAGCTGGTCACCGAAGACGTAATGCAAGTGCACCAGCCGCGACTCACAGATCGGGCAACGGTCGGTCGTGTCCTCGCCGTGATGCAGAGCCGCCCGGATGAGCATCGGGTCAGCATCGCAGGCGTCCGAGTGGGAAAGGGTGCGCGGAGATCGCCGCAGAGCCTGCAACGTGTTGCGGCGTTGCAGCGCATAATCGATCACCTCGCGCTTGGACCACATGCGCTCAAGGGTAGTTGGGCCTACGACAGGGGTCGATCCCGGCTTCATGAAGGCCTCGAGCTCCGCGTCGCGATGTCTGGACTCAGCCGAATGGGCAGCGGCGCGCCGGGGCGGCTAAGATCGTCGCGTTCCGCGGCGCTGGGCGTCCGGGACCAACAACCGGGGACGTGGCGCAACTGGCAGCGCAAGACCTTTGCAAGGTCGAGGTTGAGGGTTCGAGTCCCTTCGTCTCCACCAAATTGTCTCGGTTCGCGCGCTTGGCCCGGTTCGCCATGAGGCCGGCTATCTCTTCGTCGCGGCCCGGCGTCATCCGAACTGATAGCTTCGCTGGGTGCAGCGTGGCGAACTGTGGTGGGCACAGATCGACGAGAAGCGACCGGTGGTTTTGCTCTCGTGTGATGCGGGGTCCGAGGTCCACGTCATGCAGATCGTCGCACCGGCCACGTCGGCCGAGCGACGCGGCTTCTTGATCATGTCGGGTGACCAGGCGGTCGATGCTGACGTCCGGCGCCGCATCGTTGCTGAGGCCGGTCCGGTCCAGGCAGTCGGCATCGAGGTCTGGTTCGGCCGTTCGGAGGGGTTGGCGGAAGCAGGCGTTGCGCGGGTTGCGCTCCCGCAGGACGGCACGATCTTCTGCACCTGGACTATGAGCCTCACCGAGGATTCTCTGATCGAGCGGATCGGTGCGTGTTCGCCGGATAAGCTCCATGAGCTTGACGTGGCGGTGGGGTTGGCTGGCGGCTGAGGTTCACACCACAAACGTGATCCTTCGCTATCTCAGTAGAGTTGTCTGAATGTCCCTGGGTCGTGCCTTTACCACTTTGTGGGGGGCAAATGCAGCATCGAACCTCGCCGATGGACTCGCTTTCGTTTCGATTCCGTTGCTGGCAATTTCTTTCACCGATGACCCCCGGTTGGTCGCCGGTCTGGCAACGCTCTACGCCGTGGTCAGGCTACTTGCCGCACTGCCTATCGGTGTATTGGTCGACCGTCTTGATAGACGGACGATCCTGATCGTCACCAACCTCATCAGAGGTGGCGCTGTCACTGCACTAGCGATTTGCACGCAGCTTGATATCGGCGGGTTGATCCTGCTCTACGTCGTCTACGGAGTTATCGGCACGCTGGAGAGTGCCGCCGACAATGCAGCCGTGTCGCTCGTGCCGAGCATCGTGAAGAAGGCGCAGCTCGACAGCGCAAACGGTCGCATCTCAGCAGCACAACTTGTCGCCGACGAGTTCGCTGGCCCACCACTGGGCGGGTTCCTCTTCGCTTTCGCCGCCGCTGCACCCGTTTACGCGATGGGTGGCCTCTGGGCAGCAGCGGGCATAATCGCGCTCGCGCTTCCATCGCGGATTGCGGCGACGCCTGGCGCAACGCCGACCAAACGGCCGCCGATGTGGAAGGAAGCCGTGGCCGGTGTCTCATGGCTGGCAAGGCATCGAATTGTGGGCAGCCTGGCCATGATCGGAGCGCTTGCCAGTGTCGGCTATATGCTCACGTTTTCCATCCTCGTAATTTTCGTTCAGGATGGGCTGGGAGTCAGCCCCGCCGGGTACGGAGTGATCCTGTCGATCTCTGCGCTGGGCGGCCTTATTGGCTCGTTTACGACCGCGCGGGTCCGTCTGAGAATCGGGTATCGGTGGACGATTGTGGCGAGCCTGACCTTGGGCGCAGCCTCACTGCTCGTCCTGGCAACGACCACTAATACGGTCGTTGCTTCAGCGTGTCTTGTGGTCTATATCTTTCATGCGGTGGTGTGGGGAATCTGTTCTGTTTCCCTACGTCAAAGGCTCGTTCCAGAGCCCTTGCGTGGACGTGTAAACGCTACGGCCCAGGTACTGGGCCTACTTGGCCTAGCTGTGGGGTCATTTGCGGGCGGGCTGTTGGCGGTCATTGACATCGCCCTACCTGTAGCGGTTGGTGGTGGAATCTTCCTCGCTTGTGCACTTGTGGCTTTGATCCTCCTCAGAGACGCAGAGGCTGGCTGATCAGGATCGAGGCGGCTTCACCTGGACTCCTGGCTAAGTGTGGATATCCCCGTTAGTGTGTCAGGAATAGTCGGGGAGTTCCCCACCTACTTGTCGGAAGGTGGCGCGAAGATGCTGCTGTCCACAGCCGACCGTCTCGCGATCCACGAGCTACTCAACCTCCACGGGCATCTCTGCGACGTCGGCGCCTTTGATCGCTTCGACGAGATCATGACCGCGGACGTCACCTACGACGTCAGCGATCTCGGCGGCGGCGTGATGCACGGCGTCGATGAATGCCAGGCGGCGGCGATCGCACTCGGCGCCGGCAACCCGGTTGCCCACCTGGTGACCAATATCGTGATCGGAGAAGCCACCACAGCCGGGGTCGACGTGGCCTCCAAAGGACTCGGGGTGATGGGGTCGGGAATGATCGGCAGCGTGGTCTATCTCGACCGAGTGATCCGGACCACCCACGGGTGGCGCATCGCTCGACGGCGAGTGATCGCACGCCGAGTACCACTCTCTCCGTACGACCTACCTGTGTCCCGGCCCCGCCCAGTTGATGGCGACGAGACGCGGCGTGCCGAACGAGAGTGATCGTCATCCGCAGGGCGCGACCCTTGTCGAGCGGCTTCGGGTGACTCACACGTGCTTCAGATGTGCTCGTAGACCCAGATCCATTCCCCGGCGAGTTCGGTGGAAAGCTCCTGGGTCAAGGTCGTCACCGCGTCGGTCAGGTTTCCGCCGAGCAGGTCGCCGCTGATCGCGACATGGCTGCACACGGCTGCGGCACGAACGTCCCAGGCGGTGAGCGGCGCCGTCCAACCGCAGCGATCGCAGCGGTGAATGGGCACCTGTGCCGTCCGGTACCAGTCGTCGACCAGATCGAGGGCCGCGTCGCTCACCTCCCGGCAGGCGGCGCAGCGGAAGCCCTCGAAGGCATCGCCGCTGTCATAGACGGCCCATCGGTCGATCACCGTGATCGGGAACTCCGCTCCCTCGGACGCCGCCGCGGCTGCCGTCCCGAACAGTCGCGGGCCGGCCGCATCCGCCGCTATCACGTTTCCCTGCCGGTCCTTCGGCTTTCGCCAGTCCACCAGACCTTCGCACGGCTGAGTCCAGCCTCGATCCCGCAGCCACGACCGGACGCGGCGAGCGCGGTGCGCGGCCGTCTCGGCTGACGCACCGGCATCCAGGACGTGGAATCGTTGATCGCCCATGGCACGAACCTAACCCGGCCGCACTAGCCGGCGAGCCCGTCCGCTTCCATCCGGACGTATCGCGCGATCCTGCGGCCGGCGAGCAGTCGGTCGAGCCAGGATGTGTGTCCCTTCCGGAGTCGCGTTGAGGACGTGCCGGGCGATCGCGGTGACACCCGGCTGCCGGCTCTGCCGCCCTACGATCACCCCCATGGCGATCAGAATGGACAACGTCGGCATCGTCGTCGAGGACCTCACCGCGGCGATCGCGTTCTTCGAAGAGCTCGGCCTGGAACTCGAAGGCCGCGCCATGGTCGAGGGCGAGTGGGCGGGCAGCGTCACCGGTCTGGGCGACCAGAGTGTCGAGATCGCGATGATGCGCACCCCGGACGGCCACGGCAAGCTCGAACTCTCGCGCTTCCTCACCCCGGACGTGGTCGCCGATCATCGCAACGCCCCGGTGAACGCCCTTGGCTACCTGCGGGTGATGTTCGAGGTGGACGACATCGACGACACGCTGCGCCGTCTCGACAACCACGGCGTGCAACTGGTCAGCACCGAGGTCGTCCAGTACGAGAACGTGTATCGGCTCTGCTACGTCCGCGGCCCCGAGGGCCTGCTCATCGGGCTCGCCGAAGCGATCCGGTGACCGGCAGAGGTGACTTTCAGCCCGTTGGGAAAGTGCTGCGGTAGTCGACGGGCAGCAGGTGACCGTCGGCGTCGACGACGTTGGTTTCCATCCCGGCGATGATGTCTGTGTTCTGGGCGGACACGCACCGCCAGCCGCCGGGACCACGGCGCACGACGAGGGACATCAATGTCTGCCGCGGCTTCGGAGCTCCCACCTCACCCACCGGGGTTTGCCCGGTCAACACCATCCGGGCATGGACGACGGCGATGTCGTCCGTGAGTTGTTTCACTCGGGTGTCACGCAGCCGCAGCTTCGAATCGGCGAAGATCACCGACAGCCCATACGCGTGCGCCCGCCGGATCGAGTGCCGGTCGTGCCACCACAGACCGGTGACATTGACGAACTCCGCATCCTCGTCGAACAAGTCGGCGATCCCGTCCGGATCGCGCCGCTGCCAAGCCTCGACGAACGCCGCTGGGACATCCTCAGGTTGATCCAACGGCGTGTTCACCATGCGCATCATCCTCCCATTCCGGGCGGATCAGGGCCTCCCCGGCAGGTGGGCGAATTTGGCGATCGTGGCCTCGGCACGACGCACCCGCGCCGGGGTTCCGGCCGGAATCAGGTCGGGCAGAAAGCCGTACTCGTCACGTAGTCGCATGGCGACCGGATCCCCGGACGCGGCCGCCCGCACCTGCTCGGTCCACCAGTCGGCGACGTCGCCCCAGCCAGGGGTGGCCAGCGCCCCCGCGAACTGCTGGACGGCCAGCCCGGCGGTGAGAGTGGCGAACTTGAGCCGGACGTCGAGCGGCCAGCCGGCCAGCGTGCCGGCCACCAGCGCCGCACCGAAGCAGTCGCCGGCCCCGGTCGGGTCGATCGCCCGGACGGGCAACGCCGGCACCCGGGCCCAGGTTCCGCTGCCGGAATCCAGCGCGATCGCGCCCTGGGCGCCGAGGGTGACGACGGCCAGCGGCACCCGGTCACCGAGCAACTCCAGAGCCTCCTCCGGCGTTCGGGTGCGGGTGTAGGCCATCGCTTCCCGGTCGTTGGGCATGAAGCAGTGGCAGCCGGTGAGCCGGTCCAGCACGCAGGGGTCCCAGGCGCCGGTGCCGTCCCAGCCGACGTCGGCGAACACCAGCGCACCGGAGGCCCGCAACTGCTGCCACCAGGGGTCGCCGTCCAGTTCGGCGATCACCGCCCGCGCCGTGCTGCCCGGCGTCAGCAGTCGGGACGGCGGCACCGGGGACTCGTGGCCGTGGGTGACCATCGCCCGGTCGCCGTCGTAGGCCATCGACACGGTGACCGGGGTGTGCCAGCCGTCGAAGCTGGGCGACATCGAGGTGTCGATGCCCTCCTGGTCGGTGAGCACCTGCCGACACCATTGCCCGTAGCCGTCGTCGCCGAAGCCAGTGATCAGCCCGGTTCGCAGTCCGAGCCGGCTCAACGCCACCGCGAGGTTGGCGATGCCGCCCGGCGAGGTGCCCATGCCGGCCGCCCAGACCTCGGTTCCGGGCGCCGGTGGGGTCGGCAGATCGGTGAAGACCACGTCGGCGAACACCATGCCGGCCACCAGCACGTCGAACTCGCGCGGCGACACGGCGGACCCCAGAGTCACGGTGGAGCGTTGCGTCATGGTGAGTCCGTCACCGCGGCCCAGGTCTCGGCCACCCGATCGCGACGCCGCTTGCGCGGCCCGAGCACGCCGACGACCACCACAGCCACGATCGCCAGCCCGAGCAGAGTCTTCACCCGAGCAGTCTATGGAGCCGCTCAGCGGGGCGGCAGCGTCACCAGCGGCGCCCAGGGGTCGGTCTGCCGAGCCGCCCAACCGCCCAGTTCATCGGCGGACATGGCGGCCACCAGTTCGGCCAGGCGCGGCTGGTCGACGACGGTGACCTCCACTCCGTCGAGCCGGCTGATCCCGGCCATCGGCAGCGGCTTGCCGTCGATGTTGTCCGAACCCAGATGCACGTCGAGCGCCGTCCGCCGGATCTCCGCCGGGGTTAGGCCGGCGTCCACCGTGAGGCAGTTATGCAGGATGCCGCCGATGGCCTCGACCTTCGCCGGATTCGTCACCGCATCGCCGCTCACCACGGATCGGACGATCTCGACGAACACCGCCTCGGTCCGCTCCAGCCGGGTCAGCGGTTGCCGATTCGCGCTCAGATAGACCTTCGCCTCGGCACCCGACAGCACCAGGTCACCGGAGGGGAAATGCCATCCCTCGGCCGACATCTCGGCATCGTTGCGGACGTCGACCCCGCCGAGCACATCGATGATCGACAGGAACCCGTTCAGCTTGAGTTCGACCAGATGGTCGATCCGCAGGCCGAGCATCGACTCCAAAGACCGGACGGCACCGGCGCCACCCGCCGCGCTGAACCGGCCGGCCAGCGCCATCTCGGTGCCGTCGGGATCGGTGACCAGGAGGTTCGCCGGCACCCCGATCAGCTGCAACGCGTCGCGCTGCGCGGACATCTGGGCGAGGTAGGCGCTGGCCAGGGCGCCGTCCTCGTCGGTGACCAGCACCAGGTAGCGCATCGGTGTCGCGGTGTCCGGAGCCGCGGTCGCGTCCGGCCGGCCCGGATAGTCGGGCAACGGGGAGCTGCGCGGCACCTCGGCTAGCGCCTGGGTGACCGCGCCGAGGTAGAGCGAAACCAGGCCGAGCACGCCGGCGACCACGACGAAAGCGCCGAGGGTCGCCACGGCCACCAGCCGATCGCTCCGGGTATGCACGGGGACAAGGCTAGATTCCTGATCCAACAGCTGCCCACCACCACTCCGGGAGGTCGATCCCAGGACGCGCCGACGGCAGCGGTGGTACGAAAAGAACCGTCCCCGCGTACCACGGGCACCGGTGAAGCCGGCCGACGTGCCCGGACGCCTACTCTTGGGGCGATGGATCCGCGTGACCTGCTCTTCCCACCCGGTGCCACCCGGCACGACTGGGTGCTCGACGGCATGCTCACGCTCGCCATGATGATGGTCACGGTGCTGCCGTACGCGCCCTATTCCTACTGGAACTCGATCCCGCGTCCGTTGCTGCTGGCGACCCTGACGATGATGGTGCTGCCGCTGGTGCTGCGCCGGCACTCACCGCTGTTGATGCTGGCCGGCTGCACGGTGGCCGGCATCGCCCAGGTGGTCGTGGTCAACACCTTCACCGCGACGCTGGTGGTGCTGCCGATCGTCGCCTATTCGGTGGCTCGCTGGGTGCATGGCCCGGTGGCGCGGTCGGTGGTGGTGGTCGGCGGCTTCGCGTCGGTGATCGGTCCGCTGCGCTGGGCGACGGCCACCGAGGGGCTGAGCATCAGCGCCCGCGGCATCGTGCTGTTCGTGCTGGCGGCGTTCGTCTGCCTGGGCCTGATCGTCACCCCGTATGCGATCGGACGCCGGGTCCGCGAGTCGACAGTCGCCCACGCCGACCGGATCGCCGCCGCCGAGGAGCGCTATCAGCTGCTGTTGGCCGAACGCGAGCAGCAGGCCCGGCTGGCCGAGTCGCGGGCCCGGGCCACCATCGCGCGCGAGTTGCACGACATCGTGGCCCACTCGCTGTCGGTGATGATCGTCCAGGCCGAGGGTGGACGAGCGCTCGCCACCAAGCGTCCGGACGCCGCCGTCGCCGCCCTGGACACCATCGCCGACACCGGACGCGAAGCGCTCAGCGAGATGCGCCGGATCGTCGGGGTGCTGCGGTCCGAGCCCGAGCGACGCGGTGCCGACTGGGAGCCCGCCCCCTCCCTGGCCGACATCCCCGATCTGGTGCACCGGGCTTCCGACCGGGCCACCCTGGTGGTGCACGGCGAGCCGCCGCGGGTCTCCCCCGCCCTGGAGTTGACCATCTACCGGGTGGTGCAAGAGGCGCTGACCAACTTCCTCAAGCACGCCGGCCCGACCGCGACCGCGGTGGTCACGCTGGCCTACGGGGCGACCGAGATCATGGTCGAGATCGTGGACAACGGTCCCGGTCCCGAGCTGGTGAACACCACCCCCGGCCACGGCCTGCGCGGCATGGCCGAGCGGGTCACCTCGATGGACGGCCGGCTCGAAGCACATCCGCTGGCCCTGGGCGGGTTCGTCGTCCGTGCCGTGCTGCCCGTCCAACCCCGACAAGGAGTACATCGATGAGCCCCACGATCCGGGTCTTCCTGGCCGACGACCAGGCCCTGGTCCGCAGCGGTTTCCGCATGCTGATCGAGGCCGAGGACGACCTCGCGGTGGTCGGTGAGGCCGCCGACGGTGCCGCCGCCGTCCAGGCGTTGACCGCACACCCGGCCGATGTGGTGCTGATGGACATCCGGATGCCGGTGATGGACGGCGTCGAGGCCACCCGGCAGATCATCCGGGCCGGGCTGGGCACGAAGGTGCTGGTGCTGACCACTTTCGATGTCGACGAGTACGTGTTCGCGGCGCTGAAGGCGGGGGCGTCCGGCTTCCTTCTCAAGGACGCCCGACCGACCGACCTGCTGAACGCGATCCGCAACGTGGCGGCCGGCGAAGCGGTGATGGCGCCGTCCGCAACCCGCCGGCTGCTGGACCAGGTGGTGCCGACCCTGCCCGCCTCGCCGGGCGCCGACCGCCGCCTCGACGTGCTCACCGACCGGGAGCGCGAGGTGCTGATCGAGATCGCCGCGGGCGCCACCAACTCCGAGATCGCCTCCCGGCTGTACATGGCCGAGGGCACCGTGAAGACCCACATCGGCCGGCTGCTCTCCAAGCTGCAGTGCCGCGACCGGGTCGGCCTGGTGCTGCTCGCCTACGAGTCCGGCCTGGTCCGCCGCTAGCCCCCAGCGCTCGGGGCGCCCGATAGGCTCGGCGGGTGCGCTATGTCTCCACCCGATCGAGTTCGGACGTTCCCGGGCTGCCGTTCTGCGACATCCTGCTCGACGGTCTCGCCCCGGACGGCGGCCTCTACCTGCCCGAGCACTACCCGACGCTGACCGCCGAGACGCTGGCGCAGTGGCGCTCGCTGCTGGCGTCCGAGGGCTACGCGGCGGTGGCGTTCGAGGTGCTGCGGCTGTTCGTCGACGACATTCCGGACGCCGACCTGCGGGCGATCTGCGAACGCGCCTACGCCGTCGAGGTGTTCGGCGACCCGGTCGTCCCGGTGGCACCGCTGTCGGACGGCATCTGGCTGGCGAAGCTCTCCGAGGGCCCGACCGCAGCGTTCAAGGACATGGCCATGCAGCTGCTCGGCCAGCTGTTCGAGTACGAGCTGGGACGTCGCAACCAGACGCTGACCATTCTGGGCGCGACTTCGGGCGATACCGGTTCGGCCGCCGAGTACGCGATGCGCGGACGGCGCGGCATCACCGTGTTCATGCTGTCGCCACAGGGCCGGATGAGTCCCTTCCAGCAGGCGCAGATGTTCAGCCTGGACGATCCGCACATCGTCAACCTGGCCGTCGAGGGCGTCTTCGACGACTGCCAGGATCTGGTCAAGACGGTGATGGGTGACGCCGCGTTCAAGGCGGCGCACAACCTGGGTGCGGTCAACTCGATCAACTGGGGCCGGGTGGTGGCCCAGGTGGTCTACTACGTCGTCTCCTACCTGCGGGTGACGACCGCTCAGGAGGCCGCCGGCGAGGCCGTGACTCGGGTGTCGTTCGCCGTCCCGACCGGCAATTTCGGCAACATCTGCGCCGCCCATGTGGCCCGTGAGATGGGGCTGCCGGTCGACGCGCTGATCCTGGCGACCAACGAGAACAACGTGCTGGACGAGTTCTTCCGCACCGGCGTCTACCGGGTCCGCGCCGGCGCCGAGGAGACGTCCAGCCCGTCGATGGACATCTCCAAGGCCAGCAACTTCGAGCGTTTCGTCTACGACCTGCTGGGCCGCGACGGCGCACGGGTCGCCGAACTGTTCACCCGGCAGCTGCCCGAGCAGGGCTTCTTCGACCTGTCTGGGACACCGGAGTTCGCCGGCATCCGGCAGCGTTACGGCTTCATCTCGGGCACCTCGACCCACGCCGACCGGTTGGCCACCATCCGCGCGGTGGACGCCGCCGACGGCGTGGTGATCGACCCGCACACCGCGGACGCGGTGAAGGTGGCCCACGACCTGCGCGACACGGTTCCCGGGCCGATCATCGCCACCGAGACCGCCCTCCCGGTGAAGTTCTCGGCCACCATCGTCGAGGCGCTGGGCCACGAACCCGCGCGTCCGGACGCCTTCGTCGGCATTGAGGACCTCCCCCGCCAGGTCACCGACATCCCCGCGGACGCCGACCTGCTCAAGCGGATCATCGACGACCACACGTGACGGAGTAACGACGTCTTCCGGCCCGCGACGTCATCCCGACGCGCGCCGGGATCTCCGCCGCTGAGGTTTGGCACATCCATCTGTGTGAGGTGTGATGCCGATCTGTTCCTCCGGACCCGCCGAGGATCCCCGCACTGAGCAGTCTGGTTGGTGCGGGGATCCCGGCGTCCGCCGGGATGACGGGTCGGCGGAGAACCTGGAACACGGGACGTCCATGAGGGACTCAGTGTTGGTGGCCACCGCCGTCGTGGTCGTGCGGGGCCGGCTGGACGCCGCCGGTTCCGACGCCGGGGTCGCGTCCGTCGACGAAACCGCTGGTGTCCCGGGTCATCTCGTCGAGGGGCACCTCGTGCACCTCGCCGTCGGCACCGAGCCGCCACGGCTGGAAGAACATCGAGTCATGGTCGTGGTGCTCATGTCCGTGCTCGTCGTGTTCCTCCGCCTGCCCGTGGTCATGCGGCTCCATCGGCTCGGCTTCCGGACGTGACAGCAGCCCCGGCTCGTCGGCGGACGGCACCACCGGTCCGCGCCGCACCACCGGTCCACCGCGGTCCTTGTGCTTGCCCATCTCTTCGGCCTCCTTCCGGCGCTCTTCCGCGCGCTCCTTCTGCTTGTCCAGGTCGCCTCGATCCGGACGCTTGTCGTCTTCGGGTTGGCCGTCCGACTTCGGGATCTCGGCCCGGTAGGCGACGGCCGTCCGCAGCTCCTCGCGTTGGAACTGGACGGTGCGCCGATCACCGCCGGTCGCGGTGAACCGCACCGAGTAGACGCCCGGCTTGGCGGTGGCGAACGCGCCGCTGAAGCTGCCGTCCCCGGCGCCGCGCAGCGCCACCAGGGTCTCGACGCCACCGGGATCGGTGACCCGGGCCAGCACTCGCGCCCGCTCGGTGAACGGCTGCCCGAACATGGTCAGCGTGGCCCGCAGTTCGAACTTGTCGCCGGCGATGGCCAGGGAGGGCGCGATCTCGGCGTCCAGGTGCACGTCGGAGTAGCTCTGCACGATCATGCTGTACGGCACGGTGCCGCTGGCCCGCAGCTGGGCCAGCCGGACCTGCAGATCCTCGCGGCCGCGGAGCTTCTTGATCGCGTCCCGAGGCAGCCCGATCACCGCCTTCCACTCGCCGACGGCCATGATCCGCGGATCCACCGGCAGGGTGAGCCGGTACAGCACGTCGTCGAGGTTCTCCTGGTACTCCACGGTGGCCAGGCCCGACGAGCCGTCGATGGTGGTGCCGTCCGGAGCGACCAGGACCACCTCGAGCAGCGGGGCCAGCGGCGACAGCACGATCACGTCGACCTGGTGATCGAGTTCGCCGAGCAAGAACGGCACGGTGTGCTCGCTGCCGATCGCCAGCTCGCCCTGCGGGTCGACGACGATCGCGGTGTCAGTCACCCCGGCCAGAATCTGGATGAAGTACTTGGTCAGCCGGAAGCGGCGCTCGGCGGCGGTCATGTCGCCGGTGATCAGCATGTACCGCGAGATCGAGGTGAGCACGGCGTCGCTGACCCCACCCGGACTGCCCAGGCCGATCGCGTATACCTGGTCGGCGTAGGGCGCGATGGCGGCCAGCACTGACGCGTCGGTGACCCCCGGCGACTGGTTCTGGTTGCCGTCGGTGAGTACGCACAGCGCGAACTGCTCGTAGGGCGTCGCGGGGTCGGTGCGCTCGGCGTCCAGCACCGCGGCACCTTCGATCATGCCCTGGCCGATGCCGGTCAGGCCGCGCGGCTCCAGTTCGGGTGAGGCGATCGCCGAGTCGAGCACCTCGCGTCCGGAGCCGGGCGTGGTGGGCGCGGGACCCATCTCGGTGATCCCGTCCAGGACGGCGGTCAGGTCGTCGAAGGTGACCACCCCGACGCCGTCGATCGGCCGCATCACGTCGCGGATCACTGCCAGTGACTCCTTGAGCAGGTCGTAGCGCGAGCCGGCTGTGCCCGCGTTCGCCCACATCGAGCCGGAGCGGTCCAGCACCAGCGAGACCGCGGCGCGGGGCCGGGCGACCGGGGTGGCGGATAGATCGACCACCCAGCTGCCCAGGGTGTACTCGTCGCCCGGGTTGGCGGCGTCGTAGCCGTCGTCGTCCACGATGAAGGCCCGCACGCTGGCCGTCCCCGCTTGTGGGACGCCGATCGGACCGTTGGCCTGGAACTGCACGAAGACGCTCGCAGTGACCGTCTCGGCATGGTCGTCATGCTCGACGGTGACGATGCCCTGCCCGGCCGGGGCGCTGAAGCCGGCACCGGTCACCCCGGTCAGTTCGAAGCGGACCTGGCGGCAGGTGCGCACGGTGAACTGCACCGGATGGAAGGTGGTGAGCAGTTCGGGTACCGAGCCGAACGACACCGACGGGGTGTCCAGGCTGACCTCGGGCAGGTCGCTGTGGAACCAGTAGCCGACCGCATGGTGGTCCTCGTTGGCGTTCGGTGTCGAGAACATCGGCGCGGCGAACCAGGCGGCCGTGCCGAGGTTGACCATCGTGTCGCCACCGTTGTGGCCGCCGTTCGCGGTGCCGCCCGCCTGCGGCTGGAACTCCGAAGCCGCACCGAGCTTGCGCTGCCAGATCGACCACAGCCGGTCGACGTTGCAGTGGTGCAGCCAGAAGGCCGGGTCGTTCACCGACACCGACGGGTAGGTCATGTGACCGCCGTCACCGGGCTGGCCCTGCGGGTTGAGTTCCCAGCCGCCACCGATCCAGACGTGGACGCCGTCGTGCAGCACGCGTTCCAGGAATTTGCGGAAGGACGCCAGCACCTGTGCGTTCGTCGGCGCCGAAGTGTCGTTCCAGGGCGCACCGTCGTAGACGTCCGGCCAGGTCTGTCCGTTCGGCACCGCGATGCCGAAGGCGCGCAACGCTTCCGCCCGGCTGGGTAGATCGCCCGCGGCCGGGATGCCGTTGGACCGCTTCAGGGTCAGGTCGGAGTCGCCGCCGCGGCGGATGTTCATTCGCCAGGTGGTCGGGTCGGCGAACGGCCCGGACGTGACGTAACCCGTCGTCGGACCGGGTCCGGCGTTGCCGAAGCCGCCGAGCAGGTCATTGGTGAAGGGCCAGCCGGCGTCGGCCGAGCTGCGGGCGGTGATCCAGTCCCAGTACGGAATGGTCAGGTGATGATTGCCGCTGACCACCTGCAGGTCGTATTCGAGCTGGTGCAGGAACTCGCGGTGCCACGGACCGAACGCGGGACCGCGATGGGCACCGAAGCCGACCGTGTTGTGCAGCCAGACGTAGTCGTCGTAGCGGTTCGGCGTCCCGCCGCCGGCACTGACCGCCGTCGCGGCCGCGGGTATTCGGCTGGGTGATTTGGCTGGATCCTTCAGGTCGAGGAAGGCCTGGACCAGTTCCGCCTTCTCGGCGGCGGTGAGTTCGGCGACGTTCTTGCGGCACAGCATCGGAGTGCTCCTTCTCGGGACGGGTTGTCGCCGAGAAGTGCCGGTTCCACCACGGTTTCGGAGGTGGCACAAGTACGTAAGCGCTGATCAATGCGGAGTTGTCGAAACCCGTTGCAGGGAGAGGTCTCGACAAGCTCGACCAACGATGCCCAATCACCGCCCATTCACTCGATCAGGCCGCGCCGTTTCAGCAGATGCGTGATGTCGGGGTCGGCTCCGCGGAAGTCGCGGTAGGCGTCCATGGCGTCGATCGAACCGCCCTGGGCCAGCAGGCGCTCGCGGTAACGCCGTCCGTTCTCGCTGGTCAGCCCACCGTTGGCGAGGAACCAGGCACCGGTGTCGGCGTCCAGCACCTCGGACCACAGGTAGCTGTAGTACGCCGCCGCGTAGCCGCCCTCGAAGATGTGCTTGAAGTAGGTCGACCGATAACGGGTCGGTGCCAGCGGGTAGTCGACCCCGGCCGCGGCCAGGGCTTTCGCCTCGAACTGCGCCACCTCGTCAGGTTCGGACGGCAACTCGTCGAGCGGCGTCGAATGCCAGGCCTGGTCGAGCAGCGAGGCGCCGAGCATCTCGGTGGTGGCCCAGCCCTGGTTGAACAACTCGGCCTGGGTGAGCGCGTCGATCCATGCCGTCGGGATCGGCTCGCCGGTCTGGTGATGGACGGCGTACCGGCGCAGCAGTCCGGCGTCGAGCGCCCACATCTCGTTCACCTGGGACGGGAACTCGACGAAATCGCGCGGGGTGTTGGTGCCCGACTGCGACGGGTAGCGGACGTCGGAGAGCAGCCCGTGCAGCGCGTGCCCGAACTCGTGGAACAGGGTG
The DNA here is from genome assembly GCF_047606365.1 of Micropruina sp. Classification (GTDB taxonomy): domain Bacteria; phylum Actinomycetota; class Actinomycetes; order Propionibacteriales; family Propionibacteriaceae; genus Micropruina. Next base: position 6,214 of record NZ_JASGEN010000113.1, on the reverse strand, counting down.
CGCACCTCGTCCCAGGTCAGCAGCGTCTGCTCCCCGGCCGGCGGCTTGACGATGTTGAGGTTGTTGACCACCACCGGCTGCTGGCCGAGCAGATGGTTCTGGTCGACGATGTTGTTCATCCAGGCGCCGCCCTGCTTGCCGGCCCGGGTGTAGTGGTCGGCGACGAACAGCCCGAGGCCGGTGCCGTTGCCGTCGAACACCTCGAAGACCCGCACCTGGTCGTTGTAGCCGGGCAGGTCGTCGCGTTCGACGAAGGTGATCCCGAACAGCGCGGTGGCCGCCGCGAAGACGCCCTCGTGCAACACCCGTTCCAGTTCCAGATAGGGCCTTAGTTGCGCCGAGTCGAAGCTGTATCGGCGGGCCTTCAGCTTCTCGGCCAGGTACTCCCAGTCCCAGGGCTGCAGTTCCTCATCTTGCAGTTCCTGCAGGTCGGCGGCTTCGGTGTGCGCGTTCGCCACGGCCGCCGGCACCATCCGGTGCAGCATCGCGTGCACCGCCTCGGACGTGGTGGCGCAGGCGTCCGCGGCCACGTACTCGGCGTGGTGCGGGAAGCCGAGCAGGGCGGCGCGCTCGGCACGCAGCCGGGCGATCTCGACCACGAGGGCACGGGTGTCGTGCTCACCCGACCACCCCCTGCCCACGGACGCTTCGTGGAGTCGGCGGCGCAGCCCGGCGTCGCCGATCTCGCACAGAACGCCCTGCGGCGTGCACGAGTCGAGCTCCAGCAGCCAGCCGTCCAGCCCGCGGACCTGCGCCGCTGCCCGCGCGCCTGCCACGGTGGCCGCCGCCACACCGGCCAACTCGGCCTCGTCGACGACGTGGACGGCGGCGGCGTTGGAGCCGGCCAGCGACGTCCGGCCGAACGCCGAAGTCAGCTCGGCCAGCCGTTCGTTCAGTTCCCGCAGCCGGGCCTGCTCTGCCTCCGGCAGCCCCACCCCGGCCCGGACGAAGTCGCGCAGATGGGTTTCCAGCCAGTACCGGGCCGCGGCGTCGGCGACCACCTCGTCGGCCTCGACCCGTTCGTTCAGCGCCACTACTCGCTCATACAGTGCACGGTCCTGGTAGATGGCGTCGCCGAGCCGGGCCATCATCGGCGAGATGGTGGCGTCGATGGCGTCCAGTTCGTCGGTGGTGTCGGCCGGCTGAACGGTCCAGAACGCACCCAGCGCCCGGCCCAGCAGTTGCCCCGACCGCTCCCAGGCGTCGATCACATTCGTCACCGTCGGCGGATCGGCGACCTCGGCGATGGCCCGCAACTCGTCCAGCCGCTCAGCGATGCCAGCCTCGACCGCAGGCAGGTAGTGCTCGGCACGGACGTCGCGCCACGGCGTCAGCTGGTAGGGCAGCGTGGACGGCCGGGCGAACGGATTGGCGGGATCGAGGCTCATGCCGCCCATCCTTGCAGCCGGCTCAGACAACGTACGGCTCGCCCCGATCGGCCACCATCGGCTTGCCGGCCCGCGCCCAGGCCAGCGTGCCGCCGTCCACGTTCACCGCATCGATGCCGTTGGCCAGCAGATAGGCGACCACCTGCGCCGAACGGGCGCCGGAACGGCAGATCACCGGCAGCGGACCCTCGACGACGGGCAGCTCCGACAGCCTGGCCACCACCTCGCCGAGCGGAATGTGCACCGCGTTGCGGGCCCGTCCGGCGGCCCATTCCCCCGGCTCACGGACGTCGAGGACGACGGCGTCGTCGGGCAGTTCGTTGACAGTGATCTCGGTGTTCTCCACGGCTCCTATCCAAGCACCCGCCCGTCCCGGCGGTGAGCCCAGACCTGGCTATCGTGCGAATCCCCCGCGGAAAGGAAGTGTCATGACGGCGAGATCGGAGCAACTCACCGACCCACGGGTCGCCATCCGCGGCTACCGCCTGGTCACCTGGAAGGGTCTGCTGTCGATCGCGTTCCCCGTCGCGGTGGGCCTATGGATGCTCTTCGTGCACGGCCCGGGCAAGCCGGTCTGCGAGGGCAAGCTGATGCGGCCCGGCGACCTGTGCGTGAACGGATCGCGAACCGAGAGCTACGGCAGCATGATGGCCGGGATCGAGCGATCCGCGCGCGCCGCAGCCATCGTCGACCCGTGGCTGATCGGCCTGCTCGCGGTCGCCACGCTCTACCTGGTGGCTCAGGTGTTCCTGCGGCATCGGATCGACCCGCCCGAAGCCGTGGGACCGGTCAGCTGGCACGGCTCGCCCCTGGTCCCGCAACCGCACTTCACCGCACTCGCCGCCATCCTGATCCCGATCGCGATCAGCCTCACCGCGAACACCCTGGCCGGACCTGCGGCTTGGTACGAATATCTGATCGGACCGGCGATCGGCGTCCTCGGCGGCTATGCGGCGTTGCGCGCTCGGCCCAAGCCCCCGTTCCTGGTCCGGGTCGACGATGGCGGCCTCTGGGTGCTGCGGGGGGCCCGGAGCCGGTGGATACCGTGGCCGTCGGTACGCGAACTACGCTGCTTCCCGGACTCCTGGACCGTCCGCCTCGACCAGGAATCGGTCTGGGTCAACCGGTTGGTGACCGACGGAAAGATCCTCGATCTGCAGTTGGCCGTCAGGCAGCCGCCGGCCGCCTGACGGCTCACACCGGCGGCGTCGGCTTCGGCAGCGCGCCGATCTGCTGCAGCACACCGAGTTCGTCCCGGACGCCCCAATGTTCGGCCAGCCGGTCGCCCTCGGTGCGATAGATGTGGATCGTCGGCATCGTGTACGGACGCCCGGCGAACTGCTCGCCGTGCACCGGCGCCACCGCCACACCGTGACCGAGCGCCCGGATGACGATCCGGTCGTCGGTGACGAACTCGTCCATCAGCTCGTAGCGCAGGGCGAGCACCCGGGTCACGTAGGTGAGGACCTGCCGATACCCCTCAGGTCCGGGCGGCAGTGGGAACGGCGAGCCGTGATCGACGAAGTCGGCGGTCACCGCCGCGTCCAGGCAACTCAGATCGCCCGAATTGATCGCCGCGAACACGGCGCGTGCGGCGGGCAGCGCCGCGTTGGTCCGACTCGCCCCGATGGTGGTGCTGGTCATCATGGTCCCCCTCGATACGGTGTCACTGGAACTCTATTCCAGTGGAATAAGAATCCAACGAATGGGGAGTGATGTCAACACGCGGCTACGACAATTCGCGGCGCACCCAGGCCGCGCGGCTGACCCGGGCGAAGGTGTTGGCAGCGGCCCGTGAGCATTTTCTGCAGGCCGGCTACCACGGCACCACCATCGCGGCCCTGGCACGCGCGGCACAGGTCAGCCCGCAGACCATCTACAACACCTTCGGCGGCAAGGCCGAGGTGCTGAAGGCCGTCTACGACACGCTGCTGGCCGGCGACGACGAGCCGATCGCGATGAACGACCGGCCCGAAATGATCCACGTCCGCACCCGCGACGACGCCCCCGAGACGCTGCGCGCCTACGCGGCGTTCGCCCGAATGCTGATCGAGCGCACCGGGCCACTGCTCGGCGTGGTGCTCGCCGAAGGCGCGGGCTCGGATGCCGAACTCAGCGCGTTCCTGGCCACCATCGACCGCGAACGCCGGTTCGGCAACACCGGGGTGGTGCGGCACATTCAGGAGCGTTTCGGCCTGGGTGGGGGTGTCACCGTCGAGCGGGCCGTCGATCTGGTCTGGACGCTGACCTCCCCCGAGATCGCCGACCGACTTATCCGGCGCTGCGGCTGGGAACTGGATTCCTATCAGACGTGGCTCGCCGAGGCCCTGGTCGACGGCCTGGACGCGCTGGCCGCCGCTTCGTAGCCGGCTCAGTTGGCCGGCGGCTGCTGGTAGTCCTGGTCCGCCTGGCCGGACGCCTCGTCCGTGGCACGCGCCGGCCGGTGCGCGGTCGAGGAGAAGCCTTCCGTGAAGACCGTGCGGCCACGGGTGGAGAGCCCGACGTAGGCCTCCTTGATCTCGTCGACGAAACCCTTCATCTGCTGCGGCACCTGCCGAGCGTAGTTGGCGACCGGACGATCCCCGGCAGCGCGGCGGTCGGTGTAGCCCTGCCTGCTCTGCTTGACGACGTCCTGGACGGTGCCGGCGACGATGTCGGCCAGCCCGGTGATGACGTAGGCGGCTTCGGTGGCCACCTTGGTCGCGACCTTGCCGACCTTGTTCGGGGTGATGCGGGTGTTGCTGGGCATGGCTGTTGCTCCTGAGTGCGCACTTGCGGTGACCTGTTGAGCGTCCAGCCTGACGCGCCCAGGAGCGGCGTTCAACCTCCCACCGGGTGACTCCGGGAAGTGTCAGGGATGCCGAGTAGGGTGCCGCCATGAATGTCAGCGACGCCGTGGACGCCCTCCTCCCTTCCGTTGTCGACGACCTGACCGCCCTGGTCGCGATTCCCTCGGTGAGCGCGCTGCCGGCCCATGCCGGCCACGTGCAGCAGAGCGCCGAATGGATCGTGGCGCAGGTCCGGGCGCTCGGCTGCGACGACGTCCGGATCGTCGTCGAGGGCGGTCAGCCCGCCGTGATCGCCCACTTCCCCGGCCCTGCCGGCAGCCCGACGGTGTGCCTGTACGCGCATCATGACGTGCAACCCACCGGCGACGTCGCCTTGTGGACGTCGTCCGATCCGTTCCGGGTGCGCGAGGCCGACGGACGGCTGTTCGGGCGCGGCGTGGCCGACGACAAGGCGGGTGTGATGGTGCACCTGACCGCGTTGCGGGCCTTCGGCGGCAAGCCACCGGTGGGCGTCACGCTGTTCGTCGAGGGCGAGGAAGAGATCGGATCGGCGTCGCTGGCGACGATCCTCGAGGGGCATCGTGACCTGCTCGCCGCCGACGCCTACGTGATCGCCGATTCCGGCAACTGGAATGTCGGCGAGCCGGCGTTCACCACCACACTGCGCGGCCTGGTCGACTGCGTGGTCGAGGTGTCCACCCTCGATCACGCGCTGCATTCCGGGCAGTACGGCGGCGCCGTCCCCGACGCCCTGACCGCGCTGTGCCGGCTGCTGGCCACCCTGCACGACGCCGACGGCAATGTGGCGATCGAGGGGCTGAGCGCGATGCCCGACCCCGAACTGGACTACCCCGAGAGCCGGCTGCGAGCCGAGAGCGGCATGCTGGACGGCGTCCGGCTGCTCGGCGACGGGCCGATCGCCGGACGGCTGTGGACCAAACCGACCGCCACCGTGATCGGTATCGACGCCACCAGCGTCGCCGACGCCTCGAACACCCTGGCGCCGTCGGCGCGGGCCAAGGTGAGCGTCCGGATCGCCCCGGACGCCGACCCCGGCCAGGCATTGGCCGCGCTGACCACCCACCTGGAGCAGCATGCGCCCTGGGGCGCCCGGGTACGGGTCAGCGATGGAACCAAAGGTTCCGGCACCACGGTGCCGTTCCAGGGCCCGTTCGCCGACGCGGCCCGGGCGGCGTTCGTCGAGGCGTGGGGCGTCGAGCCGGTGTTCACCGGGCAGGGTGGTTCGATTCCCATGGTGGCCGACTTCCAGCAGGCGTTCCCCGCCGCCGAGATCGTGGTCACGGCGGTGTGCGACCCCGATTCGCGGATGCACGGCATCGACGAGTCGCTGCATCTGGGTGACTTCGCCAAGGCCTGCAAGGCCGAAGCACTGCTGCTGGCCCGGCTGGCCGGTGAGGCCGGCTGACCGGCTAGAGCAGCTGGCCGACCAGCCCGGTCGCGGCCAGCACCGCTTGGCGTTCGAGGACTCCGAGTTCGGAGTTCCGGACGGCCTTGTTGAACGCGGCCAGGGTGACCTTGGGGGTTTGGCCGGCCGCGATCCGCGCGCTGGCCAGCTTCCAGTCGTCGAGCAGTTCGGTCTTGGCGTCGCTGTCGGGCAGCGCGTTCAGGGCGAACCGGACGCCCTCCAGCGCCGCGGCCAGGCCGACCACCTTGCCCGGGTCGGGTGAGCTGGACGTCGTCTTGGCGGTCGGGCTGGTGCGCTTCGACGGGCTGGATGACGGCTTCGCCGACGTGGTCGCCGACCGGCTCGGCTGGCCGCTGAACAACTGCGCGGTGGCCAGCCCGGTCAGGTTGGCCGCGATGCTGCCGGCCAGGATCGCCGCCATCAGGCCGACCAGGACGCCGGCGATCCACCACGAGCCGGGGGGCTGGAGTGCCTCGATGGCGCGGGCGGCGGCCGGCGACGGGGCGTTCACCTGGGTGTACGGACGGGTTGCCTGCGCCGGCGCTCCCGGGGGTGCCGCGCCCGGCCGCGGCACCGATGCGGTCGTCGGCGGCGCCATCGGCGGCATCGGC
>NZ_JASGEN010000112.1:0-13224 GCF_047606365.1 Micropruina sp. | reverse complement strand
GTCATGTTCGGCGGCAAGCCGGCGTTCCCGACGCCCGCGAGCGAGTTCGGTGCCGAGTGCGGCCAGCGGGGGTTCCCAGAACCGTCGGAACGCGGCCAGCCAGGCGTCCGCCTCGGCCAGCGGCGCGGACTCCAGGGCGTAGAGGCGCCGGGTGCCCTGCGGGCGGACTCTGGCGAAGCCGGCCTCACGCAGCACCCTCAGATGCTGCGAGACCGCAGGCTGCGAGATGCCGAACTCGCCCTGCACGATTCGGCCGATCTCGCCCGCGGACGCCTCACCCGCGGCAAGCAGCTCGACGATCCGGCGACGGACCGGGTCTCCGAGGATGTCGAGCGCGTGCATGACACCATATTTGCGTTAAGACTTATATAAGTCAAGACTGAATTAGTCTCCAGCCCTTAGTCATCCCGCCGAACGCCGGGATCTCCTTCACGGCCAGATCCCGGGGCAAGCCCGGGGTGACGGATACAGGGGTGTCGATCAGCTCGCCTTGCGCCGCCGCCTGGCTGGTGCCGGGGCGGGCACCTCCACCAGCGGCTCGGGCGGTTCGGCGACCGGGACCGTATGTCCCCGCAGCACCTCGCGGAGGAACTCACCGGTGTGCGATTCGGGGGTGGCCGCGATCTGCTCGGGGGTGCCCTCGGCGATCACCAGACCACCCCGCGACCCGCCCTCGGGACCCATGTCGATCACCCAGTCGGCGGTCTTGATCACGTCGAGGTTGTGCTCGATCACCACCACGGTGTTGCCGGCGTCGACCAGCCGGCCCAACACCCCCAGCAGCTTGCGGATGTCCTCGAAGTGCAGGCCGGTGGTCGGCTCGTCGAGCACGTACACCGTCCGCCCGGTGGACCGCTTCTGCAACTCGCTGGCCAGCTTCACCCGCTGCGCCTCGCCACCCGACAGCGTGGTGGCCGGCTGACCGAGCCGGACATAGCCGAGGCCGACGTCGACCAGGGTGCGCAGGTGCCGGGCGATCGCCGGGATGGCGGCGAAGAACTCCACCGCCTCCTCGATCGGCATGTCGAGCACCTCGGCGATGGTCTTGCCCTTGTAGTGCACCTCGAGGGTCTCGCGGTTGTAGCGGGCGCCGTGGCACACCTCGCAGGGCACGTAGACGTCGGGCAGGAAGTTCATCTCGATCTTGATGGTGCCGTCGCCGGAGCAGTTCTCGCAGCGTCCGCCCTTGACGTTGAAGGAGAACCGGCCCGGTTGATAGCCGCGCACCTTCGCCTCGGGCGTCTCGGCGAACAGCTTGCGGATGTTGTCGAAGACGCCGGTGTAGGTGGCCGGGTTGGACCGCGGGGTGCGGCCGATCGGAGACTGGTCGACGTGGATCGCCTTGTCGATGTTGTCGATGCCGGTGATCGACCGATGTCGGCCGGGCACCGTGCGGGCGCTGTACAACTGCTTGGCCAGCGCCCGGTACAGGATGCCGTTGACCAGTGAGGACTTGCCCGAACCGGACACGCCGGTGACCGCGATGAACTGCCCCAGCGGGAACGACACGGTGACGTCGCGCAGGTTGTTCTCACGCGCGCCCGCGACGGTGATCGCCCGCCCCGTCCGTGGCCGGCGACTGCTCGGCATCGGAATGCTGCGCCGGCCCGACAGGTACGCGCCGGTCAGCGAATCGGGGCTGGAGAGCAGCTCGCTCACCGGGCCGGAGACCACCACGTGGCCGCCGTGCTCACCCGCACCGGGACCGATGTCGACCGCCCAGTCGGCGGTACGGATGGTGTCTTCGTCGTGCTCGACCACGATCAGCGTGTTGCCCAGGTTGCGCAGCCGCACCAGGGTGTCGATCAGCCGGCGGTTGTCGCGCTGGTGCAGACCGATGGACGGCTCGTCGAGCACGTACAGCACCCCGACCAGGCCCGAGCCGATCTGGGTGGCCAGCCGGATCCGCTGCGCCTCGCCGCCGGAGAGCGAGCCCGCCGACCTGGACAGGGTGAGGTAGTCAAGGCCCACGTCGAGCAGGAACCGGAGCCGCTCGTTGATCTCTTTGACCACCCGTTCGGCGATCTTGGCCTCACGTTCGGTGAGCTCGAGCGAACCCATGAACCGGGACACCTCGTCGATCGACATGCCCGACACCTCGGCGATGTTGCGCCCGCTGACCGTGACCGCCAGCGAGGACGGCTTGAGCCGCGCCCCCTTGCAGGTCGGGCAGGGCACCTCACGCATGTAGCCGGCGAAACGCTCGCGGGAGTTCTCGGACTCGGCCTCGTTGTAGCGCCGTTTGATGTACGGCACCGCACCCTCGAATTTGGCCCGGAACGAATGCTCACGGCCGTGCCGCGACCGGGTGTGCACTCCGATGGTGCCCTTCACGCCGTGCAGGATCAGGGTGCGCACCCGTTCGGGCAGCGCGCTCCACGGGGTGTCGAGAGAGAATTTGTGGGTCTCGGCGAGCGCCTTGAACAGGGTCTGGAAGTAGCCGGAGACGTACACCGACGTCCAGCAGGACACCGCTCCCTCGGCGAGGCTCTTGTCGGTGTCGGGCACGATCAACTCGACGTCCACCTCGCTGGTGGTGCCCAGCCCGGAGCAGGCCGGGCAGGCGCCCCAGGGACCGTTAAAGGAGAACTGCCGGGGCTCGAGCTCTTCGATCGCGATGTCGTGCTCGTTGGGGCAGGCCAGTTTCTCGGAGTAGCGCCGCTCGCGATCGGGCGTGTCGGCGGGACGGTCGACGAAGTCGATCGCGACCACTCCCGCGGCCAGACCGAGCGCGGTCTCGACCGAGTCGGTCAACCGTTGCTTGGCGGACGGCTTGACGGCCAACCGGTCGACGACCACGTCGATGTTGTGCTTCTTCTGCTTGTCGAGCGTCGGCGGATCGGTCAGCTGATGGGTCTCACCGTCGACCCGGACGCGGCTCAGGCCCTGGGTGGCCAGCTGGCGGAACAGGTCGTGGTACTCCCCCTTGCGGCCACGCACCACCGGCGCCAGCACCTGGAACCGGGTGCCCTCGGGCAGCCCGAGCAACCGGTCCACGATCTGCTGTGGGCTCTGCCGGGCGATGGGCTCGCCGCAGACCGGGCAGTGCGGCCGCCCGGCGCGGGCGAACAGCAGCCGCAGGTAGTCGTAGATCTCGGTGATGGTGCCCACCGTGGAGCGCGGGTTGCGGCTGGTCGACTTCTGGTCGATCGACACCGCCGGAGAGAGGCCCTCGATGAAGTCGACGTCGGGCTTGTCCATCTGGCCCAGGAACTGCCGGGCGTAGGCGGACAGCGATTCGACGTAGCGCCGCTGCCCCTCGGCGAAGATGGTGTCGAACGCCAGCGACGACTTGCCCGAACCGGACAGCCCGGTGAAGACGATCATCGCGTCGCGCGGCAGGTCGAGATTCACATTGCGTAGGTTGTGCTCGCGCGCGCCTCTGACGATCAGCCGTTCATTCACGGCGATCATGCTAGACGCCCGCTCTGACAGTTCCTGCAGCCGGTCTGTCCCCACCGTCCCGGTCCCACCCCGTAGGGTGGCAGGCATGACCGAGCAGACGTTCACGGCGCCGCTCGAGACGTTGCGCAAGCGCGTCCAAGAGGCCACCCAGCGCCTGCTGGGCGACACCATCGGGATCTCCGACGGCGACTGGAACCGGGCCAGCCTGTTGCCGGGCTGGTCGCGGGCGAATGTGGCCGCGCACCTCTCGGCCAATGCGGACGCGCTCGCCGAGTTGATCGACGAGGCGGTTCAGGGACGATCGGTCGCGTTGTACGCCGACGAGGAACTGCGGGCCGAAGGCATTGAGCGCGGCTCGTGCATGACCGGCCTGGAGTTGCAGATCTGCCTCGACACCTCCGCGGGACGGCTCGAACGAGCGATGGACGCGGTGACCGACTGGTCGGCCCCGGTGGCGCTCCTCGGCCGTCGGCTGACGCTGGCCCAGGTGCCGATGGCGCGGCTGTCGGAGGTCGTCGCCCATCACCTCGACCTCGACTGCGGCTTCGACACCGGACGGCTCGACTCCTCCTCGGCGCGCTGGCTGCTGCAATGGGCGGAGCTCCGCTACGCCGACGACGCCGAACTGCCCGCCGTCCGGCTGGAGAGCACCTCGGGCCTGACCGCCGAACTCGGCGCCGCCGGCGAGCGCCGCACGGTGAGCGGAAGCGATGCCGCGCTGTGGGGCTGGTTGATGGGCCGAACCCGTCCCGACGGAATCGAGGGGTCGGACGGTCTCGCCCCGGCCCTGCGGGCATGACCACCGTCGCGATCGGGGCCGGCCTGCGGCTGACCAAGCGGTCGGTGGGGCCGATGGACAACAACGCCTACCTGCTCACGCACGGTACGGACGCCCTGCTGATCGACGCCGCCAACGAGGCCCGCGTCCTGCTCGAACTGGTGGCCGGACTGAACCTGGTCGGCGTGGTCACCACCCATCGCCATCCCGACCACACTCAGGCGCTCGCCGCGGTGGTGGCCGCCACCGGAGCGCCCGCCTACGCCGGCACGCCGGACGCCGGCGCGATCGAACGGGCCACCGGTGTGGCCTGCCGCGAGGTCTGGGACGGCGACGTCCTCGCCGTGGGTGGCGTCGACCTGGCGGTGATCGGCCTGGTCGGCCACACCCCCGGTTCGATCACGCTGGCGCACATGCCGTCCGATGCCCCCGATCGGCTGTTCACCGGAGATGCTCTGTTTCCCGGTGGTGTGGGCAAGACCGGAAGCGGCGCCGACTTCGACAGCCTGCTCGACGACGTCACCACCAAGTTGTTCGACCGGTTCGCCGACGACACGATCGTCCACCCCGGACACGGCGCCGACACCACGCTGGGCACCGAACGTCCGCACCTGGACGAGTGGCGCGCCCGCCGCTGGTAGCCCCGCGTTGGCACGGAGGGACGGTTCTTTTCGTCCCATTCCCGCAGCCTCGCCGGTACGGATCACTGCGGGGGCTGGTGGTACTCGGCTTCCTTGCGAAGGTCGTGCCGGGACTTGATCAAGCTGGCGACGGTGGTGATGGCCAGGGTGCCGATGATCACCAGCAGCGAGAGCCAGATCGGGATGTCGACGCTGAAGCCCCAGCCCTGGTCGAGGTGGTACTCGTGCAGAGCGTGCAGCACCAGCTTCACACCGATGAACGCCAGGATGAACGACAGACCGACCGACAGGTAGACCAGCCGCTGCAGCAGTCCACCGATCAGGAAGTACAGCTGCCGCAGGCCCATCAGGGCGAACACGTTGGCGGTGAACACCAGGAACGGCTCCTGGGTGAGGCCGTAGATGGCCGGGATCGAGTCGAGCGCGAACAGCAGGTCGGTGCTGCCCAGTGCGACGATCACGAAGAACATCGGGGTGATCAGCCGCTTGCCCTGCTCGACGACGGTGAGCCGGGTGCCGTGGTAGTCGTCGGTGGACGGAAAGGTGCGCTTCACCCAGCGCATCGCGAAGTTCTCGGTCTTCTCGTCGTCGTCCTCGGGATGCAGGTAGTCCATGAAGAGCTTCCACGCCGTCCAGATCAGGAAGGCGCCGAACAGGAAGAACACCCAGGAGAACCGCTCGATGGCGGCCGCCCCGAGCGCGATGAAGATCGCCCGGAAGATCAGCGCGAGCACGATGCCGAACATCAGCGCGTACTGCTGATATTTCCGCGGCACCCGCAGGTTGCTCATGATGATCACGAAGATGAACAGGTTGTCGATGCTCAGGCTGTATTCGGTCAGCCATCCGGCGAAGAACTCGCCGGCGTACCGCGGCCCCGACACTGCCCAGACGCCGAACCCGAACGCGATCGCCAGCGCGACATAGATGCCGATGGCGATGCCGCACTCCCGCATCGATGGTTCATGCGGGCGGCGTCCGATGATGAACAGATCGAACGCCAGGATCGCGACCGTCACCGCAAGAGTGATCAGCCAGGCGGTAGGGGTGACGTGCAAGGGAGCGCCTCCTCAGGCTTGAGCCTCGGAGGTCTCCGCCACTGTTGCCAGCCGAGGCGCCGGGCCGGAACGCCGACCGTGATGACGACCACCTCGCTAGGGAGTACTCCCCTCCGGCGTCGATTCTCCCACCCGACCGCAGGCCATGCCAATCCGCCGCGGCGACACAACTGCCGCGATGGTGTTCGCTCACCTGGGGGCAGCGACGGTTCGGCGAGATCGACCGGCGGCGCTCCCCTACTTCGTCGCAGCCAAAGTCTGGCGGATCATCTTCTTCAAGTCGGCGATCTCGTCGCGCAGCCGGGCCGCCAACTCGAACTGGAGTTCGGCGGCTGCGCTGTGCATCTGCTCGGTGAGTTCCTGGACGAGGCTGGCCAGTTCACTGGCCGGCATGCCGTCGGTGTTGCGATGCTCGTGCGAACCGATCGGCACCGGCGACACCGAACGGCGTCCGCCGGTTCTGGTCATCAGGCCGGCGGTGTCGGCGTCTTCACGGGCGAGCATGTCGGTGATGTCGGCGATCTTCTTGCGCAGCGGCTGCGGATCGATGCCGTGCTCGAGGTTGTAGGCCACCTGCTTGGCCCGGCGGCGGTTGGTCTCGTCGATGGCCGCCGCCATGGACGCCGTGATCGAGTCGGCATACATGTGCACCTGGCCGTTCACGTTACGAGCGGCGCGGCCGATGGTCTGGATCAGCGACCGTTCGGAGCGCAGGAAGCCCTCCTTGTCGGCGTCCAGGATGGCGACCAGGCTGACCTCGGGCAGGTCGAGACCCTCACGCAGCAGGTTGATGCCGACCAGCACGTCGTATTCGCCGAGCCGCAACTCGCGCAGCAGCTCGATCCGTTTCAGGGTGTCGACCTCGGAGTGCAGGTACCGGGTGCGGATGCCGTTCTCCATCAGGTAGTCGGTGAGGTCCTCTGACATCTTCTTGGTCAAGGTGGTGACCAGGACGCGTTCGTTGCGTTCGGCGCGCAGCCGGATCTCGCCGATCAGGTCGTCGATCTGGCCCTTGGTGGGCTTCAGGATCACCTCGGGATCGACCAGGCCGGTGGGCCGGATCAGCAGTTCGACCGGCGGCCCGGAGCGGGCCATCTCGTACGGACCCGGCGTCGCCGACAGGTAGACGGTCTGGCCGATCCGGTCGCTGAACTCCTCGAAGGTGAGCGGACGGTTGTCCAGGGCGCTGGGCAGCCGGAAGCCGTGCTCGACCAGGGTGCGCTTGCGGGACGCGTCGCCCTCATACATGCCGCCGATCTGCGGCACGCTGACGTGCGACTCGTCGATGACCAGCACGAAGTCGGCCGGAAAGTAGTCGATCAGACAGTTCGGCGCACTGCCCTGGGTGCGGCCGTCGATGTGCCGCGAGTAGTTCTCGATGCCCGAGCAGGTGCCGATCTGGCGCATCATCTCGATGTCGTAGCCGGTGCGCATGCGCAGCCGCTGCGCCTCGAGCAGCTTGTGCTCACCCTCGAGTTCGGCCAGCCGCACCTCGAGTTCGGATTCGATACCGGCGATGGCCCGCTCCATGCGCTCGGGGCCGGCGACGTAGTGGGACGCCGGGAACACCGCCACCTCGGTGTCGACCGAGATCACCGTGCCGGTCAGCGGGTGCAGCGTCGAGAGGGCTTCGATCTCGTCACCGAAGAACTCGACCCGGACCGCGTTCTCTTCATACATCGGGAAGATCTCGACGGTGTCGCCGCGGACCCGGAAGGTGCCGCGGGTGCCGGCCAGGTCGTTGCGGGCGTACTGGATGTCGACCAGCGCCCGCAGCAGCGTGTCGCGGTCGTGCTCTTCGCCGACCCGCAGCCGGACCATCCGATCGACGTACTCCTGCGGGGTGCCCAGGCCGTAGATCGCGGACACGGTCGCCACCACGATGACGTCGCGCCGGGTGAGCAGCGAACTGGTCGCCGAGTGCCGCAGCCGCTCGACCTCCTCGTTGAGTGAGGAGTCCTTCTCGATGTAGGTGTCGGTCTGCGGAACGTACGCCTCGGGTTGGTAGTAGTCGTAGTACGAGACGAAGTACTCGACCGCGTTGTCGGGGAAGAAGGTGCGCAACTCGTTGGCGAACTGGGCGGCGAGGGTCTTGTTGGGCTGCATCACCAGCATCGGACGCTGCAACCGCTCGGCCAGCCAGGCCACCGTGGCCGTCTTGCCGGTACCGGTGGCACCCAGCACCACCACGTCGCTCTCGCCCGCGGTGATCCGGTGTTCCAGCTCGTCGATCGCGGCCGGCTGGTCACCGGCGGGGACGAAGTCGGCCTGGACCTTGAACGGGGCCACCCGGCGCTGCAGATCGGTTGTCGGACGCATGACCTCAGCGTAGGCGTCCGCTCTGACACTCTTCGATCGACCCTCGTCCCGGACGCTACGACGGCGGGCCTCAGAGGCCCGCCGTCGCGTTTGTTGCGTGGAGATCCCGGATCGAGTCCGGGATGACGAGGGTCAGGTCGGGATGGCCTGCCTCGTGGACGTCATCCCGGCGAACGCCGGGATCTCCGCAGCCCGATCACGCCTTCAACTGGCTGTTCAGCAGTGAGTTGGTCATCTCCAGGTAGTCGTCCTGGACGGACGCCACCGTTGTTCCGGACGGCACGATCAGGGTCGACATCACGGTCAGCCCGTCGTCCCGCACGGACATGATCGTCACGTAGGAGAGTTTCACCGAACCCTGCGAGGTGGCCCGGGTGCCGCTCCAACTGCCGATGCCGACCGACAACCGGCTGTTCTTGACGTCCATCACCGACGGCGTCTTGGTGCTCACCCCGGTCATGTTCGCGGTGATCTGCTTCATGTACGAGGCGACCACGTCGGTGCCCGAGATCTGACCCTCCACCCGGAACGCCTGGGTGGCCAGCAGGGCCTTGCCGTTGCTCAGCTGGGTGAAGTTCTTCATCTCTTCACGGCTGGACTGCTGCCAGCCGTTCGCCGGCGTCACCGACACCCCCAGACCCACCTCGATCCCGTCACCCGACGGGGTGTTCGTCGAGGTCGACGGGCTGGGATCCGGCGACGGATCGGTGGACGTCGACGGGTCCGGGCTAGGCTGCGGGGACGGCGGGGTCGACTGCTGGGTGGACACCGTCGGCGAGACGCTCGGTGTCGGATCGCCGCCGCTGGGGCCGAACAGCGTCATCAGCAGCCAGCCGGCCAGGGCCACCACGGCAAGGCCGGCCACCACGATGCCGATGATCATGCCGTTGCCCTTCGGCTTCGGCGGCTGCGGCTGGAAGCCGCCTCCCGAATAGCCGGGCCCACCGAACGATCCGGATCCCCCGGCCGGCGGATACTGCTGGCCGGCCGGCCCATAGCCCTGTTGCGGGTAGCCGCCCGGCTGCGAGGGCTGACCGCCCGCCGGATAGGGCTGGCCACCCGGCGGGAACGAACCGCCGGCCGGCCCGGGCTGCCCCTGCTGCGGCACGCCCTGCTGCGGCTGTCCCTGCGCCGGATACTGCGGCTGCGGGGGCTGGCCCTGCTGTGGGTACGGCTGGCCCTGTTGCGGGTAGGGCTGACCGCCCTGCGGGAACTGCTGACCGCCGCCCTGCTGGGGGTACTGCGGTCCGCCCTGTCCGGGGTACTGGTTCTCGCTCATGCCTGGGCCTCCGTGCTCTCGACGTGGGCGTGGGGCGCCTTGCCTGCGGCGCGCACACTGACTCCGCAGTTGGAGCAGAACAGCGCGGACGGCAGCAGCGGCATCTCGCACGACGGGCAGAACTCGAGGTTCGGTCCGGTCGAGCGGGCCCGTGCGGTGGATTCGAGCGCTGCCTCCATCAGGCCGCGGTGCAACGCCGTCCGGATCCGCACGATCAGCACGGCCAGGATCGCCAGCCCCCACAGGATGGACAGCACCAGCGCCAGCACCGGGTTGCCCAGGAAACCGAGCAGGTAGAGCCCGCCGGCGAACAGCACGTTGGCGCCGACGGCCTCGGCGAGCCCGCGGAAGTAGCGCGGGCTGAAGCCGTCGTAACCCTCGCCCAGGCCGGAGAACTCGGCGCAGGCGATGCCGGTGGCGGTGCCCATCAGCAGCGGCTTCACGAAGCCCTCCAGCACCAGCAGCGAGATCCAGGTCGGGGCGTCCGAGACCCCCGCGTAACCGCCGGTGATCAACGGCCAGTGCTTGACCAGGGTGTCGGCGGTGGCGAACGCGACGCCGGAGATGACGCCGAAGGTGAGGCCGTCCATCAGGTCGTCGAACTCGGGCCGGGCGGCGAGCACGACCGGGCCGATCTGCCGGATCGCCTCACCCACCACGGGCACCAGCAGGGCGGCGATCAGGAAGCCGCCGAAGGTCGGGGCGAGTGTCTCGGTGTCTCCCCAGGACGCCGCCGGGCTGAGCGGACCCCGCAGGGTGAGCCACAGCCACGTCCAGGCTCCGCCGAGCACGGCGGTGAGCAGGAAGGCGAGGCCGGTCACCAGGACCGGTTCGTCCTCCCACATGTTCACGTCGTAGAGGTAGACGATGTAGACCAGCGGCATCGCGAAGGCTGCGATCAGCACCGCGATCGGGAGCGCCCCGGTCGCCGCGACGATCACCGTGACCAGCAACGCCAGGCCGAGTGCGAACTGATAGGTCATCGGCCGGACGGCGGCACCGCGCGGCATGATGGTGGACACGAGTTTGAGGGACACTACGGATTCGTTCGGCTTCGCAGCGAACGACGCCTTGCGCGCGCCGTCGTCGGCATGGGCGTCCAGCCCGCACACCTGACAGTAATGCGCCGCCTCAGGTACGTCCGTGTGGCAACGAGTGCACTGCACGACTGAATTCCTTCCGGTCGGTTTGGGCGGCCCGATCCCGGGGCCGCGTCGGGTCAGTCTCTCAACACATAGGGCCGGGAAAACGCCCGGCGATACACGTTCTTGGCAAGATTTCACGCCACAATTCAGGAGTTCGGCCCGATCCGGGCCAGGGACCGCCCGGTCCGCGAATTCCCTGGTCAGCCCAGCTGGTCCAGGAACTCCCGGCGCATCGTGGTGACCTGCTTGCGGCGGCTCGCCGAGATGCCGGACGGCAGCAGCGTGATCACCGCCAGCGCACCACCGTCGTTCTCGGCGTCGATCGCGACATGCGCGCTGACGGTGACCCGGACGCCGTCGCCGAGTACCCCGGACGCCTCGGCGGATGCCTTCTCGACCGATCCGGAACTGCTCGTGGTGTTCCCGATGCGGCGCTTGCCGAGGCCCGCCGAATGCCGATTGAGCAGCCGTCCGGCTTCTTCGGCGGCGGTCGCGTCGTCGCCGGCGGTATAGGCCCGGAAGATGACCGTGGCCCGACCGGCGGTCAGCACCACCTGGGTGTCGCTGGTGGTGTCGACCTGCCAGCCGTCCGGCCATGACACGGTGTAGCCGCCCACGTCGGTCTCATTGCCGGCGCCGTCCCCGGAATCGTCGTCGTCATCGGATCCGGGCACCGACGACGACCAGTCGGACGGCGCGCCGGTGATGCCGCCGTTCCGGTTGCTCGCCGCGAAGGCCAGCACGGCGACACCTGCGAGGCCACCGCCGACCAGGTACAACAGCCCCCGGCGGTCCGGACCGGGTCGTTGTGGGGGCGGGCCGAGTGGCGCCACCGTCTGTGCACTCCATTGACTCGAGGCCGCATCGTCCGCGGAACGAACCCGGTCCTGGCCGGACGGCGGGTAGTTCTCGTAGGTCGGCGGCGGCGTGCTCACGGGCTCAGGGTGCCATGCGAGGGGCGCCGGGGCGGGGAGGCGGTACGCAACCGGTGCCACAGGGCGTCGGTGGCGTTGCGCAGTTCGGCGGGCGTGCCGTTGTTGTCGATCACCTCGTCGGCGGCGGCCAGCCGCTGCGCGCGTCCGGCCTGGGCGTTGATCCGGGCCAGCGCCTGCTCCCGGGTCAGGCCGTTGCGGGCCATCAGCCGGTCCAGCTGCGTCTCGGGGTCCAGGTCGACCACCACCACCACGTCGAAGGCGTCTGACTGCCCGGTCTCCACCAGCAGCGGGATGACCTGCACCACGACCGAACCCGGCGGCGCGGCCCGGCTGAGCTCGACGGCACGAGCCCGGACGGCGGGGTGCACGATCGCTTCCAGATCGCGCCGGGCGTCCGGGTCGGCGAAGACGATCGCGCCCAACGCCGGCCGGTCCAGTTCCGCCGGGCCGCCGTCCGCAGCGGGGTGCAGGACGCCGGCACCGAAACGCGCGACGATCGCGTCCAGGCCGGGCGTGCCGGGCTCGACCACCTCGCGGGCCAGCACGTCGGCGTCGATCAGCACCGCACCCAGCTCGGCCAGCCGGTCGGCCACCGCCGACTTCCCGGACGCGATCCCGCCGGTCAGGCCGACCAGCAGCAGGTCGGGGCGTTCCTGGTTCACCATCGGCGCGGAACTCGCGAAGGGGACGGGTTGTTCACCCGGCCAGCATGCCCGCCCCGCGGACACGGCGTCCACGTCGCCCCGCCGGAGCCCGAACGCCGACCGGCCCGGCTCCCACAAGGGGAACCGAGCCGGTCGAGTGATTACTGGTCGGACTAACCTCAGCGGTTGCCGGTCAACCGATCGCGCAGCGCCTGCAGCGCCTCGTCCGAAGCGAGCGAACCCTCGGCCTCGGTCGTGGTGGTGCTGCCCGCGGAGTACGCGGCGGTGCTGGCCTCGGCCACGGCCGCCTCGACACCAGCGGCCTCGGCGTCCTTGACCTGCTGCTTGTGAGCCTCCCAGCGGGCCTGGGCCTCGGCGTACTGCCGCTCCCACGCCGCCTGCTGCTCTTCGTAGCCGGGCTTCCACTCCTGGGTCTCGGGATCGAAGCCCTCGGGGTAGATGTAGTTGCCCTGGTCGTCGTAGGACGCGCTCATGCCGTACAGCGCCGGGTCGAAGTCGTCGGCATGCATGTCGACACCCTCGTTGGCCTGCTTGAGCGAGAGCGAGATCCGGCGACGCTCGAGGTCGATGTCGATGATCTTGACCATGACCTCGTCGTTGACCGAAACCACCTGCTCGGGGATCTCCACGTGACGCTCGGCGAGCTCGGAGACGTGCACCAGGCCCTCGATGCCCTCTTCGACGCGGACGAACGCACCGAACGGCACCAGCTTGGTGACCTTGCCCGGCACGATCTGGCCGATCTGGTGGGTGCGGGCGAAGGTCTGCCACGGATCTTCCTGGGTCGCCTTCAGCGACAGCGAGACACGCTCGCGGTCCATGTCGACGTCCAGCACCTCGACGGTGACCTCGTCACCGACGGTGACCACCTCGGACGGGTGATCGATGTGCTTCCAGGACAGCTCGGAGACGTGCACCAGGCCGTCCACGCCGCCCAGGTCGACAAAGGCGCCGAAGTTGACGATCGAGGAGACGACGCCCTTGCGGATCTGGCCCTTG
>NZ_JASGEN010000111.1:0-47967 GCF_047606365.1 Micropruina sp. | reverse complement strand
GGCGTGCTGGCGGTCGGCGTCGGCGAGCGGACCCGTCCGGCGGGCGCCGAGCGGCTGGCCCGGACGGCGTTCGCCCAGGGCCTGGCACACACTGTGCTGGCCGTGCCGATCGACCAGGACCGGGCGACCATGCACCTGGACACCATCTGCACCATGGTCGACACCGACGCCATGGTGATGTACCCGAACGTGGCGCACCGGCTGGCCGCCGCCACCTTGAAGCCGTCCGCCGACGGCGGCGTCTTGGTCGAGCCGCTGCGTCCGTTCCTGGACGCGGCCGCCAGCGCGATGGGCATCGAGCGGCTGCGGCTGATCGACACCGGCCTCGATCCGGTGACCGCCGAACGCGAGCAGTGGGACGACGGCAACAACACCCTGGCCATCGAGGCCAAGGTGGCGATCGCCTACGAGCGCAACACCGAGACCAACGAGCGGCTGGCCGCGGCCGGCATCGAGGTGGTCGCCATCTCCGGCTCCGAGCTGGGTTCCGGACGCGGCGGCCCCCGCTGCATGTCTTGCCCGATCAGCCGCGACGCGCTCTAGGAACGCACTGACTTTCGTCGGTCGAGCTTGTCGAGACCTCTCCGGGTGTACGGCCTGACAAGGGGTTTCGACAAGCTCAACCAACGGGTGGTGTCGAACTCAGCCAACGACCGGTTTCGACAAGCTCAACCAGCGGTGGTCAGGTTGCGCTGCGTCCCTAGACCCGGCGCAGCCAGCCGTGCTTGTCCTCGGCCCGGCCGTACTGGATGTCGAGCAGGTGGGCCCGGATGGCCTGGCTGATCGTGCCCGGAGCGCCGTCGCCGACGGTGAACCGGCGGTCGCTGCCGTTCACACCCGGGGCGGCGAAGCCGACGATCGGGGTGACCACGGCGGCCGTCCCGCAGGCCAGCACCTCGGTGATCGCGCCGCTGCTGACGCCCTCGAACACCTCGTCGATGGCGATCCGACGCTCCGCCGGACGCAGTCCGTGCTCGGGCGCCAGGGTCAGGATGGAGTCGCGGGTGACGCCGTCCAGGATGGTGCCGGTCAGCGACGGGGTGACCAGTTCGCCGGCGGCGGTGACGAACATGATGTTCATCGTGCCGCACTCCTCCACCCAGCGGTGCTCGGCGCCGTCCAGCCAGATCACCTGGCCGCAGCCGTGCGCGGCGGCCTCGTCGGCGGCGGCCAGGCTGGCTGCGTAGTTGCCGCCGCACTTGGCCGCGCCGGTGCCACCGGCCGCGGCCCGGGTGTAGTTCGGGGTCGCCCACAGCGACACCGGCTCGGGGTAGTACGGCCCGACCGGTGAGGCGATCACGCAGAACGTGTACTCCTTGGCCGCCCGGACGCCGATCAGGGTCTCGCTGGCGATCTCGAACGGGCGGATGTACAGGCTCTGCTCGCCGTCCGGCGAAGGCACCCAGTCACGGTCCAGGTCGACCAGTTCGGTGACGGCGGCGACGAAGTCGGCCTCGTCCACCGGGGCCATCGCCAGCCGGCGTGCTGAGGAGACGAAGCGCGCCGCGTTCTTCTCCGGACGGAACAGGGCGACCCCGCCGTCCGGCTGCCGGTAGGCCTTCAGGCCCTCGAAGATCTCCTGGCCGTAGTGGAAGGTGGCTGCACCGGGATGCAGTTCGAACGGACGCCGGGCGACGATCTCGCGGTCGTGCCAGCCGGAGCCGTCGGTCCAGGTGGCCAGTGCCATGTGGTCGGTGAAGTTCGCCCCGAACACCGGCTTCGCCACGATCGCTGCGCGCTCGTCGGCGGGCGTCGGGTGGTCGGTGCGGGTCAGGGCGAAGGTCGTCATGGCCGCAGAGTAATGCTCCCGGCCGGCTGCGCCGGCGGACGACCGGGACACGGTCAACTACCCGCTCGCGCCGATCGACGAGCGGACAGACAAATAGGCAATTGAACGCCCTTTCGCAATCGCACTCCAAGCGCTAACTTCCGACCACCCACGTAGGTAGGAGGCACGCATGCCCAGTTACCTGGCGATCCCGGGAATCACCGGGGATTCGGTGGCGGCCCGCCATGAAGGCGAAATCGAGATCGACACCTGGAGCTTCAGCTGCAGTCTCGCCACCGGGGCGTTCGGCACCGGCGCCCGAGCCAACCGGCCTGATCTGACCGACCTCACCCTGACCTGTCGCAGTGGCAGCGCTTCACCGCGACTGCTCGAATACTGCGCCACCGGGCGCGCCCTCCCCCAAGCCGTGCTGACCCACGATCGGGGCGCGGGCTCGGCAGCCACCGAGGTGAGGCTCACCGACGTCCGGGTCACCGGCTACACCGTGACCGGCGCCGGCGACGCCATGTCCGACGAGTTCCGGCTGAGCTTCGGCACCGTCGCCTTCACGGTGCGGGTGCCCCGTCCGGACGGCAGCCTCGGCGATCCGGTCACCACCACCCAACCCACGCCCGGCTCACCGGTGCCCAGCCCGGGCAGCGGCGGAGTGTGGCGTCCGCGCTGAGCCCGCGGCCGATCAGCTGTTCGTATCACCGTCCGCCCAGGTGAACTCATACGACCAAAAGGAGTCGTCGATGGATCCCGTGGTTGTGCTCGATGCCGAGATGTCCGTGGCCGCCGCGCGGTCGGCGATCAGCCTGGCCGGTGCCCACGAGATGCTGATCGTGCGCCGTCCGGACCCTCGCATGCCCGGTGCGGTGCTCTGGTACTCGCTCACCCCCGACGACCGCGATCGGGTGCTCGGGCCCACCGTCGACGACCGGATGCCGCTCGGCATCTCTCTCGATCTTCACGAACACGGCGCCGACAAGGTGCGTCAACTCGACGACGCCGACGTCGTCGACGGTCATTGGACGGGCCTGGTGATCGACGGCGGCCGTCCGGTCGGCTGGATGTGGGGCGTGACCGTCGAACAGGATCGCGGCCCGACCCGCGGAATCGACTTCGGCGCCCGGCTGCCGATGGCGCCGCCCCCGGACGCCGCACCCGAACCCACCCGCGGCATCGACTTCGCCGAGCCCCCACCGATGGCCGCGGACGCCGAAGCCCCACCAGCGCCAGCGCCGGCAACCGAATCGGTGCAGGCGTTCCCGCGGGTCGACGTCCCCGAGACCGTGCCGCCGTCGGCCACCTTCGACGTCGTTGTCGGGCTGTCCCAGCAGGCCCAGCCCGGGGTCCAGGGCGCCAAGATGATCATCGCGGTACCCGCCGATCATTCGACGAGCCAACTGACCCTGCAGATCAAGGCGGAGAACTTCACCGTCGCCCAGGTGCGCCAGGATCTGGTGTTCGACCCGTCCGACATCGCCGCGCACACCGCGAACTTCCAGCTCACCGCGCCCGCGGTCGCCGAACCCTGGCAGGGCCGGATCGAGGTCGAATACAGCCAGAACGGTCTGCTGATCGGCACCGCCTGGCGCGAGATCCTAGTCGCCCCGGACGCCCCCGCACAGGCACCCACCTCCACCTCGGGTGGTGAGGTGGCGGTCAACCTCGACCAGACGGTGCCGATCGACCTGACCGTGTCGATCAGTCGCGGCGAGGCGGCCGGCACCTTCCTGTGGACGTTCACCACGCCGCACCCCGTCCAACTGCCCGACGAGCAGGTGATCACCCACCTCGAGCAGGACACCGCTGAGACGTTCGCGCTGCGCAAGATCCGCGAGATGGCCCAGGTGGACGGCAACCCCACCGCGGGACTGCGGATCGCCGGCGTCGCCACCGAGGTGGCCGGCGTGATGCCGCTGTGGTTCTGGAAAGTGCTGGCCCCGGTCTGGCGGATCGCCAAGGACGCCGAACGGCTGCCGACCCTGCTGCTGGTGTCACAGGAGTCGCTG
Source organism: Micropruina sp. (assembly GCF_047606365.1). Classification (GTDB taxonomy): domain Bacteria; phylum Actinomycetota; class Actinomycetes; order Propionibacteriales; family Propionibacteriaceae; genus Micropruina. The sequence goes on along the minus strand of NZ_JASGEN010000111.1, from coordinate 44,181 downwards.
GTGCCGTGGGAGCTGGCCACCACCGATGAGGAGTTCATCGTCGACCGCACCCTGGTCGACCCGGCCGCACCGCAACTGCTGGGCGCCCAGGCGATCGTCGGACGCTGGCGTCCGGCCGGGCCGGAGACGCCGTCCGGGATCCGCCGGCCCAGCACGACACCGGCCGAATCGATGGCGATCAGCAGCCTGGCCGTCGTGGTCGGCGAGTTCGGTCCGAGTTCGGGCATGAAGTCGCTGAAGGAGGCCATCGAGGAGGGCAAGCAGCTGACCACCACCTACCAGCCGTCGGTCTGGGTCAAGGCGACCGCCGACGAGGTGGCCAGCCTGCTCAAGGGCGAACTGACCGACCGCGGTGACCCCGTGGTGGCGCAGGTGCTGCACGTGGCGTCACACGGCGAGGTCGATCCGGATTCGCCGATCAACAGCGGCCTGATCCTGTCGGACTCCTCGGTGCGCATCGACGAGTCGATCGTGATCGGCTCGAGCTTCACCAAATCCGCCGCCCCGCTGGTGTTCCTGAACTGCTGCCAGCTGGCCACCGAGACCGGCGGCGCGCTGATCGAGGGCGGGCTCGCCGCGGCCTTCCTGCGGGCCGGCGCCCGGGCATTCGTGGCGCCGCTGTGGAACGTCAACGACACCATCGCCAAGGACACCGCGCTCGCCTTCTACGCCGAGACCATCGGCAACGGCCGTGAAGTCGGTGACGTGATGCGTGAGCTGCGCGGCCGGTTCTCCACCCTCGACGGGCAGAACCAGACCACCCCGCTCGCCTACGCCTACTACGGGCACCCCGGATTGATCCTCACCAGGCAGGAGACCCACTGATGGCCACACTCGACGGCAGTTCCCGGCAGGTCAACCTGGGTCAGGGCATCGCCGTCCGCGCTCCCGGCCTGCGTGGCCGGGCCGACGCCCACAACGTCGCGCCCGGTGCCGAGACCCGGGCGCCCGAGGTGGACGGCTCCGGCGCCGCCCTGGACGCCGCACTCACCCAGGAAGGATTCCTGCGGCTGCGGGTGATCACCCTGGACGTGGCACCGGTGCCGCAAGCACCCGCCGGCGAGCTGCGGGCACCGATCTCGGACGTGCCCGGTATGGAGGTCACCGTTCCCGATCTCGGCGAGGACGTCGCCCAGGTGCTGCTCGCGGTTGATGAGAACGGCGTAGTGAGCTGGAACTTCCCGGTCGATTCCGGAGACGCCCTGGCGCCCACCACCCGCGGCTCCGGTGACGTCGTCCGGTTCATCGTGCCGGCCTTCGCCAGCGCGCCGGACGCCGGCGAGGCCGCCGAGACCCGCGGCGTGCTGGGCCTGATCGGACGCAAGGTGCTCGAACTGGTGGCACTGCCGCTGGCCGAACTGGTGGTGCCGCCGCTGGCCGGGGCGGCCGCCCGGCTGTGGGAGTCCAAGTCGAGGATCGCCCGGGCCCGCAGCTTCACCCCTGCCAACTACACCAGCGGCGACGTGCCCAGCCTGGCCGACGCCGACTGGGAGAGGTTGGCGTCGGGCCGTTCGCTGTGGTTCGTGCACGGCACCTTCGTCAACACCGACAGCGCCTTCCGGGCCTTCCCGTCCGATCTGCTGGCCGCCCTGTCCGACCACTACGGCGGACGCGTCGCCGCCATCGACCACCACACCCTGGGCATCGACCCGATCGGCAACGCCGACCTGGTCCGCGAACTGGTGCCCGACGGCGTCCAGATCGAGGCCGACATCGTCTGCCACAGCCGCGGCGGCCTGGTCGGCCGAGCGCTGGCCGGGCAGGGCGGCGACCCGGTGTTCGACGTCCGCCGCATCGTGCACGTGGCCAGCGCCAACCACGGCACCGCGCTGGCCACCCCGAACAACCTGGTGCCGTTCATCGACCGGATCACCACCATGGTCAACCTGATTCCGGACGGCCCGGCCGCGGTCGTGGAGACCGCCCTGACCTCGGTGCTGGTGGTGGTGAAGATCATCGCCAAGTACGGACTGGTCGGCATTCCGGGCCTGGCCGCGATGGATTCCGCCGGTGACTTCCTGCACGGCTTCAACAGCACCGAACTGCCGGCCGAGCAGTTCGCCATCGCCGCCGACTTCAGTCCGTCCGGCGGCTGGCGGGCGATGGCGGTGAAGAACGTGCAGAACGTCGTGGTCGACCGGGTATTCGGCGACCTCGCCAACGACCTGGTGGTGCCGACCGCCGGTGTCTACCAGGGCGACGACGCCATGCAGGTGCGTGAGGACCGCCGGCTGGTGCTGCCCAAGGCCCGTGGCGTCTACCACGGCAGCTTCTTCGGCCAGCGCGACGTGGCCACCCAGATCGCGAGTTGGCTGACCGGATAGGAGACGACCGTGGCTGCGCTGGACTACCTGGACTTCGATCTCGAGATCGAGGCGTCCGCCACGCCCGGCAGCTACGAGGTCTCGGTGCTGGCGTCGCCGCGCGGCGAGGCCAGCGGCGAGATGACCTTCCCGTTCAACCCGGACGCCCTGGAGAACGTGATCCTCAAGCTCGGCCGGACCCGCTCCGGCGTCCGGTCGCTCGGCTCACCGACTCAGCAGGTCGCCAAGCAGTTCGGCAGCACGCTGTACGACTCGGTGTTCGCCGGCGAGGTCGGCACCTGCTTCCGACGCAGCCTCGACGAGGCGGACGCCCAGGGCAAGGGCCTGCGCGTCCGGCTGCGGCTGGGCAAGGCACCTCAGCTCGCCGACGTGCCCTGGGAATACCTGTACCCGGCCAGCCTGCGGCAGTTCCTGGTGCTGTCCACCAAGACCCCGGTGGTGCGTTACCTGGAGCAGCCGCGGGCAGTGCCGCCGCTGACCGTGACGCCGCCGTTGCAGGTGCTGGTGGTGGTCTGCTCGCCGACGAACCTCGCCGCCCTGGACGTGGACGCCGAGGTGCAGCGCATCCGGCACGCCCTGGCCGGCCTGGAGCAGTCCGGCCAGGTGCAGCTCACCGTGCTGCCGCACGCCCACCTCGCCGACCTGCGCGGGGTGCTGCGCAGGGCTCCGGTGCACGTGCTGCACTTCATCGGTCACGGCGGCTTCGACGAGCACACCGGCGACGGCATGCTCGCCTTCGAGGACGACCATCAGCTGGCGCACCTGGTCTCGGGTTCGGCGCTGGCGACGGTGATCCACGACCAGGACAAGCTGCGGCTGGTGGTGCTGAACGCCTGCGAGGGTGCCCGGCAGTCCCCGGCCGACCCGTTCGGCGGGGTCGCGCAGAGCCTGGTCGCGCAGGGCATTCCGGCGGTGGTCGCGATGCAGTTCGAGATCACCGACGAGGCCGCGACGGTGTTCAGCGCCGAATTCTACAGCGCGCTGGCGGACGGCTACCCGATCGACGCGGCACTGGCCGAGGCCCGGGTCGCGGTGTTCAGCGACGACAACGACGTCGAGTGGGGCACGCCGGTGCTCTACCTGCGGGCCAGCGACGGCCGGATCTTCGACGTCGCGTCGCACCCCTCACCGACGGTCGCGGATCAGCCCGCAACGGCTCCCGATCCCGGTGGTGCCCGAGTGATTCCGGTGGTGGTCCCGCCCTGGCCGCCCAGTACCGACACCCCGGCGGCGAGCTACGACCAGGGGCACCAGCTGCCGACGACCCAGCCGCAACCCGCCGAACCACAGCCACCCGAGCCGCCCGCCTGGACCGGCGGCGGATCCGGCGGCCCGGGCGGTGGCGGGTCGTCCGGGTACGAGCCGGCACCCGACCCGGCTGCGCCGTCCAGGTCGGGCGCGAAGTGGGCGATCCTCGGCGCCGTCGCGGCAGTGCTGGCCATCATCGTCTTCTTCGCCTGGCCCCGGCTGTTCCCGGCGTCCGTACCGGGCACGGTCGAGTCGCCGACCGCGCCAATCACTCCGGCGCCGACGCTGCCGACGCCCACCCGTCCGACATCGCCGACCCCGACCCGGCCCTCGACAACGCTGCCTCCGGTACGGGCGGTGCCGGCGCTGAAGGCCCTGCGTGGCCAGGTGACGATCGACGGCGATACCGGCGACTGGCAGTGGCAACTGGTGTCCCGCGCCGAGCATCAGATCGCCGGCACCAGCAAGGCCACCGGCGACATCTACCTGATGTGGGACGACCAGGCCCTCTACCTGCTCGCCCAGGTCCAGGACGCCACTCCCCGCGCTCCCGAACCCGGCAAGCCCACCCAGATCTTCCGCGGCGATTCGGTGATTCTCGAGCTGGGTCCGGACAAGCGCCGGCTCACGGCGTCCGACCTGGCCCGGCCGACCGACGCCTACTACATGTTCGGGCTGCCCAGCGGTGCCGGCACCCCGCCGCAGCGCGCGATCCTGGGGCCGAACGCCAAGCGCACCTCGTTCGAAACGGCGCGTGACGCGCAGACCCTGGAGGCCGCGATCACCCTCACCCCCACCGGTTATCTGCTGGAGGCGAAGATCCCATGGCGGACGACCGGGCTGAACGGCATCCGCGCGGGCGCGGTGCTGGCCGCCAACGTGCAGGTCTCCGAACGCAAGGCCGACAGCTACGGCAACCTCGGCATGCGCAGCACCAACCCGCAACGCACCGCGGAGCTGCGCGCCCATCCTGCGTATTGGCAGTCCCTGGAGCTGCAGGCCTAGCACTAGGCTGCCGCCATGGCACTGCCCGTCCTCGATGCCACCGAGCAACGGATCCTCGGCAGCCTGCTGGAGAAGCAGCGCACCGTCCCCGCCACCTATCCGCTCAGCCTGAACGCACTGCGGGTGGCCTGCAATCAGACCTCCAGTCGCGACCCGGTCACCGATTTCGACGACCAGACCATCGAGACGGCGGCGCGTGAATTGAAGGGACGCGGCCTGCTTCGCGTGGTGTGGGCCGGCAAAGGCTCACGAACGCTGAAGTACCACCAGCTCCTCGACGAGGTGCTCAGCCTGCAGCCCGACGAGCGCGCGCTGCTCACCGTGCTGCTGCTGCGCGGCCCGCAGGCGCCCGGCGAGCTGAAGACCCGCACCGAACGGCTGCATTCGTTCGCCGATCGGGACGCCGTCGAGCAGGTGCTGCACCGGATGGCCGCCCTGCCCGAACCGTTGGTGCGCGAGCTGGAGCGGCGTCCGGGCCAGCAGGATCGGCGCTGGGTGCATCTGCTCGGTCCGGTCGCCGAGCCGGCCGGCGCGGTTCCGGCCGCCACCGCGGTCGATCGGGACGTGGTGCTCGCCGAGGGCACCGACGCTCGCGACCAGCGGGTGCGGGGCACCTACGACCAGGTCGCCGACGCCTATTTCGAACGGCTCGGCGACGAACTCACCGAGCGGCCGTTCGACGTCTGGCTGCTGGAGCGGATCGCCTCGCTGGCCGGCTCCGATCCGATCGTGGACGTCGGTTGCGGCCCGGGACACGTCGCGGCCTTCCTGGCCGACACCGGCGCCACGGTGAGCGGCATCGACCTGTCACCGCAGATGGTGGCGGTGGCGTCTCGGGAGTTCCCCGACCTGGACTTCCAGGTGGGCAACCTGTTCAGCCTGCTCAAGCCACGGACGGCGGCCGGCTGGGGCGCGGTGCTGGCCTGGTACTCGCTGGTCCATCTAGCCGGCTCAGAGTTGGCGCCGGCGATCGCCGCCCTGGCCCGCACTCTGACGCCGGGAGGCGTGCTGGCGGTCGCCGTCCACGCCGGCGACGAGGTGCGCCGGGTCACCGAGTTCGTCGGCGAACCGGTCGAGCTCGACTTCGTGCTGCACGACCAGGCCCAGGTCCTGGCGGCGTTCGCCGCTGCCGGGTTCAGTGAGATCGAGTGGTACCGCCGGGGTCCGGGGGCTGATGAGGCGCCGACCGACCGCCTCTACGTGCTGGCCCGCCGCTGACGCCCCTCCCACTGGTCGAGCTTGTCGAGACCCCCCGCCGGTGCCGCCTACCGCTGGTCGAGCCCACCGCCGGTCGAGCCCACCGCCGGTCGAGCCTGTCGAGACCCCGCCGGTCTCGCCTACCGCTGGTCGAGCCCACCGCCGATCGCACCCACCGCCGGTCGAGCTTGTCGAGCCCCCTGGTTCGGACGACTCAGCTGTCGGAATCCGTTCCTACAAGCGATGGAACAGCCGCCGCGGATCCCCTGTACGGCAGAACGCCGTACAGACAAGCTCCCGGCGCTCGCCGAACTTAGGATCCTCAGCGCAGCCGGGGCCGCACGTGCAGACCCACCTCGGGATCAACGATCAGTTCCTGGCTGGCGTCGATGCCGTCCACCAGCACCTGGGCGTCGGCGGACACGTTGCGCTTGATCAGGGCGAGAGCGATCGGGCCGAGCTCGTGGTGCCGGGCCGACGAACCGACCCGGCCGACCACCCGGCCGTCGAGTACGACATCGGCACCCACCGCGGGCAGCGCCTCGGCGGTGCCGTCCAGATGCAGCCGGGTCAACCGGCGGGGCGGACGGCCCAACGTGTAGACCCTGGCTACGGTCTCCTGACCCGGGTAGCAGCCCTTCTGCAGGTGCACGCCGGCGCCCAGAACCAGGCCGTCGGGATTGGCCAGCTCGTTGGGAATGGTCTTGTCATCGGTGTCGACGAAGGTCCGCGGCTGGCCGGCCTCGATCCGCAGCGCGTCCGCGGCCCAAGTGCCGGCCCGCTGTTCGCCGAGCACCTCGTCCAGTTCCTCGCGGGGCACGATCCGCGGGCCGCCGGCGATCACCATCGCATGGGTGTCACTACGGTCGACGATCTCGACCCGGGCCGCGAACTGCATCCGCCGCAGCCAGGCCAGCAACGCGTCCAGCCGTCCCGGCTCGGTGGACGCCCATAGCGTCTCGCCGTCGTCGATCCCACCGAAGACATGGCTGATCCGGCCCTGCGGGTCCAGGATGTAGGCGGTCGTCCACTGGCCGGGCGCCAGATCGTCCAGCTTCTGCGAGGCGATGTTGTTCAGCCAGCTGAGCCGGTCGGGGCCGCTGATACTGAAGGTGGGCCGGTGCGACATATCGACCGTCGCCTCACCGGCGGCCAGCCGGCGCTGTTCGCGGATCGGGTCGCCGTAATGCCAGACCGCGCCGGCGTCCGGCCCCGTCTCGTGCCGGACGGCGGTCATCCGCGCACCAGCGTCGCCCACACGTACGGCCGCAGCGCCACGTCTTCGGTGGCCCGGTCGAACGAGTACATCAGCTTGCCCTCCACGGTGCCGTACAGCCGGCGTCCGGCGGTGTAGGCCACCGCGGCGTCGGGTGAACGGACAACGGCGTCAGTGACCAGATCGACCCGGCCCGGCTGCAGCTTGCCGTACCAAACCTCGGCGAAACCCTCGGGCGCGCACATCACCACGTCGACGGTGCCGTCGGCCAGCGGACGCCAGAAGCCGGTCTCCATCATCAACGGCTTGGTCGGCTTTCCGTCCTCGTCGACCTCGAACGACTGCGCCAGATAGTGCAGGTAGTCGCCGCCGTTGTCGGAGAAGTCGACCTGCTGGGCGAACCGGATCTTCTCCTCACCGGGCCATTCCCGGTAGCCGGTGCCCTCCCAGCGACCGCGCAACCAGGCGAGCCCAACCAGGGCCGGGTTGAGGTCGGCGGGGATTTCGAAGGCCATGAATCACTCCTGCTGCTTGTCGGTGAAGATGCGGACCACGATCACCAGGGCGGCGATCAGCACCGCGGCCGCGGCGACGATCAACGCGATCGTTCCCGGTGTCAGCACCGCGGCCACCAATTCCACTCGCCGAAGTCTAGTGCCGTACTCTCGGCGCCCATGAGAGCGGTGGTCCAGCGGGTCAGCAGGGCGTCGGTGAGCGTCGCCGGCGAGGTGGTCGGCGCCATCGAGACACCGGGCCTGATGGTGCTGGTCGGCGTCACCCATCGCGACACCGCCGCCATCGCGGACGCCCTGGCCGACAAGGTGTGGAACCTGCGCATCCTGGACGGCGAACGCAGCTGCGCCCAGCTCGGCGCACCCTTGCTGGTGGTCAGCCAGTTCACCCTCTATGCCGACACCCGCAAGGGACGGCGTCCGTCGTGGAACGCTGCCGCCCCGGGTCCGGTCAGCGAACCTCTGGTGGACGCCTTCGTCTCGGCCCTGCGCAGCCGCGGCGCCGCGGTGGAGACCGGCCGGTTCGGCGCGATGATGCAGGTGTCGCTGGTCAACGACGGCCCGATGACGCTCATTCTGGAGCTGTAGGAAAGCATGGGTTCCCCGCTGGTCGAGCTTGTCGAGACCTCGGAGGCGGTCCGACAGGCTCAACGGTTTCGACAAGCTCAACCAACGGTGGATGTGCGTTGAGAAGCGACTCTCAGTGCCCCAAAGCACAGCCCTATGACGACCCGGTTACAGAACCGGGAACGAAATTCGATCGAGCGATACGCCGCCGGCGTCACTATTCTGATGCCGGCGTCGATTGGGGATATGGATGGCAACTCTGCTTGTCGTGAGCAACCAACTCGTCGATGACACGCGCCCCGAGGCCGTTCTGCCGGCACTCGGACTGCTCGCCCACGAGTTGCACGGCGCACCGGCCGACACCTCGGCACTCACCGAATCGGCCATCTCGGACGCGATCGTGGTCGACGGCCGCACCGACCTGGCGACGGCCCGGACGATCAGCCGGCTGTTCCGCTCCTCCGGCATCTCGCTGCCGATCCTGCTGGTGCTCACCGAGGGCGGCCTGGCCGCGCTCAACGATGACTGGCGGGTGGCGGATTTCGTCCTGGACGGCGCCGGCCCGGCCGAGTTCGACGCCCGGATCCGTCGGCTGCTGGCCAGCGAGGAGGCCGAGGGCGTCATCCAGGCGGGCGGCATCCTGATCGACGAGGCGGCCTATTCGGCCCGGCTGGGCGACGTGCCGCTCGATCTGACCTACACCGAGTTCGAACTGCTCAAATACCTGGTGATGCATCCGGGCCGCGTGTTCAGCCGTGAACATCTGCTGGCCGATGTCTGGGGCTACGACTATTTCGGCGGCACCCGCACCGTCGACGTCCACATCCGCCGGCTGCGCGCCAAGCTGGGCCCCGAGCACGAGGCCCTGATCGGCACCGTCCGCAACGTCGGCTACCGGTTCGCCCCGTAACCCGTCCCCGGGCTCCGCCCCGGGATCTCTCCGACAGACATACCTGTCGACGCCGGAGATCCCGGCGTCCGCCGGGATGACGGACGGGGCACCGTCATCCCGGGATCTCTCCGACAGCCATGACGGACTGGGAGCAGGAGGGCGAGCCAGCCTGGACGAATTGGGCGAACTGTCCGTGGAGATGACGGGGCATCGGTCGATCCCACTACCCTGAGCGCATGTTGGTCAGCGACGACATCAACCGCATCCGTCATCTGGTGACTGTCGTGGCCGAAGCGGACGGCGAGCAGCCACTCAATGAGGACGCCATGCTGGCGTTGAGCGGCGACGGCGCTGGGGTCAGCCATTACCTGTTCGAGCAGGACGGCGAACTGGCCGGCTACGCGCAGGGCAACACCAAGCACGGCACCGCGCAACTGCTGGTGCACCCCGGGCACCGCCGCCACGGACTTGGCAGCCGCCTGCTGGGCGACGTCGCCGGCCTCGCCGTCTGGGCGTTCGGTGATCTGCCGGCCGCGCAGGGCTTCGCCGCCGCCCACGATCTGACCGAACGCCGCCGGTTGTTGGTGATGGAGCGTCCGCTCGACCCGCCGTCCGGGGGCGCCTTCGACGGCGTCCGGCCGTTCGACTACGCCACCGACGCCGATCAACTGCTCGCACTGAACGCGGCCGCCTTCGACTGGCACCCTGAGCAGCGGCACTTCTCCCGCGCCGACCTGGACGCCCGGATGGCCGAACCGTGGTTCGACCCGGCCGGACTGCTGGTCACCGCCGACGCCGACGGGCTGACCGGCTTCCACTGGACCAAGCGGCACCCGGACGGCCGCGGCGAGGTGTACATCCTGGCCACCCATCCCCGCGCCCAGGGCACCGGGCTGGGCCGCACCCTGCTGGCCGCCGGCCTGGAACACCTAGCGGCGAGCGGGTCCACGTCGGTGCACCTCTACGTTGAAGCCTCCAACAGCCGGGCGGTAGAACTGTACGAGCGGGCCGGCTTCGCCGTGGTGCACCGCGATGTCCTGTACGGCCCGACCCTCACCAGGAGCAGCGATGACCGCTGAACCCGCAGTCGACGACCTGCCCGACCTGCCCGACGACCGGTTCTCCGATCGCGAGTTGAGCTGGCTGGCCTTCAACAAACGGGTGCTCGACCTGGCCCGCGACACCACCCGGGTGCCGCTGCTGGAACGGGCCCGCTTCCTGGCGATCTTCTCCTCCAACCTGGACGAGTACTTCATGGTCCGGGTGGCCGGCCTGAAGCGCCGGATCGCCGCCGGGGTGGCGGTGCCGTCGGCGTCCGGCATCCTGCCCCGCGACCTGTACGACCTGATGCTCACCCGGGCCCGCGACCTGGTCGAGCAGCAGGCTCGCACCTTCGCCGACGACATCCGGCCGGCGTTGGCCGAGCACGGCATCGAGGTGCTGCGCTGGGACGAGCTCACCGAGGCCGAGAAGGAGACGATGCGGACCCTCTTCGAGGAGCGCATCTTCCCGGTGCTCACCCCGCTGGCGGTCGACCCGTCGCACCCGTTCCCCTACATCTCGGGCCTGTCGAACAACCTGGCCGTGCTGCTGAAGAACCCGATGACCGGCGCCCGTCAGTTCGCCCGGGTCAAGGTGCCCAGCCTGATCAGCCGCTTCCTGCAGCTCGGCGAGGGCCGGTTCATCGCCGTCGAGGACGTCATCGCCCGCCACCTGGACCGGCTGTTCTCGGGCATGCAGGTGCTCAGCCATTCCACCTTCCGGGTCACCCGCAACGAGGACCTGGAGGTCGAGGAGGACGACGCCGAGAACCTGCTGTACGCCCTGGAGCAGGAGCTGCTGCGACGCAAGGTGGGCCGTCCGCCGGTGCGCCTGGAGGTCGAGGACGACATCGACGACAAGATGCTCGACCTGCTGATCAGCGAGTTGGACATCGGCGAGAAGGAGGTCTTCAAGCTGCCCGCGCCGCTCGACCTGCGCGGCCTGTTCTCGCTGGCCGACCTCGACCGCGAGTCGCTGAAGTACCCGGCCTTCCTGCCCAAGACGCACCCGGAGTTGGCCGAGGTCGAGACGGCGATGCCGGCCGACATGTTCGCCGCGCTGCGGCATCGCGATGTGCTGCTGCACCACCCGTACCACTCGTTCGCGACCAGCGTGCAGCGCTTCATCGAGCAGGCCGCGGCCGACCCGGCGGTGCTGGCGATCAAGCAGACGCTGTACCGCACCTCGGGCGATTCGCCGATCGTGGACGCCCTGATCGACGCTGCCCAGGCCGGCAAGCAGGTGCTCGCCCTGGTCGAGATCAAGGCCCGCTTCGACGAGCAGGCCAACATCACCTGGGCCCGCAAGCTGGAACGGGCCGGCTGCCACGTGGTATACGGACTGATCGGGTTGAAGACGCACTGCAAGCTGTCGCTGGTGGTCCGCGACGAGACCGACGGGTTGCGCCGCTACTGCCACATCGGCACCGGCAACTACAACCCGAAGACGGCCCGGATGTACGAGGACGTCGGCCTGCTCACCGCCAATCCGGTGGTCACCGACGACGTCGCCCGGCTGTTCAACCACCTCTCCGGGATGGGCCAGGAAACCCACTACAAGCGGTTGCTGGTCGCCCCGCACGGCATCCGGCGGGGCCTGGTCGAGTTCATCGAGGACGAGATCGAGCACCAGCGCGCGGGCCGTCCGGCGAAGATCCGGATCAAAGTGAACTCGATCGTCGACGAGACGGTCATCGACGCCCTCTACCGCGCATCACAGGCCGGGGTGAGCGTCGAGTTGTGGGTCCGCGGCATCTGCACGGTCAAGGCCGGTGTCCCCGGGTTGAGCGAGAACATCCGGGTGCGGTCCACCCTGGGCCGCTTCCTGGAACACAGCCGGCTGTTCTGGTTCGCCAACGGCGGCCAGCCGCGGGTCGGGCTGGGTTCCACCGACCTGATGCACCGCAACCTCGACCGCCGGGTCGAGGTGCTGGTCTCGCTGACCAACCCGCGGCACATCGCCACCATCGAGAACCTGTTCGACCTGGCGTTCGACGACGGCACCGCCTCGTGGTGGCTGGAAGAGGACGGCTGGCACCAGCGCACCAGCGACATCGAGGGCGAGCCGCTGCTCGACCTGCAGGAGCATCTGATCTCGTCGCTGGTTTCGCGGCGCGGGGAACGGAGTACCGGATGAGCCGCAAACGCTTGGTGGAGGCCGCGGGGGCGGTCGTGCTGCGCCGGCCCAAGGGACGGGGCCTGCAGGTCCTGCTGATCCACCGGCCCAGCTACAACGACTGGTCGCTGCCGAAGGGCAAGCTCGATCCGGACGAGTACCTGGCCGGTGCCGCCGTCCGGGAGACCGTGGAGGAGACGGCGGTCATCGTCCGGTTGCGGCATCCCGTCGACCGCATCCAGTACCCGATCCCGTCCGGGACCAAGCGGGTCGCCTACTGGCTGGGCACGGTGATGGACCAGCGCCGGTTCAAGCCGAACTCCGAGGTCGACCGGCGGGTCTGGCTGTCCATCCCGTCGGCGCTGAAGCGGATGACCTACGCCGACGAGCGGGCGTTGCTGGAGCAGGCCGTCACGCTGCCCGACACCACGCCGCTGCTGATCGTCCGGCACGGCAAGGCCATGGAGCGCAAGCACTGGTCGGGCAAGGACCAGCTGCGTCAGCTCAGCTCCCGCGGACGTCGGCAGAGCAAGCAGTTGGTCCCCCTGCTGGACGCCTACGGGGTGGCCGAGCTGGACTCGTCCGCCTCGATCCGTTGCATGTCCACCCTGGCGCCCTATGCGAAGGCCAAACGGCTGGACGTCCAGGGCTGGGCCACCTTGTCGGAGGAGAAGGCGAAGGACAATCCCGACGCCGTCCGCAAACTGATGAAACGGCTGATCAAGCAGACCGCCGCCAGCGGCGTCCCCCGGGCTATTTGCGGACATCGTCCGGTGCTGCCACTGATGCTGGAGGCGCTCGGGGTGCCCAACCGTCCGATGCTCACCGCCGCGGTGCTGGTGGCCCACCTGTCGCCGGAGGGCGAAACCATCTGCGTGGAGTGGCACAAGCCCCGGGTCTGAACCCGTGGTGATCAAAAGAACCGTCCCCAGTGACCAAAGGGACGGTTCCTTTGGTCACTCGGCGCGGCGGAAACTACCGCTGGAGGTCGTAGTCGATCACGGCCTCGGGGATCTCCGGCGGTGCACCGAGGTCGAGCGGCTGTTCCTGGGTGCGGCGTTGCAGCAAGGCCCCCAGTTCGCGCTGGAACCGATCGCCGCTGGCGTTGATGGTGCGCATGGCCTTGACGACGGTGTCGTCGAGTTCGGCACGCATCCGGCGGCCTTCCGCGGCGGCCCGCAGCATTCCCTCGTGCTGCGCCACCACCGAGTCGGCGATCACCATGATCGTCTCGGGCATCACGGTGGGGGTCTGGGCCAACTGGGCCAGCCGGGGAATAGTCGCGCCCATGGCGCCGGCGTACTCCTGCAGGGCGTCGTTGTTGGCCCGGGCGGTGACCGCGGCCGCGGACCCGGCCTCCTCCAGGTGCAGCAGCAGACCCCACTGCGCGATCGTCAGTTTCATCGTGGGAATCGTCAGCACCACGAGCAGATGCAGCCGCTGGGAGAGCGAATTGCTGACCTTGCGCATATTGCGGATCTGCGGCGCGGTCGACCAGGCGACGAACAACCGCGAGACGAACTCACTGCGGCGGGTTTCGAGCTCTTCGAGCATTTCCAGCAGCACCTGAAGTTCTTCGTCGGCCTTGCGACGCTCGGGGGACTGCCGTCCCGACATGCCGGCCAGTTCGAACTTCTTCGCGGTCACCGCCTTGTTCAGTTCGTCGAGCGCTTCCTCCATCAACGCGACCACACCGATGACCTTGGTCATCGCTGCGTCGTTGCTGGCGTACAGCTCATCGCACAGCAGCACATTGCGGTCCAGGACGTGCTTGTGCTCGACCAGGGTGCCGGCCACCATGTCGAGACGCTCGACCGCGGACTGGCTGTCGACATACAGCTGGCGCAAGAACCGTTGACCGGTCTGGAAGACGCCCGACACCGATTCGGCGAACCGCTCCAACGCGTTCAGCAGCCGAGGATCCGAACGCTTGTACTTCTTCCGGAAACCGGCGACCGTCTTCGCCATTGCCTTGGTGATGTTCTCGACCTCGGGAATGCGCAGGTTTCCCTGCTGCCGCAGGAACGCGCTCACCGTCGCGTTCAACCCATCGAGGGAATCGTCACCGAAATGGGACAACGCCGCGCGGTCGACCAGGAACCGGTCGACCAGCTGTCGGGCCACCTGCCCGAGCTGGACGCGCTGCCCGGGCGAAAGATCGGTCCGGCAGGAGAATTCCTCGAGCCGTCCCCCGGACTCGCTCCGCCCGAGGGCGACTTCGGCGGCTCCCGCCGGTGCGCTCGATTCGGTGCCGGCGATCGCCGCGAAATCAATGCTCAGGCCGGGTGTGAGGTTGTCGGTCATCTCGGGTCTTCCCCTTCGGTGGTCGTCTCGGCGGCGGGCGGAATGACATGGTGGACGGGGTCGGCGCTACGAGCCGAGGCCTGCAGGATCTTCGTGTCCACCCGGAACTCGGTGAGCGAGCCTTCCTCGATCTCCTGGATGTTCTGCACGACGCCGGCGCAATACTGTTCGATCGCGCGCCGGCCGTCCTGCAGCAGGGTTTCCGCGTCGCGGAAGTAGCGGGGGTGGTCCTCGATGTCCTCGAATCGGTCCACCACGTTGCGGACGGTTTCCAGCGTCACCTTGTAGTGGGCGGTGATCTGCGCCAGCTGATCGGGGATTCGCTTCGGTGCCCGCTGGAAGAGCTCCCGGACGTGCTGCTCGGCCTCATCGAGCAATCCGGTGACCCGCTGGTCGGAGATCTGGCGCGACCGGTGGCGGATCTCCACCAGCAGCCGGGTGACCTGATCGGGGGTGTAGCCGCGCCCGGGGTTCGACTGGCCGCCACCCCACCGGCGGCGCAGCACGACCACGACCGCCGCCGCCACGAGGACGGCGATCCCGATTCCGCCGATCAGGCCGAGCGGGACGGCGCCCGGCTGGTCCGGTGGGGGCGGCTGGACCGTGCCGGTCGTGGTCGCTTTGGCCTGCTGGACGAAGCCGCTGATGCTGTCGTAGAGCTTGGGGCGGCCTTCAGCAGCGTTGGCCAGCTCTGCGGCTTTGCCGGCGGGAAGGGTGCGGGAACCGGCGGTGAGATCGCCGCCGATCGAGACCAGCACGGTGTCGTAGCCGGTGCGGGCGGCGAGGTCGGCGACGAACTGTGGCACGTCGGTGATCTCGGTAGCGGCGTGGCCGGGCAGCACGACGACGGCGATATCGCCACCGCCGAGCTGAGTACGCAGCAATTGCTGCTGTTCGGCGCCGAGGTCCGTGACCTGGACGGAGACATACAGCGGGCCGGACTGCAGGCCCTGTGTGGCCTCATCGAGATAGCCGCCCATCGTCGTCCTCCCTTCAGGTCGCCCCGGTACTCACCCGGGAGGGTCAGAAGTTGTTCACCACGCTCTGGAAGACCTCCGCGATCCGCCGCGGGTCGCTGGCGTCGAAGACCTGGCCGCCGCTGGCCTCGGCGATGGCGACCAGCGCATTCCGGCCGCCCTCACTCACCCCGTCGCCGTAGATGATCGGGAAGACCCGAACCGGGGCGTCGCCGCCACCACCCTCACCGGTGCTGTTGAGACCGGCGATCAGCGCCGCCTGGCTCAGCTTGGACCCGTGGTCGTCGCCGTCGGAGAGCAGGATGATGGCGTTGATCCGCCCCGGCTCGGCCCGTTTGGTCATCGTGTCGTGGCCTTTGCGGACGGCGTCGTACAGCGGCGTCCCACCCAGCGGGGCCAGCTTCGTCAACTCCCGCAGCAGATTCTCCAGGTCACCACGCAGCGGCTTCACCGTCCGCACCTGATAGGTGCCGTCCTTCTTGTAGACGCCGCCGGTGGTGAAGGTCCAGACCCCAAGCTCGTCGGAGGGACGGAAATGCCCCAGAGTGCTCTGGGCACTGCTAACGGCCGCCTCCAGCCGGGTCTTGCCCGCGCCCGCCGGCTCAGCCATCGAGCCGGACACGTCGATCAGCACCAGCACCGAGCTGGGTTTGCGGATCTTGTCCCACTGCTCGGTGGCGGCGAACGACACCGGCACCGACGGCTTCTCCAGCCAGGTGGTGGGTTGCCGGGGGTCCACGCCGTTCTGCTCGGTGAGCAGGCCGCCCACCGATCGCTGGACGTCCAACGGACGGAAACCGAACTCGTCGAGTTCGTCCTGGACTGGGTCGGAGAGCAGGAACTCGATGAACGCCCGGCCGGCGCTCGCCTGCTCGGCACTCACCCAGTCGGCCTTGGGACCGCCCAGCGCCACGATCGGGTTGTCGCTGGTCAGCGAGCCCTCCTTGGGGTAGACGGCCACCAGCTTCTCCCGCGGCCGTACCAGTTTCGCGGTCTCCTCCGCGCTCAGCGCGCGGGTATTCGGGTTGCCCTGGTTGTAGGCGATCACGCTGACCTCCTCGACGGCGATCGCCGAGACATAGTCGAGTGGACGGCCTTCGGCGTCACGGTCATAGACCCGCTGCAACATGTTGCCGGTGGTGTCGCCGTAGTGGATCACGCACGACTCGAACTCACGGCTGAACTTCTCCGCCGCCGCGACGTCGGCCGCCGTCAGGCCTGCCGTCTTGCCGCTGGCGGCATAGGACTGCATGACCAGGGTGGAAAGTCCGGTGGTGCTCGAGTTCGGGTTGGTCTTACCCAGCTTGAACCGGCCCCACTGGCCTGCCGCGCCGCCCAGGCTGCCCCAGCCGTCCGGATTGACGCAGAGCTTGTGCAGGTCCTTGATCCCGATCTGCTTCTCGGGCCAGCCCAGGGTGCGAGCCATCCGTTCCGGCATCGCGAAGACCACCGGGGTGCGGGTGAACGACTGGGCGTCGGCGACCAGGGCAGCGCCGTTGACGGCTGCGACCTGATCGATCCAGGCCGAGGAGGCCGGCGTCCACAGAGTCGGACGAGGCTTCACCGTCTCGCTCTCGGGCCACAGCTTGCCGGAGAGCTTGAGCAGCCGGGCCGCCTCGCCGGAACTGACCTCGACGGGGTGAACGGTGGCGCACTTCGCCAGATTTCCGTGCTGGGGGGAATCCTTGAACTCTGCGGCCAGCCGGGTCACCATCGCAACCTTCTCGGGGGAGACCGCGGTGATCACCGGAGTGCAGTTGTCGCCGGTGAAGTCGGTGCCCGGGCCTGCGCCCGTGCTCGGTCCGGTGTTCGGCGCATTCTGGCAAGCCGACAGGAACAGTGCGGTGGACACCGCCGCAACGGCGAACGAGGCTTTCCAGGTGCGTCTTCTCACGTTCGTCTCCTCGGAATGGAACTCCCCGATTCGGCGGAAGCTCGTATCGTCGGATGTTCTGCCAGCGGTCTGAAATAAGTGGGCGTCCTTGTGCGCCGTTTGTTTTGCGTACTGTAGCGGGGGCGGGTGGCCGGCACGGTGGCGCACCGGGATGCCGATTGACGCCCACCTCACGAGCTGCAGGCTCAGCGGGGCTGCGCCGAAGCGACGCGAAGCTCGGCGGGAGAGTCGGGCGCGAGGTCAGTCGGAGAGCTGCCAGCGCATCCCGTAGGGATCGGTGAAGTCCGAGATGGTCTTGCCGGTGACCGGGATGAAGGTGTCGGTGCGGCTGAAGGTGGCACCGGTGGCTTCACTGATCGCGGCGGCGTCGGTGGCCTGCGACCTGGACCGGAACGCGACGTGGTCGATCACGAACGCCTCCAGCGTCGCGTCCTCACGCAGTTCGAAGACCACCTGCCCCTCGCCCGGGAGCGCCAGTTCGACCGACTTGCGCTCGGGCAGTCGGCGCCGCTCGACCAGCCCCAGGCCGGCGAACCAGGCGACCGCCTGCTCCAGGTCGGGAACCTTGAGATCGATGTGATCGACTGCCTCGAGCATGCGCGTCCTCCTGTGACTGGTAACCGGACCCGGTTCCCCGGGGCACTAGACGATCTTCACACCCTGGAACCCGCCGGTGTACTTCTTCGCCTGCTTGTCGGTCAGCTTCACCTTCTTGGACGTGGTTTTCGTCCAGCCCGCCGACTTCCAGACCGAGGTGACCAGCCGGCCCTCCCAGCGCGGGGTGCCCATCTTGAACAGCGTGTACTGCTCCGCGTAGCGCTTGCCCGACTTGCTGTAGAACCGATAGCCGCTGCGACCCCAGTCGAGCATGCCGAGCGAGTACCAGGCGTACTTGGCGGAACGGTCCTTCGGCGCGGCCTGGCGAACCAGCTTGTTCTTGCGCCAGGTCAGCACCGCCGTGGTGTAGCCGTCACCGCCGCCGGTGGCGAGCAGCAGTTCGTAGCCCTTCACCTTGTCGAGCTTGGCGGCACCCCAGTACGGCTCGATGCCCCAGTCGGTCTCGATCGTCGAGGTCAGGGTCAGCGACGACTTCCGCTTCTTCTTCGCGGTGGTGACCGTCACCTTGTAGCGGTCCTCCTTGACCTTGGTGATCTTCACGGTGTCCTTGCGGCCGTCGCCATCGACGTCCACCTTGACGGTGCGGGCGGCGGCCTTCTCGGGCAACGGAGTCGCCGCGGCGGGCGTGGCCTCCAAGCCGGCTCCGAGTATCAGCGCCAGCGAGGCGGCGAATGCGGGCAGTGCACGGAACCTGGTCATCAGACATCCGATCTAGTAGCTGGGCGAGCCGCCATCCCCCTGGTCGCACACCGATACACCGGACGTCGATGTCCGAGGCGGTGCGTTCACCGGCTGTTTACCCAGGACTCCCCAACCGGTCGACTCGGCTGCCTAGCATGCCAGCCGGAGCGGGTTCCGTTCCAGCCATTGTTGAAAGGAAAGCCGTGAAGATTTCCACGTTCGGCGCCCCGGTTGCCCTGCTGGCCGCCGCCGCGCTGACTCTGTCCGCCTGCGCGGCGAACGAGACCGCCAACCCCGGTACCGGCTCGAGCGGCAGCACGACCGCCGAGAGCACGCTGGCCGGCAAGGGCGCCTCGTCGATGTCCGCAGCCCAGCAGAAGTGGATCGCCGACTACCAGTCCGCCCACCCCGGCGTCACCATCAACTACTCCCCGGACGGCTCCGGCGCGGGCCGCCAGGCGTTCACCTCCGGCGCCGTGCAGTACGCCGGCTCCGACCGTCCGTTCAAGGACGAGGAACTGGGCGCCGGCAAGTTCGGCAAGTGCACCGCCGAGTCCAACGCGCTCGACCTGCCCGTCTACGTGTCGCCGATCGCGGTGGTCTTCAACGTGGACGGCGTCAAGGACCTCAAGCTCGACCCCGACACGCTGGCCGGCATCTTCGCCGGCAAGATCACCAAGTGGAACGACGCCAAGATCGCGGCCACCAACCCCGACGCCAAGCTGCCGGACGCCAACATCACCGCCGTGCACCGCTCCGACGATTCGGGCACCACCAACAACTTCACCGACTACCTGCACCAGGCCGCGCCGTCGGTGTGGACCGAGGCCGCCGCCGACGCCTTCCCGGCAGCCTTCGGCGGCGAGTCCGCCAAGGGCACCTCGTCCCTGGTCGATGCGGTCAGCACCGGCAAGAACACCATCGGCTACGCGGACGCCTCCGCCGCCGGTGAACTCGGCCACGCCCAGCTGAAGGTCGGCAACGAGTGGCTCAGCCCGACCGCCGAGGCCGCCGCCAAGATCGTGGACGCCTCCAAGCAGGTCGCGGGCCGCGGCGAGCATGACCTGGCGCTGACCCTGGACCGCAAGGCCGCGGGCGTCTACCCGGCCGTGCTGGTCTCCTACGCCCTGGTCTGCGAGGCCTACAAAGACGCCAACGACGCCAAGCTGGTCAAGGACTTCATCGGCTACGTCGCCTCGGCAGAAGGTCAGCAGGCTGCTGCCCAGGCCGCCGGCAGCGCACCGCTGAGCAAGTCGATGCAGGCCAAGGTGAAGGCCGCCATCGACTCGATCAAGTGACGTCAAACACTGGCGTGGATGAACTTGTGAGCGAAGGATGGCTTTCGTGACCCAGTCCACCCAGCAGGTGGCCCCGACGCCGACCCCGACGGGTCCTGCCGGCAACGGCACCCGTCGCCGGGTCGGCGATCGGGTATTCAGCGGGCTGGCGACCGGCTCTGGGATCATCATCCTGGTGATCCTGGCGATGGTCGCCGGCTTCCTGCTGATGCAAGCGTTCCCGGCCCTGACCACCCCTCCGGCCGAACTCGAGGCCAAGGGCTACGGCGAGTTCTGGTCCTGGATCATCCCGTTCGCCTGGGGCACGGTGTGGGCCTCCTTCTGGGCCCTGCTGCTGGCCGTTCCGGTTTCCATCGGCATCGCGTTGTTCATCTCGCACTACGCGCCCCGCCGGCTCGCCACCAGCCTCGGCTACGTGATCGACCTGCTGGCCGCCGTTCCGTCGGTGGTCTTCGGCCTGTGGGGCAGCATGGTGCTGGCGCCGTCCGCCCAGCCGCTCTACCTGTGGCTGAACACCTACCTGGGTTGGATCCCGTTCTTCGGCGGCCAGCCCTCCGGTACCGGACGAACCCTGCTGACGGCCTCCATCGTGCTGGCGGTGATGATCCTGCCGATCATCACCTCGCTGAGCCGGGAGGTGTTCCTGCAGACCCCGGTGCTGCACCAGGAGGCCGCCCTCGCGCTCGGCGCCACCCGCTGGGAGATGATCCGGATGGCCGTGCTGCCGTTCGGCCGGGCCGGCGTGATCAGCGCGGTGATGCTCGGCCTGGGCCGGGCGCTGGGGGAGACGATGGCGGTGGCGATGGTGCTCTCGGGTGCGCACGTCATCACCCTCGAGGTGCTCACCTCGCAGAACCCGAACACGATCGCCGCGGTGATCGCCCAGAACTTCCCCGAGGCGTACGGGGTAAAGACCAACCAGCTGATCGCCGGCGGCCTGGCGCTGTTCGTGATCACCCTGGTGGTCAACGCCATCGCCCGACTGATCATCTCCCGCTACAAGGAATTCTCGGGAGCCAACTGATGACCACCGTGACCAACGACACCACCAACCCGCTGACCGCCGGGCAGCTGCCGAAGTACACCACCTGGCTCGCTCTGGCCGGCGCCCTGATCGTCGGGGCACTCATCGACGCCTCGGCGCTGGGCGGCTTCGATCTGGGCACCACCGTCGTCCTCGGTGCGGTGATCTTCCTGCCGGTGATCTACCTGATCGCCCGTGTCGTCGAGGGACGCCGCGCGGCAACCGACCGGCTGGCCACCAACCTGGTCACCGGCGCCTTCCTGCTGGCCCTGGTGCCGCTGGTGTCCCTGCTGTGGGAGACCCTCTCCAACGGCCTGCCGGGCTTCAACGGGCAGTTCTTCACCTGGTCGATGCGCAACGTGATCGGTGAGGGCGGCGGCGCCGTCCACGCCATCTACGGCACGTTGTTCGTCACCGGAATCGCCACCGTCATCTCGGTGCCGATCGGGCTGCTGACCGCGATCTATCTGGTCGAGTACGGACGCGGCGCGCTGGCCCGCGGCATCACCTTCTTCGTGGACGTGATGACCGGCATTCCCTCGATCGTCGCCGGCCTGTTCGCCTATGCGTTGATGGCGCTGGTGTTCGGCCCGGGCACCATCAGCGGCTTCTCCGGCTCGCTGGCCCTGTCGGTGCTGATGATCCCGATCGTGGTCCGCTCCACCGAGGAACTGCTGCGGATCGTGCCCAACGAACTGCGCGAGGCGTCCTACGCGCTGGGTGTGCCGAAGTGGCGCACCATCCTCTCGGTGGTGCTGCCCACCTCGATCTCGGGCATCGTCTCGGGCGTCATCCTGGCCATCGCCCGGATCATCGGGGAAACCGCGCCGCTGATGATCGCCGCCGGCTTCACCAACTCGATCAACACCAATCCGTTCGGCAACCCGATGATGACCCTGCCGGTCTTCGTCTACGACCAGTACGCCCACCCCGGGATCGAACGCATCTTCTACAACGAACGGGCCTGGACCGGCGCGCTCACCCTGATCATCCTGGTGATGGTGCTCAACCTGCTGGGCCGCTTCATCGCCAAACGCTTCGCCCCGAAACTCGGGCGCTGACCGAAGGAACAACCGACGCATGTCCAAGAGGATCGAGGTCAACGACCTCAACTGCTACTACGGCAAATTCCTGGCCGTCGAGGACGTCTCGATGACCATCCAGCCGCGCTCGGTGACCGCGTTCATCGGGCCGTCCGGCTGCGGCAAGTCCACCTTCCTGCGCACCCTGAACCGGATGCACGAGGTGATCCCCGGCGCCTACGTCGAAGGTGATGTGCTGCTCGACGGCAACAACCTGTACGGCCCCGGGGTCGACCCGGTCAACGTGCGGCGCCAGGTCGGCATGGTGTTCCAGCGGCCCAACCCGTTCCCCACCATGTCGATCAAGGACAACGTGCTGGCCGGCTACAAGCTGAACAAGCAGCGGATGAGGGGGAGCGAGGCCGACGACCTGCTGGAGCGCTCGCTACGTGGCGCCAACCTGTGGGAAGAGGTCAAGAACCGGCTCGAGAAGCCCGGCTCGGGCCTGTCGGGTGGCCAGCAGCAGCGGCTGTGCATCGCCCGGG
Source organism: Micropruina sp. (assembly GCF_047606365.1). Classification (GTDB taxonomy): domain Bacteria; phylum Actinomycetota; class Actinomycetes; order Propionibacteriales; family Propionibacteriaceae; genus Micropruina. Next base: position 21,701 of record NZ_JASGEN010000111.1, on the reverse strand, counting down.
CCATCGCCATGCAGCCCGAGGTGCTGCTGATGGACGAACCCTGCTCAGCCCTCGACCCGATCTCCACCCTGGCCGTCGAGGACCTGATCCAGGAACTGAAGGAGACCTACACGATCGTGATCGTCACCCACAACATGCAGCAAGCCGCCCGGGTCTCCGACGAGACGGCGTTCTTCAACATCGCCGGCACCGGCGCCCCCGGCAAGCTGATCGAGATGGGCCCCACCGAGAAGATCTTCTCCACCCCCGACGACAAGGCCACCGAGGACTACATCACCGGCCGCTTCGGCTGAGTTCGCTCCCGTTGGTCGAGCTTGTCGAGACCTCTCCCCCTGCCGGGCAGGCCCGTTCATCCGGGCCTGACCCGGGATTTCGACGTATCGAGACCCGTCATTCCCACGAACATCCGTCGACGGTCATGTGACGGCGCCGGCGCCGCACCCGAGCACTGGATCGTCCCGTCTAGACTCGCCCCGTGAGTCAGGCTGGATGGTATCCGGATCCGGGTGGACAGCCCGGTATGTACCGCTACTGGACGGGTTCGTCCTGGTCGGCGGCGATCACCAACAACCCGATGCAGGCGCCCCCGCAGGGTGGCCTGGGCGGTCCGCCGCGTCCAACCGGTCAGCCCGGGTGGAACCCGAACCAGCGCCGCCGCTCCCCGATCGGCTGGTGGCTGGGTATCGCCGCCATCGTCGTGGTGCTCGGCCTGATCGGCTACCTGGCGATTCGCAATCTCGGCGGCATCCTCGGGGTCACCCCGTCGACGGGCACCAACCCGACCCAGAACGTCTGCCCCAAGCAGGTCGCCACCACCGTCACGCCCTCGCCCCCGCCGAACGACGGCCGGGTGCACGGCGGGGCGCTGTCCTATCCGCAGCTGGGTGACCCGTGGAGCGCGCCGGCTCCCGAGACCCGGGTGCCGTTCGGACGCGACGTGCTCACCCAGACCGTGATGGTCGAACCGAACTACAAGGGGGACCAGAACAGCTGGGTCGCCTCGGTGCTGGTCGGTGAGCTGGTCGCCGGCGACGGCTTCTTCAGCCCGCAGCAGGGCTCCGAGATCGTGGTGAAGTGCATCATGGGCGTCTTCTACGACGACGCCGAGGTGGTCCGCGACGACAAGGTGAACAAGGCCAGCACCGTCGGCGGCAAGGAAGCCTGGCTGGTGGAGACCCACCTGACCTTCGACATTCCGAATCTGAAGACCAAGGGCGAGCTGGCGATCATCCTGATCGTGGCCACCTCGGACGCCTCGTCGAGCATCTTCTACGCCTCGATCCCCGACACCGCCGCGCAGTTGGTGCCGGACGCCCGCAAGGCGATGAGCGGTCTACGGGTCGGCTGAGCCGCGCCTGCTGCTCAGCGGCAGGGCACCAGCCCCTGGTCGATCTTCATCGTCACCACCCGGATGGCCGCTTCGCGCACCTGGGCGGCCACCGCAGAGTTCTTGGCGGCGCTGCGGATGCCGGCCACGAACTCGTCGGCCAATGCCGGCGTCACCGTCATCGCCACGTCGCCACCGGCCTTGATGAAGTCGGCGCCCCGTTGTTTCGCCGGCACGGACGCCATCGACTTCGCCGCACCCAGGTCGTCGGAGATCACCACCCCGTCGAAGCCGAGCCGGCCACGGATCAGTCCGATCACCTTCGGCGAGAACGCCGCCACGTGGTCGGGGTCGATCTTGGTGTAGGTGACGGTGGACACCATCACGCTGGTCGCGCCGGCCTTCACGGCGGCGGCGAACGGCGCCAGGTAGGGATCGTCGGGCCGCGTGGTGGTGTCCTTCACTCCGGAGGTGAAGTCGGTGTTGCCGATCACCCGTCCGATCCCCGGGAAGTGTTTCGTCGAGGTCGCGATGCCGGCAGCGTCCATCCCCTTCACGAAGGCGGACACCTTCTTGCCCACCACGTCCGGATTCGACCCGTAGCCGCGGCCCAGCGCACCGATCGGCGCATTCTTGGTGCCCACGGACGTCGGCACGGTGTCGGTGACCGGCGCCAGCGTCCAGTGCACCCCGGCGGAGGCCAGCTGGCGGCCCCAGCGGGTGGCCCGCGAGGTCAGCTTGGCGTCGCTCCACTTCGACTGCACCTTCGCCGACGGAATGGTGTCGAAACCCGATCCCTTGAGCCGCTGCACCAGCCCGCCCTCCTGATCGACCGAGATCAGCAGTGGTGTGGGCAGGCCTGAGATCTGCAGCTTCTTGGTCAGCCGGCGTACCCCGCTGGTGCCGTCGCTGTGGTTGCCCATCAGGATCACCGACCCGATGTGCAGCTTCCGCAGCACCGCCAGTTCGGACGCCGTCCCGCTGGTCACTCCCACCATCACCACTTGGCCGACCCGTTCGGCCGGCGTCATCTTGTCGACGATCCGGGCTGCGCATTGCGTCGCCGTGGGCCGCTGCGCCGTCTCGCTCGGGGCGGTGCTCGCCGAAGCTGAGGGCGTCGCCGACCTCGAGATGGGGTCGGCCGGGGCCGTGGTCGCCGTGGGCGCGCCGGCGCACGCGGACAGCACCGCCAGCAGGGCGGTGGTGACCAGCGTTCGACTCTTCGCGGTCACAGCTTCAGCCCCAGCAGTGCGTTCTCGACCACCTCGGTGAGTGCCGGGTGGATCCAGTACTGGCCGCGCGCCATGCTCGGCACGTCGAGGTCGAAGCTCATCGCCTGGATCAGCGGCTGGATCAGGGTCGTCGCCTCGGGCCCCAGCAGGTGCGCACCGAGCAGCCGCTTGGTCTTGGGGTCGGCGATCAGCTTCACGAAATGATCGGTGTCCTCCATCGCCCAGCCGTAGGCGACGTCGCCGTAGTTCTGCCGGGCCGTCACGTACTGTTTGCCGCGTTCCTTCGCCTCGGCCTCGGTGAGACCCACCGACGCGATCTGCGGGTCGCTGAACACCGCATGGGGAATGAACCGGTGGTCGGCGGCGATCATCCGGCGCGGGTGCAGCAGGTTGTGCTGCACCACCCGGGCCTCATGGTTGGCGACATGCTTGAGCTGGGCCGCCGACGACATGTCGCCGAGGGCGAAGATGCCCTTCACGGTGGTCTGCTGGTACTCGTCGACCTTCACCCGGCCGTCGTCGTGGGTCTCGACGCCGGTGGCGGCCAGGTTGAGCAGGTCGCCGTTGGGAATCCGTCCGAGCGCCACCAGCACCCGTTCACATTCGAAGTCGTAGTGGATGCCCTTGGCGTCGACGCTTTCGACGATCACCGTGTCGCGCTCGGTCATCTCCAGCCCGACGATCTGCTGCTTCAGCCGCAGGTGCACCCGGCTCGCCAACTGTTCGGTGAACGCGGCGGCGATGTCGGCGTCCTCTTTGCGCAGCATCACCTCGGAGCGTTGCAGCACGGTCACCTTGGTGCCGAAGGCGGAGAAGATGTGGGCGAACTCGGCGGCCACGAAACCGCCGCCGATGATCACCAGCGAGGCCGGTAGCGCCTCCAGCCGCATGATGTCGTCGGAGGTGTGTACCCGGGCGGCGACGTCCGGATCGTCGAGCCCCGGATAGTCGGGGACTTGCGGACGGGAACCGCCGGCCAGCACGAACCGGTCGGCGGTGATCGTCTCGTCACCGATCCGCAGCCGCTTGGGACCGACGAAATGCGCGGCCTCGCGGTACAGGGTGACGTTGCGGTTGCTGCGCCGCCACTCCTCGCCGCCCTCGCTGATCGGGTCGATCCGGCCGAAGACCCGGTCGCGGATCGCCGGCCAGTCGGCGCTGGCGGCACCGAGGTCGACGCCGACCCGCTTCGCGTGCTCGACCGACGACGCCAGATCGGCCGGATGGACGAACATCTTGGTCGGGATGCAGCCCACGTTCAGGCAGGTGCCGCCGAACCGTTCCCCCTTGTCGACGAGGGCTACCGAAAGATCGTCGAAGGACTCGTCGATGATCGAGTTGCCCGAGCCGGAACCGATCACGCACAGGTCGAAATGCCGCATACGCCGATTCTTGCACTCGGTACCGACACCTCGGCGCCGGGTCGAGACTCAGTCCAGATCCGCCGTCGCGCGGTAACCGCAGATCGGTGTATCTGGGCTCAGATGCCCGCGTAGGAGTGCAGACCCGAGACCAGCAGGTTGATGCCGATGAAGTTGAACCAGAAGCAGGCCACGCCGATGATCGCCACGACGGCCGCCCGCTTGCCGCGCCAGCCGGCGGTGGCCCGGGCGTGCAGGTAGCCGGCGTAGACCACCCAGGTGACCAGCGACCAGGTCTCCTTCGGATCCCAGCCCCAGAACCGGCCCCAGGCGTACTCGGCCCAGACCGAGCCGGCGGCGATCGCGAACGTCCACAGCGGGAAGGCGAAGGCGTGGAACCGGTAGGCCAGCTCGTCGATCCGGGTCGACGACGGCAGCTTGGCCAGGTAGCCGCGCACCGATTCGCGGCGCTCGGCCCGGCTCTTCAGCAGGTACAGGATCGACAGCAGCCCGCCCACGTTGAACGCGGCACCCGCGGTGGCCGCGACGACGATGTGGACGATGAACCACACCGAATGCAGGGCCGGCACCAGCGGCGCCACCGCGACGTAGAACACGGTCACCGCCAGACCCTGACCCAGCGCGGTGAGCAACGCCACCGGCAGACCCAGCCAGCGCATGCCGCGGAAGGCCAGCACCAGGTAGAAGGTGACGATCAGCAGCAGCGCCATCGTCACGAACTCGTACATATTGCCCCAGGGCATCCGGTTGGCGGCGATCCCGCGGCACACCACCCCGGCCAGATGGCAGGCCCAGGCGATCACCATCAGGCCGAGGCCCATCCGGCCGAACATGTCGGTGCGCAGCCGGGCGCGCTCGTCGGACGGCGACGCCGGCTCGGGGTCGCCCGCGACCTCCTCCAGCTCACCGGGAGCGCCGGCACCGGCAGCGACCAGGACGCCGGCCGGCACGGACGCCGGCTCCAGGCGACGGGCAGCGGCCCACTCGGCAGCGAAGGCGGCCAGCGCCAACAGGTAGACCACCACCGAGGTCACCATCGCCAGATTCGACCAGTACACGGCCATCACGGTTCTCCCTTCTGAGTGGAGCCTGCGGCATCGGCCTCGGCGGGCGCAAGCCCCTTGTCCGCGCGCAGCTGCAGTTCGTCGGCGATCAGCCGTAGTTCGTCGTCCAGGCCGCCACGGCCCTCGGTGCGGTCCAGGCCGGCCAGTTCGACGACGTCGCCCCGGACCCGCAGCCACACCCGGCGGGGCCGGATGAACAGCGACAGGCACAGCCCGGCGACGGCGACCAGCACCGCGCTGAACACCAGCCACAGCCCGGGGGTGCTGGACACCTGCAGGCTCACCCAACGTTTCCAGTCGTGGAACTGGATGGAGCCGCCGCCGGGCAGGTCGAAGATCTCCCCGGGGCGCAGGGTGAACCGCAGCTTCGAGCCGTCCGCCTTGGTGTACTGGGTGAGCCCGGTGGTGTCCAGCGAATAGACGTTCTCGGGTCGGCCGGTGGCCGGCTGGGGCGGCCCGTGCCAGGCGTTGAGCAGCAGCTGCGGGTTGAGCGCGTCCGGGAACACCGAGGTGCCGACACCGTCGGTGTCGACCGCGGTGGGCAGGAACAACGCCTCGAAGGCGAGCCGGTCCGGACGCGCGTAGGGCGCCTTGATCGCGCCGACGGAGAGGAAGTTGCCGTCCTGGGGCAGCAGCACCACAGGCCCGGCGAAGGCCACATTGCCCTGGGGATCCTTCACCGTGACGTCGACGGCGTAGCCGTGGCCGACCAGGTGCACGGTGCTGTCGCCCAGCACCAGCGGATGGTTCACCTCGAGGGTCTGGTGATTCTCGACGCCGTTCATTGTCGTTGTGGTCTCGGCGCGGAACACCCGGGCGGCGCCGCGCTGCACCGGCCCGGTTTCGAATTTGGCTTCGAACGAATCCAGCCGGACGGAGAACGGCACCAGTTGCTGGGCCTGGAAGGCACCGCCGGCGGTGAAGTCGTCGAACTGGGTGAGGGTGTTGCTGAACGAGCCGCCCTCGACCACCGCGACGCTGCCCTTGTAGCCGAACAGTGAGCCCCAGGCCAGGCCGCACAGCAGGAAGACCAGCGAGAGGTGGAAGACCAGGTTGCCCAGCTCGCGCAGGTAGCCGCGCTCGGCGCTGACCGAATCGTCCAGGCGCCGGATGCGGAAACGCCGCTTCGCCAGCACCTTCGCGGCCTCGTCGAGGACGGCGTCCGGGCGGTCGGCGGTCAGCGAGAGATGGGCAGGCAGCCGGCCCAGGTTGCGCGGGGTGACCGGCGGCTGCCCGCGGAAACCCCGTAGATAGACGCCGATCCGGGGAATGATGCAGCCCACCAGCGACACGAACAGCAGCAGGTAGATGGCGGCGAACCAGGGCGACGCGTACACGTCGAACATGCCGATGGCGTTGTAGAAGCCGCCCAGTTGCGGATTGTCCCGGATGAACTCATCCACCCGCACCGGAGCTGTGGGACGCTGCGGCAGCAGCGAGCCGGGCACGGCACCGAGCGCCAGCGCGAACAGCAGCACCAACGCCGTCCGCATCGAGGTCAGCTGGGTCCACAGGAAGCGCAGCGTCTCCCCCGGTCGCAGGCCTCCCGGCTTCCGCTCTGCCATCAGATCACCGTCCCGAAGCTGGCGGCCCATTGCCGCAGGGTGGCCATCAGGACGTCCCAGCCGCCGGTCAGCAGCAGCACCCCGACGACGATCATCATCACGCCTCCGGTGACCTGCAGGGCGCGGTGGTGGCGACGGACGAAGGCGATCGTCGAGCTGAACCGGTCCAGCGCCAGCCCGGCGATCAGGAACGGCAGGCCAAGCCCGACCGCGTAACACAGGGCCAGCAGCGCGCCGCGCAGTGCGGTCGCCTCGTTGAGCGCCAGGGTGAACACCACCTGGAGCGCCGGCCCGATGCAGGGCGTCCAGCCGAGGGCGAAGACGATGCCGAGCAGCGGCGCCGCTGCCAAACCCACCTTCGGTCGCAGGTTGAGCCGGACGGTGCGGCTGGCGAACGGCACCCAGCCGGCGAACACCAGGCCCAGCGCGATCGCCAGCACCCCGCCGATCACGGTGATCGTTCCGCGCCACTGCATCAGCGTGGTGCCCAGCGAACCGAACAGGACGCCGCCCGAGACGAAGACGATCGCGAAGCCCAGCACGAACAGCGAGGTGCCGGCCAGCACCCGACCGCGCTGCTTGCCCTCGGCCAGCTGTGCCGCGCTGAGCCCGCTGGCATACGACAGGTAGCCGGGCAGCAGCGGCAGCACGCACGGTGAGAAGAACGACACCAGGCCGGCCAGGATCGCCACCGGAGCGGCCAGCGGCATGCTGCCGCCGACCGCCTGCCGGGCCCAGTCGCCGATCTCCAGAACGATCATCAGCGGCCCGCCGCCACGTCCTCGATCAGGCCGACCAGGGTGGCTTCGGTGGCCTCACCCATCACCCGGGCGGCGATCCGGCCCTGATGGTCGATCACCACCGTGCTGGGAATGGCGCTCAGCGGTAGCTGGCCGGCGAACTTCAGCACCAGCTCGCCGCCGGGATCGAACAAGTTCGGGTACGGCACCTTGAACTCGCGGACGAAGGCCTCAGCCTGCTCGGGGGCCGCGTCCCGGGTGTTCAGGCCGACGAACTGGGCGATCTTCTCGGTGCGGTGCGCGGCTTTGACCAGCGCCGGCGCCTCTTTCACGCACGGCGGGCACCACGAACCCCAGACGTTGTAGACCAGCACCTTGCCGGACGCCGACGAACTGCTCCACGGCTTCTCGTCGAGGGTTTTGCCCTCGATGGCGGGGGCGGGGGTCCGCTGATCGGGGGGCACCCGGGTGATGGTGCCGTCGCCGCTGACGAAACCGCCCTCGGCGGCCGTCCCCGACCCGGTGCAGGCGGCGAGCAGCAGCGTCAGCACGCTGACGCAGACGAGGGCCAGACGACGCATCACGAGCCGGGGCGGAACAGGACTTTGGACTTCTTGGCCGGCAGCAGGTCGGCGGCCGGTTCGGCATAGTCGACGGCAACGATCCGGTCGTCGATCCAGGTGAACGAGGTGACGCTGGCCAGCCGGCACTGCCGCTTGCGCGGGTCGTGCACCAGCGAGCGCCCTTCGGCGGCCAGCCGGGAAATCCAGATCGGCAGTTCGTGCATCACGATCACCGCCTGCCCGCCGTCGCCGGCGGCCTTGGCGGCGTCCGCCATGGCGACCTTCACCCGGGCCACGATCGACGGGTACGCCTCGCCCCAGGACGGCCGCAGCGGATTGCGCAGCTGCCACAGGTTCTGCGGCAGCAGCAGCACCTGGTTGTACTTGCCGAAGTTGCGGCCCTCGAAGACGTTGGCCGCCTCGATCACCCGGTCGTCGGTGACGATCTCGAGATCGGGGTGTTCGGCGGCGATCGGCGCCATGGTCTCGCGGGCCCGCTGCAGCGGGGAGCAGCGCAGGTGGGTGAGCGGCACGTCGGCGAAGTGCTCGCCCAACCGGTCGGCCATCGCCCGGCCCAGCTCGCTCAGGCCGAAGCCGGGGAGCCGTCCGTAGAGGATGCCGTCGGGATTGTGAACCTGCCCGTGGCGGACCAGATGAACGACGGATTGCATGGGTGGCGGCGGCCTTTCGGTGTGCTCGGGCTCCAACAATACGGGACGCCTCGGGCGGGCTGCCCGCGTCCCGCGCGACCGCGATCAGGGTGGCGGATCGGGCCTGCCGTCAGCCGAGGGCGGCGCGCAATTGCGCCTCGTCCAGGAACCAGATGGCGAGCCGACGGCCGTCCACGAAGGTGACCGGGACGTGGTCGGTGTGCTCGGCGAGCGCCGGATCGGCGTCGATGTCGACGACGCTGAGGTCTGCGCCATGCTCGGCGCAGACCCGCTCAGCGATCGCCACCGCGTCGACGCACAAGTGACAGCCGTCGCGCACGATGACCACCACCCGGGGGCTGGTCATCGTGACGGACGCCTGAGAACTACTTGCCGGCGCGACGACGCTGGATGCGCGTCTTCTTCAGAAGCTTGCGGTGCTTCTTCTTCGCCATCCGCTTGCGACGCTTCTTGATGACCGAACCCACGCTAGGACCTCTCGATGCTGGCCCACTGGACGGGCCGGATAGTGCTCTTGGTTGGTGGTGGCCGGTTGCCCGGCAACTACGGCAGCTTACCGACTGGCTCACCCCGACGGCCAATCGCGCCCCGAGGCGGACGCCGAGGGCGCCACGACCTCGCTCCTCGCACTCCGCCCCGCACGACGTGCCGCTGCTCCCGTCGAATGCGATCCGGGCCGGCCCTTCGTCGCCGAACTCTCGAACTGCACCCGAATCCGGCTGTATCAGACCTCTGCCCACTCGACACCTATGGGCGTATTTGCCAATCGCCGAGATCAAGTGAGCAAAACCTGACCTCGACTAAGTTCCGGGGGGTTTGTGAATCGCTGAATTACCGGCCACACGGGGTCATTATCGCGACACCCGATGGTCGATATTCAGCCCTGACCGCGAATTCTCCTGTTCACCCGCCCCTCAATACCGTCCGCTCGTCAGCCTGTTAGGAGCAGCATGCGAGGAAAACACATCAAGCGAGGGATCGCGCTCGCCGGAATCACCGGCCTCGCGGTGACCACCACGTTCCTGGCCACCCCGGCCAGCGCCCGCGCGGAACTTCCCGCCGGACCCCCGACCAAGGACACCGTCAGCCACGCCAACACTCTGACGCCTGAGGTCAAGGCACTGATGAAGGGCACCGGCACCGCCGCCGAGGCCCGGGCACTGGAGAGCTACTGGACGCCGAGTCGGATGAAGGCGGCCAAGCCCTTCGAGAAGGCCCCGTCGATGACCCGGTCCGGGAAGGCGCCCCAGCAGCAGGCCCAGGCCAACCGTCCCGAGGGCAAGTTCGGCAGCGTCGCACCCTCGCGCACCAGCAAGGCTCCGAAAGCCGCCGTCAAGGTCGCGGTGAAGAAGGGCGTCACGCCGCAGTACAGCCAGCCCAACTACCCCTCCAGCGCCCCTGCCGCCCGTACCAACGGCAAGGTCTTCTTCAGCCGGGGCGGCAAGAACTGGGTGTGCTCTGCCTCCATCGTCAACAGCGAGGGAAAGAGCCTGGTGTGGACCGCGGGGCACTGCCTCGCCGAGAACGCGGTCTGGTCGAGCAATGTGTCGTTCGTCCCCGCCTATTCCAACGGCACCCGGCCCTACGGAACCTGGTACGCCAAGAACCTCACCACGACCACCAGGTGGTTCAACAACCATGAGTGGGCCTACGACGTCGGTGCCGCCACCATGCAGGCCAACTTCGGCGCCCGGATCGCCGACTACCTCGGCAGCCAGGGCTTGATGTGGAACCAGACACCGAAGACCTACACCGCGGCAGCATTCGGCTACCCCGCCGCGGCGCCGTTCAACGGGGCCTACCTGTACCGGGCCGACGGAAGCACCGCCGATCCCAATGACGGCACGATCTACATGTATTCGGGCCTGACCGGCGGCTCATCGGGTGGCCCATGGTTCCGCAACTTCGACGGCAACTGGGGCTACGTCAACGGGCACAACGACTTCATCTACACCAATCAGCCGGTGTACATGTACAGCCCGTACTACGGCAACCAGGTCGCCGACCTCTACAACGCCGTTCGCTACCAGAGTTCCGACGCGATCTCGGGAACGAAGCCGACGATCAGCGGCACCGCCACCGTGGGCGACACCCTGGCCGCCAGCCCGGGTAGCTGGACGCCGGCACCGGTCAGCCTGGCCTACCAGTGGCGGGCCGACGGATCCGTGATCTCGGGTGCGACCGGATCGACCCTGTCGATTCCCGCCTCGGCACTCGGCAAGGCCATCACGGTCACCGTGACCGGCTCCAAGACCGGCTACACCGGCGCCTCGTTCACCTCGGACAGCACCTCGAATGTCGTCGCGGGCACACTCACCGGGGCGAAGCCCAAGATCTCCGGCACCGTCAAGGTCGGCAAGAAGCTCACCGCCAAGCCCGGCACCTGGACGCCGTCCGGCGTCACCCTGAGCTACCAGTGGTACCGGAACTCGAGCCTGATCAAGGGCGCCACCAAGTCGACCTACAAGCTGGTCAAGGCCGACAAGAAGAAGCAGATCTCGGTCAAGGTCACCGGTACCAAAGCCGGGTACACCACGTTGACGAAGACCTCGGCGAAGACCAAGAAGGTCAAGTAGCAGCGCAACGGTTCTCAACCGCTGGCCGGCCCGGTTCGTCCGGGCCGGCCAGAAACCGAATCCCCCTATAAATGAGAGAGGCCTGAAGATCGGCCTCGTTTCTCAGGCCACACATAAACTTCGTCCGCGACCGTCGGACTGTTTCTCGGATTTGCCGACTCTATGGGAGCATTTGCCATCGGCTTCGGGTTCGGTTCGACAGATCCGGCCCGGCCGTTCATCCCGGGGGGGGAGTTGTGAACCATCGCAATCGCGGGCCGCGCCGCTTGCCTTTTGTCGCCATGCTGCATCGTCGCTATTCAGTCATGATGACGGATTCTCCTGTGCACACCTCGACCTCAGAACCCGTCCGCTCGTCAGCCTGTTAGGAGCAGCATGCGAGGAAAACACATCAAGCGAGGGATCGCGCTCGCCGGAATCACCGGCCTCGCGTTGACCACCACGTTCCTGGCCACCCCGGCCACCGCCCGTGCGGAGCTTCCGGCCGGGCCTCCGGCCACGACCATCGTTTCCCATGACAACGTTTTGACCAGCAAGGTCACGAAGCGGGTCAGGAAGACCGGTATCGAAGCCGAGGCCAAGGCGCTGGCGGACTACTGGACGCCGGCGCGGATGAAGGCTGCCAAGCCCATGGAGCGGACGGCGAACCGTTCCGACAGCACTGGCCAGCGCACCCAGCAGTCCGCCGCTCAGAGCACCGCCGGCAGCGTCGCACCGTCGCGCACCAGCAAGGTCTCGAACGGGATCGCGCCCCAGTACGCACAGCCGAACCTGCCCTCGAACACTCCCGCGGCACGCACCAACGGCAAGATCTTCTTCAGCCACAACGGCGGCAATTACGTCTGCTCGGGAGCCGTGGTGAACAGCGAGGGCAAGAGCCTGGTCTGGACGGCCGGGCACTGCCTGGGCGAAGACGGCGTCTGGTCGAGCAACGTGGCCTTCGTCCCCGCCTACTCCAACGGCACGACGCCCTACGGGGTTTGGTACGCCAAGAACATCGCCACCACCGGCGAGTGGTTCTACGAACACGACTGGGCCTACGACGTCGGCGCCGTGACCCTGCAGGCGAACTTCGGCTACCGGATCACCGACTATCTCGGCGCCCAGGGCATCAAATGGGGCGAGAAGACGAAGACCTTCACCGCCGCGGCGTTCGGCTACCCGGCCGACGATCCGTTCAACGGTGAAACTCTCTATCGGGCCGATGGAAAGACCACCGACAAGGGCGACGGCACCCTCTTCATGACCTCGGGTCTGACCGGCGGCTCGTCGGGCGGCCCATGGTTCCGCAACTTCGACGGCGACTGGGGCTACGTCAACGGGCACAACGACTTCATCTACACCAACGCGCCGCTGTACATGTACAGCCCCTACTACGGCGCGCAGGTCGCCGATCTGTACAAGCACGTGCGGAAGATGAGCGCCGATGCGGTGTCCGGGCCGACGCCGAAGATCAGCGGCACCGCCAAGGTCGGCAAGAAGCTCACCGCCAAGCCCGGGACCTGGAAGCCGTCCGGCACCAAGCTGAGCTACCAGTGGTACCGGAACTCGACCAAGATCAGCGGCGCGACGAAGTCGACCTACAAGCTGGTCAAGGCCGACAAGAAGAAGAAGATCACGGTCAAGGTCACCGGCAAGAAGGACGGCTACGCCAACACGACGAAGACCTCCGCCAAGACCAAGGCGGTCAAATAGCAACGCCCTGATCTGACCCGCCGGCCGGCTCGGCGATGCCGGGCCGGCCGGCACCCGTTTTACCCACTGACTCTGCGATCAGAAGCCGACCTGAAGGAGGCCCGCGATGATTCCGTTCACGACCCGCAGCCGAGGCGGCGCGTTCCTCGCGCTGGCCCCTGTCGCCCTGCTGATGTTCGCCGCCTGCACCGGCGGCCCCTCGACGACGCCGTCCGCCGACCCGTCCGGCGGCATCGTGACGTCCGGTCCGCTCACTCCGCCCACGGACGGCGCACCGACCCAGCCGAACCTGGTCACGCCTGAACCCGTCAAGGACGCCCGCAAGCAGGCGTTCACCAAGGCCGAGGCCGTGCCCGGCAAGTCCGCCGTACGCGTCGAGGGCACGCTGATGACGGGACCGCCCTGCAATGTGATCGGACGCGCCGAAGCCGTCGAGACCAACACGCAGGTGACCATCACACTGTGGGCGGGCGCCCGTCCGGACGCCCAATGCGACGGTCCTCAAGCCACGGTGCAGTTCCCGTTCGTCATCGAGGTGCCGCTGAAGGAACCGCTGGGCGAGCGCGCCGTGGTCGACGGAGCGCTCTGAGCCACCGCCCAAGAGGCGGGCGGCTCTCAGCCGGCCAGTGCCCGGCTGCGATCCCGGGCCGCCTCCATCGCGGTCAGGAAGGCCGCCTTCACCTTGTGATCCTCCAACTGCCGCAAGGCGGCCGCAGTGGTGCCACCGGGTGAGGTGACCTGCTCACGCAGCACGGTCGGGTGCTGACCGGATTCGACCAGCAGCTTGGCCGAGCCGAAGACGGTCTGCTTCACCAGCGAGCTGGAGATGTCACGCGGCAGGCCCAGCAGCACGCCGGCGTCGATCATCGCCTCGACCACGAAGAACAGGTAGGCCGGGCCGGAGCCGGAGATCGCGGTCACCGCGTCCTGGTAGGCCTCCGGCACGGTGATCGCCTTGCCCAGCGCGGTCATCAGTTCCATCGCGTGCGCCACGTCGGCTTCGGACGCCGTACTGCCGGCTGAGACCGCCGCCATTCCCTCGCCGACCAGCGCCGGCGTGTTCGGCATCACTCGGACGACCGCCGTGCCGTCGGGCAGGTGGCTCTCCAGCTGCGCGATGGTGACCCCCGCGCACAGCGAGACCACCAGCGTTCCCGGCCGCAGCACCGGCGCGATCTCGGGCAGTACCGCGCCGACGTCCTGGGGCTTCACCACCAGGATCACCGTGTCCGCATCGGCCGCCGCCTCGGCGTTGCCGGTTGCCTCGACGCCGTGCGCGGCGACCATCTCGGCCCGACGGAAGTCGCGCCGGTCGGCGACCACGATGGCGTCGCTGGACCAACCGGCCCGCAACAGTCCACTGACCAGCGCCTCGCCCATCACACCGGCGCCGATCACCGCCAGCCGGGTCATCGGTTCACCAGCAGTTCAGCGACCTGGACGGCGTTGAGCGCGGCGCCCTTGCGCAGGTTGTCGTTGCTGACGAACAGCACGATGCCCCGCCCGTCCGGCACCGACTGGTCGACCCGGATCCGGCCGACGAACGACGGATCCTTACCGGCCGCGAGCCGCGGCGTCGGCACATCGACCAGCGCCACTCCGGGCGCGGTGGCGAGCAGGCCGCGGGCCCGGTGCGGGCTGAGCTCCTCGGCGAACTCGGCATGGATGACCAGCGAGTGACCCGAGAACACCGGCACCCGCACGCAGGTGCCGGCAACCGCCAAGTCGGGGATGTGCAGGATCTTGCGCGACTCGTTGCGGAGCTTCTGCTCCTCGTCGGTCTCGTCGGTGCCGTCGTCGACGATCGAGCCGGCCACCGGGATCACGTTGTAGGCGATCGGGGCGACGTACGGCGCAGTGTCGGTCACCTCGTCGATGTGGCCGTCCAGGGCGAAGGCGGAGGGGTCGGTCGCGTCCTGGCTCTGGCTGAGCAGCGCGTTGATGCCCTTCACACCGGAGCCGGAGACCGCCTGGTAGGTGGCCACCACCAGGCGCTCCAGACCGGCCGCGTCGTGCAGCGGCTTGAGCACCGGCATCGCGGCCATCGTGGTGCAGTTCGGGTTGGCGATGATGCCCTTGGGCGGGTTGACCGCGTCTTCGGGGTTCACCTCGCTGACCACCAGCGGGACGTTCGGATCCTTGCGCCAGGCCGAGGAGTTGTCGACGACCAGCGCACCGGCGGCCGCCACCTTCGGGGCGTACTCGCGCGACATGGTGGCACCGGCAGACATCAGCGCGATGTCCAGGCCGGAGAAGTCCGCTGTCGCGGTGTCCTCGACGGTGATCGGGGTGCCCTTGAAGTCGAGTGTGCGCCCGGCCGACCGGGCCGAGGAGAAGAAGCGGACGGAGCTGATCGGGAAGTCCCGCTCGACCAGCAGCGAACGCATGACATTGCCGACGGTGCCCGTGGCACCGAATACACCCACATGCATGGGGTTCACCCTATCGTCCGGGTGCCGGTGCCTCGGTCACAGCCAGGTCAGGTACGGCGCCAGCAGCGCGTAACCGACGAAGGCCGCGATGTCGAGGATGGCGTGTGCGGCCACCAGCGGCCCGACGCGTTTGGTGCGCAGGTAGATCCAGCCGAAGATCAGGCCCATCGCGACGTTGCCGACGAAACCGCCGAAGCCCTGATACAGGTGGTACGAGCCGCGGATCAGTGCGCTCACGATCAGCACCGCCGGCACACCCCAGCCCGCCTGGCGCATCCGGGTGAACCAGAACCCGACGATGATCACCTCTTCGAGGACGCCGTTCATGATCGCCAGCCCGATCAGCACCGGAACTGTCCACCAGTTCTCGGCCAGGTTGGCCGGCTGGACGATGGTGTTCAGCCCGGCAGCCCGGGCCGCCAGATACAGCCCGATGCCGGGAATGCCGATGCCGGCCGCGATCACGAAGCCCCAGCCCACGTCGCGCCACGGACGGCTCAGGTCGAAGCCGATCCGTTCCCGGTCGCCGGAAAGCCGCAGCAGGTAGAGCGCCAGCAGCGCCGGCACCAGCGGGAAGACGATCCCGGCGAGCTGGTAGGACAGGTCGAGCCAGGGCCGGTCGGGGGTGACGCTGGTGTTGATCTGGGTGGTCTGCTGGTTCAGCGGCACCGCCCGGGTCAGCTTCTCCGCGATCGACAGCAGCGAGTACACCGCCGACTGCCCCAACGACACACCCAGGACGAGCAGCACCTCCCGCCCCGGACGGATCACGCGGCGCCCTCGAGCTGCCCGAGGTGCTTGCGGGCGAAACGCAGGGCGTCGGCGAGCGCCTCTTCACGGGCCGGGCGATCGAGGTCGTTGGTGTTCACCTCGAGCACCACGTGGCCGCGGTAGCCGCGTCCGGCCAGTTCGGCGAGCACGGCGTCGGCCCGCTGCGAGCCCCGTCCCGGCAGCAGATGCTCATCTTTCGCCGACCCGTTGCCGTCGGTCAGATGGACGTGCGCCAACCGGTCCTCCCAGCGCCGGACGAGGTCGAGCGCGCTCTGCCGGGCGGTGGCCGCATGGGACAGGTCGAGGGTCAGATGGTCGTAGTCGAGGTCAGTGGGATCCCAGCTGGGACGGTAGGCCTGGAACTCGCCGCCGCCCGGTGCCCGCCACGGATACATGTTCTCGACCGCGATGGTGACGCCGCTGGCCGCGGCGAGTGCCCGGACGCCCTCGACGAACCTGGTCGCGTAGCTGCGCTGCCAGCGGAACGGCGGATGCACCACCACCACGTTGGCGCCGAGCTGGTTCGCCGCCTCCGTGGCCCGCTTCAGCTTCGCCCACGGGTCGCTACCCCAGACCCGTTGGGTGACCAGCAGGCACGGCGCGTGCACCGCCAGCACCGGCAACTGGTGGTAGTCACGGAGCCGCTCCACGGCGTCCACATCGGCAGCCAACGGGTCGATTCCGACCATCACCTCGACCCCGTCGTAGCCGAGCAGTGCCGCCACCTCGAACCCGGCGGCCGTGTTCTCCGGGTAGACCGAGGAGGTCGACAGGGCGACCTTCGACTCGGCTCGGGGACCACTCACACCGGTCATCATAGGCGGGCCGCCACGAGCCCACCGGCGCTGGGGTGACCGGTAGTTGACCCGTCAAAATTTCATCATCGTGACGTTTGTATGACGCTTGGGCAGCGCCCCAGCCCTCGATTTCGCGGGAACGGCCTCTCATGGTGACAATGTCTCCATGCATGTCGATCACCTGACGTTCGCAGCAGGTCCGGACGGTCTCAAAGCGGAGGCCGAACGGCTCGGGGAACTGCTCGGCGCCAAATTCCGTGACGGCGGTTTTCATCCCCGCTTCGGCACCCGAAACCGCATTCTTCCGCTGGCCGACGACCGGTACATCGAAGTGGTCGAGGTGCTTGAGCATCCGGCTGCCGAGAAGGCCCCGTTCGGGCAGGCCGTCCGCGCCCGCTCCGAGATGGGCGGTGGCTGGCTGGGCTGGGTCGTGTCGGTCAACGACCTCGGTCCCTACGAGCAGCGCCTCGGACGCCAGTCCGTGGTCGGCTCACGGCATTTCCCCGATGGTCGGCTGCTGGAATGGGAGCAGATCGGCGTCAAGGGACTGATGTCCGACCCGCAACTGCCGTATTTCATCAAGTGGACCAGCGACGAGTCGGTCCTGCCCCGCGCGCTGGGCGGTGACCTCCAGTTGGTCGAATTGGAGATCTCGGGCAACGAAGAGCGGGTCGAGGACTGGATCGGCGCCGAGGTCGACGGCAACTTCGACGGCGTCAACATCCGGTTCACCTCACCCAACGGCCAGCCCGGCCTGGACGCCGCCACCTTCCACACCTGCAACGGCACCGTCCGCATCTAGCGTCACGTCATCCCTGCCGGCCCACGTCATCCCGGGCTTGCCCCGGGATCTCCCGGCCGAGCGGTTCAGTGCATGGATATCCCGGCGTTCGCCGGGATGACGAGGCGCGCGTGCCAAGCGGCGAAAACTGTCGGCGGCGCCCTCTAGCCTGCGGTGCATGGCCAAGAACAGCACTGCCCACCGTTGCTCCGAATGCGGCTGGACGAGCGCCCGCTGGGTGGGGCGTTGCAACCAGTGTCAGAGCTGGGGCTCGATGGCTCCGCACTCCCCCGCGCCCACCGCAACCGGTGCGGTACGGGGCGCGCCGACCGGACCGGCCCGGCCGATCCGTGACGTCCCGCTGGCCGAGGCGGCATCGGTGCCGACTGGTGTGGCCGAACTCGACCGGGTGCTGGGCCAGGGCCTGGTGGCCGGTGCGGTGGTGCTGCTGGCCGGTGAGCCCGGGGTGGGCAAGTCGACTCTGCTGCTCGATGTGGCCAGCCGCTGGGCGAGCACCGGACGCCGCACCCTGTACGTCTCAGCCGAGGAGTCGGCGGCTCAGGTGCGCTTGCGGGCGGGGCGGATCGGAGCGTTGGCCGACGAGCTCTACCTGGCCGCCGAAACCGATCTCGGCGCGATCCTGGCCCACATCGAACAGACCGCACCCGAGTTGCTGGTGCTCGACTCAGTGCAGGCCGTCACCGTCGGTGGCAGCGACGGCGTCACCGGCGGTGTCGCCCAGGTCCGTGAGGTGACCAACGCGCTGGTGCGGGTGGCCAAACAGCGCCGGCTGCCGGTGCTGCTGGTCGGTCACGTCACCAAGGACGGCACGGTGGCCGGGCCGCGGCTGCTGGAGCATCTGGTCGACGTCGTGCTCTCCTTCGAGGGCGACCGGCACAGCGGGCTGCGGCTGGTGCGGGCCACCAAGAACCGGTTCGGCCCGGCCGACGAGGTGGGCTGCTTCGAGATGATCGAGGACGGCATCCGCGAGGTCGCCGATCCGAGCCGGCTGTTCGCCTCCACCCGGGCCGAACCGATGCCCGGCACCGCCCTCACGGTCAGCCTGGAGGGTCGGCGTCCGCTGTTGGGCGAGGTACAGGCACTGGTCGCGAGCTCGGCGGCCCAGGTGCCGCGGCGGGTCACCCACGGCCTCGACTCCGGCCGGGTCTCGGTGATCCTGGCGGTGCTCGAGCGCAAGGCCAGGGTGCGGCTGCACAACAAGGAGGCCTACGTCTCGACCGTCGGCGGGGCGCGGCTGATCGACCCGGCCGCCGATCTGGCGGTGGGGTTGGCGGTCGCTTCGGCGGCGGCCGAGCTCGCCTTCCACCGCCCGGTGATCGCGTTGGGCGAGGTCGGCCTGTCCGGCGAGTTGCGCCGGGTGGCGGGCCTGGAGCGACGGTTGGCCGAAGCCAAACGGCTCGGTTTCGCAGTGGCGCTGGTACCGCCCGGCACCGGCGTCAGCCTGTCGGGAATGAAGATCGTCGAGGTGGCGACCCTCGAGGCTGCGGTCGATCTGCTGGGCCTGCGGCCAGCCAAGCGCCGCAAGTCCGACGGCGCCCATCTGCGGCTGGCCGGGGGCTGACGACACAGCGGGGCGCCGTAGACTGCCGTGGATGGTGAGCGTTGCGTCGAATCGGCTGAATCGGGCCTTGGGCCTGATCGCGCCCGGCACTGCCGTCCGCGACGGTCTCGACCGAATCGTGCACGGCCGCACCGGCGCGCTGATCACCCTGGGTAACAACGCCCGGTTGCAGGCGTTGAGCACCGGCGGGTTCGGCATCGACGTCCCGTTCACGGCGACCGCACTGCGTGAACTCGCCAAGATGGACGGCGCGATCATCCTCAACGACGCTCTCGACCGCATCCTATTCGCCGGCGTGCACCTGATGCCGGATGCC
This sequence comes from Micropruina sp., assembly GCF_047606365.1. Taxonomy (GTDB): domain Bacteria; phylum Actinomycetota; class Actinomycetes; order Propionibacteriales; family Propionibacteriaceae; genus Micropruina. The sequence goes on along the minus strand of NZ_JASGEN010000111.1, from coordinate 2,207 downwards.
GCCGTCGACACCACCGAGACCGGCACCCGGCACCGCACCGCCGACCGGGTGGCCCGGCAGATCGGCGTACCCACGGTCACCGTGTCGGCGTCGATGTCGACCATCTCGCTGTTCGTCGACGGCACCCGCTGGATCGTGCAGCGTCCCGAGCAGTTGCTGGCCCGCGCCAACCAGGCGCTGGCGACCCTGGCCCGCTACCGCGACCGGCTCAGCGAGGCCACCGCACGACTGTCCGCGGCAGAGGTGCAGGACGCCGCCACCGTCCGCGACATCGCGGTGATCGCGCAGCGGCTCGAAATGGTTCGCCGGCTACAGAACGAACTGAACGGGTACGCGATCGAGCTGGGCTCCGACGGACGGCTGGTGCGGCTGCAGCTCGGCGAACTGGTCGCCGGTCTCGACACCCTCGCGGTCGAACTGGAGCGTGACTACAGCGACGAGGCCAACGAACTGCGGCTGTCCCGGCTGGCCGGCCTGGACACCGACGACCTGGCGCACCCGGCACTGATCGCGCAAGCCTGCGGCCTGGGCGAAGACCTGGGCCGCCGGGCGACACCGCTGGGTCATCGTCAACTCGCCCAGATCGGACGCCTGCCCGCCCCCGTCGCCGACGCGCTGGTCAGCCACTTCGGCAGCCTGCAAGGGTTGTTCGGGGCGAGCACCGCCGACCTGCTCGGCGTCGAGGGAGTCGATTACGGCGTTGCGCGCACCGTCCGCGAAGGGCTCATCCGGCTGGCCGAGTCGGCCTACGCCGAACGCTTGGACTAGCGCCGGGGCACTCGCTCAGGGCTTGGTCAGCGCGAACGCGAACCGCTTCGTCGCGCTCTCCTTGTAGGCGGCGGTGGCCACATAGGTGCCGGCACCCAGCAGCGACTTGGCCTGCTTGCAGCCCTGCGCCGACCGGAACGTCGTCCATTCGACCTTGAACTCGACGGTGGCGCCCGCCTTGAGGGTCTGCTTCTTCACCTCGGGCAGCCACTTGTCGCAGTGCGCGGTGCTGAAGACCGGGTCGCTGCCTGAGGCGACCCGCAGCACGAAGGTGGCCGGGGCGATCTCCATGACGCAGGGCAGTGCGGTGTTGTTCTCGGCTGTCACGCTGAAGGTCTGTTTGCCGCCGGACTTCACACTGCGGAAACCCTTCAGGTCGAGCTGGACGCCGATCGGTTCGCACGCGGTTGGGGCTGCCGGCGAACCGCTGGGCGACGTGCTCGGAGTCGGCATGTCATCGGACGGGCTGCCGCTCGGCGACGGTGCCGGATCAGAGGCGACGTCGGTCGGCGTGTCGGCCGGTGCCGGGACGCCGGTGGTGGGTTGTTCGCCCTTGGGCAGGAACGCCCACACCAGCAGGCCGACGACGATCACCGCGACCAGGACGACCAGACCACGCCGGATCCAGTACACGACAGGTGGCTGGGGGCCCTTGCCTGTCAGCACTTCGCTCATGCCGCCAAGGGTAAGAGAGGCATGCCGCCACGGCCGGGACACCACGCCGGAGGCGAATACAGTGGCCCGCGATGGACACCACCCGCCTCACCACGACGATCATCGCCTGGTACGACCGGCACGCCCGCGACCTGCCCTGGCGCGCACCGGACGCCTCGCCGTGGGCCGTGATGGTCAGCGAGTTCATGCTCCAGCAGACGCCCGTGGGTCGCGTCCTGGAGCCGTGGCGCAGCTGGCTCGACCGCTGGCCGACGCCGTCGGCGCTGGCGGCCGAGCCTGTCGGCGAGGCGATCCGGGCCTGGGGACGGCTGGGCTATCCACGCCGGGCGCAACGGCTGCACGCCGCAGCCGTGGCCATCGTGGAGCGGCACGGCGGCGAGGTGCCGGCCGATCCGGACGCCCTGCGCGCCCTCCCCGGAGTGGGTGACTACACCGCCGCCGCGATCGCCAGTTTCGCCTTCGGTGCCCGCCAGGTGGTGCTCGATGTGAACGTGCGACGGGTGCTGGCCCGGCTGGACGGCGGCACCGACGCTCTGGCCGGCTCGCCGACGGCCGCCGAACGAGTCCGTGCGGCGACCTGGCTGCCGCCGCACCCGACGGCGGCGCGCTGGTCGGTCGCTGCGATGGAACTCGGCGCCCAGCTGTGCCGGGCCAACAACCCGTCCTGCACCGACTGCCCGGTCCGTCAGGACTGCCGCTGGCTGGCCGCCGGACGGCCACCCGGACCGCCGCGCCGCCGCCAGCTCTACGCCGGCACCGACCGC
>NZ_JASGEN010000110.1:0-26724 GCF_047606365.1 Micropruina sp. | reverse complement strand
GGACGCCTGGCACGCCGCCGTCGTGTCCACCGCCGTCGGGCGAGCCTGGGCCGAGCACGGCCGCCCGGTCTCCGGCGTGCTGGTGCACTCCGCCGTGGACGCGGTTCCTGCGGAGCCCGGACCCGGCACCGTCGGCCGGCTCGTCGCCCTGGGCGACGCCCACGCGGTGACCAACCCCCTGCTCGGACGCGGTGTCACCATCGGAGCGCTCAGCGCCGTCACACTGCGCGACAGCCTGCGCGAGGCAGACGACGTACCTGAGGCCCTCGTCCGCTACCGAACCGGCTATGCCGAACGGGTCGCGGGCTGGGTGGATTCGTCGGTCTGGCTGACCCGGCACCGTGTCGCCGAGCTGCGGGCGCAGACCGCAGGTGAGCCGTACCACGCCGACGACATCCGCTGGGCCATGACCGTCGCCCTGCGCGCCGGAGCTCTGCAGGATCCGGTGCTCGCCCGGGCCTCCACCCTGGTTGGCGGCATGCTGGCCGACGCGGCCGAGGTCTTCGCGAACCCCGAGGTGCGCGACCGCTGCAGCCGCTACCTGGGCGTTCCCGCAACCCCGAGCGGCGTCGCCGTCGAGGCTGGCCCGCACGACGCCGTCCGCTCAGCCCCACCGACTTCCCCGCTCGGGGAGGAACCATCCACCACCCAAGGAGCCCACCATGTCCACCTCGTTCGATGAACGCGCCACCGCTGATCGCACCGCTGATCCCCTGCCGCCGCTGCCACCCGGGTCACTGCGTCTGATCGACCTTCCCCAGCTGACCCGCGACTACCTCGACTCCGTACAGATCAGACTGAACCGGGTCACCGGCAACCTCCTGCCCGGCGACGAGGGGACGTTCTCGGTGCGCGTCACCAACGGCGCGGTGCGCTTGACCAGCTGGACGCTGCATCTGTTCTCCAGCGACGCCGATGTCGCGACCATCAAGGCCGAGCCCGGGCTGGTCATCACCTACCGGCTGACCGGCGACCGGGACACGCCCACCGTCGAGCCCGGGTCGACCCACGATGAGTTGTTCGCCTTCTTCCTGCAGGACACGACGTCCGAGCCCAACAACGTGCTCGAACCCGACGAGGTTCGCGACCTGCGGTTCAGCTACGTCGCCGAGGGCGCCGGTGACGCGGTCTTCACCGCCCATCTGCACGGCACCGTGGACGTCGACTCGCTCTTCCCACGGGGGAACGGCGCGGACGCAACGGGCGACGTCACCGTGCGGCGGCCGCCGTCCACCGGAAACTGACTGCCGGCTCCCGACTGGCGGCGAGTTCGGTAGCGTCGCCGGATGACCTCGCGCATCCGCAACATCGCCGTCGGGCTGGTAGTTCGGGGCGATCGGGTGCTGGCCGAGGAGCATGCGGTGATCCCCGGCCATCACCGGTTCGTCCGCGCCATCGGCGGTGGGATCGAGTTCGGCGAACGCGCGGAGGAAGCGCTACGACGGGAGTTCCGTGAGGAGTTGGGCGTCGAGCTGAGCAGCGTCGAACTACTCGCCGTCACCGAAAACCTGTTCCAGCTTGCCGGCGAACCGGGACACGAGATCGTCCATGTGTTCGCCGTCGGCTGCCCCGAACTGGAGCAACTGCCGTTCGGCGCCGCGCGTCCGGTGCTCGACAACGCCTCCGTTGCCCGGTGGTACCGGCTCAGCGAGCTGGCCGAGGGGAATCCTCCGTTCTACCCGGACGGCGTCACCGCGTTCGCGTTGAGGATGCAGAACCGGGAAGGATGACCCGGAGCCCTGGCGCCGGCCCACGGCGCCCTCCCAACGGCTCGCTATTGGCGCAGTGCCTCATCCACCAGGCCGGACGCCCTCCGCAGCGCAGCCAGCGCGCTTGAGGCCTGTCGCGGGGTGAAGCCTGCCAGGCCACACGCCGGCGTCAGCATCAGCCGGTCGGCCAGTACCGGACCCAGTTCGAGCGGCTGCAGCAGCCGCAGCACCCGTCGGACGAGGTCATCCGGACGCCAGTCGCGCACCGGGCCGGACGTCGGCAGGCAGCCCAGATACAGCTGCAATCCGCCGTCCACGGCCTGTGCCACGGCGTCGATGTCGGCGATCAGATCCTGATCAACGGACGCGGCGGCGAAGCCGGACGCATCGACCAGCTCGATCGGCAGACCGGGAGCGCAACAATGCAGCACGCTGGACTCAGTGGCCTCCGCGAGAGGGCGGAGCGCCTCGGCGACCTCCGGCGGGTGCACGGACCGGTGCCGGAAGTACCCGCCCTCGGTCGGCACCGCGCCGCTCAACACCGCAGGCAGCGACGGCTCGTCGATCTGCAGCACCAGCGTCGCCGACGGCAATCGCCTGCTGACCTGGGCCACCAGCTCCCCGACCCCGTCGGCCAGCGACTGGGCCAGGTCACGACGTGCGGCACGGTCGCCCAGAACCCGTCCGCCGAGCGGCAGGAACAGCGACGAGGCCAGCGTCCACGGGCCCACCACTTGCAGCTTCACCGTGCCGGCGTAGTCGTGGGCGTCCTCCTCGAACCTGTCCAGATCGTCGCGCAGGGTGGCCTGGGCACGCCGCTGGTCGATCCCGGGGTGGTCGCTGAGCCGCCACTCCCCCGCAACCAGCTCGGCCGGCAGTTCGGTCAGGACGGCGGTGCCGCGTCCGATCATGCCCGCCCACGGGCCGCGTCCGGGCAGCTCCGGCAGGTGCGGGATGCCGCCGTCGGCGCCCAGGGTGTCCATCACCAGCCGGACGGCGGCGGGATAGTCCGTGCCGGGCAGCGACCCGACACCGGTGAAGCCGACCATCGGTCAGCGCCCGGTCGAGGCGATGGTGGCCGAGCCGACGACTCGGTCGCCGTCATAGCAGACCACGGCCTGGCCAGGGGCGATGCCGTGTGCAGGGGCGTCCAGGGCCACCGTGATGCCGTCCGGGCGACCGTCGATGGTGGCCGGCAGCGGCTCGCCGTGCGCCCGGACCTGCACCAGTCCGCGCCACGGGCCGTAGACCGGCTGCTCGGCCCAGCTGGGCCGGATGCCGTCGATCACGCTGACCGCCAGTGCCTCGTGCGGACCGACCACCACCCGGTTGCCGGCCGGCTCGATGCCGAGCACATAACGGGGTCGGCCATCCGCAGCCGGGACGCCCAGGTGCAGCCCGCGGCGCTGGCCGACGGTGAACTGATGGCTACCGGTGTGCGCGCCGACCACCTCGCCGGCACTGTCCACGAACTCACCATCGCTGGCACCCAGGTGCCGATTCAGGAAACCGGCGGTGTCGCCGGAGGGAATGAAGCAGATGTCATGGCTGTCCGGCTTCTTGGCCAGATACAGGCCACGTGCCGCAGCCTCGGCGCGGACGTCGGCCTTCGCCGTGTCATGACCGAGCGGGAACAGGCAGCGGCTCAGCTGACGCTGATCGAGCACGCCCAGCACGTAGCTCTGGTCCTTGGCGGCCTCCGCGGAACGCCACAGCTGGGTATGGCCGTCCGCCTCCCGCAGCACCGCGTAATGGCCGGTGGCGATGGCGTCGAAGCCTAAGGCGATGCCCCGCTCCAGAACAGCGGCGAATTTGATCTTCTCGTTGCAACGCAAGCACGGGTTCGGGGTGCGGCCCGCGGCGTACTCGGCCAGGAAGTCGTCCACCACGTCGGCGGCGAAGCGGTCCGAGAAGTCCCACACGTAGAAGGGGATGCCCAGCACGTCGGCGGCCCGCCGGGCGTCGTGGGAGTCCTCCAGCGAGCAGCAACCACGAGCCCCGGAACGGTAGGTCTGCGGGTTCTTCGACAGGGCCAGATGGACGCCGGTCACGTCGTGTCCGGCGTCGACCATTCGCGCGGCCGCGACCGCGGAGTCAACGCCACCGGACATGGCTGCCAAAACACGCACCGGAGCATTCTACAAAGCCGTACGACGCACTCTGGACCACGGGGCCGCGAGCCAGTCGAGTCCCCGGTCAGACGTCGCCAGAAGCCGCGCCGGTCGGTGGCCATCCCGACCCGTGGAGTCCCGACTCTTCGCGCCCGCTCAACCCCGGCGCAGCGTCCGCCACCCGACTGATCAGAAAGACTGAACCGATGATCGGTGGTGGACACGCCCGACACAAGCGATGATGGCCCCATGGTGGTTCGTGTCCTGGCCGCGCTCAGTGTGTCGATGTGTCTGCTCGTGACGGGCTGCACCGGCGACAAACCGGTGGACCAGAGCACTCCCTCCGCCGGCCCGGTGACATCGAACCCCGGCGTTCCCAGCACCAAGCCCCCGGGCACGCTCGGCGCCTTCTGTGCCGCCTATCAGAAGCTGGAAGAGGTCGAAGCATCGGCCGACAACGACGAACCAGGCTCCAAGGCCGCGCTTCGCGCCGCCCTCGACAAGATCGTCGGCATCGGCCCCCCGGAGGATCTGCCGCGCGCTGCCCGCATCGGACTGGCCACTCAGTTGGAAACCGACTACGCCTCGGTCGGCGTCAAATTCGATCGTTCGACCATCGAAATCGGCGACGGTGGAACCCCTGATCCCGCGGTTGATTTGGCCGACTACATAAATCGCCACTGCCCACCTCGGACGTGACCTACTGACGGTCCTCATCGCCCCTCCCTCGCGATCCCGGACTTGAGCCGGGATCTCTCCCGCCCGAGATCCCGGGGCGGAGCCCGGGATGACGTGAATGATCAGCGCCTCCTTTAGCCCTCCATCGTCATCCCGGACCTGATCCGGGATCTCTCCCGCCGGAGGGCCCGGAATGACGTGAAGGATCAGCACTTCCCCAACCGGGGTAGATTCCCTTGTGTACGACGGAATGCGCCGTGCAGCTCAATAACGAGGTCTGCGATGGGTGAGATGGTCGTGGTGGCGGGAGCCACCGGTTATGTCGGCCGGCATGCGGTGCTGGCCCTCGACGCAGCCGGCTACCGGGTGCGGGCATTGGTCCGATCGCGCGAGCGCGCGGAGGCGCCCGGTGCGTTCGACGCGCCGAGCCTTCGAGGACACGTCGCCGACTGGTGCATCGTCAACTACGCAGAGCCCTCGACACTGACCGATGTCTGCCAGGACGCGGCACGTGTCGTCTCCGCGCTCGGCGTCACCCGGCAGAAGGCGAGCCCATGGGACATCGACTTCCTGGGCAATCTGCGGCTGCTGGAGGACGCCGAACGCCACAGCGTTGCGTCGTTCTTGTACGTGAATGTGCTGCATTCCGACTACGGCACGTCACTCACCATGCGCGCCAAGCACGCGTTCTCCCAGGTGCTGCGGCGCAGTGAAGTTGCCGGGCAGATCGTCAATCCGTCGGGGTATTTCTCCGACCTGACCGATTTCCTGCTGCTGGCCAGGAAGGGGATCGGCTTCACCGTCGGCGCCGGCGAATCGAAGGTCAACCCGATCCATGGTGCCGACCTGGCCGATTTCATCGTCGAGAAGATGGCCGGACCGGCCGGCAGTTGGGACGTCGGTGGCCCGGACATCTTCAGCTATCGCGAGATGGAAGAACTCGCCTTCGAGATCGCCGGACGCCCACCGCGACTGATTCGCCTCGGTCCCGGCGCCACCGCTTCGCTGGGATGGATCGCGGACCGAACCTCGCCCCGGGTCGGCAACCTGGCCCGCTTCTTCCTCGAATCATTGGGCGTCGATGCCGTCGGTACCCCGATCGGCGCGCGGCGGCTCGAGCCGTATCTGCGATCAGTACCCGATCAGCGGTGAACCACCAAGGCACACCCCGCGCCGTCAGATGCGACCAACCAGTAGGGATGCGCTCATCAAGCCCTCGATCGTCATCCCGGACCTGATCCGGGATCTCTCCCACCGGAGATCCCGGATCGGAGCCCGGGATGACGTGGAGTGATCAGCGCTTCCTCAGCGAATCCCTGATCATCGCTGGTCGAGCTTGTCGAGGCCTCTCCGGCAGCGGGTTTCGACAAGCTCAACCGGCGGTGGTGGCGTTGACCGGCGTGTCCTCAGGCGAACGCCGTCCGTGCTCGCTCCACCGCTTCCGGCAACACTGCGAGCACCTTCTCGATCGCGGCGGCGTCGGTGGAGCGACCGAGCGAGAACCGCAGCGACGCGGACGCCTCGTCCGGCGTCCGGCCCATGGCGAGCAGCACCTCGCTGGGTTGATGGACGCCCGCGGTGCAGGCCGAGCCGGTTGAGCAGTCGATGCCGGCCGCGTCGAGGATGAGCAGCAGGTCATCGGCGCGGCAACCGGCGAAGGTGATGTTCAGGATGGCCGGGCTGACCGGTTCCGCCCCGTTCACCCGGACGTCCTCAACAGCCGCCGCCACTCCTGCGGCCAGCCGCTCCCGGAGCGCGCGAAGCCGCGACGATTCAACCTCCAGATCGGCCACCGCACAGCGGGCAGCTTCGGCGAAACCCGTTGCCAGCGCGGTCATCGCCGTGCCGGACCGGAGCTTTCGTTCCTGCCCGCCACCGAAGCCGGACGCCGTCAGCGTCAGTTCCCGGCGAACCACCAGCGCCCCGATGCCGACCGGCCCACCCAGCTTGTGCGCGGTCACCGTCATCGCGTCCACCCCGAGTGCGGCGAAATCCAGCGGTAGATGACCGAATGCCTGCACCGCGTCGGTGTGCAGCCAGGCACCGGCCTCGCGGGCATGCGCAGCCACGGCGTCGAGGGACTGCACCACCCCGGTCTCGTTGTTCACCAGCATCGTCGACACCAGCGCGGTCTCCGCGCTGATCACCACCTCAGACCCCGGCCGCACCAAGCCGTCGGCATCCAGCGGCAGCACATCCACCCGTCCGGGCAACCGCTCCACGACACCTGCGACCGAGGGATGCTCTCCCCCGCCGATCACCAGCCGTGGCCGCTCCCGACGGGCACCGACGGCACCGAGCAGCACCAGGTTGTTGGTCTCGGTCCCACCCGAGGTGAAGACCACCTCGGTCGGCAGACAGCCCAGGGAAGCAGCCAGCGACTCCCGGCTCTCCTCCAACAGACGACGCGCCCGGCGTCCCGCGGAATGCAACGACGACGGATTGCCGGGAAGCTCCCAGACCGCCTCCATCGCGGCCCGCGCCGACGGCAACAACGGGGCCCCCGCGGCATGGTCGAGATAGACCCGATCAGTCATCCGCAACCCTCCCGCTTCGCCCGGACCGGCCCGTCGATACTTGCGTCGTCAGCTACTTGCGGCACTATATGAGCCGATACTCCACGCTGGGGGTGCTTTGGCTCGCCCGCGTCCGGCGCATCAGTTCCATACCCGATCCGAAGGCAGCCTATGTCCGAGCCCGTGCCCAGCGCACCGGCCACCACCGTTCCCCTCGGGGCACATCCGCGCGACGACGGCACGGAGTTCGCCCTCTGGGCGCCACGTGCCGAGCGCGTCGAGTTGGCGCTGGTCGATGCCGATGAGCATCAGACCAACGTGGACCTCACGCTCAACCCCGATGAAGGCATCTGGAGCGGTTTCGTTCCGGGTATCGGCGCCGGGCAACGCTACGGATATCGGGTGCACGGCGAGTGGAACCCCGAGGACGGACGCCGGTTCAACCCGGCGAAGCTGCTGCTCGACCCCTACGCCCGCGCCATCACCGGCTACGTGGACTACCGCGGGCCGATCAGCGACCACACCACCGAATCGAACTTCGAGAGCGACACCACCGACTCGTTCGGCGCCGTGCCGCTCAGCGTGGTGGTGGCCGACAGCCCGCCGCCCACGCCGCTGGCGAAGCCGCTCCCGCTCGACGAGATGGTCATCTACGAGACCCATCTGAAGGGCTACACCCAGCGGCATCCCGAGGTCCCCGAGGGTCTGCGCGGCACCTACGCCGGTTTCGCCGACGACGCCGTCATCGCCCACCTGGTCGAGACCGGCATCAACGCCGTCGAGTTCCTGCCGCTGCAGCACTTCGTCTCCGAACCGTTCATCGTCGGACGCGGCCTGGTCAACTACTGGGGCTACAACACTCTCGGCTTCTTCGCGCCGCACGCGCCGTACACCAGCGCCACCGCCGGCACCCTGGGCGGCCAGGTGACCGAGTTCAAGCACATGGTCAGCAAGCTGCACGAAGCGGGCATCGCGGTCATCCTCGACGTGGTCTACAACCACACCGGCGAGGGCGGTCACGACGGCCCGACACTGTCCTTCCGAGGCATCGATCACGGCGGCTACTACCGGCTGACCAGCGACAACCGCAACGACTACGACGTCACCGGCTGCGGCAACGCGGTCGACACCTCGAACCCGCGAGTACTGCAACTGGTGCTCGACTCGTTGCGCTACTGGGCCACCGACATGGGCGTGGACGGCTTCCGTTTCGACCTGTGCACCACGCTCATCCGCGACGACCAGCACCACGTCCGCCAGGACCATCCGTTCAAGCAGCTGATCGCCTCCGACGAGTTGCTGGCCGGCAAGGTGATGATCGCCGAACCCTGGGATCTGGGTCCGTACGGCTACCAGGTCGGACGCTGGGGCCAGGGCTGGTCGGAATGGAACGACCACTTCCGCGGCTTCACCCGCGACTTCTGGCGCGGCGCCACGCACGGCGTCCAGGAGCTGGCCACCCGGCTGTCGGGGTCGTCAGACACCTTTGACCATGCCGGGCGCCCGGCGTCCAGCTCGATCAACTTCGTCACCGCCCACGACGGCTTCACGCTGCGCGACGTGGTCACCTACGACCTGAAGCACAACGAGGCCAACGCCGAACGTAACCGCGACGGCACCGACGACAACCGGTCCTGGAACCATGGCTACGAGGGTGAGACCGAGGATGAGTCGGTGAGCGCCGCCCGGCAGCGCAGCGCCCGCAACATGATGGCGATGCTGCTGCTGTCGGCCGGGGTGCCGATGATCACCGCGGGCGACGAGATGGGCCGCACCCAGCAGGGCAACAACAACGCCTACTGTCAGGACTCACCGGTCTCGTGGGTCGACTGGCACACCGCCGAGGAGTGGGCCGAGCAGACCGAACTCACCCGCAAGCTGCTCAAGCTGCGTGCCGAGCACCCGGTGTTGCGCAACCCGAACTTCCGCACCCACAGCGAGATCCACGACAGCGACGGCGTCGGCCTGGGCCGCTCCGAGGTGGCCTGGTTCTCCGAACACGGCACCGAGATGACCATCGACAACTGGCACGAGGCCGGACGTCGCACCCTCGGCCAGTACATCTCCGACCTCGACGAGGCGTTCCTGATCTTCGTGCACGGCGGCGACGCCCCGATCGAGTTCACCCTGCCGGGTCAACCCTGGTCGGTGGGGTGGACGATCGCGGCCCACACCGGGCTGGATTCGGAGTTGCCGCATCGTCCGCTGGGGGTGGGCGCCACGATCACCGTGCCCGCGCACACCGTGGTGGTGTTGCACGGACAGGTGCTCAACCACCCGCAGGCGGTGGCAGCCTCGCCGGTCAGCCCGGCCGTCCCGCACCTGCTGGCCGCCGAGGATTCCGAGGCCGAGGAGGGCGTCGAGCCGGTGATCGGTGAGGAACCCGCCTCCGATACGGACGAGACACCCGCCGACAAGGTCTGAGCGCACCCGTCGTCCGGGGAGCTTCGTCACCCCGGATGTTGTGTCATCCCGGGCTTGCTCCGGGATCTCCTCTCGGTGGAATGCCGATCGGAAGGAGATCCCGGCGTGCGCCGGGATGACGAACCCCTGCCGGGATGACGAACCTGCCGGGGATGACGGGGCCTGCCGGGATGACGATCGTCCGTCACCGTCATCCCGGGCTCGACCCGGGATCTCGGCCTCACGCTGCACCTATGAGCCCGCTGTGCCCGATAGTTCCGGAGTCCGGATTATTACCGTCCGGGGTGCTCCACCTTGGGGGTGTCAGCCGGTAGGTTGACCCGCGTGAGCGAACTGACGAACGCGGGCGACGCCGCCCCCATCGAAGTTGACCTTTCCCCCACCATGACCGGCCCCTTCGGCTTCGGTCGGATCCCCGTAGCCAAGGTGTGGCCGGTGATCGAGGGCGGCGCCTACGCCGCCAAGGCTTCCGTCGGCGAACTGATCCCGATCCGCGCCAAGGTGTTCCGCGAGGGCCACGACGCGGTGAACGCGTCGGTGATCCTGACCAGCCCCACCGGGGTGGAAACCCGCGTCGACATGACCCCCACCGAGCCCGCCGGTCTGGACGGCTGGGAGGCCTGGGTGCGTCCCGACGCCGAGGGCGCCTGGACGTTCCGCGTCGAGGGCTGGTCGGACCCGTGGGGCACCTGGCATCACAACGCCGAGGCCAAGCTGGCCGCCGGCATCGACCTCGAACTGGTCTGCCTGGAGGGCAAAGACCTGCTGGAGCGCACCGCCGCGCTGGCCGATGAGGCCGGCGACCCGGTCGAGGCGTCCATCCTGCGGGCGACCGCGCAGCTGCTGATTCCGCAGCGCAAGGCGTCCGATCTGCTCGAGGTGGCCAACGGCGCCGGGCTGGCCGAGGCGATGGTCAAGTACGGCCCGCGCGAATTGGTCTCGCCGACCGCCGACTTCCCGCTCTGGGTCGACCGCAAGCGGGCCCTGTTCTCGTCCTGGTACGAGTTTTTCCCGCGCTCCCAGGGCGCGACCTACGACGAGGCCACCGACACCTGGACCTCGGGCACCTTCGACTCCTCGCACGAGCGTCTCGAGGCCGCCGCGGCGATGGGCTTCGACGTCATCTACCTGCCGCCCATCCATCCGATCGGCAGTGCGTTCAAGAAGGGCAAGAACAACACCCTGGACGCCACCGAGAAGGACCCCGGCTCGCCGTGGGCGATCGGCAGCCCGGCCGGCGGACACGACGCCATCCATCCCGATCTGGGCGACTGGGAGTCGTTCGACCGGTTCGTCGCCAAGGCCCAGGAGCTCGGCGTCGAGGTGGCGCTCGACTTTGCGCTGCAGGCCAGCCCCGATCACCCGTGGGTGACCGAGCATCCCGAGTGGTTCACCACCCGGATCGACGGCACCATCGCCTACGCCGAGAACCCGCCGAAGAAGTACCAGGACATCTACCCGATCAACTTCGACAACGATCCGGCCGGGATCTACAACGAGGTGCTGCGGCTGTTCAAGCTGTGGATGAGCCACGGCATCCGGATCTTCCGGATCGACAACCCGCACACCAAGCCGGTCGAGTTCTGGGGCTGGATCCTCACCCAGCTGCGTAAGACCGATCCCGATGTGCTGTTCCTGGCCGAGGCCTTCACCAAGCCCGAGATGATGCACGCCCTGGGCAAGGTCGGCTACCACCAGTCGTACACCTACTTCACCTGGCGGACGACCAAGTGGGAGCTTGAGGAGTACCTGACCGAGCTGTCCGGCGAGATGTCGCCGTTCTACCGACCGAACTTCTTCGTGAACACCCCCGACATCAACCCGTTCCACCTGCAGTCGGGCAATCCGGCGATGTTCGCCATCAGGGCGATCCTGGCCGCCACGCTGTCGCCGACCTGGGGCGTCTACTCGGGCTTCGAACTGTTCGAGCACGAGGCGGTGGCTCCGGGACGCGAGGAGTACCTGGACTCGGAGAAGTACGAGTTCCGGCCGCGCGACTACAACGCACAACCCAACCTCAACCTGCTGATGGGCACGCTGAACTCGATCCGGCACGCTCACCCGGCGCTGCAGCAACTGCGGCAGATCCACTTCCACCACGCTCCGCACGACGCCGTGATGGCCTACTCCAAGCGCGACGGCGACGATGTGGTGATCGTCATCTGCAGCCTGGATCCGGACAACACCGTCGAGTCCGATGTCTACCTGGACATGGAGGCGCTCGGGCTGCCGGGCGCGGAGTCGGTGGATCTCAAGGACGAGCTGACCGGCGCCACGTTCAGCTGGGGCGAGCGCAACTACGTGAAGCTCAGTCCCGGAACGCCGGCCCATGTGCTGCACGTTCAGAGTGCCTTCTGAGGCGTGCTGACACACGCCGAAAGCTGTTGCCCGGGACTCTTTCCTGACAGGATGACACGGTGACCGAACAGCCGCTCGCAGCCTGGTGGGAGGTGATTTCGGGGGCCCGCTGGTTCGCCGGCAAGGGTCTCTCGGCGATGCTCGCCGAGCTGACCCCGCTGCCCTGGCTGACCCCGATCGGGCAGCTTCCCGCCGTCCGCCCCGAGATCGCCACCGTCCGATACGCCGGTGGTGCCGACGAGCGGTACCTGCTGCTGGTCGGCTACACGAACGAGCCCGAGGGTGCGGTCGTGGGCAGCGTGACCGAGCCCGGACTGGGTGCCGTCCAGGTGGTTCAGGCGTCCGCGGACGGGGCGTGCATGCGCGCCCTGCTCCGGGCGCTCACCGATCCGGCGCATCCGGCGATGGAGTGGCTCGACGCGAGCGCCATCGACCCCGAGGCGCCCAGCCGGGTCTGGCGCGGCGACCAGAGCAACACCACGATCTGCCTGGCTGACGACCGGTTGTTCAAGCTGTTCCGCAAGCTGGAGGCGGGTCGCAACCTGGACGTCGAGGTGCTGGCCGCGCTGAGCGGCTCGGGGGTCACCCCCGCGCTCTACGGCACTCTGGTCGGCGAGCTTCCCGGCGGGGGGCAGGCCGACCTGGGCATGTTCGTGGAACGCATCCAGGACGTCCGGGACGGCTGGGAGTGGGCCTGCGAGATGTGTGCCGACGAGCGCGACATCGCGCCCGAGGCGTCCGACCTGGGCCGGGCGCTGGCCCGGGTGCACACGCGGCTCGCGGACGCCTTCGGCACCTCGGCGGCCTCCGGCGCCGAGCTGGCCTCGGCGATGGTGAGCCGGCTGGACGCCGCCGTCGCCCAGGTGCCTGCGCTGGCCGAGGTCCGGGACCAGACAGAGGCCGTCCTCCGTGCTCTCGACGGTGCCGAGCTGGCCACCCAACGCGTCCACGGCGACTTCCACCTCGGCCAGGTGCTGCGCGGCTCCGACAGCTGGACGATCATCGATTTCGAGGGCGAGCCCCTCAAGCCGCTGGCCGAACGCCGCCGTCCCGACAGTGTCTGGCGCGACGTCGCCGGCATGCTGCGCTCCTTCGACTATGTGCGGGGAGCCCACCCAGATCCCACCTCGAGCCGGGCCGGTGCCTGGTCTCGATCAGCTCGTCGGGCGTTCCTCGACGGGTACTGCAGCAGTGCTGCACCGGAGCCGTCCGTGCTCCACGCCTATGAGCTTGACAAGGCGATTTATGAGGTGGTGTACGAAACACGCAATAGGCCCGAATGGGTTCACATACCGCTCGGTGCGGTCCATGATGTCGCGGGACGGACGGCGTAGCCCGCCCTGCACAACCAGGAGGAGAACTGATGGCACACGATCCAAACGGTGGCTTGGCCGGCTGGGATCTCGAAGGGTTCCACAGCGGTGGCGACACCGAGGTGTGGCGCCGGCTCGGAGCTCACCCGGTCACCTTGCACGACGATGAGCGGGGCGAGATCCACGGCACCCGCTTCGCGGTGTGGGCACCCAACGCCCAGGCCGTCCGGCTCAACGCCGATTTCAACTGGTGGACCGGTGATCAGATGCATCTGGTGCCCGGCTCGGGCGTCTGGGCGCTGTTCGTCGAGGGTGTCGGCGACGGGGTGCTGTACAAGTACAACATCCTGGGCGGCGACGGCGTCTGGCGCGAGAAGGTCGACCCGATGGCTTTCTTCGCCGAGCAGGCGCCGGCGAACTCGTCCATCGTCTACACCAGCCAGTACGAATGGGCCGACGACGAGTGGATGGCCAAGCGTGCTGCCACCCGCCCGCACGAAGCGCCGATGTCGATCTACGAGGTGCACCTCGGCTCGTGGCGCAAGGGCAAGAGCTACCTCGAACTGGCCGAGGAGCTGGTCGAGTACGTCACCTGGCAGGGCTTCACCCACGTCGAGTTCCTGCCGGTCACCGAGCACCCGTTCGAGCCGTCCTGGGGCTACCAGGTGACCAACTACTTCGCACCCCAGTCGCGGCTGGGCCGTCCGGACGAGTTCCGGCACCTGGTCGACAAGCTGCACCAGGCCGGCATCGGCGTCATCCTGGACTGGGTGCCCGGCCACTTCCCCAAGGACGAATGGGCGCTCGGCCGGTTCGACGGCACCGCGCTGTACGAGCACGCCGACCCGCGCCAGGGCGAGCACATGGACTGGGGCACCTACATCTTCAACTACGGTCGCAACGAGGTGAAGAGCTTCCTGGTCTCGAACGCCCTGTACTGGGTGACCGAGATGCACATCGACGCCCTGCGGGTCGACGCCGTGGCGTCCATGCTCTACCTCGACTACTCGCGCAAGGACGGCGAGTGGGTGCCGAACCAGTTCGGCGGGAACGAGAACCTGGAGGCGATCGACTTCCTGCGTTACGTCAACAAGCACCTGTACGAGCGGGTGCCGGGCGTGTGCATGATCGCGGAGGAGTCCACCTCGTTCGGTGGCGTCACCAAGCCGGTCGATCAGGGCGGCCTGGGCTTCGGCTTCAAGTGGAACATGGGCTGGATGAACGACTCGCTGCGCTACCTGGCGCTCGAGCCGGTCTACCGGCAGTACCACCACCACGAGATGACCTTCGCGATGGTCTACCAGTACTCGGAGAACTTCGTGCTGCCGATCAGCCACGACGAGGTGGTGCACGGCAAGGGGTCGATGATCAACAAGATCCCGCAGGACTCCTGGCGCCAGTTCGCCACCCTGCGAGCGTTCTACTCGTTCATGTGGGCCTTCCCCGGCAAGCAGCTGCTGTTCATGGGCTGCGAGTTCGGCCAGCGCACCGAGTTCAACGAGGCGACGTCGCTGGAATGGTGGGTCTCCGACCTGTGGGGCCATCACGGCCTGCAGCGCCTGATCAAGGACCTCAACGACCTGTACACGAAGCATCCCGCCTTGTGGAAGCTGGATTGCGATCCGGCCGGGTTCCAGTGGATCAACGCCGACGACGCCAGCGCCAACACCTTCAGCTGGGTGCGTTCCGACGGTGACGGCGAGCACATCGCGGTGATGGTCAACTTCTCCTCCGAGCCGTGGCACGACTACAAGATCGGGCTGCCGAAGGCCGGTGTCTGGAAGGAGATCCTGAACTCCGACGCCGGCATCTACGACGGTTCCGATTCGCACGGCAACTTCGGCCAGGTCGAGGCGCACGAAGAGGAGTTCAACGGCTTCGAAGCGGCCGCGACGGTCACCGTGCCGCCGCTGGGCGCGGTGTTCTTCCGGCACGAGGGTTGAGCACGGACGACGACGAGTTCCAGGTCCAGCTCCGGGTCGCCGACGATGTCGGCGTCCTGGAGTGGTCCGGACGCGCCTCGCAAGAGACCGTCGACCGCGCGGTCAGCCTGGCCGCCGACGACGGTCTGATCGCGCGGGGTTTGCGGCGGATCGAGGTCTCGTTGCCGGCCGGCGATCGGGTCGGACGGCGTGCGCTGCAGCGGGCCGGGTTCCGGCTGGAAGGCACCCGACGCGAGGCGCTGCTGCTGCCGGACGGCACCCTCAGCGACGTGGTGATCTACGCCCGGCTGGCCAGCGACCTGGTCTACGGTCCGGGCGGGTTCACCGGCGTGATGAACTCGGTGCTGCCCCGCAAGCGGCTGATCGCGCACGCCCTGATCACCGACCCTTGGGACCGGGTCTGCCTGATGGAGACCACCTTCAAGCCGGACTGGGAACTGCCCGGCGGCATTGTGAACATGCTCGAGTCACCGTGGGAGGGCGCCGTCCGGGAGATCGCCGAGGAGATGTCGCTCGACCACGCTGTGGGTCGGGTGCTGGTGATCGACTGGCTCGGTCCGTATCTGGGCTGGGAGGACGCCGTCGAACTGATCTTCGACGGCGGCACCCTCACCCAGGAGCAGATCGACGCGATCGTCCCCGACCCGGGTGAGATACGCGCCGTGCACTGGCTGCCGCCCGACAAGGCCGCCGACAAGATGGCCCCGTTCGCCCGGGGCCGGATGCTCGCCGCCGTCTCCTGCCGGGTCAGTGGCGGCACCCAATATCTGGAGCGCGGACTCCCCCGCCGCGACTGACCGTTCCACTGTCGTCCCGGCGCAGGTCACTCGTCTCCAGGCGAAAATTCCATTCGTCATCCCGGCGAACGCCGGGATCTCGACCCCCAGGATTGGTTGTCGCGAGATCCCGGATCAAGTCCGGGATGACGAAGGCGCGAACGCCCCAGCCCTCAGAACAGGGCGCTCATCAGGTCCCGGCGGGCCTTCAGCACGGCTGGGTCGGCGGGGCCGACGATCTCGAACAGCTCCAGCAGTCGCACCCGGACTGCGTCGCGATCGGCACCGGCAGTCTCACGGATCAGCGCGATCAGCCGGTCGAATGCCTGGTCGGGGCGTCCGGAGAGCACCTCCAGGTCGGCGGCGGCCAGCTGGGCGTCCACCGAGTCCGGCTCGGACGTCGCGCGCGCCAGCACCGAGGCCGGGTCGATGCCGGCGGAGCGGGCCAGCAGCGCCACCTGGGCGCGTCCGATCTTGGCCTCGGGGTCGTTCGGGGTCTGGGCAAGGATCTTGTCGTACTCGGCGAGTGCGACCTCGAAGTCGCCACGCTCCAAGGCGGCGTCCGCTTCGGCGAACCGGGGGTCGGCCTCGTCGGTCTCCCCCGCGCCGCCGGCGACCGGCTCGGCGCGTCCGACCAAGCCGTTGGAGGCGGCGACCTGCAGCAGTTGGGCGATCACCGTCTCCGCCTCGGCCTTCGAGCGGGTGCCCTGGAACAGCGGAGCCAACTGGCCGGCGATCACACCGATCACAGTGGGGACGGCCTGAATGCCCAGCGCCTGCGCGATGGCCGCGGACGCGTCCACGTTGACCCGGGCCAGCAGGTAGGCACCGGCGGCCGCGTTGGCCAGCGCGATCAGATCGTCGGAGAGTGCCTGCGCATTGGCGCGCGGCGAGTAGAGCTCAACCACCAGCGGATGCCGGGTGGACAGCTGCATCACCGATTCGAAGTTGCTCTCGTCGACGTCGAGGACGAACGAGGCGCCCGGGGGTACCGGCGGGGCCTTCGCGGCGGCGGCGATCCCGGACAGGTCCATGGCACGGGAGGTGAACTTCGGCAGGGTCATGGGTTCATTGTGTCAAAGTTGGCGGGTGGCTCAGGCACCGCTCATCGCGATCATCCAGCATCAGGACGAGTGCCCGCTGGGCCGGCTCAGCGGCTGGCTCACCGACGCCGGTGCCGAACTGAGGTTCGTCCGCGCGGATCGGGGCGCCGCACTGCCCGACCCGAAGGCCATCGACGGCCTGATCGTGCTCGGTGGCGTGATGGGCGCGACCGACGACGCCGTGGCCCCATGGCTGCCGGCGGTGCGTCAGCTGATCGCGGACGCCGCCGCGTCCCAGGTGCCGACGTTGGGCATCTGTCTCGGTCACCAGCTGGCCGCGGTCGCCCTCGGCGGCCGGGTGCTGCGCAACCCAAACGGAAAGCAACGCGGCCTGTTGCCGATCGGCTTCACCGCCGACGCCGACGCCGACCCGCTGTTCGGTACGGCAGCGGACGCCGTGCGCGGCGTGCATTCCAACAACGACGTGGTCGTGGCACTTCCCGACGGCGCGGTTGTTCTGGCGCGGGCGCCCGGCGGCGAGGTCCAGGCTGCCCGATTCGCCCCGACCATCTGGGGCGTCCAATGGCACCCCGAGGTGGACGAGCAGATCTTCACCACCTGGTGCACTCTCGACCCGCCGTCCGATGAGGCCGACGCGCAACGGCTGATCACCGAGGTCGCCGCAGCGCACACCGAACTCGAAGCCGCCTGGCGTCCGCTGGCCTCCCGCTTCGCCGGGCTCTGCGCCACCCCGAACCCCTGATACCCGCTCCCGTGGTACGCGGGGACGGTTCTTTTCGTTCCGCTCGGACAAGCGTGCGACAGACGAAACCGGTACGGAGGGACGGTTCTTTTCGTTCCATCTGGCACGAAAAGAACCGTCCCTCCGTGCCACCCGGCGTCGCAGAGGTCCCGGGGCGAGCCCGGGATGACAGTTCACCGGACTGTCCTACGAACGAAACCGGTGTGGGGGGCTCGCCGTGCCGGGCCCACGTTGGCATGATGGCGCCTATGGTTCATGAACGCGCCGGGCAGGTCGCACTGCCCGAAGACCTCGTCGACGTCGACGCAATGATCGCTGCCTACTACGACCTGGTACCGGATCCCGAGAACATCGACCAGAGGGTGGTCTTCGGCACCTCGGGGCATCGCGGCTCCAGCCTCAAGACCTCCTTCAACGACCTGCACATCGCGGCCACCACCCAAGCCATCGTGGAGTACCGCGCGTCGCAGGGCGTGGACGGCCCCCTGTTCATCGGCAAGGACACCCACGGCCTGTCGCTGCCGGCGTGGAAGACCGCGCTGGAGGTGCTGGTCGCCAACGGTGTGGACGTCCGCGCCGAGAACGAAGAGGACTACACCCCCACCCCCGCGGTGTCCCGGGCGATCATCGTCTACAACCGTGACAATGAGGGCCCCCGGGCCGACGGCATCGTGGTCACCCCGTCGCACAACCCGCCCACCGACGGCGGCTTCAAGTACAACCCGCCGCACGGCGGGCCGGCCGACACCGATGCCACCTCCGTCATCGCGGCCCGCGCCAACGAACTGATGGCCGCACCGGACGGCATTAAGCGGGACCGTCCCTACGACGCGATCGCCGACGGCATCGTGCGGCACGACTACCGCACCGCCTACTGCGAGGATCTGAAGAACGCCATCGACCTGGACGCCATCCGGGACGCCGGCCTGAAGATCGGCGCACACCCGCTGGGCGGCGCCGCCGTCCAGTACTGGCAGTACATCGCCGACAACCTCAACATCGGCCTCGAAGTGATCGACGCCACCGTCGACCCGGCCTGGCCGTTCATGACGCTGGACTGGGACGGCAAGATCCGGATGGACTGCTCCAGCCCGTACGCGATGGCGTCGCTGATCGCCAACAAGGACAAGTACGACATCTCGACCGGCAACGACGCGGACTCCGACCGGCACGGCATCGTCACCCCCGACCACGGGCTGATGAACCCGAACCACTTCCTGGCCGTGGCGATCTGGTACCTGTACACGCATCGTCCCGGGTGGAAGCCGGACGCGGGCGTCGGCAAGACCCTGGTCAGCTCGTCCTTCATCGACAAGGTGGCCGCCGATCTGGGCCGCACCCTGGTCGAGGTGCCGGTCGGCTTCAAGTGGTTCGTGCCCGGCTTGATGACCGGCGACATCGGCTTCGGCGGCGAGGAGTCGGCGGGGGCGTCGTTCCTGACCCTGGACGGCCAGACCTGGACCACCGACAAGGACGGCATCCTGCTGTGCCTGCTGGCCTCCGAGATCCGCGCGGTGACCGGCAAGTCGCCGTCCCAGATCTACGCCGAGATGGAAGAGAAGTACGGCAAGAGCGCCTATGCGCGGGTGGATGCCCCGGCCAACCGGGAGCAGAAAGCCAAGCTGGGCAAGCTGTCGCCGGACGACGTCACCGCCACCGAACTGGCCGGCGAACCGATCGTCGACAAGCTGACCAAGGCGCCCGGCAACGGCGCAGCGATCGGCGGCCTCAAGGTGACCACCGAGCACGCCTGGTTCGCCGCCCGTCCGTCCGGCACCGAGGACGTCTACAAGATCTACGCCGAGTCCCTGAAGGGCCCCGAGCACCTCGCTCAGGTCCAGGCGGAGGCCCGCGAGGTCGTCAACGCCGCCCTCGGCTGATCCGCCGCTGATCAAGCAGACGCGCCCCGAGCATTCGCTCGGGGCGCGTCGTCGTCAGGCCAGTTGAAAGTAGGTGCATACGTCATCCCGGCTGCCGGGATCTCCGCGTCGATCCGGGCACTCAGCGATGGAGGCTCCGGGCCATCGAGGCCCCGGGCGTCCGGGGATCGCGAAGGCCCGCGCTACCCTCCGTCGGCGACATCGGACTGGACGCGTCCGGTCAGTCCGGCCCGGATCACCACCCGCTGGAACAGGTGCAGCCGGGCGTCCGGGTTGCCGACGAAGCGAATCTCACGCAGGCCCTGGTCCTGGGCCGCGTTCTCGAAGACGAAATCGGCGTAGCCGAAGAGTTGCCCCCAGAACGGACGCTGCATCGAGATGTCCAGCACCCGGGCCAGCGGCATCGAGGCGCACCGCTGGTCGAGGACGCCGTGCACCCGATACACCCGCAGATTGGTCACCACGAACCGGTCCATGTATTCCACATGCATCCGCCAGAAGCCGAGCAGCCCGAGCACCAGACCGACGCCCATCGCCGCCCACCAGAAATGCCCCAGCAGCGGCATCGATGCCAGACTCGCCATGCCGAGCAGCACCCAGATTCCCGGCCAGAGCCGGGTCACCCAATGCCGATGGATCTCGTCGAGGATGTATTCACCCTCTTCGGTGATCAGCCGATCGTCGACGTGCGGGTCGAGGAAGCGCGACCAGCCCAGCTTCAGCTCGGACGGCGACGGCGCGGCCGGCAGCGACATCGACGGCTCACTTGGCCAGTTCGGTGAAGAACTTGCCCAAGGCGTCGAACATGCCGAAGACGCCCTTCACCGCGGAGGCGGCTTCCGCCGGCCGGGTGTACAGGTAGAACAGGCAAAAGCCGACGATGAGCACCAGCACGATGGTCTTGACCCACTTGCTCATTGATGCCTCCCCCAGGTCGGCCCACAGATAGTCACCATGTCATTCTCCGCGCGAACCGACGGCTGAGCTCCCCGCCACGCCGTATTCCGGCACCGGTTTGCCGAACCCTCAACAACGGCTCGAGGGCTGTGCCACGCTGATTGCATGAGTACGGATCTCTTCCTCTGCATCGATCACGTCGGCCTCGCGGTTCCTGACCTCGATGAGGCCATCCGCTTCCATACAGAAGTGATGGGGTGGCGCGTCCTGCACCGCGAGGAGAACCAGGAGCAGGGCGTCGCCGAGGCCATGATCGGCACCGGCGAACAGGGCCCCGAGAACGCCCAGATCCAGTTGCTGGCGCCGCTCAACGAGAACTCCACGATCGCCAAGTTCATCGGACGCAACGGTCCCGGCCTGCAGCAGCTCGCCTATCGCGTCGCCGACCTCGACGCGGTCAGCGCGACCCTGCGCGAGCGGGGCGTCCGGCTGCTCTATCCGGAGGCCAAGCGCGGCACCCACGGCTCGCGGATCAACTTCTGCCACCCCAAGGACACCGGCGGCGTGCTGCTCGAATTGGTGGAACCACCCAAGGGGTGAGTGTCCCGGCCTCAGTCGAGGCAACAGTGAGTAGCATTCGGAGGGTACACCCCTACGAAAGGACCCTCGGGTGAGCCAACAGCCAGAGGAGACCGTCGGCCTCGATCTCTTCGATGAGACCGCCAGCGCCGCCGGCAGCTTTCCACACGCGATGCGCGGCTACGAGCGGCAGGCGGTCGACGCCTACGTTCGCGACATTGAGCGACAACTGAGTTCCGCCAAGCGCAAGGTCCGCTCGCTGCAGCAGCGGCTCTCCGTCCAGGCCACGGAGACTGACTACTCCCGGCTCGGCTCACACATCGGCGGCGTTCTGAACGGCTCCGACCACCAGGCCAAAGAGATCGTGCAGAACGCTCAGGCCGAGGCGGAACAGATCCGCGACGACGCCCGGCGCGAGGCCGAGCGTCGGATCCTGGACGCCGACAGGCAGGCCGATGAGGCGCGGGTCCGTGGTGTCGACGCCCTGCGCGCGCTGCGGGAACAGCTGTCCGGGCAGACCGAGGCAGAACTCGCCGCGGCTCAGGAGCAGGCACGGATCCTGCGGGAGGCTGCCGAGAACCATCGGGCGCTCGTGCTGGCCGATGCGGACCGCAACGCCGCGGCGCTGCGCGAGCAGGCTGCGATGGAGGCCGACCAGATCCGCCAGGCCGCCGAGCGTGAGGTCGCAGAGATCCGCGCCGCGCTCGCCAAGGAGCAGTCCGAGACCCTCGAGGCGATGCAGCAGCACCAGGCCGAGGTCACCAGGGCGCTGATCGAGCTGTCCGAGCGGGCGCGTCAGCAGTCCGACGATTTCGGTGCGCAGATGGCTCGCGATGCCTCTCTCGCCGACGAGCGCCGGCAGAAGGCGATGGCCCAAGCCGATCAGATCCTTGTGGCGGCGAATGAAGAAGCATCCGTCGCACTGGCTCAGGCCCACACACGGGCCCGCGCGGTGGTGGATGAAGCCGGTGTGGCCGAATCGGTCAAGGTGGAGCAGTTGCGCCACGAGATCGCTGGCCTGGAGCAGCGCAAGAAGGCACTCGTCGACGCGTTCGAACAGGTGTCGGCACTCGCCAGTTCGGGTGTTGCCGGCTTCCGCGGTGACCAGCGGGCCGAACCGACGACGTCCGTGGCCGACGACGCTGAAACCGCGGTGCTGGACCTCGATGAGGGCCCTGCCACCGCGATCGAGCCCGCCATCGAGGCGGACGATGACGCCACGCGAGTACAACCCGCAGCCGCCGGCGGCGGGGGTAAACGACGCTAGCCGATGTCCGCGCAGCCGGACGAGGGAGACCAGCCTTCACAGTCCGCTAAGTCGCAGCCCACTCCGCCCGCGGAGGCGGTGACCCCGCGACCGACGCCGGCCCCTGCCGGCGCCCGTGGCTGGTTGCACCGCATCCGCCGGGCCACCCAGCCGACACCGGCCGACCTGGATGCCGATGCCGTCACGGCGGGGCCGCGCAGTGATGTCAGCCTGGCTCGCCGTAGCCCGTTCGCGATCGGCTTCTTCGTCACCCTCGGCGCGCTCACCGCGGGCGGGCTGGTGTTCGGCCTGTACCGGATCGCGTCGGTGGTGCTGATGGTCATGCTGGCTCTCTACCTGGCCCTGGGACTCAATCCGCTGGTCGACCGGCTCTCGTCGCGCGGTCTGCGGCGCGGCATCTCGGTGCTGTTGGTGGCGTTGTCCGGACTCGGCATCCTGGCGTTGGCGATCTGGGCGATCCTGCCGGTGGCCGCCGAGCAGATCAACCGGTTGCTGCTCAACGCGCCGTCCCTGCTGCAGGAATTGCGGGCCAACTCGCAGATCGCGGCCTGGGACGCCCAGTACGACATCATCAACCGGGTCAGCACCTTCCTCACCTCGGGCGAACTGCTGAGCACCCTGTTCGGCGGCCTGTGGGGCGCCGGGCAGGCCGTCGTCGGCATGGTGCTGAGCACGATGGTGACGGTGGTGCTGACGGTCTACCTGCTGGCCTCGATGCCGTCGTTCAAAGAGGCCATCTACGAGCTCGCGCCGGCCTCCCGACGGCCCCGGGTGCGGTATCTGGCCAACGAGATGTTCAGCCGGATCGGTGGCTACGTGACCGGGCTGTTCATCGTGATCATGTGTTCGACCACGGTCGCCTACCTGTTCCTCAACGTGGTCGGTCTGGGCCAGTACGCGCTGGCGCTGGCCGTGGTCGTCGCCCTGTGCGCGATCATTCCGCTGATCGGGTCGACCCTGTCGATGGTGATCGTCTCCATCGTGGCGTTCACCTTCTCACCGACCCAGGGCTTCGTCACGCTGGCGTTCCTGCTCACCTACCAGCAGTTCGACAACTACTTCATTCAGCCCCGGGTGTTCCAGCGCTCGGTCAGCGTGCCCGGTCCGCTGGTGATCCTGGCCGCGCTGGCCGGCGGCGTCCTGTACGGCCTGCTCGGCGCGCTGCTGGCGATCCCGTCGATGGCGGCGGCGATGCTGCTCTACCGCGAGGTGCTGATTCCGGCGCTCAATCGGCGCTGATCAGAACAGTCGGTCTTCTGCGTTGTCGAGGCCGCGCAGCAGGTCGTAGTCGACGCTGACGCAGGTGATCCCCCGGGTGCCGGCCAGCGTCTTGGCCTGCGGCTTGATCAGCTGGGCGGCGAACACGCCACGCACCGGGGCCAGCAGCGGGTCGGCGTTCATCAGGGTCAGGTAGCGGGTCAGCTGCTCGACCCCGTCGATCTCGCCGCGGCGCTTCACCTCGACGGCCACATAGCCGCCGTCGGCGTCCCGGAACAGCAGGTCGACCGGTCCGATCGGGGTCAGGTACTCGCGCTGCACCAGGTTCCAGCCGTGTCCGAACGTCTCCGGGTGCTCGGCCAGCAGGGCCTGCAGGTGGGCCTCGACGCCGTCCTTGACCAGGCCCGGGTCGACGCCGAGTTCGTGGGACGAGTCGTGCAGCACTTCGGCGATCGAGATGACCAGCGTGTCGGCGTCCTTGTTGCGGATCTCCCACACCTCGGTGAAGTCGGAATCCTCGGGGGTGGTGACGGTCAGCGTGCAGGGCGGGTTCATCCAGTTCAGCGGCTTGTAGGCGCGGTCGTCGGCATGGATCGAGACCGAGCCGTCCGCCTTGGAAAGGATCAGCCGGGTCGCCAGCGGCAGATGCGCCGTCAGGCGTCCGGCGTAGTCGACCTGGCAACGGGCAACGAGCAGACGCACCCGGCCACCGTAGCGCCTGGGGCACTACGCTTGCCCTCGTGCCCAAACGACCCAGCAAACACCTGCGCCCGCCGCGTCCGCTGTCGTCGTCGTTCGCCTCGGCGGTCGACAAGGTGGACGGCCGCTGGATGACCCAGACGATGTCGGGTCAGGCCGCCGTGAAGCAGTACCGCTGCCCCGGTTGCGAGCAGTTCATCGCGGTCGGGACGCCGCATGTGGTGGTCTGGCCGCACGTTCCGAGCGTGGGCGCCAACCGGGCCGTCGACGAGCGCCGGCATTGGCACAACTCCTGCTGGAACCGGAGGCGTTGATGGCCCTGTTCAGTCAACTGGTCGGCGACGGACGGCCCGACGTGGTGTTCCTGCACGGATTGTTCGGACGCGGCAAGAACTGGTCGGGCATCGCCCGGTCGCTGGCCGAGCACGAGCATGCCAGCGTGCTGTTCGATCTCCCCGACCACGGCCGTTCGCACTGGACCGAGAGCTTCGACTACGAGCGCATGGCCGACGAGGTGGCCGACGAACTGCGGCTGCGGATGGGCACAGCTGCCTCGGTGTCTCTGGTCGGACATTCCATGGGCGGCAAGGTGGCGATGCTGCTGGCCCTGCGGCACCCCGAGCTGGTCCGCCGGCTGGTCGTGGTGGACATCGCCCCGGACATCTCCGACCAGCTGCGCACCTCGGTGCCGCTGGTGAAGGCAATGCGCGAGCTCGATCTGGATTCACTGACCAGTCGTGGTGAGGCTGAACGACGGCTCGCCACCGACGTCGACGATCCAGCTGTGCGGCAGTTCCTGCTGCAGAACCTCAAACGCACTCGGACGGCCGAGAACCGCAACGGATGGCAGTGGGAACTCAACCTCGGCCTGCTCGGCGACCACCTGGACGACGTCGCGTCCTGGCCCGAGGTCGGCGACGCCGGCTACGACGGCCCGGTGCTCTGGGTCGCCGGCGCAGATTCCCTCTACATCAGGCCCGAGCACTACGAGCCGATGCGCCGCCTCTTCCCCCGGGTCCAACTGGTCCGGATTCCCGGCGCCGGCCACTGGGTGCATGCGGACGCCCCCGCCGAACTCACCGCCACGCTGCTCCCCTTCCTGGCCGACTAGCCGCCACCGCTCTCCGCGGTTCGAGTCGGGGATAGACAGAAATCGGCGTCCGGACTCCTGGGAGTCCGGACGCCGATTGCTGCGTCGGTCGGTCAGACCCGGGCGGCGGCGATCCTCAGCAACTCGAGGTAGCCGTCGACCTGCCAGGCGGAGCGGCCGACGAACAGGCCGTTGACGCCCTTGACCTGCAGGGTCTCCTCGGCGTTGCCCTGGTTCACCGAGCCGCCGTAGAGGATGCACTCGACCGTCTCGCCGTACTCGGCATCGAGAGCCGCGAAGACGCCCTCGATATCCTCCGGACGCGCCTCGCGGCCGTGCTCGCCGATCGCCCAGATGGGCTCGTAGGCGATCAGCACCCGGCTGACGTCGTCGACGCCGTCCAGGCCCGCGGCGACCTGCGCCATGATGTGATCGACGCTGCCGCCGGCCTCGAAGACCTCGCCCGGCTCGCCGCAGCACAGCAACGGACGCAGGCCGTGGTTGAGGCTGGCCTTCACCTTCAGGTTGACGGTGCGATCGGTCTCGGCGAAGAACTCTCGCCGCTCGGAATGACCGATCTCGACCAGGGTCGCACCGGCGTCCGCGGCCTGGGGAACCGAGATCTCCCCCGTCCACGCCCCGGCGTCGGCCCAGTGCGCGTTCTGGATGCCCAGCTCGACCGGCGAGTCGGAACCCAGGATCACGCGCACCGTGGTCAGCGCCGTCGCCGGCGGAATGATGAACGGCTGGACACCAGTCGGTGCGCCGTCGGCCAGAGCCGCGGCGAGCCGGGTCGCATAGTCGCTGGCTTCAGCCAGCGTCTTGTTCATCTTCCAACTGGTGCCCACCCACAACATCAGTCGCCCTCGTAGCTGCAGATCGCGTCCACCTTGGGCGCCGAGGCCGACGACGGATCGAAGGTGTAGTTGAAGAACTCCTTCGCCAGCCGGCGAGCGAGCTCGATGCCGATCACCCGGGCGCCCAGGCAGAGCACCTGACCGTTGTTGGACAGCACCAGGCGCTCCACCGAGAAGCTGTCGTGCGCGGTGCTGGCCCGGATGCCCTTGACCTTGTTGGCCGCGATCGCGACACCCATGCCGGTGCCGCAGACCAGGATCGCCCGGTCGGCCTCGCCGTCGGCGACCAGACGGGCCACGCCGACCGCGGTGTGCGGGTAGGCGGTCTGATCCTCGGTGTTGCCGACCCCGAGGTCGATCACCTTTTCGATCCGCGGATCGGCCTCCAGATCGGCCTTGATCTTGTTCTTGTACTCAACGCCGGCGTTGTCCGCGCCGACGGCTACTACGAAGCCCATCGTGTCCCTTTCGTCGTTCCTGCTCCGGGGCCGGGGTGGCCCCGAACTCTCATTCTTCATGCTGTACCAAAGCTCCCGCCGCGGCTACCCAGGCATCCACCGTGCGGAGCCCGGCACGAGCAAAGTCGGTCGGCGTCCAGTCCCG
>NZ_JASGEN010000109.1:0-44401 GCF_047606365.1 Micropruina sp. | reverse complement strand
GGTGCCGGACGGGACGGCCGGGCTGGCCGAGGCAGCTGGCGACGGGGGAGCCGGGGCGGTGCTGACGGCCGGTTGCGCGACCGCGCAACCGGTGAGTGCGGCGGCTGCGAGCGCGGCGAGGCAGACCCGGAGGCGTCGTCGATGGGTGACGGGCGGAAGCACGGCGTCACGATAGTCCGGCGTTCCGCAGCCGGCGGATGGTGTTCGCGCGCCCGGAGCCGGCCGGTTCAGTCGGCGGGGCGCAACCGGCTGGTCCAACCGCGGATCGTGGCCAGATCGGCCACCGTCTTGAGAATCATCAGCAGCGCGACCAGCAATACACCGGTGCTGAGCGAGTAGCCGAAGGACGCCAGCCAGGCTCGCACTCCGTCGACGGCGGCCGACCAGGGTGCCCGGGCGAGACCGCCACTGCCGAACGGGAACGCCACGAAGAAGCCCAGCAGGGTGGCGACGTGCAACACGATCAGCCGCGGATAGGGCGACCAGAATGCCTGCTCGGCGTTCACCCGGCGGCGCCGTCCGCCCAGGAACCAGTCCCGAACCAGATCGACGACGTAGCGCAGCGCGATCAACAGTGCCGGCATGCCGAGCGCCCAGAAGCTCCACTCGACCCCGGCCCCGATCGCCAGGATCGTCACGAAGACGAGATGGACGAACGAGAAGATCCCGTAGTGGACGACGAAGAAGCCGACCCGGCCCCAGGTGGGGAACCTGAGTATCGAATCGGACCGGGGTTGCCCCTCCACGGGGCCCTCGGCGGTGGCGATCCGCACCGCGGTGGTCACCCCGAGGATCGCGTTCTCGATCCAGAACACCAGGAAGACGTTGCCCGCCGGCCAGTCCCAGACGATGACGCCGGCCAGCACGAACAGATTGGTCGCCAGCACCCAGCCGATGTCGAGGAGTCGGTAGCGGGAGGTCATGCGGAAACGGTAGAGCGCGGTGGGTCAGGCCGCGCCCAGGCCAGCCGGAGGTCAAGGACGTACTGACCCATCGCTGATCGAGCTTGTCGAGATCCCTTCCTCCGGGTTTCGACAAGCTCAACCAACGGTGGTCACGTTGGTCAGCGTTTCCTCAACGGGTCAGCCGGGCCTGCTCCTCGGTGAGGTTGACCTCGGCGCGGGCGGCCCAGAGCCGGCGTCCGGTCTCGGTGGAGTACAGCGGACGCCGCGTCAGCAGCCCGCGCACCACCGCCAGCCGGCCCTGCCGGAACTGCTCATCGTCGTAGCGGGCGTACTCTTCGCGCACGTCGCGCAGATAGACGTGGTAGCGGCCGCGCAGCTGGCCGAGGATGGACAGGTCGGCGTCCACCAGCAGGGCCGCGTCGAGGTCGCCCGGATCGGGGTCGTGGGCGATCGTGGTGCGCACCAGCCGGCCCACTTCAGCGGCTTCTGCGGTGCCGACCAGCGGGGTCAGCGAGTCCTGCGCCAGCTCTGCCGAGGCCTCCTCGTCGCGCTGCGGTTCGCCCTGGTGCACCGCGTCGTGGAACCAGGCGGCCAGCGTCACCGGGCGTGGCACAGCGGTGTCGGCCGCCAGCTGATCCAGCGCGGCCAGGCATTGCGCCAGGTGCCGGACGTCGTGGTAGCGCCGGTGTGGCTCCGACCAGCGTGCGAGCAAATCGTCGGCCAATGCCGGGGCGTTCGGCAGCAGCGCCTGCCAGGACGCCTGGGCCGAGGCGAGCGCGACGGTTCGCTTGGGCGTCCGATCCCGCGGCCGGACGCGCAGCCCGGCGTCCACCAGGCGGCGCAACAGCTCACCGGACGGCACCTGCAGCGCGCCGGCGTCGATCAGATCCGGGTAACGCGCGACCGGGACGTCGTAGTGGTCGTGGTCGAACGCCCGGGCCGGTACGCCGGCCGCCTGGGCGAAGGCGTGCAGCTCGTCCAGCGAGGAGTCGGACACCAGGTGGCCGAACTCGGTGCCGTGGGCCGGCCACCGGGGCGGATCGAGCAGGATGGCCACGTCAGGCGCCGGTCAGCCCGCGGGTCAGGGTGAGCAGTGCGGTGTGGGTGGCCTCGATGGCCTGGTCGACCTGCGGGTAGCCGACGAAGCGGCCGTCGCTGAGGTGCGACTGGACCATCGGAATCGCCACCGCCACGTTGGACACGATCATGCCGAGGGTGACCAGCACCTCGGTGATCGCGGACGCCGCCCGGGTGCCGCCGCTGACGCCGCCGTAGCTGGCGACGGCGACCGGCTTGCCCCGCCATTCGGCGTTCAGGTAGTCGAGGGCGTTCTTCAGCGCCGCATTGAACGAGTGGTTGTACTCGGGCATCACGATCAGGTAGGCGTCGCCGCGGCTGATGGTGGCGCTCCATGCCTTGGTGTGCTCGTGTTCGTAGCGGCCCAGCCGCGGGTGGTGCGGCTCGTCGAGCAGCGGCAGGTTGACCTCGGCGAGGTCGACCACCTCGATCTCGAAGCCGCCGTGGGCGGCGAATCGTTCGACGATGTAGTCGGCGACCGAGCGTCCGACGCGGCGAGGGCGGGTGCTGGCGACGATGACCTGCAGGGTGGGATTGGGCACGTCCGGAGCCTTTCTTGAAATCTCAACCACAGTATCGTGAGCGACTCGGAGAGTGCCGTGTCGCTCGCTGGTTGAGCTTGTCGAAACCGGGTCTGACGGTGGTGGGTCTCGACAAGCTCGACCGGCGGGGTCGAACTCGACCAGCGGTGGCCGGGGCTCAGCCGTCGACGTCGACCAGGTGATGCTCCAGGTCGTGCAGGAAGTACGCACCCAGGGTGGCGACGGTGAACAGCGAGCCGTTGCTGCGGGTGCCCTTGCGTTCCCACTGATCGGCCCGGACGGCGGCGAAACCCGAGGCGATCTGCTCGGAGTCGCGTTCGTAGTCGTCGGCGACCCCGGCCGGATCCTCGGCGTAGTAGCGGCCCTCGTGGGCGGCGGCGTCCTGATCCCAATCGGCGAAGGTGGGGTTGTCCTCGGTCAGCAGCTGGTCGAGCCGGCCGGCGAAGACCCGGCAGACGTCACGGACGTGACAGCCGTACTCCAGCGCCGACCAGCGTTCGGGCCGGGTCCGGACGGCAACGTCGTCGCGGTTCAGCACCGCTCGCCAGCGCGGAACGGTGGCCCGGACGCGGGGCGCGATCTCGGCGGACGGCGGTGGCGTCCAGCCACATTCGGGGCAGCCCTGGGCGATCACCCAGGTCCAGTCCTTGGAGTCGGCGGGAAGGGCGGGCGGCTCGGCAGGCATCTCAGCCGGCCACGGCGAAGGTCGCGGTGAACGAGGCGCTGGCCAGCACGTGGGCGAGCAGGTTGAACCGGCAGACCGCGCTGGTGGCGCCCTCGGGGACGCCGAGTTCGGCCACGTCGAGGGCGTACACGGTGAAGACGTAGCGGTGTGCTGGGCCGGGCGGGGGACAGGGGCCGCCGTAGCCGTCGTAGCCGTAGTCGTTGCGCCACTCCCGGGCCGCCGCCGGGAGTGGCGCACCCGCGTCCAGCGCGGTGACGTCGGTCGGGATGTCGAAGGCGATCCAGTGCCACCAGCCGCTGCCGGTCGGGGCGTCCGGGTCGTAACAGGTGAGCGCGTAGCTCGCTGTGCCCTCGGGTGCCCCCGACCAGCGCAGGTCGGGGCTGATGTTCTGGCCGCCGCACGAAGGCTCGGCGTAGGCGGGCTCGATGGTCGAGCCGGCTGGGATGGCGTCGCTGCTCAGTTCCATGACGTCACATTAGTGCTGCCGGCCGGGCCACTAGCCTGATGCCCCATGGAGTGGGTGGAGGTGCTGGCGGGCAGCCGGATGATCGTGGAATTGCCGGTGGGTGATTCCGACGACCTGGTCGCCGCCGGCGAGGTGCTCGTCCAGGAGGGGCTGGCGGCCTGGACCGTCCCCTTCGAACGGCGCGCCGAGCTGGTCGGCTTGCGTGAGGTGTTCGGACGCCGGGTGCGGCTCGGGGTGAGCAACCTGCGCACCGCCGATCAGGTCCGAGTGGCCGCCGGGCGCGGCACGGCCGACCTGCTGCTCTCGCCGTTCGCGTCCGCCGGGTTGCTGGCCGCCGCGGAAGGGACCCCGGTCGTCCTCGGTGGCCTGACGCCCGCGGAGGTGGCCGCCGCGCTGGAGCTCGAGCCGGCCGCCGTCCAGGTGATTCCGTGCGACGCGCTGGGTTCCCTGTACGCTCAGACGCTGACCGCGATGTTCCCCGGTGAACCGCTGATCGCCACCGGCAAGCTGGAACGCTTCCAATGCGAGATGTGGCTGGAGGCCGGAGCGTTGGCGGTCTGCCCGGTGGGCGCCTTCGGTGCCGACGACATCACCGAGCCCGACCTGTCAGGGCTGCGCCATCGCTGCCAGGGCTATCGCTTGGACTGAGCGGTGGTCCGGCTGCCCGGCGGTGTGTCGTCGAGTGCGCGGTGCGGGCCTGCCCGGGTGAGGGGGCACCTCGATTTGGGGTGAGACCAATCCTTAGAGTAACTTTAGAAATCGTCCTAGATTTCTCAGGAGGTTGTGCCGTATGTACCAGCCGCGACGGGCCGGGGGCCCCGCTGCCACCGAGTCGCACCTGGAAGAGGCACCAGAAGCTTCGAAGCCGAGCCGCCGTGGCTGGCACCTGAACGCCGCCGACCGGATCGGCGCCGCGTTCCTCGGCCTCGCCGTCACGGCGACCGCCGGTGCGCTGGCGATGTCCGGGACGGCCGTGGCCGCCCCGATCGCGGCACCGATGACCACGCCGGACGTGTCCGGCCGCGATGCGGCCGCCGTCTCGCGCGACGTGTCGCGTCCGCAGATCGCCGCCGAGGACACCCTCGCCGTCGCGGCCGCCAGCAAGGCGGTGAAGAGCCCCACGCTGCAGCCCACCCGGACGATGTACGCCAAGGACAAGGCGACCGCGGTCTCCGCCCCGGCGTCCGGCGCGTCGAAGGTGGCCAGCCTGGATGCGGCCGACAAGGTCGTCGTCACCCCCGAGGTGAACGGCAAGTACCGCATGGTGCGGGTGAAGAACCGCCAGGCCTGGGTGCTGAACTCGGCGCTGTCGAACTCCAAGCCGTCGCCGAAGCAGGTGGCCGACGCCAACGCACCGGCCGCCAAGCGCAAGGTGCCCAAGGGCTCGGTGCTCGGCCTGCAGCCCGAGGCGATGGTGGTCTACCGCGCCGTGATGGCCCGCTGGAACGTGAAGAACGTCGGTGGCTGGCGGGCGCACAGCCTGTCGGTGCACCAGTTCGGCCGGGCGATCGACTTCATGACCTACTCCAACACCTCCCAGGGCTACGCGATCCGTGACTTCCTGGTGGCGCACGCCAAGGAGTTCGGGGTCGACCACATCATCTACCGGCAGCAGATCTGGACGCCGTACCGGCCGACCTGGCGGCATATGGCCGACCGGGGCAGCGCGACCGCCAACCACATGGACCACGTCCACGTGGCCGTCAAGGATCGCTGACCTTCCCACCTTCGTGCTCCGCGTTCAGCGGGCGGGAGATTCCGCCCGCTGGGCGTGACCAGCCCGGGTCACCTGGTTAGGCTGCGGCCATGCAGACACCCGTTGATCCCACCACGACCCAGGCCTGGACGCGGCTCCAGCAACTCCACGACGGGCTCGTCCCCGATCTGCGCGGCGCCTTCGCCGCCGATCCGGAGCGTGCCTCCCGGCTCTCCTTCACCGCGGCCGACCTCTACGTGGACCTGTCGAAGAACCTGATCGACGACGACATCCTGAACGCCCTGGTCCAGCTGGCCGACGAGACCGGCGTGGCCGCCCATCGCGACGCGATGTTCAGTGGCGAGCACATCAACGTGACCGAGGACCGCGCCGTCCTGCACACCGCGCTGCGGCGTCCCAAGGGCGACGTGCTCGAGGTGGACGGCGTCAACGTCGTCGAGCAGGTGCACGAGGTGCTCGACTCGATGTACGCCTTCGCCGAGCGGGTCCGCTCGGGCGAGTGGGTCGGCGTCACCGGCAAGAAGATCAGCACCATCGTCAACATCGGCATCGGTGGCTCCGATCTCGGCCCGGTGATGGTCTACGAGGCGCTCAAGCCCTACGTCACGCCCGGCATCGAGGCCCGCTTCGTCTCCAACATCGACCCCACTGACGTGGCCGAGAAGACCCGGGGCGTCGACCCCGAGACGGTGCTGTTCATCGTCGCGTCCAAGACCTTCACCACCCTGGAGACCCTGACCAACGCCCGGATGGCCCGCGACTGGCTGCTGAACGAGCTCACCGAGTCGGGGGCCATCGACGGCTCCGACGAGCAGCGCGCGGACGCCGTGGCCAAGCACTTCGTCGCCGTCTCCACCGCGCTCGACCGGGTGGAGGCGTTCGGCATCGACCCGGCCAACGCGTTCGGCTTCTGGAACTGGGTGGGCGGCCGCTACTCGGTCGACTCCGCCGTCGGCCTGCCGCTGATCCTCACCCTCGGCCCGGACAACTTCGCCGACTTCCTGGGCGGCTTCCACGCCCTCGACCAGCACTTCGTCAGCACCGAGCCGGCGAAGAACGTGCCGCTGCTGATGGGCCTGCTGAACATCTGGTATGTGAACTTCGTCAAGGCGAAGTCGCACGCGGTGCTGCCCTACGCGCAGTACCTGCACCGGTTCGCCGCTTACCTGCAGCAACTCACCATGGAGTCCAACGGCAAGGGTGTGCGGCTCGACGGTTCGCCGGTGACCACCGAGACCGGTGAGGTCTTCTGGGGCGAGCCCGGCACCAACGGCCAGCACGCCTTCTACCAGCTGATCCACCAGGGCACCCAGCTGATCCCGGCCGACTTCATCGCGGTGGCCAACCCGACCCATGCGTTGAAGGACGGCGACGTCGACGTCCACGAGCTGTTCCTGGCCAACTTCTTCGCCCAGACCAAGGCGCTGGCCTTCGGCAAGACCGCCGAGGAGGTTCGGGCCGAGGGGACGCCGGAGGCGATCGTCAGCGCCCGGGTGTTCCAGGGCAACCGGCCCACCACGTCGATCATGGCGCCGGCGCTCACCCCGTCGGTGGTCGGCCAGCTGATCGCGCTGTACGAGCACATCACCTTCGTGCAGGGTTCGATCTGGGGCATCGACAGCTTCGACCAGTGGGGTGTCGAGCTGGGCAAGCAGCTCGCCCTGCAGATCGCGCCGGCTGTCGCCGGCGATACCGCCGCCCTCGACGCGCAGGATCCGTCGACCAAGAACCTGGTCAGCTACTACCTGCAGAACCGCTCCTGACACCACGACGAGCCGCCGCCGGGACCATTCCGGCGGCGGCTCGTCGGCGTCCGGTTCCCGAGTGCGCCACCCCGAAGCGTGAGCGCGACAGTCTCAGCGGCCTAGGCACTAGACTGCACGAGGCGTGGCGAGGCAATCGGCTTCGCCCTGAAATCGGAGGTCCCGTCCATCCATGACCGTGGCCCAACTGGCAGCTGACCGTGGGCTGCACCGGGTGGGGGCGCGCCCTCCGCTGGCTTCCTATCTGAAGCAGACCTGGGCCCGTCGCCAGTTCATCGTCAAGATGGCGCAGTTCCGGCTGCGAGCCGATCTGGACGACAACCGGCTGGGCATCGTCTGGCTGCTGCTGCAGCCGGTGCTGAACGCAATCGTGTACGGCACCATCTTCTACTTCCTGCAGAGCGACCGGCGGCCGACCGACTACGTGGCGCACGTGGTGATCGGCGTCTTCCTGTTCCAGTTCTTCTCCAAGAGCCTGTCCGACGGGGCCAAGTCGATCACCGGGAACCAGTCGCTGGTGCAGTCGCTGGCCTTCCCGCGGCTCACCCTGCCGCTGGCCGAGGTGATGGAGCACTTTCTGTCGCTGCTGCCCTCGATGGGGCTGCTGCTGCTGATCCTGCCGCTGCTCGGCCACACACCGGACTGGAGTTGGCTGCTGCTGCTGCCGCTGCTCGCGCTCTACACCCTGTTCAACGCCGGCATCGCGATGATCGCGGCCCGGCTCACCGTGCATGTGCGCGACCTGACCCAGGTGTTGCCGTTCATCTCGCGGATCCTGTTCTACACCTCGGGCGTGCTGTTCGACGTCAACCGCATCTTCGACTCACACCCGTGGGTGATCGCGGTGTACGACTTCCACCCGCTCTACCAGGTGCTCACCATCGCCCGGCATTCGCTGATGGGTGGCTCCTACAACCCGTACTACTGGCTGTACTTCTCGCTCTACGCGGTGATCACCTTCGTGGTGGGGCTGGTCTTCTTCTGGGTCGCCGAGGAGAGGTACGGACGTGACTGAAGCCGCCTTGACGCTCGACCCGAACCGCCGTCCCGCGGTGATGGTCGACGAACTGCACGTCGTCTACCGCGCCTACGGCAGCGGCAAGGTGGCCCGCAACACCCAGGGCGGCTTGTTGTCCCGCACCCGGCGCGGCGTCCGCGAGGTGCACGCCCTCCGGGGCGTGTCGTTCGTCGCCTACGAGAACGAGTCGATCGGCGTGATCGGGTCGAACGGTTCGGGCAAGTCGACGCTGATGCGCGCCATCACCGGGCTCACCCCGCCCGAGTCGGGCGCCGTCTACGCCTCCGCCCGGCCCAACCTGCTCGGCGTCGGCGCCGCGCTGATCCCCAACCTGTCCGGCGAGCGCAACATCGTGCTGGGCGGCCTGGCGATGGGCTTCTCGTCCAAGGAGATCGGCGAGATGCGCGACGACATCGTCGCCTTCTCAGAGCTGGAGGAGTTCATCGACCTGCCGATGAAGACCTACTCCTCGGGCATGCAGGCCCGGTTGAAGTTCGCCATCGCCGCGGCACGCCATCACGAGATCCTGATCGTCGACGAGGCGCTGGCCGTCGGCGACCGGCGCTTCCGGCAACGCAGCGAGGCGCGGATCCGGGAGATCCGCGACCAGGCTGGAACCATCTTCCTGGTCTCGCATTCGATGAAGTCCATTCGCGACACCTGTGAGCGGGTGCTGTGGCTGAACAAGGGCGTGCTGATGATGGACGGCCCCAGCGACGAGGTCGTCAGCGCCTATGAGGAGTCGAAACGGTGATGTCGGAGGACGCGATGAGTGACCAGGAAGCCCAGCCGAGCGCGACGGCGCCCGAGCCGACGGTGACGGTCTCCACCCCGCCCAAGACCGCCGAGGCGGAGCAGCCGGTACGGATGCCGCGCTCCTTCGAGTTCGCCGGCGCGGTGATCGGGGAGCGTCCGCTGGCCCGCTGGCTGGTTCCGGTGTCCGACCTGGTCAACCGGCACTTCCTGGTCGCCACCGTGGCGCTGTGGGTGGTGCTGGTCGTCTCGGCGCTGCTGGGCTGGTTGTGGCCGGCCGTCGTCGCCTACGGACTGACGGCGTTCATCGACTACCTGGCCAGCCGCGAGCTGCAGCGCGAGACGCTGCTGATGCGCCGGCTCGGCATGCCCAGCCACGTGCGGCTGCTGCTCCGCGGCATTCTGCTGCTGGCCGTGCTGGCCAGGATCGAGCACCCGGTGGCCGCGCTCGCCTGGGCCGCGATGCTGCTGATCGTGCTGCTCGCCCAGTTGGTGCAGGTGGCCGGAACGGCCTGGCTGGCCGCCAAGCAGCCGCCGCTGATCTACCGGCCCGAAGGGCAGCAGCCGGCGTCCACCATCGCCTTCGCCCGGCTGTACCGGCAGTCCAGCTGGATGCCGAAGTGGCTGGTCACCACCGATGTCGTCGCCGCGGTGCTGGTCGGCATCGCAGCCACGCTCGGCCTGGGTTGGCTCATCGTGCTGCTGATCGGCATCGTCTTCGTCGCCGCGATCGCGGCGATCTCGGCCGGCTACGCCCGCCGGGTACGGAGGCTCGGCTCGGAGGAGTCCCAGGCGAGGATCGCCCGCGAGGTGACCGACGAACTGGACGCCTTCGGCCCCGAAGCGGTCGTCTACATGTCCGCCGACGCCGGGCAGTCGCAGTACATCCTGAACCAGTGGGTGCCCACCATCGAGAAGATCCACCAGCGGGCGTTCATCATGGTGCGCGAGGCCAGCCACCTCAAGCCGATCCGCCCCACCACGCTGCCGGTGGTCTACGCCCCCAGCACCCGGCATTGCGAAGAGCTCACCAGGCCGAGCGTGAAGCTGGCGTTCTACCTGGCCAACGCCGGGAAGAACGTCCACCTGCTGCGTGAGGCGCGGCTCAAGCACGTCTTCCTGAACCACGGCGACAGCGACAAATCCACCTCGGCGAACCCGGTCGCCCGAGTCTACGACGAGGTCTGGGTCGCCGGTGAGGCGGCCGTGGAGCGTTACGAAGCGGCCGGCATCCACATGCCCCGCAAGCAGTACGCGATCGTCGGACGCCCCCAGGTCGAGTCGCTGCGCGTGGGACCGCTGCCCGCGGGTAGCCCGTTCACCGTGCTCTACGCGCCCACCTTCGAGGGCTACTACGAGGAGTCCAACTACTCCTCGCTGGAGCGGATGGGCCCGCAGATGATCGAGCGGATCCTGGCCCAGTACCCCGACGTCCGGGTGATCTTCAAGCCGCACCCGGCCAGCGGCGTGCAGCGTCCGGGCATGGTGGAGGCCCGGGTGGCGATCGTCGACCTGCTGGCCAGGCATCCCGGCAACCACCTCTACGTGGGTCCTGAATCGGAACTCACCCTGTACCAGTGCTTCGACATGGCCGACGCGATGATCTCGGACATCTCCAGCGTGGTGACCGACTTCCTCTACACCGAGCGGCCGCTGGTGACCACCAACCCGCGGCGGCTCTCCCGGGAGCTGTTCTTCCACACCTTCCCGACCCAGCGCGCCTCGTACATCATGGAGCGCTCGCTGGAGAACTTCACCGCCGTGATGGACGACGTGGTGAGCGGCGACAGCCAGCGCACCCAACGGCTGGAGATCAAGCGCTGGGTGCTCGGCGATCATCCGAACGGCCCGACCGCCACCTTCGTCGCCGAGGCCGACCGGTTGACCGCCGAGGCGGTCGCCCACGCGGCCAGCATTCGCAACGAGTTCCGGGTCAAGTCCTGAGCCGGATCACACCGCTGGTTGAGCTTGTCGAAACCAGCTTCTCCACCCACTGGCTGAGCTTGTCGAAACCAAACCAGCCCCGGGCTCAGTCGGTGACGGCCGGCAGCTGATCGATGACGCGGACGTGGTGGCCGTCGAACCAGCCCGCCACGGTTTCCTTGCTGGCGTCGCCCGAGCGGGCCTTCTTGAACGCCTTGCCGCTCTTGCCCCAATGGTGGACCAGCACGTCCTCGTAGTCGCGGACGGCGCTGACCTGGAGGCCGTCGCGCAGCAGGCGTGCCTCCAGCGCGGTCACCGACCACCACCACTGGAACTGCTCGTCGAGGCCGTCGCCCCAGGCGTCGCGGTCGACCAGCAGGCAGAACCCGTCGCTGCGCGGCCAGGGGCCGCTGGTGACGTAGCGCAGGCCGGTGGCGCCGCGCTCGTGCACGGCCAGCATCCGCCGCAGCCAATCGGGATCCCGCACCTCGGTGTCGGTGTTCAGCAGAAGGATGTGGCTGGCGTCGCGGGGCGCCATCGCGACACCGATGTTGCAGCCCTCGGCGAAGAAGGTGTTGCGGTCCAGCAGGGCCAGCCGGTTGACCCGGCCGAGGAACCGCATCGCCGTCCAGAACAGTTTGGTCTTGCGCCCGCTGTTGTTGTCGACCACCACCAACTCGTAGTCGACACCCCGCGTCGTGCGCAGGCTCTTCAGCATCTTCCTGGCGTACGACAAGGCGTTGTAGCTGACCACGATGATGGCCACCTTGGGCGGCGCGGCGGGGGCGTCGGACATGGCGTCGAGGCTAGCAAAATCCGTCATGCGGTCAGCTCCCGGTCAGCGTGGACGGGCGGATCCGAGCCGCGCCCGCACCCAGCAGTACGACGGCGTCCGGATCGTGCCGCTCCAGGGCGACCCGGGTCAGCGCGTGGCTCGGCAGCGGCTGGAAGTCGCCTGCGGTGACCACGGCCAGGGCTTCGGCGAAGCGTGCCGAGTAGGTGCCGATCAGCTCACCGGCCAGGTCGGACCAGCCGGCGGCGCGCAGGGCGGCGACGTCGATCACGCAGGCCCGGGCGTCCGGCACCTGCCGGCCGTGCCCGCAGCGCCGGTGCGCGGACGCCACGAAGGCCAAGGCCCGACCCGGTTCGTCACCCTGCCGGGCGGAGACCCGGCGGATCAGCACCGACAGACTCTGCCGGGCACGACGGACGTCGAGTTCGGCGGCCAGTCCGGACGCCGACGTGGGCGTGTCGAACAGAGCCGCCGGGTCGTCGCGCAGCACAGCGTCGGAGGTCAGCACCAGGGCGCGGGTGGCGTCCGGAAGGGCGTCGAGCACCGCGGCCATGGTCAACTCCTGGCCCGCCGGCGCAGGCACGACGTGAACACCCTCGCCGAAGTCGGCTTCCGCGCCGACCACGATCACGTCGTAGCCGGCCGCATGGCGGGAGACCGACTCGAGCAGCCGGCGCAGCGGCTTGCTCGCCCGTGGTGCGTTGACCACGATCACCCGGGCACCGACGCTCGGCAGGGTGACCTGCGGAAGCGGACGGCGTCCGAAGCCGAAGGAACCCAGGAACTCCTGCGCGGCGGCGACATCGGGTGCGCACAGCTCGCGCCAGTGTCGGTAGACCTCCGCCTCGTCGGTGTGCTGCGCCAGCAGCGGCAGTATCGCGGCCAGCTTGTCCAGGATGCCGTGGCGGATGCGTTCGTAGGCCGCGTCGTCGATGCCGATCAGGCCGCCGAAGCGCGG
Source organism: Micropruina sp. (assembly GCF_047606365.1). Lineage (GTDB taxonomy): Bacteria > Actinomycetota > Actinomycetes > Propionibacteriales > Propionibacteriaceae > Micropruina. Next base: position 31,801 of record NZ_JASGEN010000109.1, on the reverse strand, counting down.
GTCGCTGGGATTCTTCGGACGGAAGTCGACCCGGCAACCGACGGAGCGCGCCGGCAGGTAGCTGTGCAGCCGGCTGGTGCTCACCTCGGCGTATTCGGCGTGGTAGCGCTGCACCCATTCCCGGGCCAGCGCCAGATTCTCGGCCAGCGGCAGCGGACGGATGTCGCCGACCGACTGCTCGATCTGCTCACCCTCCTCGGGTGCCTCCTGGGCATCGATGTAGGCGGTGCCGGTGCGCTCGTCCGGGCCGGTGCGGGCGAATACGGTGTCGACGGTGGTGGTGATGCAACCGGAGAAGAAGGCCGGGACGCCCGCGGCGTCCAGCAGCGCCACCGTCTGCCAGTCGCGGCAGCCGATCGGCGCCCACCGCCGCAGGTAGTCGATCGCGTCGGGGGTGAGCGCGTCCGGCTTGTTCAGGTGGAACGACACGAACAGCGGCCGCAGATTCCGATGGAACGGCAGGTTGTAGCCGCCGGAGAAGGTGGGATGCAGGTACCAGCCGAACATCACCGCCCAGGTCGGCGCCGGAAGATCCTGATACACGCTGCCGTCCCGCTGCACCTCGACCAGCTGAACCCGCGCTGACGGCCCCTCGATCAGCCGCTCGGGCTTCACCGTGCCTCGCAGCGACCGCATGGCCGCGACCACTTCGGGATCGCCGTCGAACTCGAAACCCTGCTGGCGGACGAGGTGGCCCAGGCTGGCCAGGGTCTGGATGTAGTCGCCGACGTTGCGTGAAGCGTTGTCGGGCTGCTTGTAGTCGAGCACCCCGAAGCGGAAGTCGGCCTTCAGGCCGGGTTGGGGTGCCCGCCGGAAGCCGTCGGTGAACCAGCTGCGCAGCCGGGTGAACTCGCTCGCCCAGTAGTCGGTGAGTTCTCCGAATCCGCCGGCCTCGGCGACGTCGGCGGTCAGCCGGGCCAGCGGCTCATGCCCCACCGAGAAGGCGTGACGGGCGAGCACCAGCGCGGGATAGCCGGTCAGCGAAGCGGGTGCCTCGCCGACCAGGGCGGTGCAGCGTGCGGCGCAGCCGTCCGGATCGGCACCGAAACCGGCGATCGCGTACTCGGGGCAGGCGGCGCCGCGCAGCTCGACGTCCTGCACCGCCTCGAACTCGGCCCAGGCCTGCGCCGGGGTCGAGGTGGCCAGGTGGCACAACCCGAGCACCGCCCGGCCGGCCTGGGCCGTCGCCGGCTGCTGGAGCAGCCCGTACCCAAGCTGCAACGCCTCCGCCGTGGAATCGGCGGCCAGCGCCTCACGAGCGACGGCCAGGGCGGCACGGCCGGACGACTCACCCGTCGCCACGCGTTGCCGGTAGCGGGCGGTCGCGTCGGAATCAGCGGACGGCGGCGTGGCCGGCGCCACCGTCCCCCGGGCGCCGACCAGGGTGGCCAGCGCGCGGCGTCCCCGCCCCAACGCCTTGCGCCACGGCGATGACGTCACCACGCGGTGGCCCTTCAGTTCGGAAGCTTCATGGTGCCGACACTCTTGTCGTCACCGGCGGCCGGCGTGGTGATCAGCGCCGAGGACGCCGCCCCCCGGCCGATCAGCGAGCCGTTGATCCGGATGTACACGCCCTTGCGCGGCGGCAGCCCACGCAGGGTGAACTCGCCGGCGCTGTTGGTGGCGAACTGCGACACGACTTCGCGGTCCTTGGTCCAGCCCGTGCGGGCGGCCACGAAGACGTCACGCACCGGCTTGCCGTTGCTGCCCTCCACCTTGCCGGTGAGGATGCTGCCCTGACCGATGCTCACCGTGTCGGCGGTCACCGGGGTGTTGCCGAGCTTGGCCTTGACCACGGTGCCCTCCTCCCGGGCGTACGCGGTGCCCTTGGTGTTCACCCACTGGGTCGTGTAGTTGCCGCTGCCCACGTAGGCGAGTTGGACGTAGTAGTCGCCGGGGCGCACTTCGAGCTTGTACTTGCCCGAGGTCGAGACCGGCACCTGGGCGTTCACGTCGCCGGACGACTTGGAGTAGGCCACCGCCACGTAGTCGGCGAGGGTGCTGCCGCCGGCGCCGGTCACGGTGCCGGAGATGAAGCCCTTCGGCGAACGGGTCTTCGCCATGATCGCCTCGGTGCGGTCGGAGACCGCCACGGTGGTCACCTTGCCCTTGGCGTCGGTGAAGTTCTGCACCATCCGGATCCGGAGGTAGTAGTTGGTGTTGGAGCTGAGCTTCTTGACCTTGCCGGAGGTGCCGGTCAGATTGGCGTAGGCGTCATGATCGGTCATCTCCTGGTTCTCGGCCCAGTAGACGCGGAACAGGTGCTTGTCGGCGTCGTAGCCCTGCGGCGCCTTCCAGGACAGGCTGATGCTCTCGTGATCGGTGTCGGTGACCTTGAAGCTGGTGGGCTGGTCGTACATCGGGGTGGTGGTGCCGTCCGGCAGCTTCACCGTGGCCGGATTGGTCGACTTGGTGGACTTGGCGCTGGAGTAGCCGCTCATCCGGATGCCCGGCAGGTCGGTGTTGCCCGCCACGGGAAGCCGGTTGGCCACCGTGAACTTGTAGCTGACACCCGGCTTCAGCCCGGTGAACACCGCCGAGCCGTCGAAGCCGTACTGGTACTTGGTCTTCTCACCCTTGGCTTCGGCCCGCAGCACATAGCCCGGGGAGCCGGTCACCGTGCGCCAGGTGATCTCCATGCTGGTCTTGGTCGGGTTGACCGCTTGGATCGCGATCGGCGCCTTGTAGGAGAACTTGGACGTCTTGACCTTGACCGCCGAACTCACCGCGCCGGTCGAGGAGCCGCTGCTGGAGGCGGCGCTCCAGGGCTGGACCCAGACGTAGTAGGTCTTCGAGGTGCTCAGTGCCGACAGCGTCAGCGGGGATCCGGTCACATACTTCGACGAGGCCTTCGATCGGCTCGAGCTGGTGCCGTAGTAGACCCGGTAGGCGGCCGGCTTGCCGTCGGAGGGGGCCTTCCAGGTCACGGTGACGCCGTTCGAACCCGAAATGGCCTTGGCGGAGACGCTGGTCGGTTTGCCGAGCGCCGCGTTCGCCCGCGGCGTGGGAGCGACCACGCTGAGGGCGAATGCGAGGGTGCCGATGATCGCGACGATCAGGCTGCGGTGGCCCAGTCTCATTGTTGTGCTGCGGTTCGTCACTTGCAGGCCCTGTTCCCTTGGTTCAGTTCGTTCCAGCCGGCCTGGTAGACGCCGATCGCCCGGCGCATGTCCTCGGCGGTGGCGTTGTTGGCGCGGCGGGTGTCCATGGTGATCACGTGCTCTTCGCTGTAGCGCAGCCCGGACGTGGTCATGTTGGCGGTGCCGAACAGAGCCCGGCCGGCGTTGCTGGTGGCCGGGGTGATCAGGATCATCTTGGTGTGGATCGGCACCTTGGTGCAGCGCACCATGGTGGTGGCGTTGTATTTCTTCAGCACCTTCACCACGTCCTTCGACACGGTCTGCGCACCGCCCTGCTGGGAGAGCAGGATCTTCACGTCACAACCCCGGTTCTTGAGGCTGACCAGGGATTTCACCATGATCGTTGCCCGTGTGATGGTGAGCCGGTACATCGCCACCCGGATCTTGTTGTCGACCAGGCAGTCGACGTCGTTGAACTGCGCCGAGTAGTAGTCGTCGACGTCCTTCGGCTGTGGACTGAACGAGACCGAGGTGCCGCGGCCCGAGTCGGTGTAGTGCCGGTAGAGGGTGTCGATCCAGATGCCGCGGTCCTTCTTCAGCGTCGGCTTGACGTCGCCGACGGTGACGAACTTGCCCTTCTTGCAGTCGGCCGAGCCGGTGGTCGAGCCCGAGCAGATCTTCATGTTCTGGTAGCGGGCGGAGAAGTTGTCGTACAGCTTCTGGTCGCCGTAGATGAGGGACGCCTCCTGCCAGTAGGTGCGCACCTGGCTGCGGGCGAACTGACCCGACGACGAGAACACCGCGGGATGCTTCTTGTCATCGCCGGCCCAGAGGGTGTCCGAGATCGTCATGAACTTCTCGTGGTTGATCGCGTACGGGTACACGCTCGACTTGTTGGTGTTGAAGCAGCCGTTGTAGCACCAGTAGATCTTGGCGATCTTGCTGCTGACCAGTCGCTTGACGATGTTGGATTTCGCCGAGGCCGGGGTGATGCTGCCGCCGTCCATCACGAAGCCGATGTTGACGTTGCGCTTCTTCTTCACGTACTCCATCGCACGCCAGATGATCTCGCTGTCGGACTCGGGCCGATCGGTGGTGCCGATCGCCCGGATGAAGTACATGCCGATCATGATCGTGGAGTTCTTCTTGGCGCCGCAGACGATCTGGGCCATCCGGTTGGCGTAGCTCCACGGCGACTGGTTCTTGGCGTCCAGGTAGCCCCGGTACTCCATGTCGTCGGTGTTGAACCAGGCCTCGAACGCACGCGGTTCCGAGGTCAGCGTCGGACACTCGCTGAGGTCCTGCGGGACGGCCTGCGCCTCACCGGTGTTGTCGTCCATGGTGAACGAGATGGCGCCCGCCGGGGTCGCCACGATCGCGGTGAGCAGCGTGGCGACGCCCAGCATCGCGAGAAGGCGTTGTTTCCAGCTGGATCGGTTGGCCGAGAACGGCATCCATACCCCCGAGTTCGTCACACCGGCGAGAATCCGCCGGCGCGGCGAAATTCAGCGGTGCCTTGATTAGGATTTCCTGAGGATGATAACCCAGGAAGCCGTGGGTTCCCGCTTCGCCACTTCGTACCCCGGTACTGTGGTGGGCCCGAGGATTCCAGGGTGCACACCGCGCCCGTGTGACGAAGGGTGGCCTCGATGCGTTACCGCCGACTACTCGCCGCGTTGCTGATCGGCACGCTGTCGGTGCTCGCACTGGGGGGCACCCGGGCCCGCGCGGCCGATGACTATCTGGTCGGCAGCGACCCCCAGCCGCGCCAGGAACTGTCCGAGGTGCCCGGCTGGGTCACCCTCGCCTTTCGCACCAAGGCCAGCGCGAAGCTCGCCAAGATCCTGGTGTTCGACGCGGGCGGTCGCAACGTGACCACCGGCGCCCTGATCGTCGAGGGCACCAACGTCACCAGCCAGCTGGACTTCGACCTGCCCAAGGGCACCTACAGCGTCTACTACCGCACCAGCGACGCCTCCGGGAAGCCGCGCGGCGGTGCCTTCCAGTTCGCCTACGGCAAGGGCAACTGGACGCCGCTCGACAAGGAGGTCTGGGTCGGCGAGGAGGAGCAGCCGCCGGTACTGGCCAACCCCGACCCCAACGCGACCGAGCCGGCGAAACCGGGAGAGTCCACGCCGGCCAGCCCGTCGACTTCCGCTTCGCCCAGTGAGCCGGCGGCGACGCCGCAACCGTCGGATTCGCCGACCGCCACCGCACCCGCCGAGCAGCCGGCGGCGTCCGACAATTCGGCAGCCGGCTGGCTGGTCGCCGGCGGCATCGTGGTGGCCGGGCTGATCGGCTGGGGCGCGGTGCTGATGGTGCGTCGCAACCGGGCCGGCGACTGACCCTCGCCCGCGGTCAGGACGGCTCGGTCCAGCCCTGGGCGTCGAGTTCGTTGTAGAGGCCGGACCAGCGGGCGACGCACGACTCCGGCGTGAACGGCCGGACGGCCGGCACGGTGCCCGAGGAGAGCCGGGCGAGCAGCCCGGGTTCGGTCAGGCACCGGACGATGGTGTCGGCCATCGCCCGCTGATCGCCGTAGGGCACCAGGAAGCCGTTGACGCCGTCCTCGATGATGTCGGAGGGGCCGTAGCGCAGGTCGTAGCTGACCACCGGGCAGCCCAGGGCGAACGCCTCCTGCAGGGTGAGCGGTGCGCCCTCGTACTTGCTGGTCATGATGCACAGCCCGGCCCGGCGGTAGACGCCGTGCGGATCGGTGGTGAACCCCGCCAGCGTGACCGACGAACCCAGGTTGAGCTGTTTGATCTGCTCGGTCAGCTGGGTCAGCAGCGGGCCGCGGCCGTAGATCTCCAGCCGGGCCTCGGGCAGCCGGCGGTGCACCCGTGCCCACGCCCGCAGCGCATGGTCGATCTGCTTCTGCGGATCGAGCCGGGCCATCATCACCACGAGATTGGGATCCCGCTCCACCGTCGGGTCGGGCGACACCGCGGGCGCCGCATGCGGCACCACCCGGAAGTTCTGCTGCTTTCCGTACACCGCCTCCGCCTCGGCCCGCTGGGTGTCGGTGAGGAAGACGGTGGCGTCCACCTCGTCGTGGTGGGCGAACAGTGCCTGATAGCTGGGCCGGATCCGCTTGATGTTGTCGTAGGGCGCCCGGACGTGGGTGTTGTGCAGCACGAACAGCCGCTTCACGTTGGGGCGGCGATAGGACAGCATCCACGGGTCGACGTCGCGGGCCTCGGTGCAGATGAAGGCGCGCCGTCCGGCCAGGTAGTTGTCCAGGCAGCTGTGCAGGATCTCCTCGTACCCGCTCAGCACCCGGCTCGGCCGGCCCTCGGCGTCGAACAGGGTGACCTGCTCGATGTAGTGGCGTCCGGTCTCGGGCTCGGTGACTCGCCACAGGTTGAAGTGCGGGGTGCCGTCGTTGCGGTAGTAGATGTCCTGCCGCGGCCGGTTCTGCACCAGGTCCATGTAGACGGTGCGCCGGATGGTTCCGTCGAGCCGGAACTCGTCCCGCCTGGTGCGGTTGCGGTTGACCGTGAACCAGTCCCGGACGATCAGCCGGCCGGCGTAGTCGAAGCGCTTGTAGATCCGGTAGACGCCCTCGTCGTCGTAGAACCGGTAGAGCTCCTGGTCGGCGTCCTTGATCGGGTGCAGGCCGGGTTCGTCCAGCTGATGGCTGACCGGCGGGCCGACCCGGGTGCTGTCGTCCGGCAGGTGGTCCAGCAGGTTGACGGTGGTGATCCCGTCGATCAGCGAGCCGCGTTGCCGGAACAACTGGGTGACGTCGTCCAGTTCGGAGGAGTGGTTGAAGGTGAGTACTGCCGAATCGACGCCGGCCAGTTCCTTGAACAGCCGGGCCTTGGCGAAGATCGACGACGTCCGGCCGGCGAAATTCCGCGGCAACCCGCCCACCGCGAACAGGTACAGCGCATCCGGGAACGGCTGCATCGCCGGTATCGGATCGGATCGCTTGGCCAGTGCCGGGCCGCCGGTGCCGGCTGCGGGTGCCTTCTTCTTCGCTGGACGGGCCTGCTCCGGGGTGCCACTGAGCGCTCGCCACGCCGCACGTCCCCGCCCCGCCGCGGCGCGCATGATGCGATCCATCGATACCTCTCCGACTCCTGCGATACTTGAGTCCGCCCCAGCCTGCCATGTCGATGCCCGTGCGGCAGTCCGGGACGCGAATTCTGCGAGGAGGACATCGGTGAGGGTCATCACCTACGGCACGTTCGATCTGTTCCATGAGGGTCACCGCCGGCTGCTGGAGCGTGCGAAGGAGCTCGGCGACTACCTGATCGTGGGTGTCACCACCGATAACTACGACGATTCCCGCGGCAAGCTGAATGTGCGGCAGAGCCTGATGGATCGTATTCGCAATGTGCAGGACAGCGGCCTCGCCGATGAGATCATCATCGAGGAGTACGAGGGCCAGAAGGTCCAGGACATGCAGAAGTACGACGTCGACATCTTCGCGATCGGCTCGGACTGGCTGGGCAAATTCGACTACCTCAACGACTACTGCAAGGTCGTCTACCTGGACCGCACCAAAGGTGTGTCGAGCACCCAGCTGCGCAATGAATCCGGCGGGGTGATGCGGGTCGGCATCGTCGGCGCCGGACGGATCGCGGCCCGCTTCGTGGCCGAGGCGCGCTACGTCAGCGGGGTCAGCGTCGAAGCCGTCTACACCAGGAACTACGACAAGGCGAAGGCGTTCGCCGAGCGCTGCGAGCTGCAATGGGCCAACGAGACCTTCGAGCACCTGCTGCAGCATGTGGACGCCATCTACATCGCCTCGCCGCACGCCAGCCACTACGACTACGCCAGGGCGGCCATCGAGGCCGGCGTCCATGTGCTGTGCGAGAAGCCGATGACGCTGAGCAAGCAGCAGACGACCGAGCTGTACGAACTGGCCGCCTCCCGCGAGGTGGTGCTGGTCGAGGCCATCAAGACCGCGTTCGCGCCCGGCTTCCAGCGCATGGTGGCGGTCGCCCGAATCGGCACCATCGGCACCGTCCGGTCGGTCGACGCCACCTTCACCAAGCTGGTCCACGAGGGCCGGGAACTGCACGGTGAGGACGGCGGCAGCATCTCCGAGCTGGCCACCTATCCGCTGCTGGCCATCGTCAAGCTGCTCGGCACCGACTACGTCGACGTACGCACCTACTCGTATCGGCCGGAGGGCAGCGAGGTCGAGCTGTACTCCCGCATCGACATCGTCTACAAGCATGCGATCGCCTCGGCCCGCACCGGTATCGGGGTGAAGGCTGAAGGCGAACTGGTGGTGGCCGGCACCAAGGGCTATGTCTATGTGCCGGCGCCGTGGTGGCTGACCGAATACTTCGAGGCGCGCTTCGAGAATCAGGCGCACAACAAGAAGTACTACTACAAATTCGACGGCGACGGCCTGCGTTACGAGCTTGCCGAGTTCGCCTGGATGATCCGCAATCAGACCCCGGAATCGTTCAAATTGCGCACGGCTGAATCGATCGCGATCGCCGACATCATCGAGCGGGCCCGTTCGCAGGCCACCATTTTCAACTGAGGAAACATATGGCGTCGCGGATCGACTTCTACAAGCGTGCGGTCTATCTCACCCTCCGGCGTATCAACGACAATCCGGACTCGGTGCTGCACAAGGTGTACCGCACCACCCTGCTGGGGTCGCGGCGCCTGGTCAGCCTGGTCGCCCGCAAGCCGGTCGCCTGGGTCGCCCAGCTGCAGAGCGCGCGCTGGCTGAACGACCACCAGTTCGAGATCACCGGCTTCGCGTTCGAGCGGGGGATCGGGTTCCCCGATCAACCGCCGGTGGTGCGGGTCTGGCTCGCCGGGCCGGGTCGGCTGCGGGTGCCGGCGACTGTCGAGTTCCGCCGCGACCTCGCGGCCAGCGGGCGGACCAAGGACAGCGACTTCGACTACTCCAACACGGGTTTCCGCGCCGTGTTCGACCTGGGTGGCCTGTTCGGCGGCGAGCCGATGCAGTTGCGTGCACAGGTCAGCGTTTTCGGGCGCGGACGCACCCGCACCGGAGGCTTCGAGAAGCGTTTCGGCGGCGGCTCGGCCAAGTTCCCGTCCGCTCGGGCGCTGGACGGCGTCCAGGTGGTGCCGCGCTGGGTGGCCGACGAAGGCCTGGTCATCGACGTCCGCAAGCCCGTCGCGACGCTGGGTTCGCTCGAGTTCTCCGGTCGCCGGATGCTGCTCGAGGTGCGCGGCGAGGGCCTGACCGGCGGTGAGCTGGTCAACGAGACCGGTGTGGTCCCGCTGGCCGCGGCGGGCGACGCGTCCGGGGTGCTGCGACTGGAGGGTGAACTGCCGCCGCCGGCACCGGCCGGCGCCACCGGCGCGGGACTGGTCGCCGAAGACGTGGACGGGTTGCACGGATGGGTGCGGCACGCCTGGTACGAGGCGTGGGTCACCGACCGTGACGGCCGTCGGCTGCAGGTGGCCGTCAACCGGCCGGGTCCCGAACTGGGCGAGGGCGGTGAACTGAGCGGTTACGTCGCGGACGGGTGCCTGCTGATCCGGGACACGCCGGTGTCGTTGCTGGTTTCGTCGGTGGCGTTCGAGACCGAGCCGGAGTTGGGCGTCCGGGTCGCCGGGCGGGTACGGGGCGATGCCACCGGGGCGTCGCTCCAGTTCGTCGGTGCCCACCAGACCCTTCCGGCGACACTGCAGGTGGAGGACGGACGGTTCGAGGCGTTCTGCCCGCTGATGAGCAGCACCTGGGGTAGGCCCCCGCTGCCGCCCAAGGCGAGCGCGTACACCCTGCGCGGACTCACCGCCGGCAACGAATGGTTCTGGATCGGCACCGACAGCGATCTGATCGACCAGTTGCCGCGCGAACCTCAGCACCCGCTGTTCCGCTTCCGGTTCCAGGTGGACGGCGGGCGCCGGCTGCAGTTCCGGGTCAAGGCGCCGCGGGCCGACGACGAGCTGGGCTTCTACCACCAGCGGGTCCTCGAGGAGGAGTACCGCAACACCACCTTCGAACCCGAGGACAGTGTCTTCTTCGAGTCGTTCTACGGGCGTTCGGCCGCCTGCAACCCGCGGGCCCTCGATGCGCTGATCGCCGCGGAGCATCCGGAACTCACCCGCTACTGGGGTGTGGTGGACAACTCGGTCGGGGTGCCGCCGGGCGCCGTCCCGGTGGTCTACAACACGCGGGCCTGGTGGAACGCCCGGGGCCGGTCCCGGTGGGTGATCGCCAACGACTGGCTGCGGGTCAAATTCGCCCACCAGCCGCATCAGGTGGTGCTGCAGACCTGGCACGGCTCGATGTTCAAGCGGATCGGTCTCGACCGGCCCGGCTTCGATCCGATCCAGGAGCGGGCGCTCAAGAAGGAGCGGGACAAGTGGGATCTGCTGCTCAGCCAGAACCGGCACAGCAGCGAGATCTTCCGTTCGGCGTACGCCTGGGAGGGGCCGATCCTCGAAGAGGGCTATCCCCGCAACGACGCGCTGGCCGGCGGTGACGGCCGTCCGATCCGAGAACTGCTCGGGATCCCGCTGGAGGACACGGTGGTGCTGTACGCGCCGACCTGGCGCGACGACCAGACCAAGGCCGAGTTGCTGCTCGACGTGGCCGCACTCGCGGCCGAACTCGGTGACGGGTACACATTGCTGCTGCGGGGGCACACCCGCACCCACGAGATCAGCGAGGCGGTGACCGCCGAACATCTGCTCGACGTGACCACCTACCCCGACATCACCGAGCTGTTCCTGGCCTCGGACATCCTGATCACCGACTACTCCTCGGTGATGTTCGACTTCTCGGCCACCGGGCGTCCGATGATCTTCTTCGTGCCCGACCTGGACGACTACCGCGATTCGCTGCGCGGGGTGTACTTCGACCTGGAGGAACTGGCGCCCGGACCGGTGATCTACGACCCGGCCCTGGTCGCCCCGGCGGTCCGCTCGGCAGCAGCCGAGCGCGTCGATTCCTACGCCGCGAAGTACGACGAGTGGCAGGCCCGGTTCAACCCGCACGACGACGGCGAGTCCGGACGGCGGGTGCTGGCCCGGTTGTTCGCCACCGATCCGCCCCGGCTGCGCCCGGCGTCCGCCGACCCCGAATAGCCCTCCCTGGGGAGGTACTGATCCAGTCACGTCATCCCGGGCTCCGACCCGGGATCTCAGGCGGGAGAGATCCCGGATCAGGTCCGGGATGACGATCGAGGGCCCTGCGGGCCCGATCGGTGAGGATCAGGGCAGGTAGGCGGTGATCCGCACCATGTTGTGATCGGACGGCGGAGTGCCGTTGAACTTGCCGGCGGCGTCGACATCCACCACGGTTTCCCACTCGCTGACCCGGACGCCGCGCGACACATAGATGTAGTCGATCACGGAGCCGTTGATGTAGGCCGACTTCGGAGCCGTCGCGGCCAGGTTGTTCTTGGTGTTGAACTCGGTGCCGATCCGGTGTTCGACGATCGCCGAACGGTCGGGGACCGTCGACTTGTAGGTGTTGCCGAGCGGATCCAGGTAGCCGGCGTCGGTGATCACGTCGTAGGGCGCATTGCTGGGCACGGCGTGCTTGCTCGACTTGAAGTCGCCCAGGATGATCACCGGCAGCCCGGACTTGTTCTGCTTCTTGATCGTGGCCACCAGTTCGCGGGTCTGCGCGGCGCGGGTGTTGTGATGCAGGCTGGAGCCCGCGCTGTCGTCTCGCGGGTCCAGGTGGGTGTTGACCACGAAGAAGTGCTTGCCGGTGGAGCGTTGCCGCAGCTCGGCCCAGGCCAGGAAGCGGGTGGTGTCGTCGGCCACCTGGGCGTCGAACTCGAGCGAACCCTGGCGCACGGCCGCGATCCGGTCGGAGTTGTAGATGATCCGGACGTCGTGGGAGGCGCCGCGATCCTTCGGCTTGCAGTTGTTCGGGCTGGTCGATTTCTCGCAGTTGTAGCGGTAGGAGTTGGTGATCGCGTACCGCGAGCCGAGCAGGTCGAGCAGGTCGTCGAACTGGGCCTTGTCGGTGCCGTCCGCGGCCCGCGTCAGGCCCTGGGAGCTCTCCTGGGTGCCGAGCACGTCCAGATCCTGGTCCTTGATCGCCTTCACCAGGGTGGAGCGGCGCTTCGCCCACGGATGGCTGGAGGAACAGTTGGCGCAGAGGATGTTGTAGCTGGCGGCGCGCAGCGGCGCGACCACGCTGCCGGCGGTGGTGGACGCCTTGAGCGAGGTGCTGAAGGTGGTGGTCGTCTTGCCCTTGGTGGACTTGGCCCGCAGCTTCACCCAGTAGTCGGTGTTCTTCTTCAGCCCGGTCAGCTTCAGCGTGGTGTCCTTGGTGCTGACGTACTTCGCGCCGGACAGGCTGGAGTTGGCGGCGTACTTCACCTGGTAGCTGCCGATGCCCGAGCGCGCCCGCCAGGTGAGGGTGAGCGAGTCGGAGTCTCGGGCGACCAGCTGCAGGCCGCCGGGGGTGAGCGAGACGTAGCTGCTGCCCTTGCCGCGGGTGAGCACCTCACCGGTCTTGCCGTAGGGGCTGAGCAGGGCGCCGGTGGTCTTCGCGACGGCGACCGCGACGTAGTAGCGGGTGCCGGCCTTGAGGCCGGTCAGTTCGGCTTCGGGTTCAGTGGTGGTGAGGTAGGTCGGCGAGCTGAAGGTCTTCTTCGTGGAGTACTTCACCTTGTAACGCGGGGCGCCCCATACGGGCGTCCAGGAGATCGCGGACGCGGTGGTCGACCGCATGCCGCCGGCCGGTGCGCCGGGCGCCACCCAGGCGCCGATCGCCTGAGTCGGTGGGCCGAGCAGGGTGACGGCCGCCAGGGTGAATGCGGCCAGGGCGAGGCTGAGAAGGCGACGGCTCATGACCGCACCGCCTTGGGGCGCGGGTGCCGATCGAGGGCGGGGTTCGGGTAAGGGGTGGCGTCATGGGTAACGGGGGGCATGACAGTCTCCTCTTCTGGGACGGGAACGACTCCCGGTCGACGAGCAGGTCGTCGACGCGGGATAGGGGGACGGTCCTCGGTCGGGGAAGAACCGGCCAGCCCTGACGGCCCAGGTGGTGACTTGTAGAGCCGAACGGTGGGCGGGGGACCCACGGCTCGGACGGCGATGCCTCCGTGGCAGGGAACGACGGATCCGCTGCGATCGCGCGCCCCAGCGCCACGGGAGCGCGGCGGAGCGCGAAAAGGCATGCGGGCATGGTCACCTCAGGAATCCTTGGGGGTGGACGGAATCCGGGACGCGACGAACCTTACAGGGAGCCGTTGTCAAGCGTCACACGCACCCTCAATGCTGGGATGAGGATGAGAAATGCTCAGAGATTCCGCATGTAGGGCTGTTGAGTTGGGCGTCGTTCCGGCCCCGACCCGGGACCTCAGGCGGGGAGAGGTCCCGGAAGATCCCGGATCAAGTCCGGGACGACGATGGAGAGGCTCAGGTTCAGGGCAGCAGGACGGTGGCCCGGATCAGGTTGTGGTCCGAGGCCAGCGGGCCGCGCAAGCTGCCGTCGCTGTTCAGGTTGACCACCGTTTCGTAGTCAGTGACCCGCATCCGGGTGACGAAGATGTAGTCCGGGTTGCTGCCGTTCACGCCGCTGGTGCGCCGGCCGTCCCGCTGCAGGTTGTTGTAGCTGGAGTACTCGGTGTGGATCCGCTTCTCGACCGTGGCCGAGCCGCTCGGGCTGGTGGACCGGTAGCCGTTGCCCAGCGGGTCGACGAAGCCGGCCGCCCGCATGATGTCGTAGGGCGCATTGGTCGGCACGTCCCACTTGGTCGAGTTGTAGTCGCCGACGGCGATCGCCGGTAGCCCGCCCCGGTGCGCGGCGATGGTCTGGACGACCTTGCGCGCCTGCGCATTGCGAATCGTGTAGAAGGTGCGCGATCCGGCGGTGTCGTTGCGCGGCTCGAGGTGGGTGCTGGTGAACAGGAAGCGCTTGCCGTTGATCCGGTGCTCGAAGACGGCCCAGGCCACATACCGGTCACGGCCGATGCCCGGCAGGTCGGCCAACTGCTGTGAGCCCTGGCTGATCAGCCGGACGGTGGCGGTCCGGTAGGCGATCCGGACGGCGCCCGAAGCGCCCCGCTGCACCGGCTGGCACTTCTTGGGGCGCTCGGCGTTGCGGCAGTTGAACCGGGTCAGGTTGGTGAGCCGATAGCCGGCCGGCGCGAGCAGCCGGGCGACGTCCTCGAACTGGGTGCGGTTGGTTCCCTTGAGCAGCGCGTGGGACGCCTCCTGCAGGCCGACCACGTCCAGGCCCGAGTTGACGATGGTCGAAACCACGGCCTGCCGGCGCGGACCCCAGGCTCGGCAGTTGGCGCACTGGATGTTGTAGCTGCCCACCCGCAACGGGTCGCCGTCCGGGGTGGTGAGGCGCTGGACGCCGCTCCAGTCGCTCTGCGGCCCGCGGGCGTTGAGCAGCCGGGCCCGCACCCGATAGGTGGTGCCCGGACGCAGTTGCGGGGCGACCAGCCGGGTGCCGGTGGGCGTGCTGCGCTTCGGCTTCTTGCCGGGCGCCGTCCACTCCAGCTGCAGCTTGGTGCCCTTCATCGGCTTGATCCAGGACAGCTCGCCCCGGACGGACGAGGTGGCGCGGGTCTGCACGATCGGAGCCGTCAGCGGGTAGGGGGTTTGCACGGCCAGCTCCACCGAGGCCGATCCGAGCGGCAAGCCTGCGGCGTCCGCGGCGGAGACCTGCACCCAGTAGCGGGTGTGCGGCTTCAGCCGGCTGAACGCGGCCGCCGTCCGGGTGGCGATCAGGGTCTGCAGCGGTGCCCCGGCGCGGGCGCTCTTGAGCTGGACCCGGTAGCCGGCAGCGCCGGGGACGGGCGTCCAGGACACGGCGAGAATGTTCGATCGGGCGGTGGAGGCGTCCAGCGCCGGACGCGGTGCGGACGGCACAGCGGTGGACGGTTCGGCGGATCCCGAAGCGGCCGGACCGGACGGCGAGGCGCCGGACGGTGATCCGGTTGCCGGCGTGGTGTCCGTCGGCGGTTGCGCCGAGGTGGTGTTGTCGGCACTCGGTGCCGGGCTGCCCGATGCGGGTGCGCTGGGAGCGGGGCTGCCGGCGGGTGCCGGAGCGGACGCGGTGGGCGGCGGCGTGGTGGGCTCGGCGGCGGCGGAGAGTGCGGTGCCGGACAGGGCGAGCATGACGACGAGCGTCGTCAGCGGCGCATGCCAGACCCTTCTGCTCAACGCGGTTCCCCCCGAAGTCCACGAGTGCTGGCGTGACGTTATCAGCCTGCGATGAGGGGAACCTGAAGCTAGGTTGAGCGTATGCAGAGTGAGGGCTCCCGGTTGCCGATTGGTGACCACCTGGAGGCGCGATGATCTCCGTTGAGGACTACCGGGAACGGGTGCTGGCCCTGGTCGCCGGACGCCGGCTCGACGCGCAACAGGTGGCGTTGGCGCAGGCTGCCGGACGGGTGCTGGCCGGCGATCTGATCGCGCGGGTCGCCGTCCCGCCGTTCGACAACTCGGCGATGGACGGCTTCGCGGTGCGTGCCGCCGACGTCGCGGACGTGCCGGTCGAGCTGACCGTGGTGGGCGAGAGCGCGGCCGTCGGCGGGGACATTCCGGCGGTGCTGCCCGGCACCGCCGTCCGGGTGATGACCGGTGCCCGGGTGCCGTCCGGTGCCGACGCCGTGGTGCCGGTGGAGCTCACCGACCAGCCGGCCGGCGCGACGCCGCTGCCCGCGCGGGTGCGGATCACGGAGTCGGTGCCGTCCGGACGCCACATCCGCCGGGCGGCGGACAATCTGGCCGCCGGCGACCTGGTGCTTCCGGCCGGGACGATGCTCACCCCGGCCGCGATCGGCGCGGCGGCGAGCGTCGGCTACGGCGAGTTGTCGGTGTGCGCGCGACCCACGGTGGCGGTGATCGCGACCGGTGCCGAACTCGTCGAACCCGGACGCGCGCTGGCCGCGGGCGAGATCCCCGACTCGAACTCGGTGATGGCCGCCGGTCTGGTGACCGCGGCCGGTGCCGAACTGGTGACGGTCGCCCGCTGCGGCGACGAGCCGGGTGCGCTGGCCGAGCTGCTGGCCGGTCTGCCGGCGGTCGACGTCATCTTCACCACCGGTGGGGTGTCGGCCGGTGCCTACGAGCCGTTGCGCCAGCTCGGGGCCGATCTGGACTTCTGTGCGGTGGCGATGCAGCCCGGCAAACCGCAGGGCTGCGGGCTGGTGGACGGCGTCCCGCTGGTCGCCTTCCCGGGTAACCCGGTCAGTTCGTTCGTGTCGTTCCAGATGTTCGGACGGCCCCTGCTGGACGCGCTGACCGGCGCGTCGGCGTCCGTGGTGCGCCGGCGGGCGGCGGCCCTGGACAGCTGGCCGTCGCCGCGCGGACGGCGCCAGTACGTTCCGGTGGTCACCGAACTGGACGGGGTTCGGCTCACCCATCCGCTCGGCTCGGGCTCGCACCTGGTCGCTTCGCTGCACCGCGCCGACGCGCTGGCGATCGTTCCCGAGGAAAGCGAGGCGGTCGCGGTCGGCGACATCCTCGAAGTCATGGCAGTGTGACCGGATGCGTTTCACCCACTTGGACGACGCCGGCGCGGCCCGGATGGTCGACGTCACCGGCAAGCAACCCACCGTGCGCGAGGCAACGGCGACCGGGCTGGTGACCTGCTCGCCCGAGGTCGTCGAGGCATTGCGCAGCGGCACCGTGCCGAAGGGCGACGTGCTGGCGGTGGCCCGGGTCGCCGGCATCGCGGCGACCAAGAAGGTGCCGGAACTGCTGCCGCTGGCGCACGTCATCGGCGTGCACGGCGCGGTGCTCGACCTGGAGATCACCGACGCCGGCGTGGCGATCACCGCCACCGTCCGGACCGCCGACCGCACCGGCGTCGAGATGGAGGCGCTCACCGCGGTCACCGTCGCGGCGCTGGCCATCGTCGACATGGTGAAGGGCGTCGACCGGTCCGCGGTGATCGCCGACTGCCGCATCGTCGCCAAATCGGGCGGACGCAGCGGCGACTGGAAGCGCTGACCCCTACGGGTTGTGGTCGCCGCCGTCTAACTGGTCGACGATGTGGGCGACCAGCGGGCCGACCACGGCGATGGTGTCGCGGACGCCGCCCGTCGACCCGGGCGCGTTCACCACGAACGCGGACGGCCGCTTGGTCGAGGTGACGATGCCCGCTTCGGCCCGGGAGATCACGGCCGTCGGCACCTGCTCAGCCCCGCGGCGGCGGATCTCGTCCACCACGCCCGGCAGTGGCAGCGAGAGCAGCTCGGTGGTGACCTGCGGGGTCACGTCGCGCGGGCCGATGCCGGTGCCCCCGGTGGTGATCACCACCCGGGCGCCGTGCTTGATCGCCGAGCGGATGCCGCGCCGGATCGCTGTCGGCTCGTCCGGGACGACCGCCAGGGTGGCGTCGATGCCGTGCGCGGCGAGCAGGCTGACCGCGAGCGGCCCGGACCGGTCCGGGTAGGCGCCGGCGCTGGCCCGATCGGAGACGGTGAGGACGGCACCGGGGATGCGGTTCATGGGTTCACGCTAGTGCGCAGCTGGTAGAGCGCGTAGCCGAACCGGCGTCCCTCGCGGTCCACCTCGATCACCGTCTCGGTCAGATCACCCAGCCCGGCCAGAGCGCGAGCCAGCTCAGGGGCGGCGTCCTCGGACCAGATCACCAGCACCCCGCCGGGCGTCAGCCGTTCGGACGCCGTCCGCAGCCAGTCGGCGGCGTAGACCCGGGCATTCCGGTCGTGGATCAGGAAGCCCGGGCCGTTGTCGACGTCGAGCAGGATGGCGTCGAAGCTCTCCTCGCGCCGCGGCAGCCATTCGGCGATGTCGCCCTGGTGCAACTGGACCCGGGGATCGTGCGTCACCCGCTCCAGCTGAGCGGTGACGCCCTGCATCGCCCACTCGATCAGCGGCCCGGCCAGCTCCACGACGTCGACATGGCGCGCGCCGTTGTCGAGCAGCCGGGACGCGGTGTAGCCGAGCCCGAGGCCGCCGACCAGCACCCGTCCCGGTGCGGCACCGGCGGCGTCGGCCAGGGCGAGTTCGCTGGTGACCTCGGTGGAATCCATCGCGAACACGCCGTTGACGATCAGTTCCACGACCCCGCCGCGCGTGCGCAGCACGACCTCGCCCTGGGGTGTCGTCGCCCGGGCGATCTCGCTGGTCCGCATCCGGTTATCGTGACCCAGTGGTGCGGGATCGGCAACGAGCCGCGTGGGTGTCGTGGGCACGCACGCTCGGCGTGCTGGCCGCGGTGTTCGGGGTGATCGCGCTCGCCGGTGGCTTTCAGCAGGCGCCGACGGCACGGCGCAGCGCCGGGGTGGGCGTCCCGGTCGATGGTGGACGCGCACTGTGGACCGTCCGGAGCGCTGAGCTGACCACGACCGCAGCCGCCGGATACTCGATCGACCCGACGCTGCGGGTGCGATTCAGCGTGGTCAACACCACTCGGCGCACCGACGGCTACGTGGATGCCCGGGCGGTCGAACTGGTGCTGCCGGACGGCACCGTCGTCGACGACCTGAACTGGCGTGCCTGGCCGCGCTCGCTGGCCTTCCAGCCGGGCATCCCGGCCGATGCCTTCGTCGAGGTCGAGGTCACCCCCGACATGGTCGCGGACGCCGTGGTCACCGTCCGGATCCATGATCAGCTGCCCGCCGACAGCATGGTCAGCACCGACGCCTGGCGGGTCAGCAGCGACGCCACCGACGTCCAGGTGCGGGTGCAGGACCTCCGAGGTGCGCGGTGAACAGACTTCGCGGGCCGGCGGTGCTGGTCGTTTGCCTGGCATTGGTCGCGGTGCTCAACGGCTTCCGCGAGACGGGCATCGCCCAGACCCGGTCCTACCTGGCCGGCGCGGACGGCTGGGCGCACGCTCCGTCCGCGTCCGGCTTCGTTCATCGGGCGCGGTTGGCCCGCGGCCTGCTGCGGCCCACCATCGAGGAGCCGCTGCTCACCGACGCCGTCTTCGTGGTCATCGAACTGGAGGTGCAGGTCCGTGACCGGGCACTGCCGTTGAGCACCCTCACCCTGGAGACGACGGACGGCTACCGCTACAGCCAGCTCACCGACGCGGGCCTGGCCGGGCTGAGCCTCACCCAGCCGGGCTGGACGAGCTACGGCACGGCGGTCTTCGAAGTGCCGCCGCAGCGGGTGCCGGGCGCCCGGCTGGTGGTCGGCGCCCAGTCCGACATGCTGGTGATCTACCGGGCCCAGTTGGCCTTCGACGCGGTGGTCAGCGACTTCACCGTCCACGATCGGGTCGCGATCACTCCCGCTCGCAGCGAGGTCACCCGATGACCGCGCGGCTGTGGGCGGTCGCAGCCGTGCTGTTCGCGCTGGTGGTCACCGGCGGCGTGGGCTGGAGTCACTACGCCACTCTCCGGCCGCCGAGCGCGGGCGTGGCGACCCGGGACGTTCCGTTGACCGTCGGCGGCGTCCGCTACCAGGTGCTCGACCTGCAGCGTCTGCAGCGGATCACGTTCGCCGACCACGAGCCGCTGGTCGCGCCCGAGGGGGCGGTCTGGGTGCGGCTGGACGTCCGGCTCGAACTGTTGGATGCCGGCATCGAGATGGACACGCTGCGCTGCACCGGCTTCCTGGTCTCGGGCGGCAGTGAATGGTCCGATGACTACGACCCGGCCAGCTACAGCGACGATCTGGCGTCCCGGCAGTGCCATACGGTCGGTGACGATCGCCCACTGACCGTCGGGGTTCCCAAGACCCTCACCCTGCACTGGCTGGTGCCCACCTGGGCGGCGGAGCAGCCCCAGTTCTTCCTACGGTTCGTCACCCCGCCACGCGGCCTCGAATTGCGGCCCTGAGTAGCACTTTCGGCTTCCGTCATCCCGGCGAACGCCGGGATCTCCGAACCCGTTCGGACGCGACGTCGCCCGGCACTCCGGACGCGCCGGCGGCCTCGACCCGCCGATAGGCCGCCGTGTAGCAGGCGAGCAACGCCGTGGTGGTGAGCAGTGTCACCAGGTAGGTCAGGGTCGGTGCATACAGCAGGGTGTCGGGCAGCGGCCGCGGTCCGATCAGGTGCTGGATGCCGCGCTCGATCAGACTGCCGGCCAACTGAACGGACGCCACCAGCACCAGGAAGACACCCATGAATCGGACGCCGGCCTCGCGCAGCAGCCCGAGCGTGGCCGCCATCGGCAGGTACTTCTCCCGCAACTCGCTGCCGGCCAGCCGGGCCATGCTCCGGGCCGGGTGGTGCCGGCCGCGGTCCAGCAGCCGGGCGGCGCGCTCCCCAGGGGTGCCGCGCAGCAGTGGCTCGACGCTGAACTCCCCACGGCCGAACACGGTGCCGACCAGGGCCACCCAGATCAGTGGCAGCAGCACCGCGTTGGCGAAGCCGGGGACGACGAAGTCCCAGAGCCGGTCGCCGAACAGGCGCAGGGCGTCCGGCAGGGTGAGCTGGAACCAGACCGGAACCTGGGGCAGCACGTCCAGGAAGCCCTCCCAGCCGGACTGCAGCCAGCGCCACGCCACGCGCGTAGTCAGCCAGTCGAAGCCGCGTCCGGCCCATTCCCGCAGCACGAAGAACGAGGCGAAGATCCAGGCACCGTCGACCACCGCGCCGGCCAACTGCAGGCCGCGGGACGGCCGGCGTCGGGCGATCAACCGAAGCGCCAGCTGCAGCAGCCAGGCCACGATCGCGAAGCCGAGGAAGAAGCCCCAGTCGCCGGCGTTCACGCTGAACTCGTCGGCGTCGATGCCGTGCGCCATCAGATTGGCCTGGATCAGCCGGTCGAACTGTTCCTCGGCCAGGCCCCAAGCGCCGTAGACGGCCATGAACGGCCCGAGGCTCGCGGCCAGTACGTCGAGCCGCGTCTCGCCGTTGCCGTCCGTGCCGATGGAATGCACCGCCAGTACCAGGCAGGCCACCCACGCCACGATGCCGAGCAGGATGATCGTGGTGCCCAGGATCCGCTGCCCGCCGCCGAGCACCGTCGAGACGTGGCCACACAACTCATTGACCGCGTAGCCGAGGCTGAACCAGCCGATCAGCTGGGCCAGTCGGCCCCACCACAGCGCGGCGGAGTCCCGGACCAACCGGGTGAACTCCGCCCACGTGCGCATGCCCGGACGACGGTCAGTCCGTGCCGCGCGTCGCGCGCAGCGCGATCAGGGCGGCGAGCGATCCGTTGAGATAGCCGGCCAGGACGTCGCTGGCGTAGTGCTGGCCGTTGTACAACCGCGACCAGCCGAGCAGTCCGAGATAGCCGACCAGCCCAGCACGGAGCGCCACTCGCGCTGGGCGCGGCAATCCCCGTCCGGCGTGATCGAGCGCCACGGCAAGGGCGGTCATCGCTCCGACGTGCCCGCTGGGGAAGCTCGACGTGGGCTGCTTGGTGCCGAGGCGCTCCAGCGCCGGCCGGGGGCGTCCGACCAGTAAGGAACTGATCACGTGGGTTGCCGAGGCCAGCGCCATCGCCAGGCCCGGTTCGACGGCGGCGCGACGATGCCCGCGGGCCAGCAGCACGCCGGTGAGGCCGACGCCGATGCCGAGGGCGCGCGAGGTGTCGGAGCTGTGTGAGACGGCATGGGCCAGGCGTGCGGCGGGCAGACCGCCGCGACGGCGCAGGTCGTGGTTCAGCCGGTGTTCGGCGGGCAGATCGTTCAGCGGTCCGGTGATCAGCCGGCCGGCCGCCACATTGGCGGCGACCAGTGCGCCGAGAGCGACGGCGCTGCGCAGGACCGGTGACATGGCTGGGAGCGTAGTGCGCTGACTCGCGCCGTGGGGCGGCAGGTCGTCGGGGGCCGTCCGGAAGTAGTGGAGAATGGGCGGGTGGCAGCCCGTCGTCCGAGTCCCACCGTGCCCCAGATGCTGGTCGCCGTGGCGGCTCTGCTGATCCCGGTCGTGCTGATCTACCTGTGGTTCAGCCGCATCCCCGAACCCAAGGCGACTGCTGTCGAGTGGCAGCCGGTGGTCGCCCAGGCGCGCGCCGAGGCACCTTTCCCGGTGCTCGTGCCGAAGGATCTGCCCGACACCTGGACGGCGGTCCGCGCCCGCTGGACGCCGCAGGGCGAGCCTGGTCTCGACCAGAAGCCGGCGATCGGCAACACGCTGCAACTGGGCTTCCTCAACCCCGACCAGATCTACATCGGGCTCGACGAACGGGACGCCGACCCGCAGGGACTCATCCGCGACGCCACCCGCGGCGGCACGGCCGACGGCGAGAGCCAACTCGGCGGCGAGCCCTGGCAGCGCTTCGTCAGCGACGACGACCGGACCCGTGCCCTGGTCCGCAGCGGCCCGGACAGCACCGTGGTGATCAGCGGCGATCTGCCCTATGAGGCCCTGGAGGCGTTCGCCACCACACTGGGTTAGGACTGGCGCAGCGTGCCCTGGTGATAGAGCGCGCGCCAGCCGTCCGGCGTCCGTTCCCACAGGGTCGAGCGGCGCGAACTGCGTTCGCCCTGCAGCAGCAGATAGGTGGCGAGCCAGACGCCGTCCGCGAGATGTCGCACCGCGAAGTCGTCCACCGCCCAGGCGCTGTCGTCGGGGTCGACGCCGGTGGCGTAGCGCTGGGTCACCACCTCGAGCACGAGGTCGCGGCGGTAGATCGCGCCGGAGGCGCCTACCTCCCAGTACGCCGGCGCGATCAGCGCTTCGACCGCGGCCCGGTCCGCTCCCGGCGGCAGCCGGTGAGTCAGCGGCTCCAGCGCCAGCAACTGTCGGCGCGCGGTGTCCGGGGTGATCGCCTCCATGCGCCCAGGTAGGACTCGGTGTGCTGCATGGCAGAACACCGAGCGGAATCCTTTCGCGTGGCCGCTCGGCGCGGTTAGTCTCGCCATAACCCGTACCAGGCTCCAACGGAGGAGATCCCCGCAATGGCACAGCTCGAAGGCGACGTCGTCTACCCCGATCCCTCGATCGCGGCCGAGTCCCACGTTGCCGACCCCGACAAGCTGCGGGCCGAGGCGCTCGCCGATCCGGAAGGGTTCTGGGCCGACCGGGCCCGCGAGCTGGAGTGGTTCTCGCCCTGGGAGAAGGTCGTCGACGACTCGAACGCGCCGTTCTTCAAGTGGTTCACCGGTGCCGAGGTCAACATCGTGCACAACTGCCTCGACCGGCACGTGGCCGGGCCGAACAAGAACAAGCTGGCGCTGATCTGGCAGAGCGAGGACGGCAAGGAGCACCGCACCTTCAGCTACTTCTCGCTGCACCGTCAGGTGAACCAGATGGCCAACGTGCTCAAGGCGATGGGGGTGGTCAAGGGCGACCGGGTGACGATCTACTTGCCGCGCATTCCCGAGGTCTTCTTCGCCATGCTGGCCTGCGCCAAGATCGGCGCCATCCATTCGGTGATCTTCGCCGGCTTCTCCTCCGACGCACTCACCGACCGGATCGACGACTCCCAGTCGAAGCTGGTGATCACCGCCGACGGCTCGTGGATCAACGGCAAGGTCTTCCCGCTGAAAGAGATCGTCGACAAGGCGGTGAAGTTCTCGCCGACCGTCGAGAACGTGATCGTGGTGAAGCGGACCGGCTCCGAAGTGATCATGGATCCGCTGCGCGACCACTGGTACCACGATCTGCAGGCGCTGCCGATCGCCAAGGGCAACTGCCCGACCGAGAAGCTCGACTCCGAGCACCCGCTGTACATCCTGTACACGTCCGGCTCGACGGGTAAGCCGAAGGCGATCCTGCACACCCACGGCGGGTACATGGTCGGCATCTACACGACGCTGAAGTACTCCTTCGACATGCGTCCTGAGGATCGCTGGTGGTGCACCGCCGACCCCGGCTGGGTGACCGGGCACTCGTATCTGGTGTACGGGCCGCTGCTCACCGGTGCCACCACGTTCATGTTCGAGGGCGGCCCGACCTACCCGTACCCGAGCCGCTGGTGGCAGCTGGTCGAGTACTACGGGATCACCCAGTTCTACACCGCACCCACCGCGATCCGGTCGCTGATGCGCTTCGGCGAGGCCTGGCCGAACCGGCACGACCTGTCGTCGCTGCGGCTGCTGGGCACGGTCGGTGAGCCGATCAACCCCGAGGCGTGGCGCTGGTTCCACCGGGTGATCGGCAAGGACCGCTGCCCGGTGATCGACACCTGGTGGCAGACCGAGACCGGCATGTTCCAGATCACCCAGGTGCCGGGCGAGCCGCAGAAGCCGGGCTCGGGCGGCAAACCGTTCTTCGGTCAGGACGCCGCCATTCTCAACGAGGCCGGCGAAGAGGTGCCGGACGGCGACGAGGGCTTCCTGGTGCTGAAGAACCCGTGGCCGGGCATGTTCCGGACGCTCTACGGCGACGACCAGCGCTACATCGACACCTATTGGTCGAAGTACCCCGGCGTCTACCTGGCCGGGGACGCCGCCCGCCGCGACGCCGATGGCTACTTCTGGATCATCGGCCGCACCGACGACGTGATCAACGTGTCCGGTCATCGGCTCGGCACCGCCGAGGTGGAATCGGCGCTGGTGTCCCACCCGGACGTCACCGAAGCCGCCGTGGTCGGGCTGCCGCACGAGGTGAAGGGCCAAGCCATCCACGCCTTCGTCACCCTGCGGGTGGGTGTCGCGGGCAGTCAGGAACTGGCCGAGCAGTTGCGGGCGCATGTGGCGTCCCACCTGTCGCCGATCGCCAAGCCGGACGCCATCGACTTCCCGGACAAGCTGCCGAAGACCCGTTCGGGCAAGATCATGCGCCGGGTGCTGAAGGCCCGCGCGCTCGGCCAGGACGAGGGCGACCTCACCACCCTGGAGGACTGAGGGAGTTCCGGCCCGTCCCCTCCGGCTGACGCCGCGGTGACGTTGCCACCTTTTGGTGTCTTTGCACTGGTTTGAACCGGGGCAATGCCGTCGAAAGGGGGCAACGTCGAACAGAGACGCGTCGGACGGCGCTCAGCGGCGTCCGAGCGGGGCCAGGGCGACCACCAGCAGGATCACCGGCAGGGTGAGCAGGGCGAGTCCGTCGAAGCCGATCCAGCCTAGGATGCCGCCGGCCGCGATCGCGCCGAGTGCGCCGAGCAGGCTCATCGCGGCGTCGTTGCGGCCCTGCCGCCGGACCCGCAGCGCCGGAGCGGACGCCTCGGTCAGCAGTGCCGCGCCGGCGACGGTGGCGGCGCTCCAGCCGAGGCCGAGCAGGATCAGCGCCACCGTCACCCAGCGGGCGTCGGACGCCCCGAGTGCGATCACCGCGACGCTGGCCGCCAGGATCAGGTAGCCGAGTGCGATGGTCCGCAGCCGTCCCCAGCGGTCGGCGAGCAGGCCGAAGACGGGGGAGAGCGCGTACATGCCGGCGATGTGCAGGCTGATGGTCAGGCCGACGATGGTGAGCGTTGCGCCGTGGTGCAGCAGGTGGATGGGTGTCATCGCCATCACCGACACCATCACGCTGTGGGCGCCGACGACGGCGAGCATCGCGTAGCGGGCCGCCACCGGACGGTCGGCGCGCTCCGGTAGGGCGTCCGAGCCCTGTCGGCTCAGCGCGATCTGCCGGGACAGCAGCAGCGGGTCGGGCCGCAGCCCGAACCAGTACAGGGCGATGCCGGACAGCTGCCCGACAACGGTGAAAAGGTAGGGACCGGTGAGTTCCGGCATGCCGACCAGGTGGCCCAGCGCCTCGCCCGGGCCGACCAGATTGGGGCCGAGGACGGCGCCCAGCGTCGTGGCCCAGACCACCAACGACAGGTCGCGGCCGCGGGAGACGTCCGTGGCCAGGTCGGTGGCGGCGAACCGGGCCTGCAGGTTGGCGGCCTGTCCGGCGCCGATCAGCGCGAACCCGACCAGCAGCATCGGAAACGAACCGACGGGTACCGCACCGATCACTAGGCCGACACCGACCAGCGCCACCGCCATCCCGGACGCCAACGCCGCCGCTCGGCCCCGGCGTCCGGCCAGGGCAGCGAGCGGCATCGAGGTGGCAGCCGTCCCGAGCGTGATGGCCGCCGTCGCCAGGCCGGACAGCGCGTCGTCCCCGGAAATCACCGCTGCCAGGACGGCGCCCAACGACACGGTGGCACCGAAGCTGATCCCGCTCAGCACCTGACCCGCCGACAGCACCGCCAGCGTCCGGCGCCGGCTGCGGGTCAGATCAGGCATCTCCTGCATCAACTCGGGCACCCGCGACACCTTAGCTCCCGGGTCACAGGTCTGAGTTTCCGGATCCGAAGCAAGACTAGGGAAGCACTGATATTCACGTCCCATCCCGGGCTCATCCACGTCATCCCGGGCTTATCCGCGTCATCCCGGGCTCCGACGCGGGATCTCAGGCGAGGACAGAGCCGGATGAGATCCCGGATCAAGTCCGGGATGACGATATGAGATCCCGCATCAAGTTCCGGATGACGATGAAGGTGCTTTGATCAGCGCGTCTTAGAGATTGAAGCGGTGGTGGGGGATGGCTGCGGCAGGTAGGTGGGCGTCTGGAGGCACGCGTCAGCGGGCCGTAAGCGGGCGGCGCAGCCATCCCCCACCACCGCGGCGACAAAAGTTGACCACAGGCAGAAGAACTCGACCGACACGAAGGAGGTCTCGACAAGCTCGACCAGCGAGTGGGGGACCGACCAGCGAGTGGGGCCCGACCTCAGTCCTCAGGAGACTCCGCAGATTGAGCGGGAGCACTGGCGGCTTCGATAGTGGCGCGCGCGCCGTCCAACCATTCCTCGCAGCGACGAGCCAACGCCTCGCCCTCCTGCCAGAGTTCCATCGCCTTCGACAGTGGCACGGAGCCGGATTCGAGGGTCTGGACCACTTCGACCAGACGCTGCCTGGCCTGCTCGTAGCTCTGCGGCTGCTCAGCCATCGGATTCCCTCCTGGTTTCGACTGACGTGACCTCGGCGCGGAAAAGGCCGTCGGCAAGCATCGTGACGACTGAGTCGCCGGGCGATACAACGGTGGTGGAGTCGACCGGTTCGCCGGTCTCGGTGCTCACGATCGCGTAGCCGCGCAACAGGGTGGCCCGCGGCGACAGCGCGCGGATTCGTCCCAGCGCGTGTTCGACCCAGGACGCCTCTTCACGCAGCCGGGCCCGGACGGCGCGTTTGCCCCGCGCACGCAACTCGGTGACCTGGCCGGCCTGGACCGTGATCGGGCCGAGCGGGTCGGCCAGCACTGGCCGGGTGCGCATGGTGGCGACGAATTGGGTCTCGCGATCGAGCATCCGCAGCATCGCGGCCCGTACCCGTTGGCCCGCCTGATGCACTCGGGCGCGTTCCTCGGTGACGTCGGGGACGACCCTTTTGGCGGCGTCGGTGGGGGTGGCGGCACGGACGTCGGCGACCAGGTCGAGGATCGGGGTGTCCGGCTCGTGCCCGATCGCGCTCACCACCGGGGTGCGGCAGGCGAACACCGCGCGGGCCAGCGACTCGTCCGAGAAGGGCAGCAGATCCTGGAGTGAGCCGCCGCCCCGGGCGATCACGATCACCTGGACGTCCGGGTCGCGATCGAGGGCGGCCAGCGCGTCCCGGACCTGTTCGACGCAGGAGGTTCCCTGCATCATGGTGTGCTTGACGGTGAACCGGACGGCGGGCCAGCGGCTCCGCGCCACCTGCAGGACGTCGCGCTCGGCGGCGCTGCCTTCGCCGGTGATCAGCCCGACGGCTCTGGGCAGGAACGGCAGGGTTTGCTTGCGGGCGCGATCGAACAGCCCTTCGGCCTGCAGCATCCGCTTGCGCTGCTCGATCTGGGCGAGCAGCCGCCCCTCACCGGAGGCGCGCAGGTCGCTGCATTCGAAGCTGAGCGACCCGTTGCGGCTCCACACGGTCGGCCGGACCAGTGCGACGACCTCCATGCCCTCGGCGATCGGCCCGGCGGCGTCCAGCACGCCGGTCGACGCGGTGACGGTGACCGACACCTCGGCCAGCGGATCGCGCAGAGTGAGGAAGTGGGTGGCGCCGGAGCGACGCTTCAACTCCAGCAACTGCCCGGCGACCCATACGCTGCCGAGCCGCTCCACCCAACTCTTGGTGGCAGCCAGGATCGTCCGCAGCGGCTGCGGCTGCTCCGGACTGCTGGACATCGGCATGGCCTGACCCTACTGGCCGTCACTGACAAGACTTGGCGAACGCCGTCCTCGCAGCCACCGCTCGCCGAACTAACTACCGCTCGCCGAATTCAGCGAGCCCTGAATAGTTCGGCGAGCGCGAGCGGGGTGACCCCAGCGGACGGGCCGCGGATCCCGGTCGATAGACTGGCCGCCATGACCGAATCCAAGCGCGTCGTCGTCGCCGCACCCCGCGGATACTGTGCCGGCGTCGACCGGGCGGTGGTCACCGTCGAGCGGGCGCTGGACCTGTACGGCGCACCGGTCTATGTGCGCAAGCAGATCGTGCACAACCGGCATGTGGTCGAAGATCTGGAGGCTCGCGGCGCCATCTTCGTCGACGAGCTGGACGAGGTTCCCACCGGCTCGACCGTGGTCTTCTCGGCGCACGGAGTGTCGCCGGCGGTGCACACCCAGGCCGCCGAGCGCGGACTGAAAACCATCGATGCCACATGCCCGCTGGTCACCAAGGTGCACAGCGAGGCCCGGCGGTTCGCCAACCGCGGTCTGCAGATCCTGCTGATCGGCCATGCAGGACACGAAGAGGTCGAGGGCACCACCGGCGAGGCCCCCGAGCACATCACGTTGGTGGAGCGTCCCGAGGATGTCGCGGACGTCGAGATCGCCGACCCGACCAAGGTCGCCTGGCTGTCGCAAACCACGCTCAGCGTCGATGAGACCTGGGAGACGGTCGGCAAGCTGCGCGAGAAGTTCCCACAGATGATCGACCCGCCCAGCGACGACATCTGTTACGCGACCCAGAACCGGCAGTCCGCGGTCAAGCAGATCGCCTCGGACGCCGACCTGGTGATCGTCGTCGGCTCACGGAACTCGTCCAACTCGGTGCGGCTGGTCGAGGTGGCCCTGGAGGCCGGTGCAAGAGCGTCCTATCGGATCGACAACGCGGGCGAGATCGACGAGGCCTGGCTCGAGGGAGTGCAGAAGGTCGGCGTCACCTCAGGTGCCTCAGTGCCGGACGAGTTGGTGCAGGGGGTGCTGGCCTTCCTGGAAGAGCGCGGCTTCCCGGCCGCCGTCGAGGAACGGCTGACCGAGGAGAACCTGGTGTTCGCGCTGCCCCCCGAACTGCGCAAGGACATGCGCCGCGCCGAGGCCTGAAGGAGCTCAGACCAGGAAACGGTAGAACGGGCTGTCGGGCGCGATCCGGTCGACGATCAGGCGGCTGCTCTTCATCCGATCGAGCAGGCCCTGCAGATCGGTGGGGTCACCCAGTTCGACACCGACCAGCGCGGGCCCGGTCTCCCGGTTCGACCGTTTCACGTACTCGAACAGGGTGATGTCGTCGTCGGGACCCAGCACATCGTCGAGGAAGCGACGCAGCGCCCCCGGCTCCTGCGGGAAGTTCACCAGGAAGTAGTGCTTGCGACCCTCATAGACCAGGGCCCGTTCGGCGATCTCGGCGTAGCGGGAGAGGTCGTTGTTGCCGCCGGAGATGATGGCGACCACCACCCGTCCCGGCGACGGCTTGTAGAGGCCGAGCGCGGCGCTGGCGAGCGCGCCGGCCGGTTCGGCGATGATGCCGTCCACCTGGTACAGCTCGAGCATCTCCGAACAGATCCGGCCTTCGGGCACCGAGAACATGTGCGGCTTGAGCCGGCGGGCGATGTCGAAGGTGAGTTCACCGACCCGGCGCACCGCGGCGCCGTCGACGAAGGTGTCCAGTTTCAGAAGATCGCGCGGCCGGCCCGCCTCCAACGCGACCGCCATCGACGCCGCCCCGGACGGCTCCGCCCCCACCACCTTGGTGGTCGGGTGCCGCTCGGCAAGCCAGGTCATGCAGCCGCCGATCATGCCGCCGCCGCCGACCGGCACGATCAAGGTGTCGGGCGCCTGGCCGAGCTGACGGGCGATCTCGGCCGCCACGGTGCCCTGGCCGGCCACCGTCCGTGGGTCGTCGAACGCCGGCACCATGGTGCGGCCTTCGGTGGCGACGATCTCGTCGGCGCGGGCGGCAGCCTCGTCGTAGGTCTCGCCGTGGACGATCAGTTCGACCCAGCCCTCGCCCAGCTGGCGCATCCGCTGCCGCTTCTGCCGCGGGGTGGTGGACGGCACGACGACCTTGGCCTCGATGCCGAGCTTGGCGCAGGCGAACGCGACGCCCTGGCCGTGGTTGCCGGCGCTCGCACAGACCACCCCGGCGGCCCGCTCGTCGGCACCCAGCTGGCTGATCAGGTTGTAGGCGCCGCGCAGCTTGTAGCTGCGGACGGGCTGAAGGTCTTCGCGTTTGAGCCAGACCTGGGCGCCGGTGGCGTCCGAGAGCCGCTTGTTGAACTGCAGCGGGGTTTCGATGATGACGCCGGCCAACCGGTCGGCCGCCTCTTCAATGCTCTGCGCGGTAACGCTGACGCCCGTGCTGTCCTGCGTGGTGACGCTCATTGATCCATTCTCGCGCTCACCTCAGCCGGCTGTTCGCCGACGCCGAGATGCGGGCGGATCGACGATCTCACCGGCGATCAACTCGTCGAGTGCGGGCTGCGGCCGATTCAAGCCCTCTGGGTCGCTGACCCTGGCCCCGATCATCGGCGTGACCTGGACGGCGTCTTCGACCAGCTCGGACGCCGTCAGCGGCCGGACGGCGGCTTCCACCGCGTTCACCGTCGCCAGCTCCTTGCCGCTGACATGCAGATCGCGCAGCTTGCGGGCGGTCGGGAACACCCGCCCCTCGATGGAGCCGACCGCCTGGTTGTAGGCGGTGACGGACGCGGTCAACGACCGTCCGATCTTGTCGAAGTGGCCGCCCAGGGTGCGCAGCCGGTCGTACAGCTCACGAGCGACCTCGGACACCTCCGCGGCCGATTTGGCGAGAGCGGCCTGCTTCCAGCCGTAGGCCACCGCCCGCAGCAACGCGATCAGGGTCGTCGGCGTGGCCAGGATCACGTTGCGCTGCGAGGCGTACTCGTGCAGATCGGGCTGGCGGCTGAGCGCCTCGGCGGCCAGCGCTTCACTCGGAATGAACATCACCACGAACTCCGGGGTGCCGAAGTCGGACTTGAAGTAGGCCTTGCCGGACAGCTGATCGACATGGGTGCGGACGTTCTTCGAGAACGAGGTCAGCGACACCTCACGGGCCTGCTCATCGTCGGTCTCGTGGGCGTCGAGGAAGGCGGCCAGCGGCACCTTCGAGTCGACCCAGACGAACCGGTCGCTGTCCAGCAACACCTTCAGATCGGGCCGGATCACCTGGCCGGCGGAGGTGCTGGTGGTCTGCTGGGTGACGAAGTCGCAATGCTCGACCATGCCGGCCAACTCGACCACCCGCTTGAGCTGCTGCTCACCCCAGTTGCCGCGGACGTGCGGCTTGCGCAACGCGGTGGCCAACGCCCGGGTCTCGCGGCGCAGCTGCTCACCGGTGGCCTGCACATTGCGTACCTGGTTGGCCAGTTCGTTGGCCAGCACCGCCCGCTGCTGCTCGACCTCGCCGAGCCGGGTGCGGAACGCCTCGAGCGTCTCGTGCACCGGCTTGAGCAGCAACTCGGTGGCCCGCAACCGCTTCTCGGCCGTGTCGTCGGCCGCCTTGCCCTGCCGTTCCAGGGTTTCGGCGGACAGCACCTTGAACTGAGCCACCAAAGACTCACGGTCGGCCGTCACCTCGACGGCCCGTTGGACGGCGGCGTCGCGTTCGGCGACGGCGGCGGCCAGATTGGCCGAGACCTCGGCGGCTTCGGCCTGCGCCGCCGCGGCGACGGCACGGGCTTCGGCAGCTTCGACCCTGGCACGCTCCACGTCGGTGCCGGCCCTGGCCAGTTCGGCGCGCGCCGAGGCTGCCTCGGCCCGGGCGTCGGCGGCCTCAGCGCGGGCGTCGGACGCCTCGCGCTTGGACTCGGAGACTTCGGT
>NZ_JASGEN010000108.1:0-9917 GCF_047606365.1 Micropruina sp. | reverse complement strand
CGGATCGTCCGCACCACGCCGCGACCGGCCCGGTGACCCCGGGCCGCGTCGCGCTGTACGCCCTGATGACCACCGTATGGGGGTCGAGTTTCTTCTTCACCGCGCTGGCCCTGAAGGCCTTCACGCCGTTTCAGATCGTCTTCGTGCGCATGCTGATCGCGACGGTCATCCTGGGCGGCGTCGTTGCGGTGATCCGGCCGCGCTGGCCGCGCACCGCGGCACTGTGGGGCCATTTCGCGCTGCTCGGCCTGATGAGCATCGCGCTGCCCTACACCCTGCTCACCTGGGCCCAGGTCTGGGTGAATTCGTCAACGGCGATCGTGCTGTCGTCCACGACGCCCATCTTCGTCTTCCTGATCGCCACCCTCGGGCTGCGTACCGAGGTGTTCGGAGTCGCCCGGCTGGTGGCGGTCAGCATCGCCTTCGGCGGCGTCGCCCTGCTCACCCTGGCCAATCCGGCCGGTTCCAGCAACCTGTTCTGGTCGGTGATCATCGTGGTCACCTCGGCCAACTATGCGGCGGCGAACGTCTACACCAAGCGCTTCGTGTCCGGCGTCCACCCGCTGCTGGTCGCCTTTCTGCAGATCGGCTTCGGCACCGTGTGGCTGCTCCCGGTGCTGCTGTTCACCGGCGAATGGCAACTGCCCAACGACGCCGCGCCGATCTCGTGGCTCGCGCTGCTCGAGCTGGGGGTGCTCGGCTCCGCCTTCGGCTACGTCATGTTCTTCTATTTCATCAGTACCTGGGGATCGACGATCACCAGCCTGAACACCTACCTGCAGCCGCTGGTCGGGATCGCCCTCGGCGTGCTGGTGCTGGGGGAGCGGCCGGGCTGGCAGGCCTGGCTGGGCATCGGGATCGTGCTGGCCGGTGTCGCGCTGTTCGGCGTCTCCACCTTCCGACAGGCCGTGCGGCGTCGACCGGTCAGGTCAGCCGAGGGCCGAGCCGCACCGTGACCGGGTCGGAATCTGTGCCGTCGGCCACGTCCTGAACCGGCCACAGCCCGCCCTCGACGTCGTTGCCGGCAGCGGTGCGGTAGGCGGGCGTCGCGAGCAGCAGCTCGCCGTCGCCTCCGGTCAGCAGCTCGGCCGCCAACTCGACGCCGTCGCTGAGGGCCAGCCGGACGTCGCACGGTCGCAGCGGTGGCGCGAAGCCGTCCGGCAGGGTCAATCGGATGCCGCGGAACAGGTGGCTGTAGCCCGCGGTGAGCGGCAGCGGATCGGCGGTCACCGGGCGTCCAGCCGCAGCGCGCGGGTGATGATGTCGGCCGTCCGCTGAACGTGGGTGCGGGCGACCGCCGCGGCCGCCTCGCCGTCGCCGGCCGCCAGCGCGGCATGGAGAGCGCGGTGCTCGTCGTTGACCAGCCGGATGTCGGCCTCGGTGAACACGATGGGGGCGTTGAAGTTCCAGTAGTTGATCATCGTGCCGCGGGCGGCGTCGGTGAGCACATGGTTCTGCGAGGACTGGGTGATCAGCAGATGGAACTCGTCGTTCAGCTGGTTCACCTCGGCCCGGGAGTCGGTGAGCTCCATCTGCTCCATCAGCTCGCCCAGCCTGGCCAGGGTCTCCGACGTGATCCGGGCCGCGGCCAGCCGGGCCGCGGACGACTCGAACTCGACCCGTGCCTCGAGCAGTTCGACGATCTCGTGCGGCGCGTGGTCGCGGACCACCCAGCCCTTCTGCTGGACGACCAGGCCCTCCTGCTTCAGCCTCAGCAGTGCCTCGCGGACGGGGGTGCGACTGACGTGCAGCTGGTCGGAGAGTTCCTGCTCGACGAGCCGGTGGTTCGGCCGGTACTCGGCGCTCAGGATCGCATTGCGTAGATGCTCGTGGACCGCGTCAGCCGCGATCGTCTGGGTCGATCGTCGGGCCACCGGATCTCCTTCGAAGGGGGTATACCGGGCAGCATACAACCGGTCGCCCTTCGTACACCCTTGTCCGATAAGTGCCGAGGAGGGGAGTCGAACCCCTATGCCCTTGCGGGCAGACGGGTTTGAGCCGTCCGCGTATGCCATTCCGCCACCCCGGCTGGAGCCCTACGATCATGCCACATTCTCGTCGGGTGTGCCCGTCGGAGTAAGGTGCTCCCTGTGCCCGACCGGCCACCCGTCCCCACGACAGAAGAGGGCAGACAATGACGTCCGAAGCCGCACCCCCCAAGGGCCGCGCGAAAGTACTCGTTGCCGAAGACGAGGCCCTCATCCGGCTCGACCTGGTGGAGTTGCTGACCGCCGAGGGCTACGAAGTGATCGGCGAGGCCGGCGACGGCGAGCAGGCGCTGGCGATGGCCCGCGAGCTGGAGCCCGATCTGGTGGTGATGGACGTCAAGATGCCGAAGATGGACGGCATCTCCGCGGCGTCCGCGATCGCCGAGGAGCGGATCGCTCCGGTGGTCATGCTGACCGCCTTCTCCCAGCGCGAACTGGTCGAGCGGGCCCGCGAGGCCGGCGCGATGGCGTACGTGGTGAAGCCGTTCGACGCCTCCGACGTGGTGCCGGCGATCGAGGTCGCGATGGCCCGGCACGCCGAGCTGAAGGCGCTCGAGGACGAGATCGACGACCTGCAGGAGCGGTTCGAGTCGCGCAAGATCGTCGAGCAGGCCAAGGGGCTGCTGATGGAGGGCCTCGGGCTGACCGAGCCCGAGGCGTTCCGCTGGATCCAGAAGACCGCGATGGACCTGCGCAAGTCGATGCGTGAGGTCGCCGAGGGCGTGATCGGTCACTCCAAGGGTGGCAAGAAGCCCAAGCGCTGAGCGGACCCCTCCCGCCCTGGGTGGGCCGTTGGTCGAGCTGGTCGAGACCCCTTCCGGCGTAATCAGTCGTAGTTGGCCGTTCATTCGCACACTCGCACGCAAGTTGGTATACTGATCTGTATCCAATACAAGGAGTGAGGAAAAGTGAACAGCGCAGAGGCATACGATTCCGTTCGGGATGGGCGCTTCTATCAAGGCATCAAGGGCGCGATCTGGTACGCAGTTGCCGGTCCCGTCGACCACGAATCAGGCGCGGAGGGCGGTGACCCGCGGGTCCTCCGCCGACTCATCGCCGCCAGATTCGACGGTCCGGGCGCCTGACCGTTTAGATCGAGAACTGCGCCGGTTCCACCGCATCGCCGGTGGGCCGGCGCAGTCGCATGTTCAGGTGTCCGCGGGGTGGGTGTCCGCGGGGACGGTTCTTTCGGTCACCGGGGACGGTTCTTTCGGTCACCGGGGACGGTTCCTTTGGTCACCTGCCGCTAGTCGATGGGCGAGGTGCCGACCACCGCGGTGGCGTCCAGGTCGTCATCGGTGTGGACGGCGGGCAGCAGCCCGGCGCGTTCGAACAGGCTGACCGCCGGGCCGATCTGGGCGTCCGACACCTCGATCAGCAGCCGTCCACCGGGAGCCAGCCAATCGCGGGCGGTGGCAGCGATCCGGCGATGGACCTCCAACCCGTCGCGGCCGCCGTCCAGGGTGAGCCGGGGCTCGTGATCGCGGGCCTCCGTGGGCATCAGCGCGATCGCTTCGGACGGCACATAGGGCGCGTTCGCCAGCGCCACCCGGACCCGGCCGCGCAGCCGAGCCGGCAGGGCTTCCCAGAGATCGCCCTGCCAGACCGACGCGCCGGGCAGGTTCCCGCGGGCGCAACGGACGGCGTCCGGGTCGAGGTCGGCGGCATGCAGCTCGACCCCGGGGACGCGGGTGCGCAGCGCCATCCCGAGCGCGCCGCTGCCGCAGCACAGGTCGACCACCACGTCACCGGCCCGGACGCCGTCGGCGGCCAGCCGCACCAGCAGTTCGGAGCGCCGTCGAGGGACGAACACACCGGGTGTCATCGCCACCCGGAGTCCGTCGAACTCGGCCCAGCCGAGCACCTGCTCCAGCGGCTCGCCGGCGATTCGGCGGGCCAGCAGCGGCCCCGGCGGACCGGGTGCGGCCAGCAGCAGCGCCGCCTCGTCCTCGGCGAAGACGCAGCCGGCCGCACGCAGCGCGGCGACCACGTCGTCCGGATTCACTGCTTCTTCGGCCGGACCAGCGCGCAGGTGACCCGAGCGGTGCACATCCGCTCGCCGGCGTCGTCGGTGAGCACGACCTCCCAGGTGCCCAGCCGTCCGCCGATGTGCAACGCGGTGGCTTCGCCGTTCACCCAGCCGGAGGTGCCCGGCCGGTGGTGGGTGGCGTTGATGTCGACGCCGTACGCGCGGCCGCCGGGGGCCACCTCGGCGTAGGCCGACAGCGAGGCGAGGGTCTCGGCCAGCACGCAGGACGCGCCCCCGTGCCACAGCCCGAACGGCTGGGTGTTGCCCTCGACCGGCATCCGGCCGCGGCTGTGCTGCGGGCCGATCTCGAACAGCTCGATGCCCATCTTGTCGTCCAGGGCGCTACGGATGCCCTGGGCCCACTCCGGCAGACTCATGGCGCCTACGATTCCACATCGCTGTCGCAGCGTTGCCGGCGTCCGGTCGCGCCGCTTTTGTCGGCGGCCTCCGCTAACCTCGCAGGGGTGAGTGACTCCCCGGGCACGCTGCTGCTGATCGATGGCCATTCGGTGGCCTACCGAGCGTTCTTCGCCCTGCCGGTGGAGAACTTCTCGACCACCACCGGGCAGCACACCAACGCGGTCTACGGCTTCACCTCGATGCTGATCAACGTGCTGCGCGACGAGCAGCCGACCCATCTGGCGGTGGCCTTCGACGTCTCGCGGCAGACCTTCCGCAGCAACCAGTACAGCGAGTACAAGGCGAACCGCTCGAAGTCGCCGGCCGAGTTCACCGGTCAGGTCGCGCTGATCAAAGAGGTGCTCGACGCGCTCAACATCACCCACGTCGAGCTGGACGGCTTCGAGGCCGACGACATCATCGCCACCCTGGCCCAGCAGGCCGCGGCGCAGGGCCTGAAGGTGTTGATCTGCACCGGTGACCGCGACACGCTGCAGCTGGTCACCGACGACGTCACCGTGCTCTACCCGCGCAAGGGCGTTTCCGACCTGGCCCGGATGACCCCCGAGTCGGTGCTCGAGCGCTATTTCGTGCCGCCCGCGCAGTACCCCGAGCTGGCGGCGCTGGTGGGGGAGACCTCCGACAACCTGCCGGGCGTGCCCGGTGTCGGGCCGAAGACCGCCGCCAAGTGGATCGGTGCCTACGACGGGCTGGAGAACATCGTCCGTCGCGCCGCCGAGATTCCCGGCAAGGCCGGTGAGTCGCTGCGGGCACACCTCGACGACGTGATCCGCAACCGCGAGTTGAACGCCCTGGTCGGCGACCTCGAGCTGGCCGTCACCGTGCCTGAACTGGAACGCCGCGACTGGAACCGGGAAGCGGTGCACACCGTCTTCGACGGCTTGGAGTTCCGGGTGCTGCGCGACCGGTTGATGGAGACCCTGCCGGCCGAGCAGACCGGCCCGTCCGGCGGCTTCGAGGTGGTCGGCGACGTGCTCGAGCCGGGTGCGCTGGCCGACTGGCTCGCCGAACACGGACGCGGTGAGCTCACCGGGCTCGACGTCACCGGCAGCTGGCGCGCCGGCGCCGGCGACATCACCGGGCTGGCGCTGGCGGCCGCCGACGGCGCCGCCTGCTGGCTGGACGTGACCGAGCTGACCCCTGAGGACGACAATGCGCTCGCAGATTGGCTGGCCGACGAGACCGCGGCCAAGGCGCTGCATGACGCCAAGGGTCCGCTGCTGGCCATCTGGTCGCGCGGCTGGGAGCTGAACGGGCTGGCCAGCGACACCCAGCTGGCGGCCTACCTGCTGCGGCCCGACCAGCGGGTCTACGACCTGGGCGACCTGACCGCCCGGCATCTGAAGCGCGAGTTGAGCGCCGAAGGGCCGGCGGGCGCGGCGTCCGATCAACTCACCCTCGACTTCGAGGACCCCGACCAGGGCAAGGACTCGATGATCCGCGCCCGGGCGGTGATCGACCTGGCGTTGGCCCTCACCGAAGAGCTGGACGAGCGCGGCGAGGGCTCGTTGCTGGCCGACGTCGAACTGCCGCTGCTGCGCACTCTGGCCACCATGGAACGCGACGGCATCGCGGTCGACGCCGACTATCTGCAGACCCTGCACGCCGAGTTCGACAGCGCCGTCCGGACTGCCGAATCGGACGCCTTCGCGGTCCTCGGGCGTCCGATCAATCTGGGCTCACCCAAGCAGCTGCAGGAGGTGCTGTTCGACGAGCTCGGCATGCCGAAGACCCGCCGCACCAAGACCGGCTGGACGACCGACGCCGAATCGCTGGAATCGCTGTTCGTGAAGACCGAGCACCCGTTCCTGGCGCACCTGCTGCGGCACCGCGACCAGATCCGGCTGCGCCAGACCGTCGAAGGGTTGCAGAAGTCGATCGCCGACGACGGCCGGGTGCACACCACCTACATCCAGACCATCGCCGCGACCGGACGGCTCAGCTCCACCGACCCGAACCTGCAGAACATCCCGATCCGCACCGAAGAGGGCCGGCGGATCCGGCGGGCGTTCGTCGTGGGCGCCGGTTACGACACCCTGATGACCGCCGACTACAGCCAGATCGAGATGCGGATCATGGCGCACGCCTCGGGCGACGTCGGCCTGATCGAGGCCTTCCACTCCGGCGAGGACTTCCACACGGTGATGGCCGCCCGGGTCTTCTCGGTGGCGCCCGACGAGGTTGACACCGGCATGCGGGCCCGGATCAAGGCGATGAACTACGGCCTCGCCTACGGGCTCAGCGCCTATGGCTTGTCGCAGCAGCTGAAGATCGCCGTCTCCGAGGCGAAGGGCCTGATGGAGGAGTACTTCGAGCGGTTCGGCAATGTTCGCGACTACCTGCACGACGTCGTCCGGACGGCCGGCAAGACCGGCTACACCGAGACCCTGCTCGGACGCCGCCGCTACCTGCCCGACCTGACCTCGTCGAACCGGCAGCGTCGCGAGATGGCGGAACGGATGGCGCTGAACGCCCCGATCCAGGGTTCGGCCGCCGACATCATCAAGGTCGCGATGCTCGACGTCGAGTCGGCGCTGGCCGAGCAGGGTTTGTCGTCGCGGATGCTGCTGCAGGTGCACGACGAACTGGTCTTCGAGATCGCCGCCGGTGAAGCCGAGGCGATGGAGGCGCTGGTCCGCGAGAAGATGGGCCACGCCGTCGACCTGACCGTTCCCCTGGAGGTATCGGTCGGCACCGGCCGGTCCTGGCACGAGGCCGCGCACTGACGGTGGGCGTCACCGCCCGGGCAGCAACGAGATCTTCTGCCAGATCTTGTTGCTCATCCCGGTGGTGAGCGCCTCGATGGTGCTCACCGTGTCCAGGATCACCGAGTCCTGGCTCTCCTCGGCGCACAGGGCGGCGATCTTGCCGAGCAGGCTGAGCATCTCGGAGCAGTAGTCCAGGTAGTTCTCCATCGACTGCGCGGTGGACAGTTCGATGTCGATGGTCTGCGGGGTGGAACGGAAGTCGGGGCGGAGCCGTTCGGGATCCTTGGTCAGCTGGTGCATGTCGACGATGTGGGCCAGCGACCGCAGCCGGTGCAGTTGGCCGAGCAGGTAGCTGCGCTCGATCCGGTTCGGCAGCGCGTACAGGAAGTACACCGCGATCGCGGCGAAGACGATGTCGTTGACCATCGACTCGATCAGCGGCAGCCACTCGAAGGACCGCTCCGGGCCGTTGCTGACGGCGTCCCGCAGGGTTAGCCCGAGCGCCGCAACGGTGACCAGTACGACGACAAGGCTGAGCAGGCGTGACCCGACCCGGATGCGCCGCAGCCGTAGCCGCGCGGTGGTCGCCGACCCGGCCACCTGCTCGGCGACGCTGATCAGCTGGTCCGCCACCTGACGCAGCCCGCGGTCGGGGAACCGGGCCGCGATCCGACGCTGCAGCGTGCGGGTGGTCTCGACCACGTTCGCGGCGTTGAGCCGCTGGTACCGGTGGGTGGCGGTGTCGGTCATGCCGGCCACTCTGCCATCGGCGAGCCCGGAGGCCGA
This sequence comes from Micropruina sp., assembly GCF_047606365.1. GTDB lineage: Bacteria > Actinomycetota > Actinomycetes > Propionibacteriales > Propionibacteriaceae > Micropruina. The sequence goes on along the minus strand of NZ_JASGEN010000108.1, from coordinate 1,986 downwards.
CCACGGTTCGACAGGCGTGGCCGACCGTTCTCGAGTGCGCTCAGCGCACGGTGGCCAGGATCTCGGTGCGTTCCACGCCGTTCTGGGTCCAGGTGCCGGTCAGGGTGCCCAGCGGCTGGGCGGTGCGGACGTGGTCGCCGTCCAGTACCCGGACCAGCCGGGCGGCTTCCATCGAGGCGTTCGACACCGGGACGATGCCGCTGCCGCGCACCGTCATCGACTTCTCGCCGCGGGACAGCTCGGCCTCGTTGTCGGCCTCGTGGATCACCCGGATCAGCTCGGCGACGTAGACCGGGTCGGACGTCGCGTCGTAGCAGTAGCGGGTGCCCAGGTCGGAGTGTTCGATAGTGCCGACCAGCACCGCGAACTCGTCGTCGAGCGGCTCGGCGCGGTAGGTCAGCGGCACCTGATACAGCCGGTCGCCGGACGCCACCAGCAGGGTCTCGATGCCGACCTCGCCGTCGGGGTCGACGAACCGGTAGGCCGCCACTCGGCGCAGGTCGCCGGCGTCGCCGTCGAACCAGGGCTGGTTCGGCAGCCAGCCGGCCAGCAGCTCGAGCTTGGACGGCTTCAGTACGGCGTCGTGGATCTTCGCGGTGCCACTCATCGGTTCCTCCTGGACGGGTTGTCGAGCGGGGCTGGACGGGATCGGCCGGTCTGGCCGAACATTCCCAGCAACCCGACACCAATCTACTACAGCAAGTAGTACATCGGACCGGGCTTCGCGTTGAGTTCTACGGGCTTCGTGGCCGCCGGGATCTGGTCGGCCCAGAATCCCGCGTCTGAGGGATGAGACGAGTTGACGTGAGGCCCGTCATGCCTGAAACTCCTATTAATCCCATGGGGATTACATGTAAAATCGAAAGCGACGTCGTCCGCGCCGCCACGAACCGACAAGGAGTTCCTGTCATGACCCACTCACGCAGAGCCGTCCTCACCGCTGTCGCGGCAACCGTCGCCCTGGCGATGACCGGCTGCGCCGGGGGTGGGGCCAGCGACGTCACCGGTGCCACCAGTTCGGCCCCGGCCGGCTCGGCGAAGGTGCTCAACCTGTATGCCTACGCCGTCCCCAAAGTCGGCTTCGATAAGGTGATTCCCGCCTTCGCCAAGACCCAGCAGGGCGCCGGTGTCGAGTTCCAGCAGTCCTACGGCGCTTCCGGCGACCAGTCCCGCAAGGTCGCCTCCGGGGCCGAGGCCGACGTGGTGAACTTCTCGGTCACCCCCGACATCACCCGGTTGGTGGACGCCGGCCTGGTCGACGCCAACTGGGCGGCCGGGGAGCACAAGGGCATTCCGTTCGGCTCGGTGGTGACCATCGTCGTCCGGAAGGGCAACCCCAAGGGCATCAAGGACTGGGACGACCTGCTCAAGCCCGGTGTCGAGGTGGTCACCCCGAACCCGTTCTCGTCGGGCTCGGCCAAGTGGAACCTGCTCGCCCCCTACGCGACCAAGAGCGAGGGCGGCAAGAACGCCGACGCAGGCCTGGCCTACATCTCCAAGCTGGTGACCGACCACATCAAGGTGCAGCCCAAGTCCGGACGGGAGGCCAGTGAGACCTTCCTGCAGGGCACCGGTGACGTTCTGCTCAGCTACGAGAACGAGGCGCTGTTCCTCGAAGGTGAGGGCGAGAAGGTGGAGCACGTCACCCCGCCGAGCACCTTCAAGATCGAGAACCCGGTCGCGGTGCTGAAGGGCAGCAAGAACCTGGCTGCGGCCGAGGCGTTCCGGGACTACCTGTACACCCCCGAGGCGCAGCGGCTGTGGGCAGAGGCCGGCTTCCGTCCGGTGGACGCCACGGTGGCGAAGGAGTTCGCCAGCAAATTCCCCGAGCCCGACAAGCTCTGGACCATCGACGACCTGGGCGGCTGGCCGAGCGTCGACTCCCAGCTGTTCGCCAAGGACACCGGCAAGATCGCGGTGATCTACGACAAGGCGACGTCATGACCGTCGTCACCGACCTCACGCCGGACGCCGCCACCGTGGCGG
>NZ_JASGEN010000107.1:0-16594 GCF_047606365.1 Micropruina sp. | reverse complement strand
GTTGAACCGGAACATCAGGGTGGCCGCCGGGGTGAGGGCGAAAGCCAGTGCGGCGACGATGCCGGCCCAGTGCGCGCGATGCGCCGAGCCGCCGCGGGCCAGCGAGCGCCGCACCGTGCCGTACAGGATCCAGGCGGACGCCACCCCGAGCAGCGCCTGCGGCAGCAGGATGCTCCACGAGCTCAGCCCGAAGACTCTGGCCGACAGCTCCATCAGCCACAGCGAAGCGGGCGTCTTGTCGACGGTGATCGAGTTGCCGGCGTCCAGCGAGCCGTAGAAGAACGCCGTCCAGGACTGCGTCCCGGCCTGCACGGCAGCCGAATAGAACGAGTTGGCCCAGCCCGAGGCGGCCAGGTTCCAGGTGTAGAGGGCGGCCACCGCCAGCAGGGTGGCCGCCAGCGAGCCACGTCGGACCAGCGGCGTCAGCGGCTTGGAAGCGGAGCCCGATGGGCCGGCTGTCGCCGCGGCAGCCGGGGGCACGAGGGTTGTCGTCGTCATGGCCACCACGCTCGGCCACGGCGCTGTTGGCGCTCTGAGGGGTGCCTGTGCGGTGCTTGTGAGGGAATTTCGCCGACCACCTAAATCGCTCGCCCATCTATATTGCGCGACTGACTAGATAGGCATACCATCTACTCATGACCGAGAGCGGATGGCCCACCGAATGGCTCAGGGGAGCGCTGGAGATGTGTGCCCTGGCTGTCATCGCCCGGGGCGAGACCTACGGCTACGCGATCGCTAGCGAACTCGCCGAGGCGGGCCTCGGCGTGGTGAAGGGCGGCACCCTCTACCCGCTGCTGGCCCGCTTCGAGCAGGCCGGGCTGGTCCGGGTGGAGTGGCGGGCCGGTGAATCCGGCCCGGGCCGCAAGTACTACGCGCTGACCGACGCCGGGCTGCTGGAACTGGACCGGCGCCGGGTGCAATGGCGCGCATTCGCCGACACCGTCACCGCCATCACCAACGAGAAGGAGAAAGTCCATGACTGAGATCCGAGGGGCCATCGCACCTCACGTGGAGCCCGGCTGGGTCGAAGCGATGCTGCTGGAGCTGCGGCTGCAGGGAGTGTCCGGCGAACGGATCGGTGCCGCGCTGGCCGAGGTCGAGGCGCACGTCGTCGACAGCGGCGAGAGTGCGGAGGAGGCGTTCGGCGACCCGGTTGAGTACGCCCGTTCGCTCGGCCTGCCGGCCGAGCCGGAGCAGTCGAAGGCGGCGACCCTGAAGGGCGTCGTCCCCACCCTGATCCAGCTGTTCGGCCTGGTCGCCGTCATCGCCGCCATGCCGTGGGGCCCGGACGCGGTCGGCGTCACGACGACCCTGCTGGCCGGCCTGGTCGTCGCGGCGTTGCTGCCGGTGGTCGTGGTGGCCCTCGGTGACCGGGTGCTGCGGGCGATCGTCGAGCGTCCGGTCGTGGTGTTCGGAGTCACCCTGCTGGTGCTGGGTGCGGTGGCCGCCGGTCTGGTCGCCGCGGGCCGGCTCGGTCTCGACCGGGTGCTGTTCGAGGTGCCCCGGCCGGCGATGCTGGTGATCGGCCTGCTGGCCCTGGCGCTCGGCACCTGGGTCGCGATCCGCTCCGACGCCACCGAGCCCGACGTGCTCAGCTCACCCGTCCCGGGCAGCGGGCTGCCGCGCCCCGGCGTCCGGCATTGGGCCTGGACGGCCCTGCCGATCCCGGTGGCGACGGTGTTCCTGGCAGGATTGCTCTCGCTGCTCTGAGGCCCTGACAAGCCCGGGAAGCCCGTCCGCCGGCTCGTTTTGACCCACCCCCGGATGGGCGGGTAACCTAAATCGCTGTTGCGCTGTGGTCTGCCGATGCAGATCCCGCACTGCCGACAGAACAGCTACCTAATGGAAGTGGTCCACGAGCGTGTCTACGTACAGCCCCAAGTCGGGTGAAATCACCCGGAACTGGCATGTGATCGATGCCTCCGATGTCGTTCTCGGACGGCTGGCCGTCACCGCCGCCACGCTGCTGCGTGGCAAGCACAAGGCGCAGTTCGCGCCGCACGTGGACACCGGTGACTTCGTTGTCGTGGTGAACGCCTCCAAGATCGCCCTGACCGGCAACAAGCGGACGGCCAAGCTCGCGCACCGGCACTCCGGGCGTCCGGGCGGCCTCAAGTCGGTGCCCTACGGCGAGTTGCTGGAGAAGGATCCCCGCGCCGCCGTCGAGCGTGCCGTGTGGGGCATGCTGCCCAAGAACAAGCTCAGCCGTCAGCTGCTCAGCAAGCTGAAGGTGTACGCGGGCCCCGAGCACCCGCACACCGCACAGCAGCCGCAGCCGTACCAGATCACTCAGATCGCTCAGTGAGAGCCGAAGGAAGCACCGTGACCGAGACCGTGGAGACCACCACCGAGGAGTTCGCCCCGTTCACCGAGGGTGAGCGCGAGATCGCCTACCGCGCCGAGGCGGCCCCGTCGTCCGCCGCACCGGGCGAGCGCCCCGCCGTGATCGGGCCGGCCGACGCCACCGGTCGCCGCAAGGAGGCCATCGCCCGCGTCCGGCTCACCCCGGGCACCGGCCAGTGGAAGATCAACGGCCGTGCGCTGGAGGACTACTTCCCGAACAAGCTGCACCAGCAGACCGTCAACGAGCCGTTCGAGACCGCCGCGGTCGCCGGTGCGTACGACGTGGTCGCCAAGATCGTCGGCGGCGGTGTCACCGGCCAGGCCGGCGCGCTGCGGCTCGGCATCGCCCGCGCCCTCAACGCCGTCGACGCCGAGGCCTCGCGTCCGTCGCTGAAGAAGGCGGGCCTGCTGACCCGCGACGCCCGCGTCAAGGAGCGCAAGAAGGCCGGCCTCAAGAAGGCCCGCAAGGCTCCGCAGTACAGCAAGCGCTGATCGGCGCATGGCAAGGCTTTTCGGAACGGACGGTGTCCGTGGACGAGCCAATGCCGAGCTGACCGCCGAACTGGCCCTCGACCTCGCCGTCGCCGCCGCCCACGTGCTGGGCGAGGCGGGCGTGTTCGAGGGCCGTCGGCCGTTCGCTGTGGTGGGCCGCGACACCCGGGCTTCGGGAGAATTCCTCGAGGCGGCGGTGGTCGCGGGCCTGGCCTCGGCCGGCGTGGACGTGATCCGGCTCGGCGTGGTGCCCACCCCCGGGGTGGCCTACCTGACCGGTGCGCTGGACGCCGACCTCGGCGTGATGCTGTCGGCCAGCCACAACCCGATGCCCGACAACGGCATCAAATTCTTCTCCCGCGGCGGTGTGAAACTCGACGACACCGTCGAGGACGCCATCGAGCAGCGGCTCGGCGAATCCTGGACCCGGCCCACCGGTGCCGATGTCGGACGCGTCCGCGACGACCTGGGTGCGGTCGAGGGCTATGTCGCCCACCTGGTCTCCAGCCTCGGTCAGGACGCCTCGCTGGCGCCGCTCAAGGTGGTCATCGACACCGCCAACGGCGCCGCCTCGCTGACCGCCCTGGCCGCGTTCGACGCCCAGGGCGCGACGGTGATCCCGCTGCATGCCGATCCCGACGGCCTGAATATCAACGACAACTGCGGCTCGACCCATCTGGGCTCGCTGCAGGAGGCGGTGCTGGCCCACGGTGCCGATCTCGGCATCGGCCTGGACGGCGACGCCGACCGCTGCCTGGCGGTCGACGCCGACGGTGCGATCGTCGACGGCGACCAGATCCTGGCGATCCTGGCGCTGGCCATGAAAGAGGACCACGGGCTGCACAGCGACACCGTGGTGGCCACCGTGATGAGCAACCTCGGCTTCATCCTGGCGATGCGCGCGCACGGCGTCCGGGTCGATCAGACCAAGGTGGGCGACCGCTACGTGCTCGAGTCGATGAACGCCAACGGCTTCACCCTGGGCGGCGAGCAGTCCGGTCACGTGATCATGAGCGAATTCGCCACCACCGGCGACGGCGTGCTGACCGCGCTGCACCTGGCTGCCCGGATGGCTCGCACCGGCAAGTCGCTCGCTGAATTGGCGTCGGTGATGACCCGGCTGCCGCAGGTGATGATCAATGTGCCGAACGTGAACAAGGTGCGCGCCGGGCTCGACCCGGTGCTGCAGCAGGCCGTCACCGCAGCCGGACGCGAACTGGGCGAGACCGGACGGGTGCTGCTGCGGCCGTCGGGGACAGAACCCCTGGTCCGGGTGATGGTCGAGGCGGCCAGCCACGACCAGGCCCAGCAGATCGCCGAACGCCTGGTCGGCGTGGTCCGCGACCGGCTCGCGCTGTAACACCCGACTCCCGTCACCTCCGGTGACCGGGGTGTGCGGCGCCTCTTTGGCGTCGCTTCGAGGAAATCCTGCCGCGAGCGTCGGTAGAAGTTACGTTTTCGCGTACGGGCCGGAATTCTCCACAGAAGTGCTTGCGGGCGCGCCCGCTCGGCTGGCAGGGTGCCAGGAACCGAAAGCGCCCCCGGCCGTCCCCACGGCTCTTCTCACTCGGTCGGTGGCTCACGGATCGCTGTTCTCCTCCGAGGAATGAGTCAGATGACCGACACCAAGTCGCCGCAACTATCGGCGCTCGACGCCGAGCAGGTCGGCTATAAGCAGACCCTCGGACGTCGCCACGTCCAGATGATCGCGATCGGCGGTGCCATCGGCACCGGCCTGTTCCTCGGATCGGCCTCGCGGCTGCACAACACCGGCCCGGCGCTGGTGCTGAGCTACGCGTTCGTCGGTCTGATCGCCTACTTCCTGATGCGGGCGCTGGGTGAGTTGGTGCTGCACCGGCCCACGTCCGGGGCGTTCGTGTCGTACATGCGTGAGTTCTTCGGCGAGAAGTGGGCGTTCACCACCGGCTGGATCTACTGGATGAACTGGGCGCTGACCGGCATCGCCGACCTGTCCGCGGTCGGGCTCTACATGCAGTTCTGGTTCCCGACGCTGGACACCTGGATCACCGTGTTGATCGGGCTGGTCGTGGTGCTGGCGGTGAACCTGATGTCGGCCAAGGCGTTCGGCGAGTTCGAGTTCTGGGCCGCCATTCTCAAGGTGGGCGCCATCGGCGTCTTCCTGGTGGTCGGCACCGTCGTGGTCGTCGGCCAGTTCGACATCGGCGGGCACAAGGCCGGATTCCAGAACCTGTGGACCAACCCGGGCGGCTTCTGGCCGACCGAGGCGCCCTACGTCTGGTACGGCCCGCTGCTGGTGATGTCGGGCGTGGTGTTTGCCTACGCCGCGATCGAGATGGTCGGTGTGGCCGCCGGCGAGATGCAGAACCCGGCCCGCGAGGTGCCGAAGGCCGTCAACGCCGTCATCATGCGGATCGCCGTCTTCTACGTCGGCTCGCTGCTGCTGCTGGTGTCGATGCTGCCCACCGAGGACTACAAGCCCGGCATCAGTCCGTTCGTCACCGTCTTCGAGCGACTCGGCATGGACTGGATGAGCGCGGCGATCCAGGCGATCCTGATCGTCGCCGCGATGTCCAGCCTGAACGCCGGCATGTACTCCACCGGACGGGTGCTGCGCAGCCTCGGCATGTCGAAGCAGGCCCCGGCCTTCACGCTGAAGATGAGCAAGTCCGGCGTGCCGTGGGCGGGCATCGTGATGACCGCGGCCGTGATGGCCCTGGGCGCGGTGCTGAACGCCTTCGTGCCGAACGCCTTCGAACTGGCCCTGGAGGCCACCGCGATCATGATCGTGTTCACCTGGGCGACTATCTTCAGCTGCCAGATCAGGCTGAGACAACTGATCGACAAAGGCGTGGTGCCACCCACACCGTTCCCGGCGCCCGGTTCGCCGTACACCTCGTACATCGGTCTGGGCTTCCTGGTGTTCGTGCTCGTCGGCATCGCGGTCTCCGGCTGGCAGAGCGCGCCCGACCTGCTGCACAAGATCAACTTCCTGGTGGTGGTCTTCGGCATCCCGGTGCTGAGTGCGCTGCTGGCGCTCGGCTGGCGGCTGGTGAAGCCGCGGGTGATCGCCAACACCGGTGGCCGGATCGAGTCGGTCTGGACCGACACCGGACCCCGCTACGGCGACGCCACCGTCGCCGATCCCGACGCCGACACCCCGAGCCACTGAGGCCGGAAGGAGTTCCGACAGATGCGTAGCAGGCTTTCCCCCCTGGCCCGGTTGTTCGGCGCCGTGGCGACCCTCGGCCTGGTCCTGGCCGGCTGTTCCAGCCCGGGCGAGATCAAGGACCCCACCCCGATCGCCGGGGCGACCACGTTCAGCAAGCTGCGGATCGGCATCTCGTTCGATCAGCCCGGCGTGGGCACCGCGAGCGAGGCCGGCGAAGCCGACGGGGTGACCGTGGGCTCCGACGCCAAGGGCTTCGACGTCGACACCGCCACCTACATCGCCAAAGCCCTCGGGGTGCCGGCCGAGTCGATCACCTGGGTGAAGGCCGACCCGGTCGACCGCGAGCGGCTGATCGAGGAGGGCAAGGTCGACCTGGTGCTGTCCAGCTATACGATCACCGAGGACCGGAAGCGGCGGGTGGACTTCGCCGGTCCGTACTTCGTGGCCCACCAGGACCTGCTGGTCCGGCGCAACGACGAGGAGTTGACCGGGCCCGACCGGCTGAAGGGCCGCACCCTGTGCGCGGCGGCCAACACCACTTCGGCGCAGAACGTGCTGAACCGGTATCAGGGCGATGTCGCGCTGGTGCAGCCCAACACGTTCTCGGAATGCGTCAAGCGGCTGACCACCGGTGACGTCGACGCGGTGACCACCGACGACATCATCCTGGCCGGTTTCGCGGCTCTGCCGGCGAATAAGGGCGTGCTGCGGGTGCTCAACCAGGGCTTCTCGGACGAGCCGTACGGCATCGGGATGCCCAAGGGCTCCGGGCAGCTGGTGACCCAGGTCAACCAGGCGCTCACCAACTACATCGCCGACGGCTCGTGGAAGGCGTCGTTGGACCGCAACGTGGGGCCGTCCGGCTACAAGATCCCCGATCCGCCGACGCCTGGGAAGTGACCGAAACCCGACGCGACGACGCACGCGTCGTCCTCGTCCGGGCGATGGCGGCACTGGCCGCGACGCCGCCGTTCGCCGACCTCGACACGCACACCATCGAGGCGCTGGCCGCCGAGGCTCGGGTCGCCGAGTACCGGGCCGGTGAGTTGATCCTGGACGCCTTCCGGGCACCGCCGAGTGAGGTGTTCGTGGTGGTCGCCGGCCGCGTCCGGGTCTGGCGGGACGCGGCGCGGCCGCACGATCCGGAGGCGCCCGACATGATCTGCGGCGCCGGAGAGGTGTTCGGCCTCGACGCCACCCTGACCGGGAAGGCGATCGGTCCGCTGGCGGTCGCCGACGGGCCCGTCCGGGTGGTGCGGATGCCGGCCGACCGGGTGGCCGCGGTACTACCGGACACCGCGGTGGGAACCGTGCCCACCCGCGGCCTGCTGGCACCCGCGGAGTTGTCCGAACCGGGGGAGCGGCTGCGGGTCGACGAGCTGGCGATGGCGCCGCTGGTCATCGTGCCCGGCACGATCAGCGTGCGTGAGGCGGCGCTGGCGATGGCGCGGACGGGCCTGGCCGGCGTCCGGCTGGCCGACGGCGACCTCGGCGTGGTCACCGACCGGACGCTGCGGGAGCGGGTGTTGGCGGCCGGGTTGTCCACCGAACTGCCGGTCGGCGGGGTGGCCGCCACCGATCTGCCGCGACTGCCCGGGGACGCCTCCGCGGCGGAGGCGCTGATCCTGCTGCTCGACGACGTCCGATCCGACCATGTGCTGGTGACCGGGCCGGACGCACGGGTGACGGGGGCGGTCGAGGCCCGCGACTTCCTCGGTTCGCCGGTCACCCCCGGCCTGGTGGTGCACGAACGCATCCAACGGGCCCACGACGTGACGACGCTGGTGCAGCATGCCCGGCGGCTGCCCGCTCTGCTCGCCGACCTGCTGGCCGGCGGACTCGGGGCCGCCGGCGTGCTCAGCGTCTACTCGGCGCTGGTCGATGCGGTCACCCGGCGGATGCTCGAGTTGACCTTCGCGGCGCATCCCGAGGTGTCGCTGGACGCCTTCACCTGGCTGTCGCTGGGCAGCAACGGACGGCGCGAGTCGACGCTGAGTTCGGACGTCGACTGCGCGGTGGCGTTCCATGAGCCGCTGCCGCAGGACGAGATCGACCGCTACCGGGAGGTCTTCCTGGAGGTGATCGGCTCGCTGGCCCGGGCGGGCCTGACCGGTGACGGGCACGGCGCCACCGCCGCGCACAAGCTGTTCGCCCGCAGCAGCGCCTCCTGGGAGGAGATCGCCCGGGAATGGCTCGACGACCCGAGCCGCAACAACGCGGCGATGATGGTCTCGCTGCTGCTCGACGCGCGGCCGATCATGGGCGCTCACGACGTGCCGGCGGTCGCCCGCATGGTCACCGAACTACGGGCACACCCGGCCAGCATGCGGATGTTGCTGGAGGAATCTCTGGCCAAGCGCGCCCGGCTGCGTCCGTTGCTGCGGGTCTTCCCGGGACGCGACGCCTTCGACATCAAACGCTACGCCCTGCTGCCGATCGTCAACCTGGCCCGCTGGGCGGCCCTCACCGTCGGCTCCACGGCGCTGCCGACCACTGAACGGCTTCGAGCGGCTGCCGGCTCGTCGATCCTGCCGGCCCGGCAGGCGGCCACCTTGGTCGAGGTGTTCGAGGTGCTGCAGGCGATCCGGCTGCGCCGGCAGCTCCACCAGGTGGAGCGCGGCCGCCCCGCCACCGACCGGATCCGGCTGGACCGGATCTCGGCGATCGACCGCAGCATCATCGCGCGCGCCGTCCGGGAGATCGCGACGGTGCAGCAGCGGATGGCCAACCTGTCCCGCTACGAGAACCCGGAGGACTGGGGGCGGCCCGATCCGCAACCGGACGCCGACGACTGGCGATGAGCCTGCTACGGGTGCTGCCGGGGCAGCGGGTGGCGGTGATCGGCGACGTCGGCGGGCATGTCGACGCGCTGCGCGACGAGCTGGCCCGGCTCGGTGTTCCCGGTGACGGGGAGGGGCCGCTGCCGCCGGATCTGCTGGTCGTCCAGGTCGGTGACCTGATCCATCGCGGACCCGATTCGGCGGGCGTGGTCGCGCTGGTCGACCGGCAGCTGCAGGCCAACCCGGACCGCTGGATCCAGCTGGTCGGGAACCACGAGGCGTTCTATCTGCGGCGCAAGCAGTTCAGCTGGTCCGAACGGGTGCCCCGGGGCACTGTCGCGGTGCTGCGCAACTGGTGGACCAGCGGACGGATGCGGCCGGCGGTGGCGATCCGCGCCGCCGGTGAGGATCTGCTGGTCAGTCATGCCGGGCTCACCCGCGGCTTCTGGGCGGACGTGCTGGGGGCGCCGTCCGATGTCGCGGCAGCGGCCGACGCCATCAACGCGCTGGCCCACCGCAACAGCCGGGCACTGTTCAAGCCCGGCACGATGGTGGGCTGGCGCGACCCCGATCATGCCGCCGGGCCGGTCTGGGCGGCGGCCGGTACCGAGGTGGCGGCCAGTTGGTCGGGCCACGAACTGCCGTTCAGCCAGGTGCACGGGCACAGCTCCGTCTATAACTGGGAGGCGGGCAGCTGGAACCTCGGCGACGACCTGCGGCAGGCGGCGCGGCTCGACGACACCGCCCGGCACGTGGTGATCACCCTGCCGGGCGGACGGCTGGTCGGCGTCGACCCCGGGCACGGTGCCGAAGTCAGGCGGCAGTGGCGTGCCTTCGAACTGCCGGGCGGCCCGGTCACACCTTCCGGATCCGCACCCAGCTGACCTGATGGTTCTCGCCTTTGCGCAGGATCGCGGTGGCGCGTCCGCGGGTGGGCCTGATGTTGAGTTCCAGGTTGGGGCCGTTGATGGTGTCCCAGAAGGTGCTGGCGGTGGTCAGCGCCTCGCCGTCGGAGATGTCGGCGTAGCGCCGGAAGTACGACTGCGGGTTCCGGAAGGCGGTGGACCGCAGCGCCATCCAGCGGTCGATGTACCACTGCCGGATGAACGCTGTCCGGGCATCGACGTAGACGGTGAAGTCGAAGAAGTCGCTGACTGCCAGGGCGGTGCTGCCGTCCGAGCGGCGCCGGGCGGGCTGCAGCACGTTCAGCCCTTCGACGATCAGGATGTCGGGGTCGGCGACCACGATGCGCTCGTCGGGAACGATGTCGTAGGACAGGTGCGAGTAGACCGGCGCGGTGACCTCCGATTTGCCCGACTTCACGTCGATGACGAACTGCAGCAGCGCCTGCCGGTCGTAGGACTCGGGGAATCCCTTGCGGTGCGCGATGCCCATCGCCTCGAGCATGTGGTTGGGGTAGAGGAAGCCGTCGGTGGTGACCAGGTCGACTCGCGGACGCCGCGGCCCGCGAGCCAGCAGTTCCTGCAGCAACCGGGCGGTGGTCGACTTGCCGACGGCGACCGAGCCGGCCACGCCGATCACGAACGGCACCTGCTTGTGGTTGATGCCGAGGAAGTCGTGGGTGGTTCCGTACAGCGCGCCGGTGCGCTCCCAGTACAGGTTCAGCAGCTGGGTGAGCGGGTGGTAGACCTGCCGCACCTCGTCGGAGTCGGTCGGGTCACCCAGACCGCGCAGCCGGGCCAGCGTGTCGGCGTCGAGATCCCACGGGACGGCCTCGGCCAGCTCGCTCCACTGCCCGCGACTCAGTGCGACGTAGGGCCCGTACGGGTCGTCCTCGGGCGAGAACGGCATTCCGGGCGGAAGCAGCAGCGGTTTCGGATCCATGGCACCTCGTTGGCTGGGCTGGGCACCAGTCTGCCCGCCACAGCGCGAGCCGGGCCGGGAAACGCGCGACGACACACGCCCGATTGGGCATGGTCCGGTGGCCCGGAACCGCCCCGGTAAAGTTCGCGCCATGTGCGGAATCATCGGTTATGTCGGTCCTCGCGATGCCAGCAAGGTGGTGGTCGAGGGGCTTCGCCGGATGGAGTACCGGGGTTATGACTCGGCCGGGGTGGCGGTGATCGCCGACGGAACGATCGATTTTCGCAAGAAGGCCGGCAAGATCTCGAACCTGGACGCCGAGATCGCGGCCGATCCGATCGCGGTCAGCGAGATCGGCATCGGGCACACCCGGTGGGCCACCCACGGCGGCCCGACCGACCACAATGCGCATCCGCACGTGTCGGCCAACGGCCGGGTGGCGCTGATCCACAACGGCATCATCGAGAACTTCGCCCCGCTGCGCGCCGAACTGCAGGCCCAGGGCGTCGAGTTCCGTTCCGAAACCGACAGCGAGGTGGCCGCCCAGCTGGTCGGCCAGGCGGTCGGCGACGGCGCCGACCTGGCCGACGCGATGCGCGGCGTCTGCAACCGGCTGCACGGTGCGTTCACCCTGGTCGCGATCGACACCGCCGAGCCGGGCCGGCTGGTCGCCGCCCGCCGCAACTCGCCGCTGGTGGTCGGCGTCGGTGAGGGTGAGAACTTCGTCGCCTCCGACGTCGCGGCGTTCATCGAGTTCACCCGGCAGGCCATTGAGCTGGGCCAGGACCAGGTGGTCGACGTCACCCGCGACAGCGTGGTCGTCACCGACTTCGACGGCGCTCCGGCCGAGTCGCACCCGTTCGAGGTGACCTGGGATCTCTCCGCCGCCGAGAAGCAGGGTTACGACTGGTTCATGCGCAAGGAGATCTACGAGCAGCCGCAGGCGGTCGCCGACACCCTGCTCGGCCGCTACAACGACGACGGTTCGCTGAAGCTCGACGAGCTGCACATTCCCGAAGCGGAACTGCGCACCATCGACAAGATCATCATCGTCGCCTGTGGCACCGCCTACTACGCGGGCATGGTCGCCAAGTACGCCATCGAGCACTGGACGCGGATCGCCTGCGAGGTCGAGATCGCCTCCGAGTTCCGCTACCGCGACCCGATCATCACGCCGCGCACCCTGGTGGTCACGCTCAGCCAGTCCGGCGAGACCGCCGACACCTTGATGGCCATCCGGCACGCCCGCGAACAGGGCGCAAAGGTGATCGCGATCTGCAACACCAACGGCGCCACCATTCCGCGCGAGTCGGACGCCGTCATCTACACCCACGCCGGCCCCGAGATCGGCGTCGCCTCCACCAAGGGCTTCCTCACTCAGGTGGCCGCCTGCTACCTGCTCGGCCTCTACCTGGCCCAGGTGCGGGGCGCGAAGTTCGGCGACGAGATCGCCGCCATCATGGGCGAACTGGCCGCCACCCCGCCGCTGATCCAGCGGGTGCTCGACGAGATCGAGCCGATCAAGGAACTCGCCGCCCGCTACGTGAACGCCAAGTCGGTGCTGTTCCTCGGCCGGCATGTCGGCTATCCGGTGGCGCTGGAGGGCTCGCTGAAGCTGAAGGAGATCGCCTACCTGCACGCCGAGGGCTTCCCGGCCGGTGAGCTCAAGCACGGCCCGATCGCGCTGGTCGAGGAGGGCATCCCGATCTTCGTGGTGGTGCCGCCGCAGGGCCGCGATCAGCTGCACGACAAGGTGGTTTCCAACATCCAGGAGGTGCGTGCCCGGGGCGCGTTCACCATCGTGCTCGCCGAGGACGACGACGAGGAGGTCACGCCGTACGCCGACTTCCTGTTCCGGCTGCCCAAGGTGTCGACGCTGATGCAGCCGCTGGTCGCCACGGTGCCGTTGCAGATGTTCGCCTGCGAGGTGGCCACCCTCAAGGGCTATGACGTCGACCAGCCGCGGAACCTCGCCAAGTCGGTCACCGTCGAGTGATCGTCGGCATCGGCATCGACGTCTGCCCCGTCGAACGGTTCGCCTCGGCCGCCGCCCGTGAGCGGCTGCTGGCCCGGCTGTTCACGCCCGCCGAGCGGGATTCGTCGATGAACCGGATGGCCGGACGCTTCGCCGCCAAGGAGGCGCTGGCCAAGGCGCTCGGCGCACCCGCCGGGCTGTCCTGGCACGACGTCGAGGTGCGCAAGGACGACCTCGGCAAGCCCTACTTCCACTACACCGGGACGATCGCCGATCGGGTCGCCGCACTGGGCATCGCCACCGTGCATCTCTCCATCACCCATGACGCCGGCATCGCCGCCGCGGTGGTGGTCTGCGAGGCTTGACGCCATGAGATCGGCGTACCTGGCCCAGACCATCCGCGCGGCGGAGGAGCCGCTGCTGGCGTCGCTGCCGGGCGTGCTGATGCAGCGGGCGGCGTCCGGGTTGGCGTCGGTGCTGTTGCGAGAGCTCCGCGCGCTGCGAGGCGCCGTCTATGGCGCGCGAGTGTTGGTGGTGGCTGGTGCCGGCAACAACGGCGGTGACGCGTTGTATGCCGGGGCGCGGTTGCTGGCGCGCGGTGTCGCGGTGTCAGCCTGGTTGACCTCGGAACGTGTCCATGAGGCGGCCTGGGCGGCTTTCCGTGCCGCCGGCGGCCGGCAGCTGGACGCGGTCGGCGCCGTTGCCGCTCTCGGTTCGATCGATCTCGTTGTCGACGGAGTGCTGGGTATCGGCGGACGCGCCGGGCTGCGCGAACCGGTCGCCCTGTTCGCCCGGGCGTGCGCGGACGCCGAGGTGCCGGTGGTGGCTGTCGACCTGCCGTCCGGGCTGGACGCGGATCAGTGCGGCGCCGAGATCCCGGCGTCCGCCGGGATGACGAGCAGCGCGACCCCGGGCCACCCGGACACTGCCGGGCCGACGAGTTCCACCGCCACCCCGGCGCCCACCGCCACTCCGACGCCCACGGTCATCCCGGGCTTGCCCCGGGATCTCGTCGGCGTCGGCCTGCCACACTTCATCGCCGCTCGCACCGTCACCTTCGGCGGGCTGAAGTTGTGCCAGGTGCTCGAGCCGGCGGCGTCCGGGTGCGGGACCGTCGAACTGGTCGACATCGGGCTCGACCTGCCCGAGCCTGACCTGCGCTGCTGGGAGCGCTCGGACGTCGCGGCCGCCTGGCCGATCCCGGACGCTACCAGCGACAAATACTCCCGCGGTGTGGTCGGCCTCGACACCGGTTCCGACAGTTACCCCGGCGCTGCCGTGCTCTCCACCCTGGGCGCCGTGCACGCCGGAGCGGGCATGATTCGATTCGCCGGTGCCGACGGGGCGGTCGCGCTGATCCGGCAGGCGGCACCCAATGTGGTCTTCGGCACCGGCCGGGTGCAGGCCCGAGTGCTGGGCTGTGGCTGGGGTGAACGTCCGGACGGCGCGGCGGTGGTCGAAAGGGCGCTGGCCGAGGACCTTCCGCTGGTGCTGGACGCCGATGCGCTGCGCTTCCTGCCGCCCGGTGAACTGGGGGAGCGGGTGCTGCTCACCCCGCACGCCGGCGAACTGGCCCGGCTGCTGGAGATCGAGCGCACCGCGGTGAGCGCCGACCCGATGGCGGCCGTCCGTACCGCCGCGACCCGGTTCGGCGCGACGGTGCTGCTCAAGGGCGCCACCCAGTACGTCTGCGGCCCCGACGGCCGGGTCAGCATCGCCGTCCCCGGCCCGCACTGGACGGCCCAGGCCGGCTCCGGCGACGTGCTGGCCGGCATCTGCGGCACCCTGCTCGCCGCCGGACTGCCGCCGGCGAAGGCGGCCCTGGCCGCAGCGTCGATCCAGGCACTGACCGCGGCGTCCGCCCCCGGACCGTACCCGCCCCAGGAACTCGCCACCCGGCTACCCGGGGTGATCGCCGGGTTGTGTGCTCCGTCCTCCAGGCCCCACCTGTCCTCCCGGCCCCACCCGTCATCCCGGACTTGATCCGGGATCCCGGCCGCCGGAGATCCCGGCGTTCGCCGGGATGACGTGGAGCTTCTGGCTGTGACCAGTGTCGTCACAGTCGTCATCCCCGACGTGAACCGCGATCCCCGGCGCTCGCCACGACTGGCCGGATGGCGGGCCGAGGATCGTTCTTGTCGGTGCGAGGTGACAGAATCCCTTCTGGCGCCTGTTGCGTGCCGGACATCCGTCGACGAGGAGAACCTTGATGGAACAGACCCTGGTGATCGTGCTGATCGTCGCCGTGGTGGCCATTGCGACCATGTATCTGGTGCGCAAGCGTCAGTCGGCGTCTTCGCAGGCCCCGACCGAGACCGCGAAGGCGCAGCCCGTTCCGCCGGCGCCCACCGTCCCCGCCCCGCCGGTCGCCGCCGACGCCCTTGCCGAGCCGGCGGGTGCCTCCGCCGAGTCGGCGCCCGTCGAGCAGGGTGAGATCGACGACGAGAACGCCATCCTGAAGCTGCGCGCCATCGAACTGCACGGCACCGCCACCAGCAAAGACGACGCGATCCGCGAGGCCGGAGGCCTGCTGGTCGCCACCGGCGCGGTCGACGACAGCTACATCGACTCGATGTTCGAGCGGGAGCGCTCCGTCTCCACCTACATGGGCAACCTGCTGGCGATTCCGCACGGCACCAATGAGGGCATGACGAAGATCCGGACTTCCGCGATCTCTGTCGTTCGCTACCCGAACGGGCTGGAGTGGAACGGCAACCCGGTGAAGTTCGTGATCGGTATCGCCGGCGCCGACGGCCAGCACCTGGAACTGCTGGGCCGGATCGCCGAGGTCTTCCTCGACGAGTCGAAGGTCGCCCAGCTCGAGCAGGCGGCCACCCCCGAGCAGGTCTGGCGCACCCTGGTCAAGGTCAACAACTGAGCTAGTGCGGCGTCCGGTCGGCCGCCGCACGGAGCACCGGCCGCTGGGTCCGGTACCAGTCCCGGGTACGGTCCGCGCGCTGTTCCACGACGGCCCAATAGTCCACGAAGCCCTCGATGCCGGCGTCCGAGCCGTCCTCGACGACCTGGTACAGCCAGTCGTGGTTGGCGCTGACCGCGTCGAGGAACTCATCGGCATCGAAATCGCCGCCGTAGGCGTCCAGGAAGATGCTCAGTCGTTCCGGGCCGCGGCCGTGGCGCAGGTCGTCGATGTACTCATCGGCCCGCAGCGGCGCCCACAATCGGGCGGCGGCCGCGACGTCCCAGATCGGACGGCCCGGGCCGGCCAGGTCGAAGTCGATCAGCGCCACCGCCACCTGGTCGCGGAACACCACGTTGGCCAGGTTCGGGTCGGAATGACAGGCCAGGGTGCCCCGGAACTCCTCGGGCGGGGGACGCGACCAGCGCCAGGGCGCCAGGTCGAAACCGGCGACCGCCTCGTGATAGCGGCGCAACAGCCGGGCCACGCTGCGCAGCGTGTCATCGCTGAACATCCACGGCGCGTAGGGCGGCACGACCGCGTCGCCCGGAATGAAGCTGAGCACCTCGCGGCCCTGCTCGTCCGTGCCGAGGAACCGGGGCGCGCCGTCGAAGCCGACTTCTTCCAGGTAGGTCAGCAACGCGTGCACGCTGGCTGCGTGCGGTCCGGGTGGTCGATGGACGGCGTCGCCGCGCCGCATGATCAGGCCGCGGTTGGCGGTGCCGCCGACCAGCACCACCTCGTCCGGGCGATCGGTGCCGCGACCGGCGCCGATCATCGGTGGGCCGGTTCGTCGCGGCTGAGCAGGGCTTCGGCGAGCGAGGAGTGGGTCACCAGCATGGTGACCAGCCCGCTGCGCAGCGCGGCCAGCACGGCTGGGTGCTTCTCGCTTCCGTACGGGATGGCGATCCGGTGGGACGCGGCCCGCAGTTGGGCCGCCTCGACGGCGATCATCCTGTCGTTGAAGGGCGTGTGCAGCGGTTCGCCGTCGGCGGCGAGGCAGACGCCGGCCATCTCGGCGCAGACGCCGGCCTGAGCCAGTGCCGTCCGTTCCGGCGGCGTGGCCGCCTGGTAGAGCGTCGACAGGCCGGGCGCCCAGCGGCCGATGCCGG
>NZ_JASGEN010000106.1:0-4197 GCF_047606365.1 Micropruina sp. | reverse complement strand
TACGGTCACCCCACCAGCAAGAGGCCGTGGACGGATCAAACCAAAGGCAGACCTCACCAGGCACGCCAGTCGAGACCAGGGTCACACGCCCCCTTTGCCGGGAGGGCACTTACATCCTCTACGTCGATACCCCCTCACCCGCGCCCGACAAGCACCAACGATGGCTCAACGGTCGTCGCGCAGATAGTGCAGCTGGGGGAGCGCGGCGCGGTAATCCTCCAGCAGCCGGACGGCGGTCGCCGCCGAGTCGACCAGCGGGTGGTGGGTGAACGCCAACCGCGCCGCCCGGGCCGAACCCGTAGTGGCGGCCTCGATCGTCCACCGCTCCACCTGCTTGATCGTGGCGACCAGGCCCCGGGCGTAGTCGGGTAGCGGCGCCAACGGCAACGGGTGCAGCTCGCGTCCGTCCACCCGGCAGGGGGCCTCGATGACGGCGTCGTCGGGCAGTTCGGCGAGCCGTCCGGCGTTGGGCAGGTTGAGGATCAGCGTCGCCGGCTCGTCGCGTCCGATGGCCCGCATGATCGCCAGCGCCACCCCTTCGTAGCCGCCGGAGACCAGGTCGGCGTCCGCTCGCTCGAAGCCGCCGGCCGCCTCCCGGTTGGCCGCGCCGTAGGTTTCCTCCCGCTCCCGGCGGACGGCGTCCCAGGCGGCCAGCGCCGCGTCCGGGTCGCTGGGACAACACCGATAGAAACGGTCCTGCTGCTCGGCCAGAAACGCACCGCGGCCACCGCCGGTTCCGCCTTCGCGGCGGAAATAGAACCAGTGCAGGTACTCGTTCGGCAACGCCCCGAGGTCACCGATCAGCTGCGGCCCGAAGAGCCGGCCCTCCTCGAAGGACGCCAGCAGCGCCGGGTCGGCGAATAGCTCGGGCAGCCGGTCCACGCCGTCCACCCGCAGGCCGCGCAGCCAACCCAGATGGTTCAGCCCGACGTAGTCCGGCTCGACGGACGCCGGATCGAGGCCGAGCGCGGCCGCGGCTCGGCGGGCCAGCGCGATCGGCGAGTCACAGATGCCGACCACCCGCGGATGCACCGCGCTCAACGCCTCGGTGACCATGCCGGCCGGGTTGGTGAAGTTGATCAGCCAGGCCCGCGGCGCCACTTCGGCAATGGTCCGAGCCAGCTCGAGCGAGACGGGAATGCTGCGCAGCGCGTAGGCGATGCCGCCCGCACCGACGGTCTCCTGACCGATCAGCCCATGCTCGGCGGCGATCCGCTCATCGAGCACCCGGGACGCCGTCCCGCCGGCCCGCAGCGCGGAAAAGACGAAATCGGCACCGTCCAGCGCCTCTGACGGATCGGTATGGACGCTGTGCCGCAACCGGGTCGACCCCGCGGACTGGCCGGTCAGCACCCGATCCATCACCGCCAGCCGGTCGACATCGACGTCGAGCAGCGCGACCTGGTCAATCAGATCGTCGTTCAGTAGTGCCGCATGCACCAGAGGCACCCGGAACCCGCCGCCCCCCACGATGGTCAGCTTCACCCGGTCAGCCTAGGCCGTTTCTCGGTGACCGAAGGAACCGTCCCTGGTGACCGAAGGAACCGTCCCTGGTGACCGAGAGAACCGTCCCTGGTGACCGAGAGAACCGTCCCTGGTGACCGAGAGAACCGTCCCTGGTGACCGAGAGAACCGTCCCCGTGGTCACACCCCTCGTAGTCACACCCCAAGCGGTCAGGCGACGGGGCGGACGGCGTGCGAGCATGCCGGTCATGACCAGCATCCTGTGGTTGCGCCGTGATCTGCGCCGGGGTGACCATCCGGCGCTGGCTGCTGCCCATGCCGACGGGCCGGTGCTGCCGCTGTTCGTGCTCGACCCGGCGTTCTTCGACGATGCCGGAGAACCCCGGCAGGCGTGGCTGGCGCACACCCTGCGCGCCCTCGACGAGGCCTACGAGGGACGCCTCTGCCTGCGGTACGGCACTCCGGAGCAGGTCGTTCCAGAGTTGGCGACCGAGGTCGTGGCCCGCTCGGTCCATGTTTCGGCCGAGACCGAGCCGGACGGCGCGGCCCGCGACGCCCGCGTCCAAGAGGCTCTCGGTCAACGCGACATCGCCTGGGTGGCCACCGGCAGCCCCTACGCGGTCGCCCCCGGCCGGATCCGCAATCAGCAGGGCAACCCGTACCGGGTGTTCACCCCGTTCTGCCGGGCCTGGCGGGAACACGGCTGGCGGCCTCCGGCCTCCGAGCCCCGCGGGCTGACTCTGCATCGTGCCGAGTCCGACGACGCCGCCTGGAGAAAACTGGACGCGGCCGCGACCGCGTCCGGCGTGCCCGCGCTGCCGCCGGCAGGGGAGCAGGCCGCGCGCAGCAGATGGCGCGAGTTCCTCGACGAAGGGCTCGCCGGCTACGCCACCGACCGCGACCGGCCCGACCTGGACGGCACCTCGCGACTGTCGCCCTACCTGAAGTTCGGCGTCCTGCATCCTCGCACCCTGCTCGCCGACCTACCCGGACGCCCGCCCCGCAGCGCGAACGCCTTCGGCACCGAGCTGGCCTGGCGCGAGTTCTACGCCGACGTGGTCCATCACCACCCCGATTCGCTGTGGCACGACCTACGACCCGAGCTGTCCGGCCTGGCCTACGACGCCGAGAGCGACCTGGTCGACGCCTGGCGCACCGGCCACACCGGCTACCCGCTCGTGGACGCCGGCATGCGCCAGCTGCTGGCCATCGGTTGGATGCACAACCGGGTGCGGATGGTGACCGCGAGTTTCCTGGCCAAGGATCTGCACATCTGGTGGCCGGTCGGCGCCCGGCATTTCCTGCAACACCTGATCGACGGCGACCCGGCCTCCAACAACCACGGCTGGCAATGGGTGGCCGGCACCGGGACCGATGCCGCGCCCTACTTCCGGATCTTCAACCCGGTCGAGCAGGGCAAGAAGTTCGACCCGAACGGCGACTACGTCCGGCGCTGGATCCCCGAACTACGACAGCTGAGTGGCGCCGCCGTCCACGAGCCGTGGCGCAGCGCCGACGGGTACGCGGGCGGCTACCCGGAGCGGATCGTCGACCATGCCGAGCAACGCGCCGTCGCCCTGGAACGCCTCGCGATGGCCAGGAATGCCGGCTGACCCACCGTCGAGGGTGGAATACCGCCGCGGCCGGTGCGTTAGGCTGCGTGGGTCACCATCACCACGTGAGGAATGCCCATGTCCACTGGAGAGATCGCCGGCCTGATCGCTGCCATCGCCGCAGTCGCACTGGTCGCCTTCTGCGCGGTGCCGCTGCTCAAGCTCGGGCGGGTGCTCGAGGAGCTCAGGCTCGCCGTCCGGGACGTCGGTCACAGCTCGGTGCCGATCCTGCATGAACTGAAGGGCACCGTGACGGCCACCAACGAGGAGCTCAGCAAGCTGAGCCTGGTCACCGAGGACGTCTCCCGGGTCAGCCGGCACGCCGTCGTCGTCAGCGAGAACGCCGCCCAGCTGTCCACGCTGTTCTCGGCCACCCTCGGCGGCCCGCTGGTGAAGACCGCCGCGTTCACCCACGGCGTCCGGCAGGCCATCAAGGGCAAGCGGAAAGCGGCCAAGTGATGGGACGCCGACTGTTCTGGTTCGCGGTCGGCGTCGGTGCCACCGTCTGGCTGGTGGTGAAGGGCCGCGAATACTACGAGCGGTTCACCCCCAAGGGCATCACCGAGCAGGTCGAGAAGTCCGCCCGCAACACCCGGGGCTGGGTCGACGAATTCCTGCACACCATGACCAGCGCGATGGACGAGCGCGAACACGAGTTGCGCGAGGCTCTCGGCCTGGACGGAGAAAACCCTTCCCACCAGGAGGGCGTCCCCGTCCAGGAGAGCACCCGCAACTGACCACTCCGCCGGCGATCGCCGGCGTCTCCGATCGGACACACACATCATGAAAACCGCCGAGATCCGGCGTCGCTACCTCGACTTCTTCGTGCGTAACGGCCACACCGAGGTGCCTTCGAGCCCGCTGGTCTACAACGACCCGACCCTGCTCTTCGTCAATGCCGGCATGGTGCCGTTCAAGCCCTACTTCACCGGTGCCGAAGACGCGCCGTTCAAGCGCGCCGTCAGCGTGCAGAAGTGCGTCCGCACCCTCGACATCGAAGAGGTCGGCAAGACCACCCGGCACGGCACGTTCTTCCAGATGAACGGCAATTTCTCCTTCGGCGACTATTTCAAGGCCGGCGCCATCGAGTACGCCTGGGAGCTGGTCACCGGCAGCCAGG
>NZ_JASGEN010000105.1:0-120732 GCF_047606365.1 Micropruina sp. | reverse complement strand
GAAGATGCCAACCAGGATGATCGAGGGGCTCACCAGCAGCAGTCCGGGGCCCCAGGTACGCAGCCGTCGCACCCCACCACAACGTGAGGAGGTCGGATGCGACGGCTGCGTACCTGGGGCCCCGGACTGCTGCTGGTGAGCCCCTCGATCATCCTGGTTGGCATCTTCGTGTACGGGCTGATCGGGCTGAACGTGCAGACCTCGCTGGCCGAGACCCGTGACCGGATCACCAACCGGATCACCAATCCCGGCGGCGTGGCCAACTACCTCAACCTGCTCGGCGACGACCGCTACCAGCACGCCTTGTGGAACCTGCTGGTGCTCACCGTCGTATTCATGGTGGGCACCATGCTGTTCGGCCTGCTGTGGGCGGTGCTGCTGGAGCGTGGGGTGACCGGTGAGGGTGCGTTCCGGTCGATCTACCTGTTCCCGATGGCGATCTCGTTCGTGGCAGCAGGTGTGGCATGGCGCTGGCTGCTGTCGCCGGCGCAGGGCCCCGATCAGGCGATCGGCCTCAACCAGTTGTTCCTGAAGCTGGGCATGCCCTGGCTGCAGAGCAGTTGGTGGTCCAGCGACAGCAGTTTCAACATGGCGGCGATGGCGATCCCGGCGATCTGGCAGCTGTCGGGTTACATCATGGCGCTGTTCCTGGCCGGGTTCCGGGGCATTTCGGACGACCAGCGCGAGGCTGCCCGGGTGGACGGCGCCAGCGAATGGCAGCTGTACCGGTATGTGTTGTTCCCGCAGGTTTCGCCGGTGGCATTGTCGGCGCTGATCATTCTCGGGCACATGTCGATGAAGATGTTCGACCTGATCTATTCCATCGCCGGCGCCAACTCGTACACCGCCGAGGTACCTGCCACGTTCATGTGGATCCAGTTGTTCCCGCAATCGAATCCGACCGGTGCGGCCGCCAACGCCACGGTCATTCTGGCGATCGTCGCCATCGTGGTGATCCCCTACCTGATCTACACCAACCACACCGAGAAGGACGGACGGGCATGACGGTCACCGCTGACACGCTCACCGCGTCCCCGGTATCGGCGCCGCGGCACGGACGGCGCCGGATCACGCCGATGAAGACGGTGCAGTTCCTGCTGCTGCTGGCGTTCGCCTGCGCCGTGCTGATTCCGCTGTACGTGGTGCTGGTGACCAGTTTCAAGGGCGGCGCGGACGTCTCGGCGGCCACCGCCTGGGACCTGCCGCACATCTTCTCCACCGAAGGCTGGTCCTCGGCCATCACCCGGCTGGCACCAGCCCTGGGCCGCTCGCTGGTGCTGGCCATCAGCGCCGCCGTGCTGTCGTCCATTCTCGGTTCGCTGAACGGCTATGTCTTCGCCAAGTGGAAGTTCCCCGGCGCCGACATCGTGTTCACCGCGTTCCTGTTCGGCATGTTCATTCCCTATCAGGCGGTGATGATTCCGCTGCAGAAGATGCTGCTCGAGATCCAGACCCACGGGTTCGCCTGGATCGACGGCATTCCGAAGCTGATCCTGGTACACACCATCTACGGCATTCCGATCTGCACCCTGATCTTCCGCAACTACTACGCCACCGCGGTGCCGACCGAGATTCTCGAAGCGGCCCGGGTGGACGGCGCCGGCATGCTGCGGATCTATTGGTCGATCGTGTTGCCGGTCTCGATTCCCGGTTTTGTGGTGACGCTGATCTGGCAGTTCACCTCGGCCTGGAACGACTTCCTGTTCGCGCTGTTCCTCACCTCGCCGCGCAACGGTCCGGTGACCTATGCGTTGCAGGAGTTGGCCGGTGGTCAGAACCCCGACTATCCGTCGATCATGGCCGGTGTGCTGGTGGCGTCACTGCCGACCCTGCTGGTCTACATCGCGCTCGGGCGCTACTTCATCAGCGGCCTGATGAGCGGTTCGGTGAAGTAGGACGCTCGCTGCAACTCGGTCAGCGCGAGGCGTAGCGGCGGCCAGGACTGGCGTCCCTTCTTCACCCAGGCGAAGGTGCGCATGGTGACCGACGGGTGGCGCAGCGGAATCAGCGTGATCCCGTCCCGCACCCTGCGGGCCATCGGAAGCAGTCCGACGCCCGCGCCGGAGCGCACCAGGTCGTCGACCAGGTCGAGGCTGTCGGCGTAGTGGGTGATTCGCGGCTCGAAGCCGGCCATCGCCGCCACCACGCGAAGCACTGTTTCCTCCCGGCTGTTCCGCGGGTTCCCGATCCAGTCCCGGTCGCGGTGGCGGGCGAACACCTCGACCGCGGTGAGACCTGGATCGAGCGGCTGCATGGCGGGAACGGCCAGCCCCCAGTCCGTCTCCCACAGCGGCTCGACGGCGAAGGCCGGATCGACCCGTTCGGGCGCCAGGGTGTAGTCGTAGACCAGCGCCAGGTCGATCCGGTTCGCCACCAGCCACTCGGAGGCCTCCCCCGGCTCCAACTCGTGCACCGCCATCGTCAACGCCGGATTCGTCTCCGCCAACCGGGTGAGCAGCGGCACCACGACCCGCCGCAATGCCGAGGCGTAGCCGGCGATCCGCAGCAGGCCAGCGGGCTCGGCGTCCGGGTTCAACTCGGCCCGGGCAGCCTCGACCGCGGCCAGGATGGTCACCGCGTGATCAGCCAGCCGCCGTCCCTCCGCGGTCAGCCGGACGCCCCGGCCGTCCGGCTCGATCAGCGGCACACCCATTTCCCGCGACAGGGTCGCGATCTGCTGAGAGACGGTGGACACCCGGGTCTGCATCACGTCGGCGACGGCGCTCATCGAGCCCAGCCTGGCGAATTCCAGCAGGACGGCGAGGCGTTTCAGATCCATCCTCTGATCGTACGTGTTTCGTGAACATATTGGACAGAAATATCCGTTAGACACAAACGATGGGAACGGATGGGATAGAGACATGCACGCCTCGATCCCTACCCAACTGTCCACCTCTGCCCGCTCGGGGGCGATGCTCGCGCTGACCTCGATGCTCTGCGCGCAGATCGGGCTGGCCGGGTCGGTGCGCTTCCTCGATCACCTCGGGGCGCAGGGCTCGACCTGGCTGCGGCTCACCTGGACGGCTGTGATCATCGTCGTCATCGTTCGCCCGTGGCGGTTGCGCTTCTCGGCCGCCACGCTGCGTACCGGCGCGCTGCTCGGCCTGGCCACGGCCGGGATGGGAACGATGTTCATGGCCGCGGCGATGCGCATTCCGCTGGGCACCGCCAGCGCGATCGAGTTCCTCGGCGCCCTGTCCGTTGCGGCCTGGGGCGCCCGGCAGCGCAACGGCTGGATCTGGCCGCTGGCCGCAGCCGTCGGCGTCCTGCTGATGACCCGGCCGTGGCTGGGCGATTTCGACCTGCTGGGCGTCGGTTACGCGCTGGCCGGCGCCGGTTGTTACGCCGCGTACATCCTGTGCACCCAGCGGGTCGGCGACGAGACCGGAGGGGTCTCCGGGCTGGCCATCTCAATGCCGGTCGCCGCCCTGGTCAGCACGCTGTTCGTCCCGACGAGCGCGGTCACTGCGCTGAGCTGGCAGACCGTCGCCATCGGCCTGCTGCTGGCCGCTCTGGTGCCGCTGCTGCCGTTCACCCTGGAGATGCTGGCGCTGCGCCGGCTCACCGCGGGAGCCTTCGCCACCCTGCTGTGTTTCGAACCGGCCTTCGGGCTCATCCTGGGCCTGTTGCTGCTCGGCCAGGTGCCCAGCCTGACCAGCGTGGCCGGCCTGGTCTGCGTGGTGATCGCCGGCATGGGCGCGGTCAACGGCGGCAGTCGCGAGGACGAGTCAGACGAGCGCACTCAGAGCACCGACGATCGCCACCTCGAGCCGGTACCCGCGCACTGCTGACCGGCAGCCCGCCGTCCGAACCCGAAACAGCCGGACGGCGCCCGGCCTGCTGGCCGAGCGCCGTCCGACTCGTCGTGTGTGGTGGTCAGTCGTCGGAGGATTCGCGTCCCCGACGCACGATCAACGGATCGGGGGCGTAGACCACCGAGGAGTCCTTGCCCTCGTAGTCGAACTGGTTCAGGAAGGCCCGCATGGCGTTGATCCGGGCACGCTTCTTGTCGTTGCTGCGAATGGTGGTCCACGGAGCGTGCTTGGTGTCGGTGCGCGCGAACATGGCCTCCTTGGCGGCCGAGTAGGCCTCCCACTTGTCCAGGGACTCCAGATCCATCGGCGACAGCTTCCAGCGCCGCACCGGGTCGATCTGCCGGATCGCGAACCGGGTGCGCTGCTCGCGGCGGGTCACCGAGAACCAGAACTTGGTGATGTGGATGCCCGACTCCTGCAGCATGCGCTCGAACTTCGGGGCGTGCTGCATGAACGTCTCGTACTGGTCGTTGCTGCAGAACCCCATCACCCGCTCGACGCCGGCCCGGTTGTACCAAGAGCGGTCGAACAGCACGATCTCGCCGCTGGTCGGGAAGTGCCGGATGTAGCGCTGGAAGTACCACTGCCCCAGCTCGTCGCTGGACGGCTTGGTCAGCGCCACGACCCGGGCGGCCCGCGGGTTCAGGTGCTCGATGAACCGCTTGATGGTGCCGCCCTTGCCGGCGGCGTCGCGGCCCTCGAAGAGGATGAGGTGCTTCAGCCCGTTGTCCTGGCCGTGGTACTGGAACTTCAGCAGCTCGACCTGCAGTTGGTACTTCTCCAGCTCGTACTCCTCGCGGCTCATCAGCTCGTCGTAGGGGTAGTCCTCACGCCAGGTCTCGACCGCACGGCCGCCCGGATCGATCAACTCCGGATCGGCGCTCTGGCTGTCGCCCACCGTGTACCCGGCCGCGACCAGCTTGTCGATGAATTCGCGCAGGTTGTCGTCGGCATCGGGCTGGAGCTCGTCCAGGTCCATCGTCATGGGTTCCTCCCACCTCGGCTGAGGCTGCCCAGCCTATTGCCTCCAGGCGTTCCGTCCAGTCGTACGACGCCTCGACACGTGGTCAACATCTTTGGACACCTGAGCATCATCTTCTGGCCACTAGAGTGTGGCCCGTGGGTGACCTTCTGGTGTGGATCGATTGCGAAATGACCGGGCTCGACCTCACCAGGGACGTCCTGATCGAAGTGGCCGCGCTGGTCACCGACGGTGAGCTCAACGTCCTCGGCGACGGCGTCGATGTCGTGATCAAGCCGACCCCTGCCGCGCTGGAGCAGATGAGCGACTTCGTGCGCGAGATGCACGCGAAGTCCGGGCTGCTGCCACTGCTTGATGACGGGGTCGACCTCGAGACCGCCGAGCAGCAGGTGCTCGACTACATCCGCGAACACGTCCCGAATCCGCGGACGGCGCCGCTGGCCGGCAACACCATCGGCACCGACCGGGCGTTCCTGGCGCGCGACATGCCGACCCTCGAGGCGCACGTGCACTACCGCAACGTGGACGTCTCCAGCATCAAGGAACTGGCCCGCCGCTGGTACCCGCGGGCCTACTACAACACGCCCGCCAAGTCGGGGAACCACCGCGCACTCGCCGACATCCGCGAGTCCATCGAAGAGCTGCGCTACTACCGGCAGGCCGTTTTCGTCACGCCGCCCGGCCTCTCCACCGCCGAGTTGAAGCGCATCGCCGCCATCCATCAGGGCGCGCTGAGCGCGCCCGCACCGGTGGTCGAGGACGACAACAGCTAGGAAGCACCAGCCGCTGGTTGAGCTTGTCGAACCCATACCCCTACCCCGACGGACGCCCTTCGGCGATTGGCGCCGCGGGACGTAGGTGTCCTAGACTGTCCTAGCCGTGACGCCCGTTCGTCACGACATGGTGGGTATAGCTCAGCTGGTAGAGCACCTGGTTGTGGTCCAGGATGTCGCGGGTTCAAGTCCCGTTACTCACCCCAAACAACTTTGGCCCCTGACTTCCCAGTCAGGGGCCAAAGTGTTTCCGTGAGGTACCTACATGCAGGCTCAATCCTCGTTGCAGGCGGGGCTCCGGTAACTCTGTTAAGCCACACTCACGGTGTCCGCGCGCAGAATCGACATGTAGGTCGCCTGCGTGTCCCGCGACTCCCATGCCCCCTTAGTGTGGGCGGTGAGCTTGGGCAGGTCCTCTTCACTGTGCTCGGCCACACGTTTGGGTTGTATGACCCGACCCGCAGAAGGTGCTCGACGTCGAAAATCGTTCGTCCCCGACGCCTTCACGAGCACGGTGGGCTTCTGCTGTGAGATGCGAAGGCCAAGCTCGAACAGGACATTGGGGTTGTGCTCGGTGAGGTCGACCAGCACGAGGTCGGCGTTGAGGAGGTCATTCACGATGGTCGCCTGGATCACATCCGAGCCCAGTGTGGATAACGTCGATGTGGTGGCCAATCGTTGGTCACTACGGCGAGTCCGAACCGGCCGAGCAAGCGGTCTCACCGCCCGCAGGTGATGCCCACGTCCAGATAGATCACACGGCCATAGCTCACTCGCTCTGCGATAGCCCGTTCGCGGTGGAGTTCGAAGGCACTCGGGGCGATCCGGTCGCACGGCGCTCGCTGCAGCATCGGCGGCGACATTGCATCCCCCTCCGCAACATCGGAATGATCGTGGCGATGCCGTTTGGTTGCATACGTCCGCCGCTGCGCCCTTGCGGGTTGGCCTTGCCAGGCTGAGTGCGGCCACTGAGCGGACATTCTGGCAACTCTTCCCCCGGCCTCGACCTGACGGCTGTTTGTGTGGTCGGATCACTAACGAAGCAAACCTGGGCGATGGGAGGTGACATACCTCCCATCGCTCGGAGACTCCTCGTCAGGTCACATACTTAGCGGCGCCTTCATGATCGTCCGGCGTCACGCATGGCGGCCTCTTCCAACTCGCCCTCCACCACTTCCTCATCTTTGAGCGCGACCGTCGCCCGAGGCGTCTTACTACCTGTCTCCGGGAGGGTGAAGTACACGGCGAGGCAGATGGCGACGATCACAATCATGTAGATGGCGACATACATGGGGTGCCCCGAATCGACGAATACTGCGGCAATCAAGGGGGCAGTACCACCGAAGATGGCGATCACCAACTGATGGGCGAAACCGATGCCCGACACCCGGACCGACGCCGGGAACAGTTCCGCCTGGATTGTCGGGTAGATCGATTGCCAGATGCCCAAGACAAGCCATCCTGATGCAGCGACTACGACGTAGACCCAGAAACCCGGCTGGTTGAGCAGGAGCAGAAGAGGGTAGAAGAGGACGATCATGCCGATCGCTCCCACGATGGGGAAGATCTTGCGTCGACCGAGCCGATCCGACAGCGCTCCGCAGACCGGCACGACGATGACCAGCAGGGTGAGCCCGATGACGCTGCCGACCAGGGTGGACGCACTGTCCCGGCCACTGGTGAGCTGGGCGTAGGTGGGCAGGAAGGTCGCCCACGTGTAGTAGGCCACCGCTGGCGCGGACAGCGCCGCCGTCTGCAGCAGTGCCTTCGGGTGCTCACGGAGCAGAGCCCACAGGCGCGCGGGTGCCGACTTCTTGTCCACAAGGGAGCTCGCCTCAAACTCCTGGGTCTCTTCGGCGCGGGCTCGCATGACAAGACCCACCACACCTAGAAGGCCGCCCACGACGAACGGGATCCGCCATCCCCAGGCCGCGAGTTCGGCCGGCGTGAAAGATGCGGCAACAATCGCAGCGGCTCCAGTTGCGGCGAGTGTCGCCAGGCCGCTTGCCATATTCGAGAAGGAGCCGAACAGGCCTCTCCTGTGCGGTGGGGCGTGCTCGACCATGAAGGAGATAGCACTCTGCGCCTCGGCGCCGGCCGAGATGCCCTGCATGATCCTGGCGATCATAAAGAGGACAGGCGCCGCGTAGCCGATCGTGTGGTAGCCGGGAGTGAGTCCGATAATCAGGGCACCGAGCGCCATCCCCGACACGGCCAGCGTGAGAACGATCTTGCGGCCGTAGCGGTCAGCCAGCGGCGAGATGATGATCCCGCTGAAGGGACGGACCACAAATCCGATCGCGTACGTCAACAATGCCGCGATGAGCGAAGCAAACTGGGAGTCGCTGGGAAAGATCGCTGGGGCGAACACCGCGGCCAGCAAACCGTAGACGTACCAGTCGTACCACTCGACGAAATGGCCGATCGTGCCTGCGAGCAGGTTGACGGAGCTGTGAGGTCGATTCGGGACTTCAGTGAGCTCTGGAGGGCTTGCGGTCCCGAGATCGTCTGGTGAGTTTGTCGTCATTGAGCACTCCTTGGTTGGGCGTGGTTCGGTACTGGGCAGGCGGCTGGTGCCGCGCCGGCATCGTCAGGACTCTGTCGTGGGACGTGACCCGTTCCCGTCGGCAAACCCTCGCCAAGAGGGCCAAGCCAGCGGTGCGGACAGCGCCATGTTTCTGGATTGGTCGAGCTCTTCCTCCGGCCTCCGGCCCTATAAGCCGTCGCCAGCAACCGCTCCAGGTCTTCTGCAAACTGCTCCCGATCCGCGCCGAGACCTGTCTAGGTTCAGGCGTCCGTCCAGGCGGATCCCAGCTGGGCACCCAGGGCGCAAGAGCCATGGACATCTCCCCAATGAGATCGATTGCTGAGATCGGTTGCAGTGACCCTAGGCAGCATGCAACCATTTGTCAATCACGCTTCTTGAGGAGAGGGAACACAGATGTTCGCCAAGCTTCAGACCCTGCGTACGATCGATGATTCGGGCGCTGTGCTCATCGTTCGGCTGCCCGATACGGAGAGTGCCGAGCGTGTCGCGCACGCCGCAATCGAAGGCGGTTTCCGGGCGCTGGAGATCACGCTCTCCGTCCCCGGGGCCGTCGAGCTCATCCATCGGTTGGCTTCTCGGTACGCACCGGACGGCGTCGCAGTGGGGGCGGGCACCGTACTCGACGGATACACCGCGCACGAGTGCATCCGAGCTGGCGCGGCCTTCTTGGTCAGCCCCCAGCTCAACTCCGAGATGATCCGGGTCGCCAACCGGCACCAGGTGCCAACCATCAGCGGCGCCTTCACCCCGACCGAGATGCTCGAGACCGCTGAGGCCGGTGCGGACATCGTCAAGATGTTCCCGACCGAGAACGCAGGCATCTCCTACGCCAAAGCGGTGCTTGCGCCGCTGGCGCATCTGCCGATCATGCCCGCCGGTGGCGTGACCGTGGAGAACGTGAAGGACTGGTTCGCCGCTGGCGTGACAGCAGTCGGCGTAGGCAGCGCGGTCACCAAGGCGTGGCAGCCAGACGGCGACTTCACCAGGGTGGCGGGAGCCGCTCGCGACTTCTTAATGGCCGTGCGGGACGCGCGCAAATGAACGCGCCGACCCTGCAGATCGTCATTGGCACTGCGGGCTCAGGCAAGTCGACGATCGCTCAGCGCTTGGCCCGACAGCACGGCGCCGCCTACCTCGATAAGGATGCGATGAGCTCGCGGTTCGTCGAGGCCGCGCTGGCGTCCGCCGGCTATGACCCCGGCGACCGCGAAGCCAACGCGTTCTACCGCGACAACATCTTGCCCCTCGAGTACGACTCACTGCTCGACGTCACGGGGGCCAATCTCCGCCTTGGCTGCCATGTGGTCGTCGACGCACCGTTCACCCCCTACCTTTCCGACCCTAGTTTCATAGCCGCGGCCGCTGAGCGCTTTGACTGGCCGCCAGTCGAGGTGGACGTGATCCAGGTCCGAGTCTCCCCAACGACGTTGCAGGACAGGCTGCGCAAACGCGGCCTTGAACGCGACCAGTTCAAACTCGCCCACTGGGACGAGTACTGGGCTGCGCACGGCGGGGCTCGATGTGCATGGACCGATGTTCGGCTGTCAGAGCTCGTCAATGACGAGGACGAAGCGCTGAAGCCAGCTACGGTCCACGACAAGCCGGTCCCGGTCGACCCCGAACGCGGACGCCGCTGCACGGACACAGGCGCCCGATGATCAGCGGAACGACCACCCTCATCGCGCACCTGGGCTACCCCACGCACACGTTCAAGTCGTCGCTGATCTGCAACCCGTGGTTTGAGGAGAACGGTATCGATGCAGCGGTCGTCCCGATGGGGGTCAGGGCCGAGGACTATCTAGCCGTTTTCCGGTCTCTGTTCACTCTCACTAACATCCGTGGCGCACTTATCACCATGCCGCACAAGGTCACCACGATGGACTTGGCGGACGAGATCAGCCCGACCGCCAGAATGGCCGGGGCCACGAACGCCATCCTGCGGAGGGAGGACGGGTCGCTCCTCGCCGACCAGTTCGACGGTGCCGGCTTCGTGCGGGGCATGCTGCGCAAGGGATTCGACCCGTCCGGGAAACGCGCGCTGGTTGTAGGAAACGGCGGAGTCGGTTCCCCGATCGCCGCCTCGTTAGCTGGCCTCGGACTGGCGGAGATCGGCCTATTCGACCCCAACGCAGCCGCTTCTGACGAACTCGCCGACCGCATCAGCCTGACCCACCCGGGCGTGAGGGTGGTGGTCGGATCCAAGGATCCCGACGGCTACGACGTGATTGTGAACGCCACTCCCATCGGCATGAACGAGGACGATCCCCTTCCTGTCGACGTCGAGCGCATCGCTCCCGGTTCGTACGTCGGGGACGTGGTGCTCAAGACTGACATCACCCCGTTCCTCCAGGCGGCCAAGGACAGGGGCTGCACGGTCCAGGTCGGCAGCGACATGCTGTTCGAGCTGATTCCGGCATACCTGGAGTTCTTTGGCTACGAGGGCGCCACACCTAACCAGCTGCGTGCAGCTGCGCGCCGACCGCGGCCTGCGTAAACAGTCATGGGTCTCAAGTTGGGCCACGTTAATCCCTATTTGAAGGAGTGTTCGCAATGAGAGTTCTAGTGAGTGGTGGAAGTAGCGGGATCGGTGCGGCTACATGCATGAGGCTCGCCGAGGCAGCTCTTGCCAGGGGCAAGCAACCGCAGATCGCCGTGTGCGGACAGAAGAAGACCGCTACACAAGGAGAGGTTGTCCAGGCAATCAAGTCGCTAGGGGGTACCGCCATTGCACTGGTGGGAGACATTAGTGACCCAGATGTTCCACGACAGCTTGTGGACGCGGCCACGGCTGAGTTCGATGGTCTGGACGCGCTGGTGGCCAATGCGGGGGTCGCTAGCCCAGCCCAAATATGCGAGTTGTCTGTCGAGGACTGGGACAGGATGTTAGCGGTCAACCTGCGCAGCGCGTGGCTCCTGGCCAAAGCAAGTCATCCGCACCTCAAGCGCAGTCGCGGTGCGGCTTGTTTCACATCCTCGATGTCCGGTCAGCAACCGCATGCCGGATCAGGTGCGTACAGCCCAAGCAAGGCGGCTTTGACGATGCTGGCCCATACGCTTGCCTTGGAGTGGGCGCCTGACGGCATTCGCGTCAATGTCGTCTCTCCGGGAATGACACATACGCCCATGACGGAAAAGATGTACGCTGACCCCAAGATCAAAGAAGCACGTGAAGCACTCATTCCGCTAGGCCGGATTGGTGACCCGATAGACATTGCGAACGTGATCGAGTTTCTGGTCAGCCCACTGTCCGGCTATGTGACGGGTCAAGACATCTGTGTCGACGGCGGCTTCTCCAAGTCGATCCTTAGCCATATCCCCGGTCGGCCAAGCTCCAACTGAGGGGTGCGACGGCACAGAGGGAGGTCGGCCTCTCGGTCGGTCGTGGTGCTCGTCTGCGGCATCTCGCGGCGCCGCAGACGAGCAGGAACCGTGGGTTCGCCGCGCTAACCACAATGTTGTCGACGATCACCGCCGCGCGAACCACAGCACTGGTCGGCTTGTAGGCCAATCGACTTCCCGGATTCCCCGACAAGCACGAGGCAGCGCATCGCTCGGTTGCTGGGTCAACTCGGCGGCGCCACCCCTCGACGCATTCACTGCGACATCAGTTGTGTTCTGGCCGCCCAATCACTTGTGCGGCCGGGGTGCCCCTGCACCGGGACAGAGCACTGTCCCCCGCTGGCCTCAGTCAGTCGCCTAGCTTCCAACCTCTACTCGCGAGATCCTGCATCGCTTGGCTGAACTCGCTCAACGTGTCTTCTTCGCGGATGATCTCAAGAACGACATTCTCGACTCCGCATGTTTCCTCGACGGCACTGCCCAGCCCTTCCCAATCGATCACGCCGGTGCCAATTGGGTCATGACCCCAGATATCCACCCCGGTGTCCGAGATATGTACGAGGCCGATAGCCTCATGGTACGAGAGGAGACCAGCCACTGGGTCATCCTCGATGTAGGCAGCATTGGCGGCGTCGAATACGATCTTCAGCACATCGTCGTTGACCGTTCGGACGATGCCCGCGAGGTCCTCAATGGTGGGAGTGAAGCAATAGGGAGTATTTTCCATAAGGAGCCGCGTGCCAGCCTGCCTAGCCATGGGAATTAGCTCATCTAGGCTCTCGTACATCCACCCGTACGTCCTCTCCAGCGAAGGCGAGATCATGGGGCGGCGCGTGCCGGGTGATATTACTACCTCGTGCACATCCCACGCGACGGCCAAGTCGATCACCGACTTGATGTGCTCGACGCTCTTCCGCCGCATGTTGGCTCCGGGGCTTGCCAGGTTGATGTCGTATCCGCCGGCATTTAACGATCTGATTGACGCTCCGCAGTCGGCGAGCCTTGTCTTCGCCGCCGTCCGCTCAGCTGCGGAAATCTCGTCTGGCCAGCAGTGCGGCGAGCTGATCGGAACCTCGAAGGTCTTGTACCCATTTTCGGTCAACTCAGCGATTGCATCGATCGCTGTGGACGACCACAGATACGAAAATGTGTTGATAATCACGTCGAAAAGTTCCTCTCGTTATAACTGTCAAGGACTGCTTGGCCCATGCCGGAGGCCTGGTCGCCGTCACTTCTTGGCGTGACTGCTCCAGACCCGTCCCGGTTGCTCGTCGGTCGGCAGCCCGGCCACGTCGAGGATGCGGTCAAGGAGCAGCTGGGTCTTCACTGCATCGGCACCAGACGTGAGTGGTTCACCGCGGTCCCGCACCCGGTCCAGAAAGTGGTGAACTGCACCGGCGAACCCGAAGGTCTGCGTTGCAGTTGCCCAGCCAAAGGCCTCCGGTGACATTTCGCGGACGGTCGTCCCTTCGGGCCGGCTGATCGAGATGCGGTCTGGCGCGATGACGTTCGCGCTTGCCCCGTCGCCGTAGGCGTCGAGCTTCTCGCTCCAGCCGCCGGCGTTACGGGCGCCCACGATCACACCGGAGTGACCGTTGTCGAACCGGATGAGCGCCGTCACACCGTCCTCCTGCCAGCGGTCCTCACCAGCTGAGTGAGCACTGACGTCGACGACCTCCCCGCCGCAGTACCAACGCAGCAGGTCGACCATGTGGATCGCGTTCTCGAAGGTGGCGCGGTACTCCGATCCTGCTCGGTTCTTCTGGGCTACACAGAAGGTCGCGCCACTCTCCCCGAATGCCGCGCGGCCGGCCTGGTAAACCGGGGCGAACCGACGGTTGAACCCGACCATGAGCACCCGTTCCCGTGCGTGCGCCAACGCAGCTAGCGACTGCGCGTCGGACACGCCGGTCGCCAGCGGCTTTTCGCAGAAGACGTCGACACCGGCCTCCAGCGCGAGTCGCGTGGCGTGGACGTGCTCCGACCGGGGCGTCAGTACGAACAACGCGTCCAGTTCCTCCGCCTCGAGCAACGCCTCAACCGTCGGAAAGGCACGGTGAAAGCCCCAGCGCCGCATGAGCGGTTGTGGATCATCCTTCCGAGTGACCACTGCCCGAAGCTCCACATCGTCACGTGCCACGAGAGTGGGGAGTTGGGCGATGCTCGCGATGTTGCCGGCGCCCGCCACGCCGATGCGCAGCATGCCTGCCCTGGTCATGCGGACACCTCGGCGAGCATCTCACGGAGCGTGAGCGCGGATTCCTTGAAGCCGATTGCTGGGTCGGGCAGGTCCTGAGGGTGCCACCGGTACTCGTACTCAAGTGAAAGCACGTCGTCGTAACCGCGGCGGACGAGCTCAGTGAGAATGTCGCGCCAAGGCACGATGCCCGTGCCTACGGTCCGGGAGATGACGGCCCGTTCCTCGGCCTTGACCCTGGCGGTATCTGAGGCGTGGAAGGGCGCCTCGGGGTCTTTGAAGACCAGATCCTTCACATGTACGTGGCCGATGAGATCGCCTTGAACCGCAAGTGCCTCCCGCCAGGCCTCATCGTGGGTGAAGGTCAGGTTGGCCTGGTCGTACAGGACTCGAACAGAGGGGCTTCCGACCTCGCTGACGAGGCGAGCGGTGTCGTCTGCGGTCTGTGTCATGGTGCCGAAGTGGTTCTCGACGCACAGCATCACGCCTGCGTCTGCAGCCTCGGACGCGAGGGTCACCAGCGCGCTGCGGAGCTGCTCCCAGTGCCGGGCGTGATCCACATCTCCCGGGTGCCAGGCGCCTGCGTACACCCGGACACGAGTGGCGCCAACGGTGTGCGCAGCCTCGATACATTCCCGGAATTCATCGACTCCCCGCCGCCAGCTTGAAGCGTCGACGCTGTTGATGGCGGTCGTGTACGGAGTAAGTGCAACGATGGGGACACCCTCAGCCTCGGCGATCGCGGCAGCCCGCTGTGCAGAGCGCGGGTCGGACGGGCTAATGGCGGCCGGGTAGTCATCCTGGTAGATGACTTCGGCGGCGTCGAGACCTGCCGTGGCGAAGAGGCTCAGCGCCTGCGAGAGGTCACGGCCCGGAGTTCCCAGGGTGTGTCCGGCGATAATCATGAGATCGGAGTGCTCCTTCTTGGTAGGCGGTTCCAGTCCGCCGGGCCGACGAGGTTCGGGGGGTTCTGCACGCGGGACCGGTCCACGAGTTCCATGAGCAGGCCCCAAGGCGTGACGAAGTAGGTCCACCGATTGCCGGCCACGAGGGGGCTGTCAGGCCCGACTTCCTTGCGGCCGCCGAGAATGCGAACGCCGGAGATCGTGCTGAGGTGGGCGATCGCCACGTCGACATCGTCGACGACGAAGCAGAGGTGATGGCCGCCGCGGTCGCTATGACGAGGATGCTCGGTCCTCTGGTCCACGGACTCCCACTCGAACAGCTCGACGTTCAGATTCGGCGGCAGCCGCAGCATCGCGAGCTCAAGGACAGCGTCAGATGGGACTTCGAAGTGCGCAGGCATGAACGACGGGTCGGGCCCACGCCGGGAGCGGTAGAGCTCCTCCGCCCCGAGGACCTCGACGAAGAAGCGCACCGCCTCGTCGAGGTCTGGGACCGTGTAGGCAGCATGGTCCACGTGCCGCAGCCCAGGCAGCAACGGGCTTGTCATCGGGCCGGCCCGGTCGAAGAACGGACGAGCAGCTGCGGCTGGAGCACCACGTGCTCGATCGGGCCGCCGTTCGCCGCTTGCTGGGCCAGGTGTATCGCTATACGGCCCATCTCGCCGATTGGCTGTTGCACCGAGGTCAGCGGCGGGTTGCTGCTGGCACCGAGCGGGAGACCGTCGAAGCCCACTACCGAGACATCGCCGGGAACCGACATCCCCCGCGAGCCAAGTGCGCTGATGAGTCCGAAGGCGATCTGGTCGTTGCCCGCGACCACGGCGGTCGGCCTCTCACGCAGGTTCACGAGCTCCTCCGCGGCACGTTCGCCGGCCTCTACGCCGATAACGCTGCTACCGAGTTCGAGCGGCGTCATCCCGTGCTTCTCCGCCAGCTTCCGATAGGCCTCGCGCCGGTCTGCAGCCGTGTGTGTCCCAGCGATTCCCGACACATAGGCAATCGAGGTGTGCCCGAGCTCGAACAAATGGTCCAACGCGAGCTCGATCCCTGTCGCACTGTCGACCGTCACTGTGGATGTGTCGTCGCCGGGCTCAACCCGGTCAATGACGACCAGCCGCCTCCCGAATCCGTGGAACTCGAACTCGGCGGGATCCACTTGGGCGTAGGGAGCGATCACGGCGAACGGCGCGTACATCGCCTGCATGGCGTCGAGGTATCGGGCCGTGGCGTCGGCGTCACCCTGCGTCACGCACAGCACCAGCTGGTAGCCACGCTCACCCGCGGCGGCTGTCATGGCCTTTGTGAGTTCAGCGAAGTAGGGGTTGGTGATGTCGGGGACGACCAGAGGCACCAGGGTGCTGACCTTGGTTCTAAGCGCCTGGGCGAACGGGCTCATCGTGTAACCCAGGGAGGCAGCCACCCGGAGAACGTGATCTCGGGTCTCTCGCTTGACGGCCTCCGGACGGGAGAACGCTCTCGAGACCGTCGACCTGTGGACCCCGGCCGCCGCCGCTACCTCTTCAATGTTGGGTGTGGACACCGTTTCTCCTCTATCTGCCGTGCGCGTACGCGTACGCGTCCCAGATGACGGCCATCGTCGTCTCGAGATCGCTGATCCGCGGGAGCTCCACGAAACCACGATTCAGCTGCTCGGCCACCTGGTCGACGAACACTCCGTACAACGTGTCGCTGTCCACGTCGAAGTGAGCGGTCTCCGTAGTGCCGTCCACGGAGGTGAACGACGCGCTCCCGTCCGACCAGATGGTCGCAGCCCCTGCGGCGCCGATCCGCATGAATGAGCAGTGTCGCTTGAGCGGTGACCCCGGGAACGCATAGCCCACCTCGATCGTGGCGATCCGTCCGTCGGCCGTGGTCAGCGTCATGGAGGCGTAGTCCTCGACCTGGCTGTGGTGCAGGGTCGACGACAAGGCTGCAGTCACTGCGACTTCCTCAGCGCCAGCCGAGCGGAGGAAAAGATCCACGAAGTGCGGAGCGAGGTTGACCAGGCACCCGCCGCCGGCGCGCTCGACATCGAGCATCCACGGGCTGCCGTTGACGAGGTATCGGCTGGGCGGGCCTGCGATGAACTGGACACTTTCGTAGACCGAGCGGCCAGCCTTGGCCAGCCATCGGTCGGTCGGACCTCCCCGTTGCACGAGAACCACAGTGATCGGAACCCCAGCGGCGTCCGCAGCGACCCGGACGTCGATCAGCTCCTGCAACGACAACCCAGCCGGCTTCTCCAAGACGATCGGGATACGCCGAGCGATGAGAGCCAAGCAGACCTCGCGCATCCTGTCATGTGGCACGAAGACGTACGCCAGCTCAGCGTCCCCGTGGGCCGCGAGGGCTTCCTCCCAGGACTGATAGAGAGGTGCGTTCCAGAGATCGGCAAGCTGCTTCGAGCGCGGCGAGTCGGCGTCACTGACCCCCACGACGTCGTGGCATGCGGCAATCCGCGGTGCACACAGGGGCATGTGCCAGTGCGATGCGCCGAAGACAATCGTCCTAGCCCTATCCATATTGGCGCACCGACACGGCTGAAAATTTCGTCGACGAACCCCGTGGCCGCACTTCACGGCGTCCGCGCCACACGCGATCACCACAACCATCAACAGCAGCGGGAATCACATGAACGACGCATCTCGGCGACAACTGATGCCGCGCAACGTACCTGACACTCAGATCTCCAAGGGTCGTAGTCATGAACTCCCCTTTGAGATCGGTTGCAGAGATCGGTTGCAGCAAACCGTAGTTGAGGGTCACTTGCCTGTCAACTCATCGGGGCCGCACGCAACGCGAAGCTCAGCGACCACGCAGCTGTGGGACATGCAGGCCAGCAGCGAGTTGCCGCTTCGGTCGGCTTCTGACGGCCACTGTAAGTGGCGGGAGGCTCGAGACTTAGCGGCCATCTGGCCCAGCCGGTCACATGAACAGCCGGAACTGATAGGTGCCGTCCGGGCGCACCGGCACCCTGCCGATGATTCGCGCAAGCCGCTCCCTGGATGAGGCAGTCTCTAAGCTCCGGACCCACCCACCACCCATTCTTGGGCCACGC
Organism: Micropruina sp.; assembly: GCF_047606365.1. Classification (GTDB taxonomy): domain Bacteria; phylum Actinomycetota; class Actinomycetes; order Propionibacteriales; family Propionibacteriaceae; genus Micropruina. The sequence continues at coordinate 103,115 of NZ_JASGEN010000105.1, read as the reverse complement.
CCTTGGCGACGTGACACTCAGGGTGAGTCCCACCGGAGGGCTGATCGCCGGCGTCACGTATCCAGATCGCCGCACGTCGCCAACGGAGGCAAGGGCCCGCCGTCGACGGCCTCTGCGATCACCTGGTCGGCGCCCTCGACGTCAATACCTTCTCGTTCGTACCAGCCTGTGTCGTAGTAGCTGTGGGCATACCGGGCGCCACTGTCACAGAGGATGCTGACGATTGATCCCGTGCGGCCCGCCGCGTGCATCGCCTGGGCAGCGAGCAGGACGCCGACGAAGTTGGTGCCGGTCGAGCCGCCCACGCGGCGACCGAGTACTGAGCTGACATGACGCATGGCCGCGAGGCTGAGTGCGTCGGGAACCTTGACCATCGCGTCCACACAGCTTGCGATGAAACTTGCCTCGACGCGAGGGCGTCCGATGCCTTCGATCCGCGAACCGCCCGTCGACGTCAGCGAGGCGTCGGGACGGCCTGCGCGGGCGCTGCTGTAGTAGTCGAAGAAGACCGAGATCTCCGGGTCGGCACACAACACCCGGGTGTCGTAGCACCGGTAGCGCGCGTAGCGCCCCAACGTCGCACTGGTGCCGCCGGTCCCCGGGCTGCAAACTATCCAGGCCGGTATGGGGTGCGGCTCCTGGGTCATCTGCTTGTAGATCGACTCGGCGATGTTGTTGTTGGCCCGCCAATCGGTGGCCCGTTCGGCATAAGCGAACTGATCCATGAAGTGACCGCCGGTGGTGCGGGCCAGTAGTTCTGCTTGGGCGTGAATGTCGCGCGGGTTGTCGACCAGGTGGCAACGTCCGCCCTGGAACTCGATGGCGGCGATCTTCTCCGGCGAGGTCGATGCCGGCATGACCGCGATGAACGGCAGGCCCAACAGCCGCGAGAAATAGGCTTCGGACACTGCCGTCGAGCCACTCGATGCCTCGATCACCGTGCTGTCCGGATTCAGCCAGCCGTTCGCCAGTGCGTAGAGGAACAGCGAGCGGGCCAACCGGTGCTTGAGGCTGCCGGTCGGGTGACTCGACTCATCCTTCAGATACACGTCGATTCCGGGATAGCCGGGAAAATCGAGCGGAATGAGGTGGGTGTCCGCCGACCGTCGGACATCGGCTTCGATCTTCCGGATGGCGGTTGTCGTCCAATGGTGCCGGGTCATGTCAGCCCGATGCGGTGAGGAGACCGCGGAGAGACAACTGTTCTCAGCGCAATTCGGCGTTGCTGCTGGTGCCGCATCATTGCGTCCTACAGGCATCCTGATAGGCGAACAATGCCGGCGCTCCCCCGGTGTGCAGGAAAAGCACGGGCCCTTCCCCATCGATCCGGTCGCGTTGGATTCCGTCCAGCAGGCCCGCCATTGCTTTGCCCGTGTAAACCGGGTCGAGCAACAGGCCCTCGGTTTGGGCGAGCAGGCGAATGGCATTCGTGCCAGCCGCGTTGGCTTCGCCGTACCTCGGGGCGAAATACTCGTCCCACAGTTCAATGCGAAGGTCCGCAGGGACCTCGATACCGAGCAACGCGCTCGTAGCCTCGACGAGGCGTTGGACGTTGGCCCGCTGCGCGTCGGCGCTACGCGACACGGTGACCCCGATGATGGACGTCGCCGGGAGCGCGTGGGCGAGGGCGAGAGCAAGGCCGGCATGGGTGCCTGCGCTGCCGGAGGGAAGCACGACGGCAGAAAAGGCGAGGTCGTTCGCACGGGCCTGCTGCGCGATCTCCATGCCCGCACGCACGTAGCCCAGCGCGCCGAGCGCATTCGAGCCGCCGACTGGAATGACATAGGGCCGGCGTCCCTGCTCACGCAGTTGCTGAGCGACATCGTCGAGTTGCCGGTCGGCGTCCTCGAGACTGCCCACATTCATCACTTGCGCAGCGAACAGATCCAGCAGGAGCCGGTTGCCGCTTCTCAGGTAGTCGTCGCGTGAGGTGCCGATCGGGTTCTCCAGCAGGGCGACGCAGCCCAGGCCGAGTTGCGCGGCGAGCGCAGCGGTTTGCCGGACGTGGTTGGACTGGATGGCCCCGGCAGTCACCAGCACGTCCGCCTTCTCACGCAGAGCGTCGGCGGCAAGGTACTCAAGCTTGCGCAGCTTGTTGCCGCCCATGGCGAGCGGCGTCACGTCGTCGCGCTTGACGTAGACCGCGCGGCCGAGGCGATCAGAGAGTCGAGGAAGGTGCTGAAGGGGCGTCGGCCCGTCGAGCAAGCTCAGCCGAGCGAAGCCGTCCAGCCTCGATGAGAGTCGCTTGATACTCATGCTGTCCCTTTGCGCGCGGAGAGCGCCAGATCACCGGCCGTTCGGTCACCGACCCTACTTGAACGCAGCCCGCTGCCGTCGCCTCCGCCGCAGTCAAACCTCGTGACCGGCGTCACTTCAATAGATTAGTATTAATGCTAGAATCTGGTCATGAAGACCATCTCGCTCACGGAGTTCAACCAGAACCCCTCGCGCGCGACCCGGCTCGCCGACGACGACGAGGTGGTCATCATGCGCCGAGGAAGCGCCGCCTATCGGCTCACTCGCATCGCCGACGAGCCCACCGACCCGGTCGAGGCACTGGTCCGCGCCGGGCTACTCGCCCCCCCTCGCAAGACCCGCCGTGCCACGGAACGCAGAACCGCGCCCACGACGGCCGATGTCGGTGCCGCACTCGACGACGACCGGTCCCGCCTCGATGGCTGACAAACAGACCTGGTACGTCGACTCATCTGTCCTCGTGCGGGCGATCGTCGAACAGTCACCAGCAGCGCGGGCATGGTTCGAAGACGTCTCCCGGCGCGGCGACGCCTTCATCGCGTCTCGAGTGATGGAACTGGAGGTGCGTCGGGTCACGAAGAACGCCGCCATCGACCAGGACATCGTCACCGAATATGTGGACGAGTTCTTCCTGATGAACGTCAACGACGAGCTAATCGCGGAGGCCATCGCCCTCGACGAGCGGCTGGGTGGCGCCGACTCGATTCATGTCGCGTCCGCACTGCGACTCGGCCCCACCGCGCTCACACTGGTGACCCACGACAGGCAGATGGCAGTCGCCGCCCGCAATCTCGGATTCACGATCCTCGACCCGGTGACCGACGACCCCGGCCGCGGCCCTGTCGATCACGATCTCGGGCCGTAGCCAACTCGCGGGAGCGCCATGAAGCTCGCCATCTCCGACTGAACTACTCCGAACCCCAACCCAGGTGCATTCCCGGACAGCGCGCCGATACTCGGGATAGCTCTGTTCCACTGACATCCGCATTCCAGAGTTCCCCAGACGACATACGCTACGGAGCGTAGTTGCTTGAGGGACTGGACGGAGTCCGCATGACCCAGCGGGAGGGACGCGCGCCACGGGATACGAGGCGCGCTCGGACGGACGCCCGCCTGGCCGAGACGGTGGGCGACCTCCTGGGCCGGCTCAGCTACGCGGGCCTGACGATCGAACGGGTCGCGTCGGAGTCGGGCGTGGCGAAGACGACGATCTACCGCCGCTGGGGCACCAAAGCCGAAATGGTCTTCGACTTGGCGATCCATCGCGCAGAGGAGCAACCATCGATCGACACTGGCTCGCTGGCCGGCGACATCGCGGTACTAGCTGGCCGGGCCGTGCGCTTGGTGGCAGCAGAGCCCGGCCGCGCCGTACTTCCTGGCCTGCTCGCCGACATGTCCGGCGACAGCGAGCTCACCGACCGACTGCGACAGGGCTTCATCGCCGCCGCACGCGATGACATCGCGGTCATCCTCGACCGAGCGGAGGGGCGTGGAGAACTCTCCACCGGAGCGAGCGTGACCGATGTCCATGCCGCGCTGCTGGGCATCCCATACGCGCAGGTTCACCTGCTCGGTCGGAACGACATTGACGCTCTGACTGGCTCACTCACCGCGCAGCTGTTGGCAGTTCTGCACGCACGCCCCTCCGACTGAGAGCCAGACAGGAACCCCACGGACCTCACCGACCTTCGCGATCTCACTGCTACGCTACGTTTCGTAGCATAAACCGAGGAGGCATGATGGCCAGCGATCAGATGTGGGCAGTTCAGTACCGCAAGTACGGCGGTCCGGAGGTGTTGGAGGTCGGACAGTCACCCGTACCTCGGCCTGGAGCCAGACAGGTGCTCGTTGAGGTGGCCGCATGCAGCCTCAACCAGGCCGACTTGATGGCACGGGCGGGCAAGTTGAAGGGGCTGAACGGATTCGGCTTCCCGAAGGGGACCGGAGTCGACTTCGCCGGAACCATCGTGCGGACCGGCGCCCGCGTCCCGAACCTGACGGTCGGTGACCGCGTGTGGGGATATCTCGGCATGAAGCCGCCGGGTCGCCACGCCGCCGCGGCGCAATACCTCACGATCCGGGCGGATCAGATCGCGGTCGCACCGTCGCGGGTTCCGCTGGAAGAAGCTGCGGCGCTGCCGCTGGTCGGGCTGACTGCCGTGGCGGCACTGAGGGCGCTGCGCGTCGACAAGGGCAACCGGGTGCTCGTCGTCGGTGGCAACGGCGGAGTCGGATCAACGGCTATCCAGGTCGCCCGAGCGCAGGGCGCACGGGTCGATGCCCTGACCGGCGACCGCAACGCCGCAGCAACGCAAGCCGGCGCCACGAGCATCTACGACTATCGCGAGGGAGGCGCCGCGCAGATTACTCAGCGGTACGACGCCATTCTGGCTACCGCCAGCGATGACCTGCTCGTTTACCGCACGATGCTCAACCCTGGCGGCAGAATCGTCGCCCTGTCGCCTTCGGCGATGCCCGCCATCTTCGTGTCCATGGTCAGTGCCGGCCCGCTGATCCGCATGGTCTCCGGCAAGCCCCACGCAGGCGACCTCACCTGGTTGGCCAGCCGCGTCGATGACGGCTCGATCACCCCGATCATCGAGGCCACGTACTCAGTCGATCGAGTCAGTGAGGCACACCGGGACGCCGAGAGTCGCTCAGCCAACGGCAAGCGCGTCATCGTGACTTCACGGGCATGACGAGCGGGTTCAGGATCCCGGTCCCGTCACTACTGCGCCACACCCGCGCGGCACCGGGCGAGATCGATGAGCCAAGCCCGGCGGACGACCTCCTCGCCTCGAACTGTGACCGATGGGTGCGTTGCATCACCGTCAACGCCCCACGTCAGCTGGTCTATCGCTGGCTCTGCCAACTCACCGTCGCCCCCTACAGTTTCGATGCCATTGACTTCCCCGGACGCCGCAGCCCAGTCACACTGACCCCCGGCGCGGAACGACTGAGAGTCGGTCAGCACTTCCTGATTTTCGCCATCACGAGCTTCGCTCCCAACTCCTACCTCGCCGGGATATCCCGGCCGGAGTTCGACCGCAGCTACGGCCGCATCGCGATCTCCTATTCAGTGACGTCGCTCGACGACGACGCCACCCGTCTACGTGCCAATGCCTGCGTCCAGCACGACGCAGGCATTGGCGTCCGTCACCTCGCGCTCGCCGCCGGAGACAAGATCATGGCCGGTCGCCAACTCCGCAACCTGAAGGCCCGTGCCGAGGCTGGACGGACCAATCATCAACTCCCGGGAGCGGATTAACCCGAGCTTGGGCGAGGCGTACGTGCAGCCGCCGAGGAGCACGGCGCACTCGTGAGGCTGCCGCACTTCCTCACCCGGGGGCCTCGACCCTGCGACCCTTCCGGAAGCCTCCCGGCAGCTGCAAGCGGCGTCCCGGTATCTTGACGACGTGATCGATGAACTCCGGATCGGGCCCGACGCGGTTGTGCGCTGTGGCTGGGTCGGCGACGACGCCGATTACCGCCGCTACCACGACGAGGAATGGGCGGTGCCGCTGCACGGCGATCGGGAGTTGTTCGAGAAGATGAGCCTCGAGGGCTTCCAGGCGGGCCTGTCGTGGATCACGATCCTGCGTAAGCGGCCGAGGTTCCGCGAGGCGTTCGCCGGGTTCGAGCCCGAGACCGTCGCCGGGTTCGGCGCCGACGACATCGCACGGCTGATGGCCGACGCCGGGATCGTCCGCAATCGCGCAAAGATCGAAGCCACCATCTCGAACGCACGCTTGGTCACCGAGATGCGGCCGGGCGAACTCGACGAGTTGCTGTGGTCGTTCGCTCCGCAGCCACGCCCCCGGCCGCGGACGTTCGCCGACGTCCCTGCCACCACGCCGGAGTCGGAGGCGATGAGCAAGGCGCTCCGCAAACGCGGCTTCCGGTTCGTCGGCCCGACCACGATGTACGCACTCATGCAGTCCGCGGGCATGGTCGACGACCATCTGCAGGAATGCTGGCGCTCTCTGGCCGACGTCCGATAGATCCCTTTCGGCTGTCACGAAGCCCGATCGGAACGCGGCGCCAGCACGCGGTACCGGAGTTGCACGTTCGGTGAACCGTCGTAGCGGCGGCACTCGATCCGGTCGAGGTCGGCCGGCACCCCGAACAGCCGGACGCCGTCGCCGAGCACGGTCGGGCTGACCATCAGGTGCAGTTCATCGATCAGACCGTCGCCGAGGAGTCCGTTCCACATCCGGCGGCTGCCGAAGATGACGATGTCGCCGTCTCCGTTCCGTTTCGCGTCGGCCACCCAGGACGCGGCCGCACCGCGGGGCACGACGGTCGTCGTCTGTGCCCACGCATTGTCCGACGGCACTCCCCCGCGGTCGCTGACGACCACCTTGGGGATCGCGTTGTAGCGGCGACTGATGGCGCGGTTTACCTCGCTGAGCGCGCGAGCCTCGGGCGCGTCCGGATCGTCGGGCTCGGGCGCATCGGCGATGAACGGCCAGTACGAGCTGAACCCGTCGAAGGAGTCCCGGCCGAGTAGCACCACATCGGCCGCCGAGATGCTGTCGAGGTTCGCCTGGTCGAAGGCGGCGTCCATGTTCAGCGCCAGCGGATTGCCGGTGGCGTCGGCGTAGCAGCCGTCGAGAGAAACGATGTTGTTGACGATGACCTTGCGCATGTCGCGCTCCTTCCGTACGTATCTGTCACCTGTACAGATACGCGGGAGGCCGCGGATTCATCGGTCCGTCGGAAAATCCTTCACCCAATCTGTGCACAACGGGCCGACGAAGGTCGCCAGCCAACCGATCCGCCCCTCCCTCAGGTGCAGGATCATCAGTGCGCCCGGACGCCAGGCACCCTCCCATCGCTGTTCGCCGAGGACGGCCGGATGCCCGTTGACCATGCCGATCTCACGCACCCGCCACGGTGTCGCGAACACACTTGTCCGGAGGAACTCGGCGACGTCGGCGCGACCGTCGAACCAGGCCGGCAGCGGCGGCATGGTGAACCGGACGTCGTCGGCCAGCAGTTCGACAACTCGCTCCACATCGCCGGCCGTGAACGCCTCCACGAACGTCTTCACCACGTCGCGGTCGAGTTCGGCGTGCTGCTTGTGGCCGGACGGCCGACGCCCGGCGAGCGTCGCGCGAGCCCGCTGCAATGCGCTGTTCACCGCCGTCCGCGACGTGTCGAGGAGGTCGGCGGTCTCGTCCGCAGAGAACCCGAGCACCTCCCTCAGCACGAGGACGGCGCGCTGCGTGGCGGGTAGCTGCTGCACGGCGGCGATCCAGGCCAGTTCGATGTGTTCACGGCGTTCGGCGACTTCCGCGGGGTCAGCCGCGCCACGAAACGGCTCCACCCAGGCAACGTCGTCGCGCGGCGGCCCCAGCTCGGCCGCAGGATCAGCGGCCGACGCGCTGTCCCAGGACAACAGCCGCAGCCCCCGGCGTTCCACCAGCCGCAGCGCCGCGTTCGTCGTCACCCGGTACAGCCAAGCCCGTAGCGCAGCCCGCTCGCGCAGCCCGGATAGCCCACGCCAAGCGGCGATCATGCCCTCCTGAAGGGCGTCCTCAGCATCGGACGGCGCTCCGGTCAGCCGGTAGGCGTGCACCAGGAGTTCGTGGCGATAGGGAGCCACGATGCGCGCGAACTCGTCGGCATCAATGGTGGTGGCCATGCTGCACGGTATCGCCCGGCCTTGATCTCGGCATAACGTTGATATATACCAGTGTTATGGCATCTGCTACACACGGTCGCCCCAACCGGCCGGTCGCCGACGGGAGTCCGCTGCCGGGTCTCCTCACCGACATCGGACTGCCGCTGGTCTGCTACTACGCCCTCCACTTCGCCGGCGCGTCCGATCAGCTCGCACTGCTCACCGCGGGCGTGGCCGCCGGGCTCCGGCTCGCCTGGGTGGCGGTTCGGCAGCGGCGCCTGACCTGGTTCGCGGGGATGATGCTCGCCGTCTTCGGGGTCGGCTTCGCTCTGGCTTTTGTCGGCGGCGACGCTCGCTGGATACTTCTCAAGGATTCGGCCGGGACAGTGACGATCGGCGCGATGTTCCTGCTCAGCCTCGCCTCGCGGCAACCGATGTCGCTGTCCGCAGCACAGTCGTGGAAGCCGGGGCGGGCGGTCGAGTTGGGCGAGCTGTACCGGACCGTGCCGGCTGCCCGTCGAGCGTTCCGGGTCAGCACCGTGGGCTGGGGCGTTGGGCTGGTGGCGGAATCGCTGCTGCGCATTCCGATGGTGGCGGTGCTGCCGATCGACTGGGCGGTGGGTCTCTCCACCCTCTGGATGGCCGTCGGCATGGCCGGCCTGGGCATCTGGAACGCCGTCTATATCGCCCGCGCCGCTCGTCGCACGCCTGAACTTCACCCGCTGCTGCCGGCAGGGTGGCAGAGCGCGGCCCGGCCGAGGGCCACCGCGGGGGCCGCACCACAGGCCTCCGCACCGGAGTGGGAACACCGATGATCCGCAAGTTCGGACGCCGGGGTCGGCGCCGCTCAACTCGACGGTCATCGGCGGGTCTCCGCTGGGCGGACTTCCCGCACCGCGTCGATCAGGTTCAGGTGCCGCCCTCCTGGGCGATCCGGGCCGCGGCGGCGTGGGCGGTGATCGGGTCGAGGTAACGCCCGCCCCGCACCTGCGGCTGGCCGTCGTCGGCGATCCGGTAAATCAGCGGGTGGCCGGTCGGAATGTTGAGCGCCTGCACCTCGGCGTGGGTCAGCGAATCCAGCACCACACACAGCGCGCGCAGCGAGTTGCCATGGGCGAGCACCAGCGCACTCCCGTCGCGGCGCAGCGCCGGTTCGATCTCGTCGCGCCAGACCGTCCCGACTCGGACGACGACATCGCGAAGCGCCTCGGTCAGCCCCAGCGCCGCCGGCGCGTCACCGAGGGTGGCGCGCTGCTCGTCCGACATCGGCGGCGGGGCCACGTCGACCGAGCGTCGCCAGGCGAGGAACTGCTCCTGGCCGTACTCGGTCAGCACGCTCTGCTTGGTGCGGCCGGTGAGCGCACCATAGTTGCGTTCGGCCAGCCGCCAGTCCCACACCGTGCGGCTCGGCGGACGGCTCAGCTCGGCGGTCAGGATCGCCGCGGTCTCGCGGGCCCGGCGCAACGGCGAGCAGAACCACACGGGTGGAGCGAGGCCCGCATCGTTGAGCATCCGTGCCGCCCGGGCAGCCTCCGCTCGGCCACGGTCGGTCAGTGGGACGTCGAGCAGCCCGGTGAACAAGCCGTCCGCATTCGCCTGACTCTGCCCGTGGCGGACGAGCACCAGCGTGTTCGCGGCCTCGGCAGCCGTCGACGTCCCGGACAATCTGGCGCTCCTCCCCTCGACAAGCTCGACCAACGATATTCACGTCAGCGATCCAACTGGAGTCGTGACCAAGTCATCCAGGTCAGGGTCGCGAAGATCGCCGAGACGGCCATGGTGAGGACCAACTGCCCGATGCTGACAGCGATCCCGGCAGAGAGCGCCCATAGGGCGGGCGCGGCCAGCGGCATCCAGCCTCCGGCTCCGGCCAGCGCACCGACCTGTGCCGCGACCACGAGGAGGATCGTGCCGCCGACTGCTGCCAGCAGTGACCGCGCGACGGTAGCCACCCAGGCCACCGGAACGGCGACGATCCCGGTCAGGACGACCAGCACCAGCAGGCGTCCGAGGGCTCTCCAGGTAGCGGCGTCCGGGATGCCGTAGCTGAGCAGCAGCCCGAGGGTGAACACCTCGAGTGTGACGGCGAGGCCGACCACCGCCGTCCAGAGCAGGTAGACGATCAGCTTGGCGAGCGCGATCCTGCCGCGGCTGATCGGCAGCGCGAACAGGCCGGTGATCGTGCCATCAGTGAACTCGCGGGCGAACATCCAGGACAACACGACGCCGAAACCGAGCAGGGCGCCGGCAGCCGCCACCTGATCGGCACCGAGCAGCAGGCCGGCCCAGTCGTGGCTGGCGGCTGCTCCGGCCTTGGCGATCACCTCGGGGTTGCCGCCGGCCACCGCGGCGGTGATCCCGCCGAGCAGGCCGAGCATTCCGCCGAGGACCGCCAGCGTGCCGATCACTGCGACCGGCGAGCGTGTGAGCTTGAGCATTTCGACACCGAGGGCCGCCCTCATCGGACGACCTCCGCACGATGCTCGTCATCCTGGCGGATGCGCTCGAAGAAGGCCCGTTCCAGATCGACCCCCGTGGTGTCGAGCTCGCCGATCAGCCGTCCGGCGTTCATCAGCAGGACGCGGTCCGCGATCCGCGCCACCTCGTCCAGGTGGTGGCTACTGACCAGGACCGCGGCACCGTCCGCGGCACGACGAAGAAGCTGTTCGCGCAGCAGGATCACCGACGCCGGGTCGAGGGAGTTGCTCGGCTCGTCCAGCACGATCAGCCGCGGGTCGTGCTGCAGCGCGGCCGCCAACCCGGTGCGCTGCCGGTTTCCGAGCGACAGCCGACGGAACCGGCGCTCCGCGAGTGGGGCGAGTTGCCACGCTTGAAGAGCCTCCTCGACCCGTCTCGGATCGCTGCCGTGCAGCCGGCATCCGATCAGCAGGTTGTCCCGCACCGTCAGCTCCGGGTAGGCCAGCGGCACCTCGATCAGCGCACCGACCTGCGCCCACGCCGCGGCGGGCAACGCGGCAAGCGGACTGCCGAACAGCCGCACCTCACCCTGCTCTGGACGCAGCATGTCGAGCGCGAGCCGCATCAGCGTCGTCTTGCCTGCGCCGTTGAGTCCGATCAGCGCCACGATCTCGCCCGGCGCGATCGCGAAGGTGAGGTCGGTCACCCCAGCGCCACCCGGGAAGCGCCGGCTGACCTGGTCGAAGGCAAGCACGTCACGCACCGCCCAACACGTCCAGCGCCGCACCGAGCACGTCATCCAGTCCCGCACGGTCAGAGCGGGCCCAGTCGAGCAGTGCCGCACTCAGCCCGGCGATCACCGCGGTCGCCGCGATCCGCGCCTGGGCGGAGGGCACTCCTCGCTCCGACAGCGCTTCGATCAGGGCGGTCACGGTGTCCTGACTGGTGCGCTCGATCGCGCCCTGCAGTTCCGGCGTCTCGGCGATGATCGCCAGCCGGCCCCGGAGGGCGTCGGTCGCGGCCGGGTCGATATCGGCCCAGGTTTGCCGAATCCCCTCCGCCAGTGCACGCATCGGCGGTTCGTCCGCCGGTCGCGAGCGGACGGCCTCAGCCATCAGTGGGTCGAAGGGGTCGGTCAGTAGCAACGACTCCTTGGTGGCGAAATGCCGGAACAAGGTCATCTCGCTCACCCCCGCGCGTGCGGCTATCTGAGCCGTGCCGGTGGCTGCGTATCCCTGCTCGGCGAACAGCTCGGACGCGGCGCGTGTCAGTGCGTCGTGAGTTCGATCCCAACGTCCCATGAATCTAATGTTAGTTACTAACTATCGAATCCCGGCCGACTGGGATGGCTGGCAAACGACATCAGGGGTTTCGACAAGCTCAACCAACGGGCGCCATATGCAAATGTCTGACATCTGCACTAGCCTCTCCACAGATCACGCGATCCAGCGCGACCCGCTGACCTGCCGAGGAGGAGCAATGATTCGCGGTCCGGTGCGCCACGAGCCGCTGGTGACCCAGGTGGCCAGTCAGTTTCGCGAGTTGATCGATGCCGGCGATTGGCCGGTTGGCGAGAGGATTCCCGGCGAGCATCAACTAGCTGACGATCTGGGCGTCAGCCGGGCGACTGTGCGCGAGGCATTGCGCGGCCTGAGCATCACCGGGCTGCTCGAGCCGAGGATCGGCGATGGCACCTACGTCCGGGCCACCGACGAGATCACCGGGGTGCTGGTTCGCGATCACCTGCCGACCGCCGCCGACCGAGTGGCAGCGCCCGGCGACGTACTGGACGCCCGCGCGGCACTCGAGGCCGCAGGCGCTCGGCTCGCGGCCCAACGCGCCGACCCCGACGATCTCGCCGCGCTGCGTGCCGCACTGGACGCCCGCACCGCCGCTCACGATGCCAGCGACCTGGCCGGCTACGTGGCCACCGACACCACGTTCCACCAGGTGGTGGTGCGGGCCAGCGGCAATCCGATTCTGATCCGGCTGTACGCCGCCGTCTCCGAGATCGTCCAGCAGTCGATCAGGGAGACTGCCGTGCTCCCCGAGCCGGACGCCGTCCGCGACGCCCACCGCGAACTCACCCACGCGATCTGCGCGGGCGACGTCGAGAGCGCCACCCGGCTCGGCTACGCCCTGATCGATTCGGTCAAGGCCGCGCCCGCACCGGCGGATCAGCTTCCACCCACGCCGACGAAAGAACACCCGTGCAGCTAGACCTCAGCTCGCCGACCGTCCTCGACCTCGACACAGTCACGTTCCGGCGTGGCGACAAGGAGATCCTGCACGACGTCTCGTTCACCGTGCGTCGCGGCGAGCATTGGGTGATGCTCGGACCCAACGGGGCCGGCAAGAGCACGATCCTGGGGTTCTGCGGCGCCGTCGTCCATCCCACCACCGGGACCGTCGACGTGCTCGGCCATCGGCTGGGCCGGGTCGAGCTGCAGGCGCTCCGCCGTCACATCGGGCACGTCAATCCGCGCCATCCGCTGCGTTCGGCGCGGACCGTGACCGAGGTGGTGCTGACCGGCCTCACCGGCACCATCGAGTTGCCGCTCCGCTGGCAGCCCTCGCAGGCCGACCGGGCCCGGGCAGCCGAGCTGCTCGACCTGCTCGGCCTGGCCAGGCTCGCCGATGATCGCTGGACGACCCTGTCCCAGGGCGAGCGCGGACGCACCCTGATCGCCCGCGCGCTGGCCTCCGACCCGGCCCTGCTGTTGCTCGACGAACCGACCACCGGTTTGGACGTGGCCGCTCGCGAGCAGCTGCTGGAAACGGTCGATCTGCTCGCCGAGACCCATCCGCAGCTGACCTCGATGCTGGTCACGCATCACCTCGAGGAGCTGCCGGTCACCACCACGCACGCCCTGCTGTTGCGCGACGGACGGACGGTCGCCGCGGGTCGCGCCACCGAGGTGCTGACAAGCGACATCGTGACCCGCACGTTCGGCCATCCGATCGAGGTGGAGCATCGTGACGGTCGCTGGAACGCCCGCACCATCCGGCCCCGCCGGCGACACCGGGTGGGCATCGCGGGCTAGGTCGAGGCGGCCCAATCGGCGGGGTGAGCCGGTCTTCAGATCCAGCCGCGTTCCCGGGCGATCCGGACGGCCTCGTGCCGGGTCGCTGCCTGCAGCTTGCCGATCGCCGAACTGAGGTAGTTGCGCACGGTGCCCGGCGACAGGTTCACCCGGGCGGCGATCTCCTCCACGTGCGCTCCCCCGTCGGCAGCCAGCAGCACGTCGGCTTCCCGCGGGGTGAGCGGTGAGTCACCGGCGGCGATCGCATCGGCGGCCAGGGCGGGGTCGACGTAGCGTCCGCCGCCGTGCACCGTCCGGATCACCTCGGCCAGCCGGGCGCCGCTGGTGGTCTTGGGTACGAAGCCGCGCACGCCGTGCGCCAGCGCCTGCTTCAGGTAGCCGGGCAGTCCGTGGCTGGTGACGATCACGCAGGCACAGCCCGGCAGTTCGGACGCCAACGCGGCTGCGACCTCGATGCCGGACGCCCCGGGCATCTGCAGGTCGAGCACCGCCACCTCGGGCGCCAGCTTGCGGATCATCGCCAGCGCCTCGTCGCCGGAACCGGCCTGGCCGACCACCTCGATGTCGTCGGTGAGTTCCAGCAGGGCTACCAGCGCCTCGCGGATCAGGTGTTCGTCCTCGGCCAGCACCACCCGGATCATCGCTCACCTCCCGTTTCCGACGGCCCGGACGCCGTCCGCAGCCGAGCCAACGCGGCGTCGGTGACCTCGGCGGTCAGGGTGAACCTGTCGGTGTCGTGGTCGACGGACAACCTGCCACCGACCTCGGCGAGCCGCTCACTCAGCCCCGCCAAGCCCGAGCCGGCCCGCCCGGTCGCCGGGTGCGGGTGGTCGTTGTCGAGCACCAACCGGGCCCGGCCCGGTTCGCTGTCGAGCGCGATCCGGACGCGGCCGGCGTCCGCATGCCGCAGGATGTTGGTGGTGCCCTCGCGGACCACCCAGGCGAAGGCCCGGGCCACCGGGGCCGGCAGCACGCCGCTGCCCTCGGTCACCGTCGTCACCTCGATGCCGGATGCCTCCAGCAGCGACCGGGCGCCGGCCATCTCGCCGGCCAGGTCGGTCTGCCGGTAGCCACGAACCACCTCACGCACCTCGCCGAGCGCCTCGGTGGCGATCGACTGCACCTCACGCATCGTCGCGACCGACTCCGGACGTCCGCGGCGGGCCTGCTCAGCGGCCAGTTCGGCCTTCAGCGCCACCGTCGACAGGGTGCGTCCGAACACGTCGTGCAGGTCGCGCGAGAAACGCAGCCGTTCTTCGGCGACCGCGAGCCGGGCGGTGTCCGTCCGGGCCCATTCGAGTTCGCGCGTGGTGGTCAGCACGTTGAGGAACATCACCGCGTACCCCAGCAGCATGCCGCTCGCGAACGCCGACCAGTAGGCGGCGACCACCCACGGCAGTTCCTGAGCGGCGCCGGGGTGCGGGCCGAACCAGATGCCGAGCTGGCCGAGCACGATGCCGGTTGCGCCGATCACCATGGGCCGGATGCGCGGGTAGGTGAGCATCGGCATGACCAGCACGCTGCCGAGCATCGCGCTGCTCAGCACCAGCAGGAATCCCGCCGGCGGGAAGACGAAACCGGCGGTCGCCGCGCAGATCAGCCCGGACGCGATCCATACCAGCCGCACCGGCTCGACCCGGCGCACGCGCACCGCGTCCCAGCCGCTGGCCGGCAGTAGATCGGCGTCCCGCAGCCGGGTGTGCAGCACCACCAGCCCGGACCAGGCGGCGACGATGAGCATGGCCGCCCAGGGCAGTGACCACTCCAGCGGGGCATCACCAGTGACCGCGATCAGCGCGACGGCGCCGAGAAGCGGAAACGCCCAGTGCAGCGAGTTGTAGACATAGCGTTCCGTGCGCCGGACGCCCAGCTCTGCACGATGCTGCGCCGTACTGCTTTGCAGGGTGCTCACGACTCCTCCTCTGCTTCGTTCGAGCCTAACGGTGACGGTCAGGACCGAGGATCCCAGCGGAACCGGCGTAGCCCGAGAACGAGTGCGCCGGTGGTCCACACCACCAGCGGCAGCAGCATGCCGCCGGCACCGGCCAGCACCTCGGCCGGCCCGGTCAGAACCCGTCCATCGACGCCGACGCCGGTGTAGGCGAACTTGATCAGATCGACCACCGGGGTCATCGGCAGAACGTGGGCGACGCGCTGCACCGGTTCGGGCAGCCACTCCAGCGGCACCGAGAAGCCGGACAGCAGCAGCGAGGTCAGGATCAGCGGCAGGGTGCTGATCTGGGCCGACTCGACGGTGCGGGTGTAGGCGGCACTGACGATGGCGAGTGCAGTCCAGGCCGCGGCGCCCCCGAGCAGCGCCAGCACCAACGCCCACGGGTGCGCCATCGGCGAGCCCAGCAGCATCGCACCGCCGATCGCGATCAACGACTGGACGGCGAACAACGCCCACAGCGGGACGGCCGGTGCGATCAGGATCTCTAGCGCGGTCGGCTCACCGGCCAGCAGGCGCTTCAGGACCAGCTGCTCGCGGCGTCCGACCAGTGAGGTGACCATCGTGTAGTAGATGACGAACATCAGCGCCGTCCCGACCAGCACCATGGTGAGCACGACGCCCAGGCCGGCGCGGTCCTGGCTCATTCCGAAGAAGGCGAGGCCGACCACGAACGGCATCGCGACCGCGGTGAAGATCGCCGTCCGGTTGCGCAGCAGGATCGTGGTCTCACCCCTTGCCAGCGCCGTGAAGCGACGCAGACCGGAACCTGCTGCCGCCGTCTCGAGGCGGGTGGTGGGCTGAGTGTCGAGGGTGGTCATGACTGCTCCTTGGTGTCGGCGATGGCCAGGAAGACCTGCTCCAGCGAGGCGGAGCGGGCGTCGAGTCGGCGTAGCGGGACCTCGCCCGCCCAGTCGAGGACGGCGCGCAGGGTGGGTTGCAGGGTGCGGGTTTCGATGAACACCGAGTCGGCCGCGGTGATCGTGGCGGCGCCGACGTTCAGGTCGGCCAGGGCGAGTCCGGCCGGGCGGTCGAAGCTGATCCGGGCGGGGGCGTCGGCGACGATCTCGGCGACCGTGCCTTCGCGGGCGATCAGGCCGGCGTTCATGATGGCCACCCGGTCGGCGAGCTGCTCGGCCTCCTCCAGGTAGTGCGTGGTGAGCAGCACCGCCGTCCCCTGCTCGACCAGACCCTGCACCAGCGACCAGATGGCGCGGCGCGATTCGGGGTCGAGCCCGGTCGTGGGTTCGTCGAGCACCAGCACCTCGGGACGGCCCATCACCGCCAGGGCGATGTCGAGGCGGCGGCGTTCACCGCCGGAGAGCTTCGCAGTCTCCACGTCGGCCTGCGCTTCGAGCCCCACCGACGCGACGGCCGCGTCGGCCGGTGCCGGGTTGCTCAGCGTGCTGTGCCACAGCCGGGCCATCTCGCGGACGGTCAGGCCGGGCGGGAATCCGGAGCTCTGCAGCACTACCCCGGTGCGGTGCCGGACGTGCCGGCGTCCGGCGACCGGGTCGTGGCCGAGCACCTGGATGCTGCCCTCGCTAGGACGACCCAGGCCCTCGATCAGCTCCACCGTGGATGTCTTGCCGGCCCCGTTGGTGCCGAGCAGGGCGAACAGTTCGCCGCGCCGGACCCGCAGGTCGATGCCGCGGACGGCCTCGAACCAGCCGGTGGGTTCGCGGCGTCCGGTGAGGATGTTGAGCCGGGTGCGGGTCACATAGCGGCGGCGGACACCGGTGACGGTGATGGCGTCGTCGATCGTGTCTGTGGTCATGTGTCCAGGTTTCCGGCCGACGCGGCGTCCGGGCAGTGCCGATGCTCACCGGCTGATGTGAAGCCGTCCGGGTTCGGCCATGACGAATGTCATGACGGCGCCGCTCTGCTCAGGCGGCAAGGATCAGACGCAGCCGGGTTTCCAGCGGTGACCCGACCGGCGGCGGTGGGAAGAAATCCACCCTCGGATGCTTGCGTCCCGTCCGCGCACCGGGCGGATCCGGCGGTCGACTCAGGTAGCTGTGCCCGGTCGGCGTGGTCGTGGTGACCGTGCTGCCGGCGCCCTCGGTGTCGGGTGTCGCGCCCCAGCCGGGCATGGCCTTGATCTGGTTGCAGGCCTCACACAGGCCCTGACCGTTGGCGACGCTCGTCTCACCGCCCACCTGGTGGGGAACCACATGATCGGCGTGCCGGATGGGTGCACCGCACCACGGCGTCCGGCAGTACTGGTCACGAGCGATCAGGAAGCGCCGCAAACCGGCTGGGAACAACCGGGCCGCCGACTCCATCGCGACCAATCGTCCGGTGTCGGGATCGGTGTAGAGCCGACGGATCCAGGTGCGCGCCTCGTCGGGCAGGTCAGCGACCATCCGCCGGGCGACCGGCGCCGGGATGGGCCCGTGGCCCGCCACCACGGCGGGCTCGTCGGCCGCGTCGTCACCCCGGTCGGCACTCTCGCCGTCATCGGCGCGATCGCCTGGGTGACCGAAGAGCGTCTCGCCCGACATGACCAGCTGGATCTCCACCTCGACCTCGTCGGCTGCTGCTTGACCGGTGACGCGCTCGACCAGAGTGTCCGCCATCAACTGGCCCCGGCCACGCTCATCGCCCGCGGCTCGCGCCGAATCGGCAGCCCGGGTGAGTGCGGCGAAGGCAGCGACCCCTTGCGCCACCGGGAGCAGTGCCGACAGCCGCGTCATGCAATCGGGCGCGGGCCGTAGTGACACACACCGATCGGCCTCGGCCTTCCGTGCCCGCTCGACGAACGAGTACGGATCGAGCCGATAGGCAACCTTCCGGGCCTCTGCACTGACCGCCCGATCACTCAGTTCGCCCAGCCGGCCGGCCAGTTCGGCGTCCACCTGCCGCCGATGCTCCCGGCTCAGGCACGCGGTCTCTTTCACCATCAGCGTGGCTCGCCACTCGTTCAACTCACCGGTGGCGAGGGCGGCCATCGTGTGGGGCATTTCACGCACCAGCGCGTCGGCCAAGCCGACCAACCGGGAGCCGTTGCGCGGCGACTCGCGTCGCGCCAGCGCCACCTGCGCGGCCACGTCCTTGCCACGTCGGTTCGCGGGCACACCCTGCGCCTCATGCTCGGCGAGTTGCCGCCGCTTGAACGCCACCGTCACCCGCGCCTGCGCTGCAGCGCAGGCGGCTTTGAGCTGTTCCAGGGAGCGAAGCTGGTCGATCAGCCCCGCCGCGTCGGACGCCAAGCACACCTCCGCCACCGCCGGCACCAGGCCGGGGAGGGTATCGACGGTGAGCTGCTCCATGACGGGATTCTACCCGACATCACGCCTGTAATCAAACATGTGTTCGATACTGTTTCAGCACCCTGCCGCTCCGGCCAACCGCCGATCACCGACGGCGGTGCCGTGACCAAGCCGCCGTGGCCGCCAGCGTAACGACTCCGTCCGACAGTCGACACGCAACCACTGGCGCGCCGAGACCCGCGGAGTAGGGTGACTCGACGTGCTTGGAAAGCATCGCTACTTCGCATCGCAGGTTCGACATGGTTGAGCAGACTCACCACTGGCGCCGTTACGTGGCGATCGGCGACTCACTCACCGAGGGACTGGCCGATCCCAATCCGGACGGCAGTCCGCGCGGCTGGGCTGATCGTTTCGCGCAGCATCTCGCCGATGCGGCCGGCGAGCCGATCGAGTACGCCAACCTCGCCATCCGCGGACGCCTGCTCGGCCCGATCGTGGCCGAACAGCTGGAGCCGGCACTCGCACTGAAGCCCGACCTGGTCAGCCTGTGGGGCGGCGGCAACGACATCCTCCGCCCACGCGCCGACGTGGACGCGATCACCGACCAGATCGAGCAGGCGGTGATCCGGCTGCGCGCGGCCGGCGCCGATGTGCTGATCGGTACCGGGGTCGACGCCAAGGACTCCCCCGTGCTCGAACTCACCCGCTCGCGCACCGGCATCTACAACGCCAACATCTGGAGCATCGCCCGCCGGCACGGCGCCCACGTGATCGACGTCTGGGGCATGCGCTGCCTGAGGGACTGGCAGCTCTGGCACGACGACCGGCTGCATTTCAACAGCATCGGCCACGAGCGGGTGTCGCAGGCGGCGCTGGTTGCGGTCGGGCTGCCCCCGCGGCCCGGCTGGGACGAGCCGCTGCCGCCGTTGCCGGCGAAGTCGCGCCGCGAGTGGCTGGAGTGGCAGCTGACCTGGGCCCGCGAGCATGCCGGGCCGTGGATCGGACGCCGAATCCGGCGGACTTCCTCGGGCGCGGGACGGACGGCGAAACTCCCGGACTATGTGTCGGTGCCGCCGCAGGCGACACAGACGGCACAATAGGCCGCATGCCTGCCGCAACTCTGGCCGACCGTGCCGCCCCGGCTGCCCTGCGCCTTCCCGACCGGCTACGCCTGGGTGCCGGAATCGCCGCCGGCAATCTGGCGGCGCTCGGCTCCCGCTTGGCCAACCGCGGCTCAGGGGCGTCCATCCGTGGCCAGGTGCTCACCCGGATCGCCCCGGACGCGTTCAAGCTGCTGCTGCGCGGACGCCGAATCGCGAGCGTGACGGGCACCAACGGCAAGACGACCACCTCGCATCTGCTGGCTGCCGCCGTCCGCTCGGGGCTCGGCGCGGACACCCGGCGGCTGGTCACCAACGCCGACGGCGCCAACCTGCACTACGGCATCGCCTCGGCGCTCAGCGCACATCGGCTGGCCGACATCGCAGTGCTGGAGACCGACGAGCGCGTCGTCTCGGACATGATCGAGTACGGCCGTCCGGAGATCCTGGTTCTGCTGAACTTCAGCCGCGACCAGCTCGACCGCAACCACGAGATCAAATCGCTCGGACGCGCCTGGCGCGCCGCCCTGGAGCGGGCCGGACACGCCGGACCCACGGTGGTCGCCAATGCGTCCGATCCGCTGGTGGTGTGGTCGGCGGGCACCGCGGCCAACGTCGTCTGGGTGGACACCGCCACCTCATGGACGGGTGACGCCGCGCTCTGCCCCGCCTGCGGTGCGGTGCTGGTCACCGCCGAGGGTCGCTGGGACTGCCCCGCCTGCGAACTCACCCAGCCGGCGGCGTCCTGGGTGGTCGACGGCGCCAGCATCCACACCCCGCACGGCGACGAGGTGACGCCGCAACTGCGGGTGCCCGGCACGTTCAACGTGTCGAACGCCGCCTGCGCCCTGGCCGCCGCCGTCGAGTTGGGCGTCGGCATGGACGCCGCACTGGCCGGCATGCGCACCGTCACCGCACCAGCCGGACGCTTCGCGACCGCCACCCTGCACGGCACCACCGCGCGGCTGCTGCTGGCCAAGAACCCGGCCGGGTGGGCCGAGGCCCTGCCGCTGGCGACGTCCGACCCGGTGATTCTGGCGATCGACTCGGTCGCCGCCGACGGCAAGGACGTCTCGTGGCTGTGGGACGTCGACTACGAGCAGTTGCAGGGCCGGCGGGTGGTCGCCACCGGGCCGCGGGCGCAGGATCTGGCGGTGCGGCTCAGCTACGCCGAGGTCGAGCACCAGGTGGTGCCCGATCTCGCCGCCGCGCTGGCCACGGTGCACGACCAGCGGGCCTCGGCGCCCGGCGTCAACGGTGCGATACCGCAGGCTCCGGTCGATCTGATCGCCACCTATACCCCGTTCCAGAAGCTACTGAAGATGGCGGGTCTGCGATGAGCGCGCCGGTCGAGATCGTCCTGATCTACCAATCCCTGCTCGGCATCTACGGCGACCGCGGCAATGCGATGGTGCTGGTGAAGCGCCTGCAATGGCGCGGCATCGACGCGAAGCTGACCATGGTCGAACCGGGCGCTCCGGTGCCGGCGACGGGCTCGGTGTACCTGCTCGGCGGCGGTGAGGACGCCGCCCAGGTCTCCGCCGTCCGGGCGCTGCAGGCCGACGGCAACCTGTTCCGCGGCCTGGACGCCGGCGGCGTGCTGTTCGCGGTCTGTGCCGGCTACCAGATCTGCGGGACGACCTTCACCATCGGCGAGCGCGACGAGGTGATCGACGGCCTCGGACTGTTGGACGTCGAAACCCGGCGCGGCCCCGAACGTGCCGTGGGCGAGATCCTGACCCGCTGGACGGCACCGGACGGCAGTCAGCAGCTACTCACCGGCTTCGAGAACCACGGCGGCTTCACCCGGCTCGGCGCCGGCGCGAAACCCCTGGCCAGCGTCGAGATCGGCGTCGGCAACGCCAATGACGGCACCGAGGGCGCCGTCCAGGGACGGGTGATCGGCACCTATCCGCACGGCCCGGTGCTGGCCCGCAATGCAGCCCTCGCCGACCACATCCTGTCGGTGGCGCTCGACCGTGAACTGGAGCCGCTGGAGCGGCCCGAGATCGACGAGTTGCACCGCCAGCGGGTGGCCTTCGTCCGCAAGCAGGCGGTCCGGCACTGAAGGGCGTCCACGGCGCCCGCCGATTTTCCCTCCGGGCACCGGTTCGGTATAGTTACTGATCGCGCGCCGCTAGCTCAACTGGCAGAGCAGCTGGCTCTTAACTAGCGGGTTCGGGGTTCGAGTCCCTGGCGGCGCACAGCTTGGCCCCCACCTTCGGTGGGGGCCTTTTGCTTGCCCGTCATGATCCATCAATCATCGTATCCGGTGCGATCGGCGATCCTCCCTGCAACCTCCACCAGGTTGCGAGGCGTGCGGTCGAAACATCTCCTACTCGCGCCAGGATGCCTGAGGCAGGTTGCATGTGAGCGCGACCTCCTTGAGGTTCCAGCGCATCGCCCAGCGGATGATCGCGAGGCGCGCTCCAAACGTGGCGAGCCTCGGTGGCTCCGAGGCCGATTGGTCGTAGCTGAGGGTAAGTCGTGCTTGACACGACTCAGTGCGCCGCGGGCTATATCTCCGTGCAAGACACGAGATATAGCGCTTCTGACGACCTGCGAGGTTGCCGGCGTCCTACGCGTCGATCCATCGACTGTGCGTCGCTGGCCAACGACCGGGGGCACGGTATCCGTGAGGCTTCCAACGGAACGATCCGGTTCCCACAGTCTGAGGTCAACCGGGTCCTCACCCGGGGAGCGGAGGCAGCCCAAGGCGACGCCGCACCTGCGGAGGCGGTCGGGTCTGCCGGTGCCGAGCCAAGGGCGTAGAGTGATCAAGCTCGGCGCCTTATGGGAGGTTCCGACGGAGCCGGATGTTCGCTCCGTGACGCTGATGGCGGGCCCGGTATTCGACGCCACCGTTGCGCCGCACCCCGGCTTGCGTCCGGTATCCGACGTGGAAGCTCAGGCACAACTCGACAACATCGGGTTCGCGGCCGGCCACGAAGATGCCACCGCCACTGCGAGCCGGGACACCTTGCTCCGCACGCACTTCTTCAAGGTGCTGTGCCCAGACCTCGACAAGATCTACCTTGAGAGGGGCGAGCGGGCGCACTTCATCGGCCATGGCTTCCGCTACACACTCGTGCCCACGCGCGACACGGACGATTACATCACGAACGACTTCTGGGCCATTGAGGATGATACCGACGGGTTCCCGAAGGTCGCCGTACTCTTGGACGACCCAGTCGAACACCTGCTGGTCGAGTTGAGCCCGTACCGCTCGTTCGGCCAGTTCGTTCGCGTCCTTTGCCAGCTGGTTCGCATGTTCAGCGATCCGCTTGCCCTCGGAAGCTGTCCGAGCGGCCATCGCGATGTCCTCACGCGCGACCTTGAGTTGCTCCTGGGCTGCCTTCGCCTCGCAGGCGGCGTACCTGAGGGCAAGGATGCCCGTCACGCTGCCGACGCCGCCAAAGGCGACGGAAGCGATAACGAGCCAGTCCATGAGACTCACCGTAGTGCTGAGCAACGGGACGTGTGCACCGACGCCAAGCGGATCTCCCAGGACTTGAGCGACATCCTCAGGCGCCACAACCCCGCCGCCCATATCGAGGGGCTACTTCGCCAACTCGGCCTCGATAGCACCGACGACAGCGACCAGGACGTCGACCTCGTTTTGCATGGCCATCGGGAGTTGGCCGAGAAGGCCTTGCAGGTCGTCCGTGGGGAACTCCCCCAGTTGGACAGCGAGCAACTGGCGGGAATCGTCGATGCGCTGAAAGACCTGGTCGGTGATGGGGGTAGCCATGGTGACTCTCCCTTCTTGTCTTCCGGTGTTGCTGCGCCGGTGGCCGAGGAGCCCACCTCCTCGGATGCCCCCATCATGCAGGGCGCCTCTGACAGCGGCACTGCACCGTCCTCTGTTCGGGGGTCGGTGCCACTGTCAGATGGCAACACAGGCGTCGTTCCGGCATGGACGTTCGGGGATCGGCTCCGGAAGGTCCGCCGCGTCAACAACCTGACCCAGATCCAATTCGCTGAGGCGCTCGGCGTGAACCCGAAGTCGCTCGCTGCGTGGGAAGCCGACGCTTGGGAACCGCACGACATCGTGTCCGTCGCGCGTCGCATTCGGAGCCTGGGTGGCCCAGCCCGGACTGGACGCTGGGTCTGGATAAGAACACGGGGCAGGTCAGCGAGCACGGCGGGCTACCCGAGGCGTTGGGAGGCCACGGCGTCCGCGCAGGTGAGCCCGATGACGGTGTTGCGATCGATTCAGGTGAGGCTCGCTGAGCTGCACCTGTCTATCCTGATGCACAGGATCCGCACCTGCTGTTGCACGAGGTCGAGGGGTGCCTTAACGACGGGATGCTCGTGTTGTGGTCAGCCAGTTGTGATCTGGCCGGTGACGGTGCCGACGTAGCTGCCGATAGCGGCCTGCATGAACGGACTGTTCACGAAATTGCTGACCTTGCGGACCAGCTTCTTCACGAGACCGGACGCCTTGTTCGCATCGTCGCTGTCGAACTGAACGAACAGGCGGGTGAGAGCCCCAGCGAGTTGATCCGCGCAAGCGGCGACATCAGCCATCCCGCGGAACGCAGCCTCGGCCAGCGCCTGCTCCAGGTGGCTGACGAGTACGAGCAGATACTCGCGTGTCTCCTCGGGGAGGTCCGCTGACACGAGCTGCTCACGTATAACGAGCAGGAACTCCCGTAGTTCGGTGAACTCGGATGTCTTTTCCATCAGCAGTGCGCGGCCCTCAAGTGCCGACACGACCACCGCCAGTGTGCCGAGCGCGCTGCGGGGGATGATTTCGCGCGCCTGCCCGGAACTGTCGAGTTGCCACTTGCTGGAGAACACCGCGTCACGGATATGGGCACGGATCGTTTCGAACCCATCTCGCAGGTCGCTGTCGTCCAGCGCTTCAACGAGTTCTTCTACCTCGACGGCGCAGCGGACAGCGTCGACGCTCGGCGTCCACCAGTCGCCACCTGCTGACGCACGCACCGTTGCCGGGGATCCAGACGCCGGGATCTTCTGCCACGCCCGCATGTACTCCAGCAGGCGGCGAGCAGATGATGCGTCGTTCATGGCGCTGATTGTGCCCGACCCGCTCCACACCAGCGCGGACGCCGCGCGACACCACCACGACGAACTGAACCCGAGGAAGGGGCTCCACGCTCATTCATCTGTCCGGTGGGTTGCACGCGCCCGAGGAGCGCGAGCAGTGAGCGGCGTGGCCAGTTATAGCTCGGTCTGACCGCCGGTACTCCCGGAGGGCTGTATCACCGGCGCATTGCCAATGGTGAGCCGTCACTCAGCCACTCCGGCATGAAGACGCTGCTGGAGAAGTGGCCGGCGAAGCATGCCGGAAAGCGGGCGGCGCGACGAACCTGAGTGATCCTGGCATTGCCCTCCACTACGGCGAGCCGGCCTGTCAGTCCTCTGCATCCGTATGGGCGCGACGCGGAACTCCCATTCCCGCCGGCAGGCGACTCTCAAGGGCCACAACGGCATAGGCAACCGCGTTGATCGCCGCGATCGGATCGTCGGGGTGCTGCGCGATGCGCTCGAGCATCTCGGACGAGACGGGCAGGTGCTCCTTGAACTCCGGGTTCTGCCAGCCGATGCGTCGACCGTTGGCCTCAATCGCGATCGTGATGTCCGCCATGTGATGACTCCTCTGCTTCGGGACGGCTGGATCCCGTCCTGACGCCCACAGTAGAGGTGAGTTGGACGGCGCTGACGACTCCTGCGCTCGCCGCGGATGGTGCGCGAGGAGGGGCCACGATCAAGGCGATCGAGGGTGAGCTCATCATCGGCGATATTGTTGCTGCCGGTTCCGGTAGTTCTCGGAACGGCCAACTGCAGATCAAGATCGCGCGCCACAGTATGGAGTGATCTGGCGCACAGTAGGCCCCGGGCGGCCGCCGGGCAGCATCAAGTGAACTGCCCCTCGACTTGCAGGAGCGGTGACCGTTCTGGTGGCGTGCTCCGCGAGGACACGGCCACCCGCGTGGTCTTGTCGGGGCCTGATATAGCTCGTGACGGGGCACCGATCGAGGCGCTTGATCGGTCCTGCTGCTGTCGACTCTGCGCGACCGCTGCATGTCGACTTCAAAAATGTCAGTGGGGACTGGGAGTCTTGTAGACACGGCGGATCGAGACCGCTGGCCCTGGCCGAGCACCGGCAGGAGTGACCCGGCGAGGAGGCGATGTGGCAGCCACAACACCGACCTTCGAGTTTGTCGACCTCTTTTCGGGCCTGGGAGGCTTCCACGTGGCTCTCGATCGCCTAGGCGGCAAGGGCGTGTTCGCTGCCGAGCGCGAGCCGACCCTCAACGCACTCTATAAGACCAACTTTGGCATCCAGCCCTGGAGCGACATCAACGATCTTGAAACCGATGAAGATATTGAGCGCGAGGTCCCCGACCATGACGTGCTGACTGCGGGTTTTCCTTGCCAGCCGTTCTCCAAGGCCGGCGACCAGATGGGTTTCGCAGACACTCTCCAGGGCAACCTCTTCTTCAAAGTCCATCAGATCCTCCGCGTCAAACATCCTCGCCGCTTCATCCTTGAGAACGTGCCCAACATCCTGAAGCATGACAGCGGGCGCACCAAAGCGAAGATCATAAACATGTTGGAACTGCTCGGCTACGCGGTCGACGTCCGGCACTTCTCTCCTCATGAGTTCGGCATACCGCAGGTCCGGGACCGCGCATATTTCGTTGGCTCGCTCAACGGACTGGATGAGTTCAAGTGGCCGACCAAGCACAAGAACCCCACAGACATCACCTCGGTACTCCGGCAAGACGTACCCTCCACCCGCTCGATCCCCGAACAGACGTTGCGTGCGATCGACATGTGGGGCGACTTCCTTCGCCGTTCGCCCTCCTCGTTGAAGATGCCCTCGTTCCCAATCTGGTCGATGGAGTTCGGTGCAACCTACCCGTACGAAGACGAGACGCCGCCGGGCGTGTGGGATCGCCGGCCGGTATGGGGTCTACGGCAGATGGGTGTCAAAGGCAGCTTTGGCCAAAGTCTTGAGTGCACGGTCGACGAACAGAAAGAACTGATCCCAAGTCACGCCAATCGTTACGGCGACTACCAGTTCCCGCGCTGGAAGCGCACCTTCATCCGACAGAACCGCGAGTTTTACGACGACAACTGCTGTTGGCTCGACCCGTGGCTCGAGAAATGGAGGCCCGAGACCATGCCGTCGAGTTTCCAGAAGATGGAATGGAACGCCCAGGGCGAGCAACGCGACATTGATAACTTCGTTCTGCAGGTGCGTGCCTCGGGGCTCCGGATCAAGCGTCCGACGACATCCCCGAGCCTCATTGCCTTCACCCAGACCCAGGTCCCGATCCTCGGCGCCAACCTGACAGGCGAACGCCGATACATGACACCTGCCGAGTGCGCTGAACTCCAGAGTCTCGGCAACATCCAGCTTCCATCGTCCGACCTCGACGCCTACAAAGCACTCGGCAATGCCGTCAACGCCCGTGTCGTCAAAGCTATCGCTCAACGCCTACTCATAGGGCTGGGCGACTTCACCGCCGCTGACACCGACCTCGAACTGTTGGGAGAAATCGCGTGACCGAGAACGCCGAATACAACGACATCGAGAGTGACGAGGATCCCCGAACCCAGCTGTGGGAGAGTATCGCAGACGGAGTTTCCGCTCTGTCGGAGGCGACAGACACCCCCTTGGGAGTCTCAGCCGCCACATCCTCCATCAGCCGCGACGACGTCGACATGTCATCGGACGACTCCTGGATGCCACAGCTTGCGGAGGTCCAGGGCTGGCTCAACCTCTCGGAGCAGTTGCCTAACTCCGGACGCGCCGCCTTTCTCGCCAGCCTTGTCTCGAGCCTTGAACTCGAAGCCGGCGAAGCGATCGACACGACCGTCACCCCGAACCAGCTCACCCCGCTGGCGCTGGAGAGGCTCAGCCAACGCATCGAGCTCGCCTCACGTCTGCAACAAGACTTCATCGAGGATCTGGAGGCTGACGGCGCCACACGGGCGTCGGCGACAAGCAACTGGTCGGCGGCCTGGGAGGAGTCCGACCCTGGCGCCCAGCCACTCAGCACCGAACCCGTCATCGCCACGGCCGACGTAGTTCCAATCAGCGAACTCACCAACTCCGACCTGAATCTCACCCCCTCTTACCAGCGGGGTGACGTCTGGACAACCAACGACCGACAGGCACTCATCGAATCCGTCCTTCGTGGCGTCCCCCTCCCGTCGATTATCCTCCGGGAAGTCGGGGCCTCCGACCCTCAGGAGGTCGTCGACGGGAAGCAACGGCTAACCGCGCTGCTGAGGTTCGTTGGCAGCCATCCCGCAGCCCTCGAAAGGGTCCAGGAAGCAGATGCCCGGCATCCTGGCAAGGACCTGCTCAGGAACTTCCGGGAGAACTACCCCAAGTTCAAAGCAGCCTGGAAGACGCTGGAGGGTGAGAGCATCACCGCGGCACTCGAGAACGAATACTACTTTCCCTTCAAATTGCGCAATAACGGCAGCGGTGGCCTCAACGGCCACGAACTCGAAGCTCTCCGTGGCAAGTACTACACCCAGATCCTCAAGAACGTCATTAAGGTCGCAGGAGCCGAGATGACCATCGAGAAACTGTTCACCAAGACGGTGCCGTACAAGGTTCCTGTAATCCTTTATACCCAGGCAAATCCGCGTCAGATACACGACGTTTTCAAGCTCTACAACAAGCAGGGCGTGCACCTCAACGCCGAAGAACTCCGGAACGCAGCGTTCCATGAGATTGAACTCACGCCCGCGATCCTGCTCGCGGCTGGTGACGCCGACCCCCGCGTCGCCGTCAATGACATTGCGCCGTCGTTAGCGAACATTTCCGGCCTGGCGGGCCTCGGCGAAACACTCAGGGCCTATGGCTTCGGCGTCGGCCGCTACCGCCGCACCAAGGTCGTTTCGTGGATTCTGTCCCTGCTCCTACTCGACACGAAGGGCCAGAAGGTCAAGACCACCGCGCGCCACATCGACGAGTTCCTCACCCGAGTCCAGGATGACGCGCAGGACCCGCTACGTAACAAGAAGGTCCTGGCCGACCTGTTCGACTGGCTGAACTCAGCCGTCGACCTGCACGCGCGTCACCCGGAACTCTGGTCTGAAGCCTTCATGGACGGAGGCAAGGGAGTCAAGTGGCAAGAACTTCAACTCGTGGGTTCGCTGGTCGGGATCGCCTTCGCATTCGCTGCGTCGCCCGACGACATCGAGGCACGCATTGAACAGAGCGCCGATGCCATCTGGGAGGCCAGTAACGACGACTGGAAGCGAATCGAGAAGGCCCAGAGCAAGACCCAGTGGGACTACATCGCGCGCATCGCCAAGGGCGTGATCGAACTACTCGACCTAGATCCAGCGCAGGCATCCGAGGCCGTGAGGTACCGCTTCGGGTCATCAGGTTATGAATCCCTTGAGCGCATGATCCTGCCGGCGGACGAGCGGTAACCAATGGCAAGCCCACCGCTCACGGAGCGCGTCTACTTCCGTCCACCGGAGTTGGTCCCGGCAGACACATGGTGGTCGCGCTACGCGGCGCAACTCGGCGGGCTAAGCCCGACGGCCAAGGCCTCCGTTGAGGCAGACAGCCGATACATCCTCGAACGCGGCATCCTCGGCGACGGTGACCCCGGCATGGGAAACTGGCCAGCCAACCGCTCCCGGACCGGGTTGGTGATGGGGTCCGTCCAGTCTGGCAAGACCGCCTCGATGCTCGGCGTATCTGCACTGGCCATAGACCGTGGCGTGGACATCCTGATCGTCTTGGGCGGCACCAGGCTGTCGCTCTGGAGGCAGACATATGGGCGCCTCGTGGAACAACTCGACGCGGGCCCGGACAGCGCAGCCAAGCGCTCACGGCGCCTTCTCTGCCCAGCCGCCACCCTCGCACTGTCCGAGGGCAACCAGTCGCTGGATCGCACCTATCGTCTGATGCCGGCAACAGTGAAGCAGCGCCTGTTCCAACACCGGCCCATCATCATAGTGGCCATGAAGCAGACTCACCATCTGCGTGCCCTCGGCAACAGCCTGCGCAAGAACGTATTCAGTGCGATCAAGGAACTCGATCGCTCAGTGCACATGGTGGTGCTCGACGACGAGGCAGACGACGGCTCCATCCTCGATGCGATCGTCGAGTCCGCGCAGGATCCCGTCTACGGCAACCTAAAACAGATCCCCCGGACGGTCGCGAATCTGTGGGATCCACCTCAGGGCGCGCCCACGAACCTGTTCGCCACCTATATCGCCTACACGGCGACGCCCCAGGCTAACCTCCTGCAGGAGGACCACAACCCACTGGCCCCACGCGACTTCCTTATTTCGCTGCGCACCCCGCTCGACGTTGGCCATCCGGTCAACACCGCGAACCCGACCGACCTTAGCGTCCCTCGCTCATCAACCTACCCGGAGCCGGCAGGCATCGACTCCTACTACACCGGCGGGGAGGTCTTCTACCGCCGGGCACGAAGCGCGGGCCTGTGCGTACCCACCACTAGCTCCACCGTGCACGACCTCGCCGAGGCCGTGCGGGCCTTCCTCGTGGCTGGTGCGATTCGACTGCATCGCTCGGGCAAACTCGGCCCAACCTCGGCCGCCACGACGCAGTTCGACACCGAGGACGATGCTCTCTCCAGCGTCGCTGCGCCCCACTCGATGCTGTATCACCCCTCGGCCACCATCGCGGAGCACTTCGGAGCAGCCGAGCAAGTCCTGCTATGGGCCGGCATCAGTGACCGACGGACCGCGCGCAGGCTACTCAACAGTGGAGACGCCCGGCTGCCCGACGCCCTGGCAGCTTCGCTGCGCGCAAATCCGACCCCGTGGTCGCAGTGGCTGGACAAGTACCGTGCCTCTGCCGACGAGATTGAGTCCGAGTTCGATGTGCTTCCGCCCAGAGCTTTTCCAGACTGGCAGACGATCGAGAAGCTTCTTGTCAACGAGATCATTCCGGGAACCAGGGTCGCCGTCGTCAACAGTGATCCCGGCGCGGACGACCGACCTGCGTACGCACCGGCAGAGGACCCGACTACCGGCAAGTGGAATGCCGCAAGGGATCTCAGCACGATCTTCGTCTCCGGCAACGTGATGGCCCGTGGGCTAACCCTCGAAGGGATGACCACCGCACTGTTCCAGCGTTCCTCGGCCAACCCGCTAGCCGACACGCAGATGCAGATGCAGCGCTGGTTCGGCTATCGCGGCTCCTACATCGAGTTGTGCCGCATCTTCGCATCCCAGGGTCAACTCAACCTATTCCGTGCCTACCACGACGTGGACGAGGCCCTGCGTGCCGCCGTTACTGAACACATGATGAGTGGTGCCCCCGAGCCCTCAGTGCTGCAAGGGCTTAACTTCGCCGCCACCGGCAAGATCGCCAACGTCGGCAACTACCCGCTGGCACCGGGCGCCCAGCCCTTCGTGAAGGTGATCAATGCCGGCCGGCAACCGGACCCCAACGCCGACGTGGTCGCAGAACTCTTCGGTGGGCCCTCAACCGACCTGGTGGTCGGCAACATACTGCGCGGACGGGTCCTGGACCGCTCCCTTGATCTGACCGAAGCTGCGCAACTGCTCGACAGCCTCGCCTTCGACAACTACCGACCTGGCTCCGAGAGTATCCAGGGAGAGCTTTGGGAACGCATCGAAGCTCGGGTGAACGCGGTCAGCCCTCTCGCCGACCCCGGGTTCTACAGACCACCCGACAAGCGCGGGCAGGGCGTCCCTGCTCGCCGCGCCTGTCCGTACGCCATCGCTGCCTATCTCCGCCTCTGGTCGGCCAGCCTTACCCGCCCGGTCAATGGGCTGTTCGTGACAGGCCGTCCCGGCGACCCTTGGTCCTACGCGGACCTGGCGCGCAAGGCTGCCGAACAGCCGCGGTTCTGGATAGGTATCCGCTACGGGAGCGGCGGCCCGGTGTCAGTCGGCCCGCTTGCGCAACTCCGCTTCGACATCCGGACCACGACGAAGAACACCCTTGGGGGTCAGATCACCACCACCTGGGGCGCGAACGACCCCATGGCCGGGCCGGGCCAGTACCGCGGCGACTTGTACTTCGACTACTACCACCGACAGGCACCCCTGCCGTCGGCGAGTGGCGATGCGTCATGGCGCCCGAGTGGCTCCGACGGCCAGATCCTGTTCTATATCAACCAGCTGCCAGGGCAGCGGCACCCAGCTGTCGCAGTTGGAGTCTGCATCCCCGCCGGCGGTCCCGAACAGTTTTCAGCCACACGCGCTGGAGCGGCCACTGCATTGAGGAGCCTTCCGTGACCAGTTATGAAGATGTACTCGACCAGATCATGTCAATCGCAGTCGGCAGTGCCGGCGATGACCGGACCATCACATGGTTGACCGCCTCTCAGGTCGTAGGCCTGGCTAGGAACAGCCGCGGCCACCTGGAACTGTTCCTCGCAGGCGATCAGTTGAGGGCCAGGACCAGCACCGTGAGGTCCGCGATGCAGCACCACTCGTGGCACCGTGAGAACCAGCCACCCCTCAGCGCCAACCGCATCCTCCTGCCTGCGCTGGGCCACTTCGACCAAGTAGGGGCGTTCATAGCCGCCGAACTCCTACGCGAGAAAGCCGACGTCGACCTCGAACGCGCCTTCGCCGTGACCGAACCTCTGATCGAGCTCTCCATCAAGCGTCTGGAGATCTCCGAGAACGCCATCCTCGGATTGGTCGGCGAACTACTCTTCCTCGACGCGCTCTGCCGCCGCGCAGACGATATTCACGTCGGTCCGATTGTCCAGGCCTGGGATGGCTGGCGCCGATCAACTCGTGACTTCACCTGGGAAGGCACCGGGGTGGAAGTCAAAACCACCACCCAGAGCACCTCGAGTCACACCATCCATGGTGTCCACCAGATCGAGGCTGCACCAGCCACGGACGACGACCTGGGAGAGGCCAGCCTGCTGCTCGTCAGCGTGGGCCTGTGCCAGGCCGAGCCTGACGTGCCAGCCTTCTCGATTCCGTCCTTGGTAGACAGCCTCCTTGAACGGCTCAATGCGGCCGGTGCGGGAGGGATGATCGATGACTTCCTGACCCATGTTTCCGTCTACGGCTCCGAGTCCGGTATCGGCTACGAGCACGCTGCAATGGCCAACGACGCCCCGTTCACCACCCCATTCGCTCTCTCGTTCTTGCGTGGCTATGACATGGGGGACCCCGCCGTCGAAGTCCTCCGGCGCGATGATGTAGTCGCCCACCAGCATGTGAACGTCGAGTCCCTCACCTTCCGGGTGGACTTGCCCGCGACGATCAACCTCCACAATCCGATAGCTGGAATCCGCCGCGTGACCGAGGCCGTTCTTGGTCACTCTTCATAGAACTCCCGCCAGCAGATGCGGCCCGGTGAGCCTATGCAAGCATCAGATCCAATCGCAGAAGCGATACCTGGCGCCCCATCCACGAGGTCCTCATGCCAGCCGCGCGTTCTTTTCATCAGACCTGACTTGGTCCGCTACTCACCCTGACCGACAGCGATCAACCCCGAATTGCGCGTTGGGATCGAAACCCCTCACTGGCGTCCCACTGCATTCGCAGCGCGTCCCCGGGTCAAGGCTTCAGAGCGGTCGCACGTGGCGTTCGGCGATCTCGACCACCTTGGCGACCCGGCGGGCGTACTTCTCTTCGGTGGTGCCGAGCCAGTCAGTGGTCATCCAGGATTTGGCCACCTCCATCGCCAGCGCCGAACCGATGATCTTGGCGCCGAGGCAGAGCACGTTCGAATCCGAATGCGAGCGGGCGAGCCAGGCGCAGAACGGGTCCTGCGCGACCGCCGCGAACAGCCCGGGCAGCTTGTTGGCGATCATCGCCGAGCCGTACCCGACGCCGTCGACGAAGATCCCCCGCTCGCATTCGCCGCGGGCAACGGCCAGCGCCGCCGGATACACGTGGTCGGGCAGGTCACACGCCTCTTCGTCGTGAGCGCCGAAGTCCACCACCTCGTGTCCCTCGGACCGCAGCCAGGCCGCGATCTCGTTCTTCAGTGCCGTCCCGGCGTGGTCGTTGGCCATGGCGATGCGCATGGCGTCACGCTAGCGCCGACCGATCGGCGGCGACAGCTATTTGACCAGTGCTTCGAGCCTGAGCTGGAGGTCATTGAGCGCCGTCTGCGGATCCTTCGTCCCGTCGATGGCGGCGTGGGCCTCTTCTTGGATGGCACGACTGACATCGGTGCTGTAGCGGGCCGCCTTGGGCCGTGGCTGCGCGGTGCGGATCGAATCGCCGAGCGTCTTCAGATAGGGAATCTTCGCCTGCAGCGCCGGCTCGTCGTACAACTCCTCCAGCACCGGCGCCAGCGAGGCGTCCGCCAGGCGGCGCTGCTGCTGCTCCTTGGTCTGCATCCAGTTCACGAACTTCAGCGCGGTGCCCTTGTTCCTGGCGAACGCCGAGATGCCCAGGTTCTGCCCGCCCAGCGTGGAGACGCCGGGGCCGTCCTTGCCGGGCAGCGGGGCCACCGCGAAGCGGCCGGCGACCCGGTCGTCCTTCTCGGCCAGCTCGTACATGTAGGGCCAGTTGCGCAGGAACAGCAGCTTGCCGCTCTGGAAGGCGGCCCGGGACTGCTCCTCCTGCCAGGTCTTGGCCTCGGCCGGGATCCTGCCCGAGGTGAACCCGTCCACGATCCAGCTCAGCCCGGCCAGCGCCTCGGGGCTGTTGACGCTGGCCTGCCCCTGCGCGTTGAGGATCGAGCCGCCGGCGGAGTTGATCGCTTCGGCGACGTTGCTGGTCAGCCCCTCGTACTTGTCGAACTGGCCGCCGTAGCACGACATCCCGTCCTGGCTGGGTAGCACCTTGTCACAGGCCGCTTGGAGCTCCGCCCAGGTGGTCGGCGGCTGCACCCCGGCCTTGTCGAGCAGATCCTTGCGGTAGTACAGCAGGGCACCGTCGGAGGTGGACGGCATCGCGTAGAGCTTGTCGAAGTAGGTGCCGGAATCCACCGCCGCCTTGAGGTAGCCGCCGGTCGGGAAGCGGTCGGACGGCAGCTCCTGCAGCCAGCCGTTGGCCGCGAACTCGGTGGTCCAGACGACGTCGATCGCCATCACCGCGAACTCGCCCGATTTGTTCTTCGCCCGTTCGACCATCGCGTCGCGCTGCTCGTCGGTGGATTCGGACAGTTCGCGCAACTCGACCTGCTCGTTGGGATTGGCCTTGTTCCACTCCGCCACCTGAGCCTTGACCGTGCCCGAGGTGTCCTTGCCCTGGGCGTAGACGATCGGCCCGAGTTCGTCCCAGTTCGCGCTCGGCGCGGACGCGGTGACCGACGCCGAGGGCGCCGGCCCCGCGGTGCAGCCCACGCTGATCGCCAGCGCACCGGCGGCGGCCAGCGTGATCAGGGCTCGCCGGACGGCGCGGGCGTGACTCATCGAATCCTCGCTTCGGGGTGGGACGGGCGGGTGGCCGCGGGACGGCTCAGTCGCGGCGGATGCCCCGCAGGATGCCGCGCACCAGCAGCACGAAGGTGACCACGCCGGCGACCGCACCACCGATCAGCAGCACCCGCTCGGTGCGGAGCTGGCCGTTCTCGTCGATCACCTGGGCCTTCACGTTGTTCAATTCGGCGGCGGCGAGGTCACGGGCGTCGTCGATTCCACGCTGCATGACCGCCTTGGGATGCACCTGGTTGATCAGCCCGGCCACATTGTCGGAGAGGCGCTGGCGGGCAGCCGCGATCTCGGCCTCGATGTCCTGCTTGCTGCGGGTTGTGCTGTCGGCCACGGGGAGTCCTTCTGCCTCGGTTGGGGTCTCTACCCTATGCCCACCAGCACCCGGACAGGCACCCCCCAAAGGCCTGCGCCGCGACCACCGTCGGACCAGGGCGTCCACAGACCCTAGAGTGGGCCCCATGTCGAAGCTGTCTGTGGGCGACGTCGCTCCCGCGTTCACCTTGCCCGATCCCGATGGAACCCCGGTGTCGCTGGCCGACTACGCCGGACATCGCGTCATCGTCTACTTCTACCCGGCCGCGATGACCCCCGGCTGCACCACCCAGGCGGTCGATTTCTCGGCCGCGCTCGGTGAGATCGCCGCCGCCGGATTCGACGTCGTGGGCATCTCCCCGGACAGCGTCGAGAAGCTGGCCAAGTTCCGCCAGCAGCAGGAGCTGGCGTTCCCGCTGCTGGCCGACCCGGACAAAGAGGTGCTGAAGGCCTACGGCGCGTTCGGCCGCAAGGTGCTGTACGGCAAGGAGATCGAAGGCGTCATCCGGTCGACGTTCGTGGTGAGCGTCGACGACGAGGGCGTCGGCCACATCGACGTCGCGCAGTACAACGTCAAGGCCACCGGTCACGTCGCCAAGCTGCGCCGCGAACTGAAGATCCCCGCCCTGGAGGGCTGATCGGCTAGCCCCGCCGGTCGACGGCGATGTCGGCGATCAGCGCCGCCATCAGCTCATTGGCCACCCCGCGCAGCTTGCCGATGTCCACCGCCTCATGACGCTCGGCCACCGGCTTCTCGATCTCTTCCAGGATCGCGCGGCGCGGTGACTGGGCGGCGGCCAGCGCGACCTGGCGGCGCAGCTCCTCGCTCATCAGCACCCCGAGTTCACCGACCCGCCGCGCCAGTTCGCAGGCGTACCGCTCGGCACCGGCAGCCACCTCCGGATCATCGGAGGTGAGCATCTCGGCGGTGCAGTAGAGCAGCGTCAAGCCGTGGGAAAAGTCGCCGCCACCGAGTTCGGTAACGGCCCGTCGAGCCAACGGACGATCACCTCGGGCCGCGCTCTCAGCCACGACCGCCAGCTCGAGACCCAGCAGCCGCTCCCGGGTGCGCTCCCCCGTCCCGGTCCCGGACAGCACCGGCGCCACATCGCCGCCCTGCTGCGACATGGTGTCGAGCAGTTCGCGTCCGGCGTCGTCGGCGTTGCTGACCGTGTCACGCAACTCCATCGGCTTGATCAGCAGGGTGCAGACGAAGACCAGCACCACGATCGGAATACACACCAGGAAGATCGTCGAGATCTGCTGGGCCAGGGCGATCCGGACGGCTCCCACCACCTCGATCGGCAGCTTCCCGATCACGGTCGGGTCGAGCACCGAACCGGCGTTGATGGTGCCGTGCGGCATGGTCTTCGCCAGCTCCGGGGGCAGATGGGCGAAGATCGCCGAATCCAGCCCGGCACTCAGCACCGTTCCGAACACCGCGGTGCCGACGGTCGCGCCCACGTTGCGGAAGAACTGCAGCGCGGCGGTGGCGACGCCCAGGTCGCGCCGGGCCACGGCGTTCTGCACCACCAGCGTGTACTGCTGCGACAGGGCACCGAGACCAACGCCGATCAGGCCCACACCGGCGACAACCTCCCAGACCGACGATTGCGCATGCAGCCGGGCCAGCACCAGCACGCCGGCACCGAGCAGCACCGCGCCGACCAGCATGATCTCCTTGTAGCGGCCGTAGCGGGTGATCAGCAGCCCGGCGCCCATGCCGACGAAGACCAGGCCGAGCATCAGCGGCAGGGTGATCAGGCCCGAGGTGGTGGCGTTCACGCCGAGCACGCCCTGGGCGTAGACCGGCACGTAGATGATCGACCCGAACATCACCATCGACATGCCGAAGGCGCCCAGGTTGGCGAAGGTGAAGATGGTCGAGCGGAACAGCTGCAGCGGCACCACCGGCTCGGGTGCCCGCAGTTCGACGAACACGAAGATGACCAGGAACACCGCGCCCACCACGAACAGGCCGATGATCAGCGGCGAGTTCCACGGGTAACTGGTGCCGCCCATGGAGGCCGCCAACAGGGTGGCGGTGATGCCCACCGACATGGTGGCGATGCCCCAGTAGTCGATGACGGCCTTGCGCGGCTCGTGGTCCATCACCAGGAACCGGGCGATCACGAACACCGCGACCAGGCCGATCGGCACGCCCACGAAGAACAGCCAGCGCCAGCCCAGGGCGTCGGTGATCACGCCGCCGGCCAGCGGACCGGCGACGCTGGTGACGCCGAACACGACACCCATGTAGCCCTGGTATTTGCCGCGCTGACGAGGCGGAATGATGTCGCCGACGATGGTCTGCGAGAGCGGCATCAGAATGCCCATGCCGAGGCCCTGGACGGCGCGCGCCGCCACCAGCCACCAGAAGGTCTGTGCGGTGCCGGCCAGGATCGAGCCGAGCACGAAGATGCCCAGGCCGCCCAGGTAGAACGGACGCCGTCCGAACAGGTCGGAGAGCTTGCCGACGATCGGCACCGAGATCGCCGAGACCAGCATCGCGGCGGTGGCGACCCACGAGTAGTACTCCATGCCGCCGAGTTCGGCGACGATGCGCGGCATCGCCGGGCCGACGATGGTCTGTGAGATGGAGGCCACCAGCATGCCGAGCAGCAGGCCGGTGAAGATGCGCCGCGATTGCGGTGTCAGTTTGAAAGGTGCGGGGGCGGTGTCGGTCACGAGGCAGCCTTCCGGTGCAGTGAGTCGTTCAGTTCGTGGAGCAGTTCGGCGAGCCGGACGCGGTCGGGCTCGGGCCAGTGGTCAAGTGCGTCGGTCACCAGCGCAACCCGCCGTCGCTGCTCGACCAGGAAGGCGTCCCGGCCGGCGGAGGTGATCTCCACCTGCTGCGCCCGCCGATCGTCGCGATCGGTCCGGCGAGTCACCAGATCGCGCTCGGCCAGCGCGGCGATCCGGCGGCTGAGGGTAGAAGGATCGAGCCCCTCGTTCTGCGCCAGGTCGCCGGCCCGCATCGCGCCGTCGCGATGCAACCGCGCCAGCACCAGGTATTCGAGCCTGGTCAGCGTGGCACCACGGCGCTGATCGTTGGTGATCCGCCACAACAGGGTGAAGAACCTGGCGAGCTCCTCGGATAGTTGCATGATGCAACCATATAACTTTCAATGAACGCATTCCAGAGGCGCGGGCGGGGTGTTTCGACAGGCTCAACCAGCGGCGGTTGCGCTGCTCGGCGACCTCCTTACGACGCCCAGACCGGGAGGGATCCCCGAACAGTGGCGACCTGCTCACCGGTGGCGAGGTCGAAGATCCTCGTGGTGGCGTGGTCGGATGCCCCCGACGACAGGTCATCGAGCGGGGCGTCCGGGTCGAGCACCACCGCCCAGGCCAACTGCCCGTTCGGCGAGAGGCCGCTGTTCAACACCTGGCCCTGGTCGTCGGGCAGGGTGAACAGATCGGTGGTGCCGGCGCGAGTGACGTGTGCCAATCGGGTGGTCACGCCGGTGCCTCCGGTCCGCTTCTTGAAGGTGTTGAACTCCACCAGGTAGTCGCCGACGGCACGGAAACTTCGACGTCCGGCGAAGGTCCGCTTGTCCGGGTCGGGAGTGTTCGGGATGTCGGCGTTGAGGCCGCTGGCCAGGTCGAGCAGAAGCTGCTTGCCGCCTCCCTCGGCCATCAGCGTCGACGACCCGGGAAGGAACCCGATCAGCTGCCCGATGGGCCCCAGCGGCACCGGCGGAGTGCCGCCGTCCAGATAGACCAGGAATGCCTGCTCCTCGGGGGTGACCACGACCACCGCGTCGACGCCCGGAACGAACTGCCACTCACGCACGGCGAGCGGCTGGCCACTGGCGGTCACCTCGACCGGAGGCGACGCCAGGTCGGCGGCGTCCGCCACCAACAGGGAGTTCTGATAGCTGCTGTCGCCGTCGGTGCTGGTGAACACGTAGCCGAACCTGCTGCCGTCCGGGGCTGCGTTGAGCTCGGTGGCCAGCCCGGTCCCCGGCATCGCGACCGGCACGGAGGCACCCGTCGTCCGGTCGACCGCCACCAGTGCCGATGAATCCGGATCGGCGTTGCTGAGCGCCACCAGGAACTTCCGGGTCGCGACATAGCTTTCGATGCCCGGGGCGGTGATCAGGGTGCTGGTCCGGCCCTGGTCGTTGCTCACGACCGTGTCGTCCTGCGCTTCATCCCCTCGATGGGCGATCAGCGAATAGAGCGTCACTGCGGGGGTGCTGAAGGAGTAGCTCCAGTCCGCAATCGTGGTGGTGTACTGGCTGTGAACACCGCTGATCGCCACCTGGTACTCGGTGGCGTAGCTGAGCGGTGCGGTGAACCGCAGCGTCACCGTGCTCTCACTGGTCTGCACCGTGAACGGCACGGCCGGCGTCACCGTGACCTGTTCGGCCTCGACGGGCACCACCGGAAGACGACTCTTCAGCACCAGCCGCTCGCCGGCGGTCCCCACCGCCCGGTCCGCGGCGATGCTGGCCGAGGCCAGGCTCGGCGGACGCATCACCCCCGCCGCGCCCAGCCCCAGCGCCAACAGCGCGAGAACTGAACACAGGATCAGGCTCGTCCGCCAGAACCGGACGCCGCCACGACCCTCCCGCGATTCGCTGTCGACGGTGCTGGCACCCGACTCAGTACTCATAGGGGATTTCCGGTGCCGGGACGGAACGGATGCCGGTGGGCCGGATCACCAGCACGGCGCCACCGGGAGCGTCTTCCACCGGCATCATCCGGCCGGTCACCTCCAGCCACTGGTCCGCCTTGTACGACTTCGCCCAGTCCGGCTTGCTCACCGGCACCACGGCAGGACGCGCGTCGACCGTGCAGCAGGTGACCACGAACTTGGCCAGATAGAACATGTCCGAACGCTTATCGGCCGGCGCGACGAAGCCGGTCAGCTTGACCTGCTGGCCCGCATACTTGGCTGCGCTGTCCGGATTGACGACCAGGTCCGCCCAATCCCGGATGCGGAAGCTGGCGGGATCCGCCCCGGCCAGCCTGGTCGAGTCGGTCTCGGAGCCCGAACCGGACGAGCGCTGCTGCGCCGACGAGGCGGTCAGGGTGGACGGCGGAACGATCAGCAGTGCGACCACCATCGCGGCC
This sequence comes from Micropruina sp., assembly GCF_047606365.1. Lineage (GTDB taxonomy): Bacteria > Actinomycetota > Actinomycetes > Propionibacteriales > Propionibacteriaceae > Micropruina. The sequence continues at coordinate 62,746 of NZ_JASGEN010000105.1, read as the reverse complement.
GCGGCCGCCATCGCGGCCCAACTGCGTCCGCTGCCGCCGCCACGACGTCCCCGGGCCACCCAGGCCGCCACGGTGGCGGCCACCGCGAGGCCCGCCATGACGATGGTGAACGTGTTGTAGCGCGGGTGGATGTAGAGGTTCAGCCGTCCGGTGACACCCAGCCAGCAGATGGCCACCGAGCTGACCAGCGCGAGCAGCAGCCCCCACGGGAAGCCAGTTGCGGGGGCGTGGTCATGATCGTGGTCATGTGACAAGGTTCAGCCCCAATCCGAGCACGAGCGTGCTGAGTCCGATCAGTCCGGTCAGCAGGCCCAGGGTGCGGGTGGTGAAGGTGGTACGCAGCAGCGCCAGCATCTTGATGTCGATCATCGCCCCGAAGACCAGGAAGGCGACCACCGCGCCGGGTGCGAAGGCGGCGCTCAGCGACAGGATGAAGAACGCGTCCACGTTGGAGCACACCGAGACCACGAAGGCCAGCACCATCAGCACGCCGACCGAGATCACCGGGTTGCCGCCGATGGTGACCAGCCAGTCCCGCGGCACCCCCACCTGGATCGCACCAGCCAGGAACGAGCCGGCGACCAGCGCCGGGATCATTGCGGCGGTCTCGGTGGTGAAGGCTTCGGCGCTGCGCTGCCAGCGGCTGGGTGACTCGCTGTGGTCGGCCTCGCAGGCGGCACGGAAGCCCGGGGTCAGCAACTGGCTCGGGTTGGGATGCCGGGAGAAGACCCAGCCGACCAGATTGGCGATCACGAACGCCCCGAGGACGCGTCCGAGCAGGATGCCGTCGTCGAATCCGAACGCCTGATAGGTGGTGATGATTGTGACCGGATTCAGGATCGGTGCCGCCATCAGGAAGGTGAGCGATTCGCCCACCCCCAGCCCACGCAGCATCAGCCCGCGTGCCAATGGCACGTTGCCGCACTCGCAGACCGGGAAGACCACGCCCAGGACGGACAGCACGATCCGCCTCACCACGGGGTTGCGGGGCAGCCAGCCCCAGACCCGGTCCGGCAGCCAGACCTGCACGAGGATCGAAATGCCGATTCCCAGGAACACGAACGGCATCGACTCGACCATCACACTCACCGAGAGGGTGAAGAAGTCGCGGCCGGCACTCGGCAGCCACTGCGTCCAGGCGGGATCGGCGAACATCCGCAGGCCGATCAACGCGGCGATCGCGGCGACGCCGATCAGCAGCCGCAACCAGAGACGCGCCGCTCGCGGCCCCGGCGAGGCGCCGGACGCGGTGCGTTCCTCGGGGAGGGTGAGCTGGGTCGGCACCGAGCAAGCCTAACCCGCGTCCGCGTCAAGGCCAGCGACGCACCGGCGGGGCGGGTTAGGCTATGGGCATGGCAGCGGGCACCACGGCGCCCACCGGCGCCTCGGTCGACGACTTCGTCACGCAACTCGTCGACCCACAGCAGCGCGAGGATTGCCGGCGACTGATCGCCCTGATGAGCCGGATCAGCGGGCACCCACCGGTGATGTGGGGCCCCAGCATCATCGGTTTCGACACCTACCACTACCGCTACGAGAGTGGCCGCGAGGGTGACATGTGCACGCTCGGCTTCGCCCCGCGCAACCGTGATCTTGCCCTCTACTTCGTCAACGGCCTGTCGCTGTACGCGCACGAACTGGAGAACCTGGGCCCGCACCGGGCCGCCAAGACCTGCCTGTATCTGCGGCGCCTCGACGGCGTCGATCTCGACGTGCTGACCCGGATGCTGACCCACGCCTACGCCGATATCACCGCACGTCACGGACAGCTGGGACGCGCTGAGTAGGCCGCGTCACTAAGCCTCTAAGCTCGGTCGGGACCGAAAGGACCCACTATGCCCCTGCAGCCCGTGTTCGTTCCCGACGCCGACCGCTACGACGGCCGGATGCCCTATCGCCGCACCGGACGCAGCGGATTGCTGTTGCCGGCCATCTCGCTCGGCCTGTGGCACAACTTCGGCGACGACGTGCCGTTCGACCGGCAGCGGGCGATCCTGCGCCGGGCGTTCGATCTGGGCATCACCCACTTCGACCTGGCCAACAACTACGGGCCGCCCTACGGCTCGGCCGAGACCAACTTCGGCCGGCATCTGCGTGAGGACTTCGCCCGGCACCGCGACGAGCTGGTGATCTCGAGCAAGGCCGGCTGGGATTTCTGGCCCGGGCCCTACGGCGATTTCGGTTCGCGCAAGTACCTGCTGGGCTCGCTGGATGCCTCGCTGCAACGGATGGGGCTCGACTACGTCGACATCTTCTACCACCACCGTTTCGACCCGGACACCCCGCTGGAAGAGACCATGGGAGCGCTCGATTCGGCCGTGCGCTCGGGCAAGGCACGCTACGTCGGCATCTCGTCGTACTCCGGCACCCGGACGCGGGAGGCGATCGCCATTCTGCGCGACCTCGGCACTCCCCTGCTGATCCACCAGCCGTCGTACTCAATGCTGAACCGATGGGTCGAGGAGGATCTGCTCGACGTGCTCGGTGAGGAGGGTGTGGGCTGCATCGCGTTCTCGCCGCTGGCCCAGGGCATGCTCACCGACAAGTACCTCAACGGCATCCCGTCCGGATCGCGCGCCTCGCAGGGCAAGTCGCTGTCGCCGAACCTGCTGAGCGAGCAGAACCTGACCCACATCCGGGCGTTGAACGCGATGGCGCAGGAGCGCGGGCAGAGCTTGGCGCAACTCGCGCTGGCCTGGATCCTGCGGGATACCCGGGTCACCTCGGCGCTGATCGGGGCGTCCAGCGTGACGCAGCTGGAGAACAGCGTCGGTGCGGTCGCCAACCTGGACTTCAGCGAGGACGAACTGGACGCCATCGACGCCCACGCGGTCGAGGGCGGGATCAACCTGTGGAAAGGTCCGAGCCGGGCCTGACCAACTGTCACCTAGCGCTGCTAGCGTGCGACGCCTCAGCCCGGACCCCGCCGGGCATCTAGCGATCGAGGAGTCGCGATGAGTGATCTCAGACGACGGAGCCTGCTGACCGGTGTGGCCGGTGGCACCCTGGCGGCGATGGCGGCCGCCGCGCCACGGGCGAACGCCGCAGCGGGCGAGGTGCAGAACATCTTCAGCGCTGCCGTCGCCTGGCGCCAGACCGCGGCCGAGCGGGACATGCTGTACATCCAGGGCTTCAACCTGGCGAAGGCACGACTCGATGCGGCGCTGGCCCGCCGCCGTCCGCACGGTCATGGCCGGCGGCGCAAGAAGCTGGCCTTCATCTCCGACATCGACGACACGGTGCTCGACTCGAACAGCTACTGGGCACTCCTGCTGGCCGCCGGCAAGCAGGCGTTCGACGACCCGCTGTGGGACGAATGGGTGGCCGCCAACGGTCCGACTGCCACCCCCGGCGCCGTCGACTTCACCCACTACGCCAAGCGCCGCGGCGTCCAGATCTTCTACGTGTCCAGCCGCGACCAGGGCGACAACACGCAGAAGTACGGCCTCGCCAACCTCCGGCACGCCGGCCTGGCCTATGCCGACGACGCGCACGTGACGATTCTTCGCGACTCGTCGAACAAGGAGCCGGCGCAGCAGGCGATCGCGGCGAAGTACGACGTGATCGCCTACCTCGGCGACAACCTGAACGACTTCCGTCGGCGCTACTACGTGAACTCGGTCACCGAGCGGAAGAAGCTGGCCATGGAGGACGCCCGGCACTTCGGCAGCGACTACATCCTTTTCCCGAACAACACCGACGGGCACTGGCTGAAGGCCATCTTCGGCGACAGCGAGCCGCCGGACAGCCCCGAATACCGTCGCCGGATGCTGCTGGCAGCCCTGGGCAAGGTGAACTGAAAGTCCCGATGGCCACACGCTGACTTGATCAGACCGGAACTGGACGCCGGACGTGACACCGCAGCGTTCATTGCGTGCCACGTCCGGCGCCAGTGCGAAACGCCAGTTCTCGCTGGTCGAGCTTGTCGAGACCTTATGCGCGATCCGACCGGCTGGTTTTCCGAGCTCAACCACCATCGCCGCATCAGCTGACGCGCTCGACCGAGGTGAACACCACCAGATACCGCTCCAGGTTCTTGCGCGCCTTCGGCTTGAGCGCCAGATCTCGGTTGACGTCGCGGTTCATCGCATAGACGTCGACTCGATGGTGACCGCTGGCACCCGGACGGAACATGATGAGGGGTTCCTTGCCCTCTTCATTGGTGGCAAGTGGCTCGTCAATGTTGATGTGGGTCGATCCGCGTTCTTCCCAAGCAACGCTCGTGTCGGGTTGGTCTGCAACCTCGACGAGGACCGGGCCCAGGTGAACACCGGTCGCGATGGCGACCTGCACACACGGGCAACCTCACGCAGCCGGCCATATCTGCCATTGGTCAGCTATGGCAGTCTCGGCGACGACAATCCCTCAATCCCAGTTCCGTTCAGCCTCGATCAGTCAAGCTGGTGAGATCGGAAGGCGACGCACGCGGATCACGGTGTCCGTGACAACCAGGATCGCGCCCTCATTCAGGTCCTCTTCGAACGCAGGAAGGTTGATCGTGAGGAGATTGGCGATCGCATCGGAGGATAAATCTCCCGTCCGTCGCAACAACACGAACGAGGGCCTCGCGGTCTGACGCTTGGCGAGAATGGCACCGAAGTCGGTGTCAGCCGAGACGACGATCCTGTTCTCGGCAGCAGCGAAGTCCGCGATGTCCTCGTCCACCCACCGCTGCATGCCGAGCGTTCGAGTGTCAGCGACGTCGAAACCCGCAGCCGCCAAGAGCTCTGGCAAATACCGCGAGAGATTCTGGTCGATCAGGAGCCTCATGCACTCAGGAGCGGAACCTGGCGCTCATTCAGGGTCGCTGCGGCAAACTGCAAAGCCTGCTTGAGATCCTCGGCTTCGAGTTCGGGGAAATCGCTAAGAATCTGCTCGACCGTTCGGCCGTCCGCCACCATGTTGATGATCGTCGCGACCGGCATACGGAGGTCACGGATGATGGGAACGCCGCCCATCTTCCGCGGATCAACCTGGATTCGCTCGAACGTCATGGCCCGAGTCTACGGCTCCTCGCTCGGCGCGAGATAGGTGCCGGAGAAGGGACTTGAACCCTCACGCCCGAAGGCACAGGAACCTAAATCCTGCGTGTCTGCCAATTTCACCACTCCGGCGGCAGGGCTCAGTGTAGGGCCCCGGCCGGCGGCGCTCAGTCGGCGACCGGGTGCAGGGCGGGGTCGTCGACAGCGAAGGTGCGGACGGGGCCCGGCCCGGTTTGAGCCGTCTCGAAGCGGACGGTGACCCGGCCGAGGCCGGCACCCCAGACCCAGCCGGGGCCGTGCTCGTCGTGGACGACATCGGCGCCGGCACGGTAGGCGGTTGCCCGCTGGTTGCGCTCGTGCGTGGAAGACGTCTCGACAAGCTCGACCGGCGGCATTGGAGGCTCGTCCGGAGATCCCGGCGTTCGCCGGGATGACGGTGATGCGGCGGGAGACGAGGCGGTTGGATGGGTCTCGACCAGCTCGACCGACGGGCCGGACGTCTCGAAGAGTGCTTCCTGGGCGACCTCGGTGAGGCCTGCGACGCCGACGCCGAACAGGCGGAGGCCGCGGGGGACGTCCACGCCGTCCAGGAGTGTGCGGGCGATGGTCGCGATCACCTCGGGGTCGTCGGTGGCTCCTTCCAGAGTGCGCGAGCGGGAAAGCGTGGTGAAGTCCGGGTAGCGGGCCTTGATGGTGATGGTGCGGGCGAACAGGTGCGCCGCCGACAATCGTCGGGCGACGGTGCCGGCGTCGCGGGTGGCGATGGCGTCCAACCGGGCACGGTCGGTGACGTCGGTTTCGAAGGTGTCCTCCACCGAGATCGACTTGGTCTCCCGGTCGGGCTCCACCGGGCGGTCGTCGCGGGCGAAGGCGAGCGCACCGATCCACTCCCCCTGTGCCCGGCCCAGTTCGCGGGTCAGCTCGCGCTGCGACAGTCGTTGCAGGTCGGCAACGGTGCCGACCCCGAGCCGGGCCAGCTTCTCCATGGTGACCGGGCCCACCCCGGGGATCGCCCGGGCCGGCAGCGGGGCGATGGTCTCCACCTCGGTGCCGGGAGCGATCAGCCGGACGCCGTCCGGCTTGGCCAGTTCGCTGGCGACCTTGGCGATGAACTTCGACGATCCGATACCGACGGACGCGGTCAGCCCGCCGGTCTCGTCAGTGAGCCGAGCTCGCAACTGCGCGACCTCGGCCAGCACCGCCTCCGGTTCCAGCGACCTGTCCCCCACCGCCAGGTCGACGAACGCCTCGTCCAGGCTGAGCGGCTCGACCAGCGGCGACAGTTCTCGCAGTAGTCCCATCACGATTCCGGACGCCTGCCGGTAGGCGCCGAACCGGCCGAACAGGAAGGCCGCGTGCGGACAGCGGCGCCGGGCCTCGTGCGTCGGCATCGCCGAATGCACGCCGAACACGCGCGCCTCATAGGAGGCCGTGGCGACCACCCCGCGCTGGCCGATGCCGCCGACGATCACCGGCTTGCCGCGCAGCGACGGCTTGTCCCGCTGCTCAACGGCGGCGAAAAAGGCGTCCAGATCAAGATGCAGGACGGAGGCGGTGGGGCGCACGCCTACCCGGCAGTCCGCGGTTCGGCACGCCGCAGGTAGCGGACGAAGGCGAAGCCGTCGCGCGGCTCGCGGCTGACCTCCTGCCATTCGCCGGGATCGACCTCCGGGAAGAACACGGTGCCCTCGGCCGCCGCGTCCACCTCGGTCAGGTCGAGCTCGGTGAGTACCGGCCAGGCCTGGCGATAGATGGTGCCGCCGCCCGCGACGTAGATCTCGTCGTCCAGCGAGCGGGCCAGCTCGAGCGCCTCGTCCAGCGAGGCCACCGCGTGGCCGACGGCACGCCCGTCGGTGGGCAGTTCGATGCGAGCCGGCTCTCTGGTCACCACGATGGTGGTGCGTCCTCGCAGCCAGCGTCCGATCGCGTCATGCGTGCCTCGTCCCATGATCATCGGGTGGCCGTGGGTAACCCGCTTGTAGCGCGCCCAGTCCTCGGCGATCTCGAACGGCTGGCGTTCGCCGTCCCCGATGACGCCGTTGGAGCCGACGATCGCGATGCCAATGATCCGCACGCGCTGAGCTTATCGAGCCAACTCGTGCACCAAGTCATGGATCACCCGATGCACCTCGGCATCCCGCAGCGGCCGGAAATGACCGGCCGCCTCCAGGGTCACGTTGCGGGCTCCTTCGAGCCGGCTGCCCTCGGGAATCACCTGATCATGGGTGGGTTGCAGCGAGATGATCCGGGCGTTCACCTCGAGCTGGGCCGACAGTTCGGTGATCGCCGCGCCGCGTGGTGCGAACACGCCCAGCGGCGTCCGGCCGAAGATCGGCCAGGACAGCGACGAGCCGCCGAAGGGTGTGCTGAGCGCCACCATGCCGAGGATCCGTTCGGCGCAGGACGGGTCCAGCATGGCCAGCTTGCCGATCAGACCACCCTTGGAGTGGGCGACCAGGATCACCTTCGACAACTGGTGGGCTTCCAGATAGTCGGCGACGATCCGCTCGGCGGCCGGCAGCGGCGAACCGTTGGCGCCCAGCGCCGCGATCAGATGCACCGGATGGCCGGCGGCGTTCAGCGACCGGGCCAGCGGCACCAGGTAGGGCCAACGCTCCCAGATGCCCGGCAACAGCACGATCGGGGTGTGGTGATCGGGGTCGGGACCGGGCTCACGGAAGGCGTCCGGGCTGCCGGAGCGGCTGAACGCCCGCAGCCACCAACCGACCCCGTAGGCCCAGTCCAGCAGACCGCCGAGCCGGCGCCGGATCATGCGGTGCCGACGCCGGCGAGGTCGAGCAGTTCGTCGGCCACCTCCCGATAGCTGTCGTGGACGACGCCGTGCGCTGCGCCCGGAATGGTGACAACCCGGCTGCCCGGCACCGCGGACGCCAGCAGCTCACGCCAGGCCGGCGGGCTGATCAGGTCATGCTCGCCGCTGGCCAGCAGCAGCCTCGCCTTCGCCAGCGGCAGCCGCTTGTCGATCGGGTACGAGATCACTTTCGGCACGGTGTCGCCGATCCAGCGCAGTCCGGCCCGGGCATAGGCGGCGGCTGCTGTGATCGTGTTGCCCGGCGGTTCGTACATCGACGCCTGCAGGAAGCGCCGGATCACCTGCAGCAGGTTCCGCTCGGCGCTCACCACTACCGGGCCGACCAGCATCGAGGCGCTGCTGTAGGACGGGTACTGGGCCAGGATCTCGGCCACCACCTGGGCACCCATCGAATGCCCGACCAGCAGCGGATCGTCGACGTCGAGGTCGTCCAGCGCCCGCTTCACCACATCGGCGAAGTCGACGATCGACATCCGGTGCCGCGGTTTCGGCAGATCGTGGAAGCCCGGCAGATCGAACAGCAGCACCCGTCCGTAGGGCGACAGCTGGTGCGCCAGCGGCAGGAAGAACCGCGACGAAACCCCTAGTCCATGCACCAATGCGAAGGTGGGAACGTCGGACGCCTCGGCCAGCTCGGGCCGCATCGTCCATTCCTCGTAGACCCGGACGCGGGCGTCACCGTACTGGAACTCGTGCACGGTGAGGCGATCCAGGTCGGACTTCCTCCGGCCCAGCAGGAACCGTCGCCGCGCCATCGTGCTTCCTAGACCGCGATCGGAGCCTTGATGCCCGGATGCGGGTGATAGTCGAGCACCTCGATGTCGTCCAGGGTGAACGCGTCGATCGCGGTCACCTCCGGGTTGAGCCGCAGCGTCGGCAACGGACGCGGTTCGCGGCTCAGCTGCAGATCGGCCTGTTCGAGGTGGTTCAGGTACAGGTGGGCATCGCCGAAGGTGTGCACGAAATCGCCGACCTCGAGCCCGGTGACCTGGGCGACCATGTGGGTGAGCAGCGCATACGAGGCGATGTTGAACGGCACCCCGAGGAAGAGGTCGGCCGAGCGCTGGTAGAGCTGGCAGGAGAGCCGTCCGTCGGCGACGTAGAACTGGAACAGCGCGTGGCACGGCGGCAGCGCCATGGTGTCGATGTCGGCGACGTTCCAGGCCGAGACGATGTGCCGGCGGGAATCCGGGTTGGTCTTGATCGCCTCGATCACCTGGGCGAGCTGGTCAATGTGCCGGCCGTCCGGGGTGGGCCAGGAGCGCCACTGGTGGCCGTAGACCGGGCCCAGGTCACCGTTGGCGTCGGCCCATTCGTCCCAGATGGTGATGCCGTTGGCGTGCAGCCAGGCCAGGTTGGTGTCGCCGCGCAGGAACCACAGCAGCTCACCGAACACCGACCGGGTGTGCACCCGTTTCGTGGTCAGCAGCGGAAAACCCTCACGCAGATCGAAGCGCAGCTGGTGGCCGAACATGCTGCGGGTTCCGGTACCGGTGCGGTCGCCCTTGGTCACTCCGGTGTCGCGCACCAGCCGAAGCAGATCCAGATACTGCTGCACCGCTAACCCTCTTCCCGCTCAGCCGGCCCTTCGCCGACCCGTCCCGCGTCGACCAGCCCCTCGCCGACCAACCATTGCAGCATGGCCCGGACGGCCTGGCCGCGATGGCTGATCGCGTCCTTCTCGGCCGGCGACAACTCCGCATTGGTGCGGGTGTGTCCCTCGGCTACGAAGATCGGATCGTAACCGAAGCCGTTGCCGCCGCGGGGCTGCGACACCAGGGTGCCCTCCATCGCGGCCCGGACGACGTGCTCGGTGCCGGCGGCGTCCACGAAGGCCACCGCGCAGACGAACCGAGCGGTGCGTTCCGCCGGATCGGTGTCGGCGAGTTGGGCGATCAGCAGGTCGAGGTTGGCCTGATCGGTGGCACCCTTGCCCGCCCAGCGGGCCGACCGGACGCCGGGCATGCCGTTGAGCAGGTCGACCGCGATACCGGAGTCGTCGGCCAGCGCCGGCAAACCGGTGGCGGCCACGCAGGCCCGCGCCTTGAGCAGCGCGTTGCCCTCGAAGGTGCGCTCCGTCTCAGCCGGCTCGGGGTAGCTCGCCACCTCGTCCAGACCGAGCACGTCGAGGGCCAGGCCCTGCTCGGCGACCACCCGGCGCAGTTCGGTGAGCTTCTTGGCGTTGTGCGTAGCCAGAACGATCTTCATGCGGTCAGTGCCGCCTGCTGCAGCCGGGTGAGCTCGGCGGTGCCGGCGACACCCAGGTCGAGCAGGGTGTCCAGCATGGCGCGATCGAAGGGCATGCCCTCGGCGGTGCCCTGCACCTCGATGAAGGCGCCGTCGCCGGTGGTCACCACGTTCAGGTCGACCTCGGCGGCCGAATCCTCGACGTAGGCCAGGTCGAGCAGGGCGGTGTCGCCGACCACGCCCACCGACACCGCGGCCACCGATCCGGTCAGCGGCTCGCCGGCCAGCGCATTCCGCTCCCGCAGCCACGCGACAGCGTCGGCGAGCGCCACGTAGGCGCCGGTGATCGCGGCGGTACGGGTGCCGCCGTCGGCCTGCAGCACGTCGCAGTCGAGCACGATGGTGTTCTCGCCGAGCGCCTTGTAGTCGATCACCGCCCGCAGCGAGCGTCCGATCAGCCGGGAGATCTCATGGGTGCGGCCACCGATCCGGCCCTTCACCGATTCTCGGTCGCTGCGGGTGTTGGTGGCCCGCGGCAGCATCGCGTATTCGCTGGTCACCCAGCCCAGGCCGGAGCCCTTGCGCCAGCGCGGCACGCCCTGGGTGACGGACGCCGCCACCAGCACCCGCGTCCGGCCGAACTCGACCAGCACCGACCCCTCGGCGTGATCGAGCCAGTTGCGGGTGATGGTGACCGGACGCAGCTGGTCGGCCGCGCGTCCGTCGGTGCGGGTGTAAGTCATGGCACCATCCCATCCGCACGCCGGACCGGTGTCAAAAGAGCCCTACGACTTGTGGTCGATGGCGGTCACAGTGTCGCGGAATCCGGTGATCGCAGTATCGATCCCGGCGACCGAGGGCGAGGTGGCACGGACGGCGGTCAGCAGTTCGTCGATCGCGCCGTCCAGGTCGTGCCAGTCACCGGGTGAGGCCGGCTTGATCGCCGCTTCCTTGCTGTCCCAGGCCACCTCGAGGTCCTTGGCGCGGGAGGTGACGGTCGCGAAGTCGCCGGCTTTGAGCTTGGCGTGCATGTCGTTGACGATCGCCACGAACGGGCGCAGGTCACCCAGCGGTGAGGTGGCGTCGGTCTCGATCGTGGCCGCACCGGACGACGAGGTCACCACCACGCCCGGCACCGGAGTCGCCCTCGAACTGTCCGCGGTGAACGAGGTGAGCACCACCGAGGCGAGCACCACTCCGAGCGCGCCGCCGGCGGCCCAGGCGTAGTCACGGCGCGGATGGACGGCCGACGCCTCACCCTTGGCGAGCACGCCGTGCCGATTCACGTTCACCTGTTCGCGGGCGACCAGCACCACGATCACCGCCAGGAAGAGCAGGCTGGTCAGGCCGGCGCCCAGCCCCACCCCGCCATAGCTCGGGTCCTGGGTGAGCAGATCTCCCAGCGAGGCGCCCAGCGGACGGGTCAGCACGTAGGCGATCCAGAAGGCGGTCACCCCGTTCATTCCGAACCGGTTCAGCACCCAGACCAGCAGGATCAGGCCCGCGAACACCAGCGACCCGGTACGGAAGCCCAGCGACAGTGCTTCGTTAGCGAGGTCACCACCGGCGGTACCCAGCGCGAACGTCACCAGGATCGCCGCCCAGTAGAAGCGCTCCCGCTTCGGGGTGTCGATCGCGGTGATCGCCAGGGTGTGCTCCTGCTGCCACCAGACCACGAAGACCAACGCCAGCAGCACCGCGAACACGGCGGTGCTCAGGTACAGGCTGACGCCCAGCTGGTCGGTGAAGAGGTCGGTGATCTGGGTGCCGACGATGCTGACCTCGACGACGGTCAGCCAGTACAGCCAGGGCACGTACTGCCGGGCGCGCAGTTGAGCGATCAGCGTGACGGCCAGCACCAGCAGCATCGCCAGGTCGGTGACTGCGGTGCCGAGTCCGACCTGGACGGCGAGAAAGTCGGCGAAGGTCTCACCGATGGTGGTGGAGAGGATCTTGATCAGCCAGAAGGTGGCGGTGACCACCGGAACCTTGTTCAGGAAGCGCTCAGTGCTCCCTACGGACGGTAGCGCCGTCGTGCTCGCAGCCATGGGAATCGCCTTTCGTCGGGGACTGTGCGCTAGGACGCTAAGAGGCGGCGATGAAACCCAGATGAAGGAATCAGGACCGCTTCAGCAGAGCCGCTGGTTGAGCTTGTCGAAACCCGGTCGCCATGGGTCTCGACAAGCTCGACCGACGAGAACGAACCGCTACGCCCGCGGGTCGCGGCTGAGCCGGACGGTGAACGTCGAGCCGGCACCGGGTTCGCTCTCCACCTCGATATCGCCGCCATGGCTGCGGGCGATCTCTCGGCAGATGGCCAGGCCGAGGCCGGTGCCTGAGGTGGTGCGGGACTCCTCGGCCCGGTAGAAGCGGTCGAAGACATGCGGCAGGTGTTCGGCGGCGATGCCGTCGCCGGTGTCGGTGACGGCGACCGTCACCTCGTCGGGCAGTCCCTGCACGGTGACCGCGATGCTGCCGGTCGGGGTGTGTTTGATGGCGTTGTCGAGCAGGTTCACCAGCAGCCGGATCAGCGCGTCGGTGTCGCCGACCACGCTGGTGTCCCCGTCGGTGAGGCAGCTCAGCCGCACCCGATCCGGGTCGGTGAGCGGCCGCAGGCTGTCCACCACGTCGGGGACCAGTTCGGCCAGGTCGACCGGCTCCCACAACGGCTCGGACGCCTCGGCGCGGGCCAGTCGCAGCAGGTCGTCGGTGAGTGCGCGCAGCTTGTCGGTCTCCTCGGACAGGTCGGTCAGCGCCGCCTCGTACTCGGCGGGGGTGCGGCGCTGCTCGGCGATCACGCTGAGGATCGACTGCATCGCGGCCAGCGGGGTGCGCAGCTCATGCGCGGCGTCGTTGCTGAACCGGCGTTCCCGCTGGAAGGCCTCGTCGAGGCGTCCGAGCATCTCGTCGAAGGTGCCCGCCAGCCGGCCCACCTCATCGCGCGAGGGCGGCAGGCCGAGCCGATCGGTGAGGTCGTGCGCCGAGATCCGGCGGGCGGTGGCGACGATGTGGTCGATCGGCCGCAGCGCCCGTCCGGCCAGGTAGTAGCCGCCGACGCCGGCCGCCGCGACGATGATCGGCGAGCCGAGCAGCAGGCTGAGCAGCAACCGTTCGCGCAGCGCGTCGATGCTGCGCACGCTCTGGGCGATCTGGACGACGGCCTCCACCTTGCCGTTGATCAGCATCGGCTGGGTCAGCACCCGCACCGAGCCGGTGCCCTCGGGATCAGGTCGGGTCTGCAGGTCGGAGCGGCCGGCCAGCGCCGCGTGAAGATCGGCGGGCTCCAGGGTCAGGCTCGCGTAGGGGCCCAGCGACTGCAGCACCGCCCCGGAGGTGCTGAAGATCTGGATGCTCAGCCCCTGGGAGCGCAGCTGGTCGGTCAGCCCGGTGTCCAGCGTCACCGGATCATCGTTGACCTGGAATTTGCCGTCGTCGATGTCGGCGGTGGCGATCAGTTGGGTGGCACCGAGCCGCAGTGAGTCGTCCAGGTTGGACGACAGCCAGTGCGAGACCGAGAAGTAGACGAACGCCCCGAAGGCGCCGAGGGTGGCCAGCATCATCAGGCAGATCCACAACGCGAACCGGGCCCGCAGCGTCACGGGCCCGCTCCCCGCTCGGTCAGCCGGTAGCCGGCGCCGCGAACGGTCTGCAGCAGCTTGCGCGGGTGGGGGTCGTCGACCTTGCGGCGCAGGTTGCGAATGTAGACGTCGACCACGTTCGACTCGTGGTGAACGTCGTAGTTCCAGACGTGCTCGGCGATCGCCTCGCGGGTGAGCACCCGCTCCGGTTCCCGCAGGAAGCACTCCAGGACGGCGTACTCCTTCGAGGTGAGGGTGATCTCGTCACCGGCCCGGGTGACCCGGCGGGTGGTGGTGTCCATGGTCAGATCGGCGAGCGTCAGCAGCGGTGAGCCGTCGCCGCCGTCGGAACGGCGGGTGAGGGCGCGCATCCTGGCCAGCAGTTCCTTCAGCGAGAACGGTTTGACCAGATAGTCGTCAGCACCGGCGTCCAAACCCGCGACCCGCTCATCGACCGCGCCCCGAGCGGTCAGCATCAGGATCGGCACCCGGGACCCTTGGCGCCGCAGCTCCCGGCACACCACCAGGCCGTTGGGAGGCGGTAACAGGATGTCGAGCAGGATCATGTCGTAAGGGGTCGAGCCGGCCCAGTAGAGCGCGTCCTGCCCGCTGTGGACGACGTCGACCGCATAGCCGTGTTCTTCGAGGCCACGTTTCACGTAGGCGGCGATCCTGCGTTCGTCCTCGACGATCAAGACGCGAATGTCGATTCCTCCTGTTCGCGTCGAGGGTAGTCGCGGCACATGAAAGCCAGATGAAGCGGGCTGGGTTCTGTGAGCCGGCTGTCGAGACTGGGGAGTGTGACCGTCGATACGAACTCCGGCGCCCTGACCTCCGGGCCGATGGCGCGTGTGGTGGCAGCGCGGCCGGCGGCGTCGGTTCGGACGGCGTCCCGGGCGTCCGCTTCAACCTGGCTGGACCGGTCCGCGGCCGGCCGCTGGATCGCTCTGGGGCTGGGCGCGGTGGCCGCTGTCGTGACCACCTGGGGAATCGCGACGCCGTGGCCGTGGAGCGACGAGGGTGCCACCTATCTGGCGCTGCAGCGCGGATGGACGGACCTGGCAGTGCTATGGCAGGGCCCGGATGCCCCGATGGTGCCCTACTACTACCTGGCGAAGGCGTGGGCGGTGGTGCTGGGGTCGTTCTGGCCGACGCTGTCGACGGTGGTCGCGGTGCGGTTGCTGTCCGCGGCGGCCGGGGTGGCCACCGTCGTGGTGCTGTACGCGCTGGTGGCACGCAACACCGGCCGGTTCGCGGGGGTGCTGGCCGGGTTGGTGCTGCTCAGCCTGCCGGGCTCCGTCCGATACGCCCAGGAGGCCCGGCCGTACGCCCTGCTCGCCCTGGCTGCGACCGTCAGCTGGCTGGCGAGCGACCTGCGGCTACGTCCGGGACGGGTGGCGCTCGGCTTCCGCAGCCTGGTTCCCGCGTCAGGATCGACAGGTGGCGGCGCAGCCACGGGGCATGCGCTGAGCCTGGTGGCCGTCGGGGCGATCCATACCTTCGGGGTGTTTCAGTGGCCGGCGCAGCTGCTCGCCTGGCTGGTCGCGCCGGGTGAGCTGCGGTTGCGGCTGCGTCGGACCGTCTCGATCGTGCTGACGCTGGTGGCGGCGACGGTGCTGGCCGGCGCACAGCTGGCCATGTCGGTGACCCACGGGACTGGTTCGCCCGGACTGGGTGCGCATCGGCTGGTGACACCGGTGACGATCGCCGAACAACTGCTGCGCGCGATCTCGATGACCTACGCGCTGCCGGTGTCGACGGTCGTGGTGATCCTGGCGCTGGTGGGGCTGTGCAGCCGTCCGGGCGGACGCCGTGAGCTGCCGGTCAGCCTGGCGATCTGGCTGGTGGTGCCGCTGGCTCTCGCACTCGCGGTGGGCGCGGTGCGGACGAACCTGTTCCGGCTGCGCTACTGGGTCGCCTTCCTACCGCCGCTGGCCGCTCTGGCCGCGCTCGGCATCGTCGCTGTCGCGGGTCTGGTCGTCCGGCTGGTGTGGCGGGCCCGCGCTGCCGATGCAGCTTCCTGGTCGGGGGGTGCGCGGGTCACGGTGGGCGTCGCCGCCCTGGTGCTGCTCGCCGTCCAGGTCGCCACGGTGTTGCCGGCACAGCGCTTCGTCCGCTCGGCGAGCGGGCATTCGGAGAATCTGTCCGGCGTGTTCACCGCGATCGCAGACGCCCGAGCCGAGCATCCCGGTGTGCGGGTGGTGATCACCAAGGGCAATGCGAACGGCATGATCGGCGCCGCTGACCCTGCGGTGATGGCGAACAACCCGCTGAGCCGGATCGATCCGTCGGCGCACATCGTGTACAGCACCGTGCCGTCGGCCCAGGCCGTCCGGGCGTCGCTGGCGGGTGACCGGTATCTGCTGTGGATCCGTAGGGGTGACGTGAGCGCCGCCGGGGCCGCCCGGCAGGTGCCGGCTGCTCTCGCCGACCTGCACCCGACGATTCTGCATGCGACGTCGGCCGGGAAGGGGTGGACGGCGGTCCTGATGGAGCTGCCGCCTCGCTGATCGAGCTCGTCCTGGTTTAGACAAGCTCAACCGGCGGCAGTCACCACCGGTTCGACGCGGACTTCGAAGTTCACCGAGTTGGCGATAAAGCACCATTCGTGCGCATCGTGGTGGGCGGCGATCGCCTCGTCCACCATGGACACCTCCCGCACCGTGACCTGCGGGCGCAGCACGGCCTCTCGAAAGGCGCCGCCGTTGCCCTGCACCTCCATCACCGCGGACGCCTCGTCGACATAGTCGGTGACCACCACTCCCCTGGTGACGCAGGCGTGCAGGTAGGACAGCAGATGGCATTGCGACAGCGCGGCGAGCAGCAGGTCCTCCGGATTCCACCGCGTCGGGTCGCCCCGGAACGGCCGGTCGGCCGAACCCAGCAGCACCGGTTTGCCGTCGACCTCGACGGTGACCGCACGGTCGTAGTCGCGGTACCCGGTCGTCCCCCCACCGAGGTTGCCGGTCCAGGTGGTTGTCAGCCGGTAGCGATGCTCGCTGGTCATGACACCCAGCCTGGCACGAGGCGCGGTATCCGCCCACTAGAGTCGGACGCCGTGAGCAGTGACGGCGCCATCGGCATCTTCGACTCCGGGTTCGGCGGTCTCACCGTCGCCCGCTCGGTGGTCGACCAGATGCCGAACGAGGATGTCATCTACCTCGGTGACACCGCGCGTGCCCCCTACGGCACCAAGAGCCTGCCCGAGGTGCGCGAGTACGCCCTGGAATGCCTCGACCGGCTGGTCGACCACGACGTGAAAGCCCTGGTCATCGCCTGCAATTCGGCCTCTTCGGCGGTGCTGCGGGACGCCCGCGAGCGGTACAGCGTGCCGGTGGTGGACGTCGTGCTGCCGGCCGCGCGCCGCGCCGTCCGGGTCAGCCGGAACGGACGGATCGGTGTCATCTGCACCTCCGCGACCGCCTATTCCCGCTCGTACGACGACGCCCTGGCCGCGGTGCCCGACGTGGAGTTGTTCACCTCGCCGTGCCCGCTGTTCGTGGACTTCGTCGAGGCCGGGGTCACCGGCGGACCCGACCTGGAAGCCATCGCCCACGACTATCTGGAGCCGTTGCGGCTGGCCGAGATCGACACCCTGATCCTGGGCTGCACGCACTATCCGCTGCTGACCGGCGTGATCAACTATGTGCTCGGCGACACCGTCACCCTGGTCTCCTCCGCCGAGGAATGCGCCAAGGCGACCTGGACGACGCTGAACGAACTCGGCCTGCTCAACCACGTTCCCCGCGAGGCCAGCCGGCGGTTCCTGACCACCGGCAACCCGGAGAAGTTCCAGGGCATCGGCAGCCGCCTGATGGGCGGCTTCGTCACCGACGTGCTGGGTGTCTGGTAGGCGCTCCCCTATCGTCGGCGGGCGCAGCCCTGCACGGCGCAGCCACCGCAGCCGGACGCCGGGCAGCCGGTGACCAGCGGGCACTCCTGGACCAGCCCGGCACGCACCAGGTGATCGGCCGCAGCCCGCACCACGTCGGCCCGCAAGCCGGTGCGCCGGCGGACCTCGACCAGCGACTCGGCGCCGTCGGTCAGGGCGTCCAGGACGGCGGTCACCACCACAGACTCCCCACCTGGAAGACCAGCACGGCCAGGCTCCACGCCACGGCCAGCTGCAGCGCGATGCCGAACAGCGTCCAGCGGCCGCCGATCTCGCGCCACTGCGCGGCCAGGGTGGCGACACAGGGCGTGTAGGCCATCAGGAAGACCATGAAGGCCAGCGCCGCCGGAATCGGATGACCGTGGGACGACTCGGTGAAGTCGGCCATGATCCGCTGCCCCAGCGAGCCCGGATCGCTGCCCTCTTCGGGCTCGTCGAGCGCGTAGGTCTGCGCCCAGGACGAGATCACCGCCTCCTTGGCGACGAAGCCGACCACCAGCGCCGAGGTGGTCTGCCATTGCGCGAACCCGGCCGGCGCGAACGCCGGTGTGATCGCCTGGGCGGCCACCCCGTACACCGAGTCCTCCACCTCGACCTCGCCGAACGCCGCGTTGCCGTGGGCCGGCACCGACTGCAGCAGCCACACCGCGCAGACGGTGATCACGATGATCCCGGACGCGGTGCGCAGGAAGCCGGCCAGCCGCGTCCAGGCGACCGTGGCGGTGAGCCGCAACGTCGGCAGCTGATAGGGCGGCAGGTCGATGACCAGCGGTTCGGCGCCCATGGTGCGCCACAGGGTGCGGCGCAGCACCAGTCCGACGCCGATCACCAGCAGGATCGACGCCACGTACATGGCGAACACCACGGTTCCGGCCCATTGCCCGAAGAACACTGTGCCGAGCAGCACGAACACGGTCAGCCGGGCGGTGCACGAGGTGAACGGCACCAGCAGCACGGTCAGCAGCCGCTGCCGGCTGTCGCCGAGAATCCGGGTGGCGCTGATCGCCGGCACGTTGCAGCCGAAGCCGACCACCAGCGGCAGGAACGCCTTGCCGGGCAGGCCGATGGCCCGCATCAGCCGGTCGGTGACCACCGCGGCCCGGGCCAGGTAGCCGGAGTCCTCCAGCAGCGCCAGCAGCACGAACATCAGCGCCATCAGCGGCACGAAGGTGAGCACCATGCCGACGCCGGCGATCAGGCCGTCGACGACCAGGCCCTCGACCCAGCTGCCGGTCAGCCCTACCGCGGCGAAACCGGCGAGCGCGGCGTCGGTGACCGGGCCCGAGAACAGGGTGTCGAAGAAGTCCTGCAGCGGTGCGGCCACCGTCGTGGTGACCTGGAACACCAGCCACATCACGCCCAGGAACAGCAACGGGCCGAGCACCGGCGCGGTCGCGACACGGTCGATCCGATCGGACAGCGAGACCCGCTCCTGGCCTGGTTCGAGCACGCTGGTCTCCACGGCTGTGGAGACCCAGTCGAAGCGCTCGTCCGCCTTCTCCAGGTCGTCACCACAGCACGGGTGGCGACGGGCCTTCGGTCCGGGTGCGTTCAGGGCTTCGGTGACTGCTTCCCGAAGTCCGCCCAGCCCCTCGCGGCGGCGCGGATCGAGCCCGACGACCGGGCAGCCCAGCGCGCCGGAGAGCGCGTCGGTGTCGATCGCGATGCCCTGGCGCTTCGCGACATCCAGCATGGTGAGTGCGACGATCACCCGCTGCGGCTGCTCGCGGACCTCGCTGACCAGGTACAGGCTGCGGGCCAGATGGGCGGCGTCGGCGACCACGATCACCAGATCCGGCCGGTCGTTCGGATCGGAGATCAGCAGATCGCGGGTGAGTTGCTCGTCCGGTGACAGCGGAGCGAGCGAGTAGGCACCGGGCAGGTCGATCAGGGTGTGGCCGTGCCAGGCGCCGCGGGCCACCTCGACCGTGGTGCCGGGCCAGTTGCCGACCGTGGTGCGGGCACCGGTGAGCGCGTTGAACAGCGTCGACTTGCCCGAGTTCGGCGCACCGATCAGGGCGACGACGGCGGCGTCCGGGCCGGCTGAGGTGTTGGCGACGGCGCAATGACAGGTGGTCACGGCCGGCCGGACGGCGGTCATCGGGCCACCTCCGCCCGGACGCCGCGCAACAGTGCTGCGCCGAGCGCCACCCGGGAGCCGGCGACGGCGACGATCCGGCCGCCGCCGGTGCTGGACCTGATCACCGAGAATGCGGCACCCGGGCGGAGCCCGAGCCGTCCGAGCCGCCAGGCGTGCTCAGTGGGAACCACGGCGAGGGTGAGAGGGGTGGCCAGCGGTGCCTCCGCCAGCGAGATGACGTCCATGCGAACTCGTCCATTCGATGGGTCGAGTGATCGGTCCGGTGAGCTGGTCACCGGTGCTGGTCCGGGCCTCGACATCGTCCAGGTCAGCTATGCCTACCCTAAGAAAAGGCTGCTGATCCGGTGGGAGAACCGGGAGCACTCCCGCCGTCCGGTCTCACCGGTTTCACATCGTGGACAGGCTTCGAGGGCCCCTAGTGGAGGGCGTCGACCAGGCCGTCCAGGAAGCCGGCCAGCCACTCGTACATGCCGTAGAGAACGCCACGCGGCTCGTCCGGATCGAGGCGTTCGAGTTCGTCGATGTCCTCGGCGGTCCGGATACCCAGCCGCACCGACAGCGCGAGCCGGATCGCGGTGATCGTCTTCAGCCAGGCGTCCGCGTCGATCGCCCGGACGACCACCGCCTCGCGTCCGCCGTTGCTCTCCAGGAGCGCATCCAGCACGAGCTGGGCCTGCTCGATCTTGGTCCGCCGCTGAGCGTTCTGGGTGAACCGCCGGAACTCCTGTTCGGCCTTGTCATCGTCACGATAGGCGGGCGGGAAGAGGCGCGCGATGACCGGGTCGGAGTGGTCCAGATCGTCCGAGGCGGCCATGTCGGCCTCCCACTGCGCGAACGGATCGTCACCGGTGTCGTGGTCGTCGTCGCCCTCGAGCAGCCCGATCAGCTGCTCGACCATCGATTCGAGGACGGCCTCCTCGTAGTCGGCGAGATCGACCAGCAGCACCTGCCGTCCGGAGTGTTTGAACCGGCTCATTCGGCACGCTCCAGCGTGGCCCACAGCCCGTAGGCGTGCATCGCGTTGACGTCGGCCTCCATCGCCTCACGCGACCCCGACGACACCACCGTCTTGCCCTCGTTGTGCACCTGCAGCATCAGCTTGGTTGCCTTCGACTTCGAATAGCCGAAATAGGTCATGAAGACGTGCGTCACGTAACTCATCAGGTTGACCGGGTCGTCCCAGACGATCGTGACCCACGAAGTCAGCTCGATCGGGGTCTCCTGCGGACGCTCGGCCAGCACTGTGCCGCCCTCGGGCACAGCAGGCTGAGTGGTCGCGAACACCATGTCGGCATTCTGTCAGACGCCCCCGGGTCGGCCACCGCCCGCCACCGCTGGCCGAGCCTGTCGAGACCCTCCCCCCACCTCGTCATCCCGGGCTCCGACCCGGGATCTCCGCCCGGCACCCGAACCGACGAGTCCGCGCCAACTGAGCCACCCGTTTCAGGCTCACCGGCAGCAGTTACTCTGACGCCCATGCTGAATTCCACGGCGCTGCTCACCGACCACTACGAGCTGACGATGGTCCGTGCGGCGATGCGCTCGGGCGCCGCTTTCCGGCGCTCGGTCTTCGAACTCTTTCCGCGTCGGCTGCCGACCGGCCGGCGCTACGGTGTCGTCGCCGGCGTGGGCCGCGCGCTCGAATCGGTCGAGGCGTTCACCTTCGACGACGCCACCGTCTCGTTCCTGCTCGACCAGAAGATCGTCGACCAGCCACTGGCCGAATGGCTCTCCAGCTACCGGTTCACCGGCTCCATCTGGGGCTACCCCGAGGGTGAGATCTACTTCCCCGGCTCGCCGCTGATGATCGTCGAGGGCTCTTTCGCCGAAGCGGTGATTCTCGAAACGGTGCTGCTCAGCATCTACAACTACGACTCGGCGGTCGCGTCCGCGGCGTCGCGGATGACCGCGATGGCCGGCGACCGGCCGTGCATCGAGATGGGTTCCCGGCGGACCAACGAGATCGCCGCCGTCGCGGCGGCCCGCGCCGCCTACGTGGCCGGATTCTCGGCCACCTCCAACCTGGAAGCCGGACGCCGCTACGGCGTCCCGACCAGGGGGACGGCGGCGCACAGCTTCACCCTGCTGCACGGCTCGGAGCGGGAGGCGTTCGCCGCCCAGATCGAGTCCCTCGGCGAGGACACCACCCTGCTGGTCGACACCTACGACATCGAAGCGGCGGTGCGCACCGGCATCGAGCTGACCAACGGACGGCTCGGCGCGATCCGGCTCGACTCCGGCGATCTGGCTGAGCTCGCCACCCAGGTGCGGCAACTGCTCGACTCGCTGGGCGCCACCCACACCCGGATCCTGGTCACCTCCGACCTCGACGAGTGGCAGATCGCCGCGCTGCGCGGCGCCCCGGTGGACGGCTTCGGGGTCGGCACCTCACTGGTCACCGGCTCCGGCGCGCCCACCTGCGGATTCGTCTACAAGCTGGTCGCCCGGGCCGACACCGACGAGCCGGACGCCCCGCTGCTGCCGGTGGCGAAGAAGAGCGTGAACAAGACCAGCATCGGCGGCCGCAAATTCGCGCTGCGCCGGCTGGACGCCCGCGGCAAGGCGGAGGCCGAGGTGATCGGCATCGGTTCGGCGCCCGAGAGCGACGGCAACGACCGGCCGCTGCTGGTCCAGCTGATCCGCGACGGCGAGATCGTCGGCGACGAGCCGCTGTCGGTGGGACAGGAACGGCATGTGCGCTCGCGCGCCGAGCTGCCGTTGGCGGCTTTGAAGATGTCCAAGGGTGAGGCGGCCATCCCGACCCTGATGCTGGACGCCGACGGGCATGTCACCGACAACCCGTACGCGAGGAGCGAGGCATGAGCCGGGTGCTGATCGTCGTCGACGTCCAGAACGACTTCTGCGAGGGCGGCTCTTTGGCGGTGGCCGGTGGTGCCGCTACGGCGTCCGCGATCTCGGAGCTGCTGACCGGTGACGCCGGGTATGACCTGGTGGTGGCGACCCGCGATCACCACATCGACCCGGGCCCGCATTTCTCCGACCACCCCGACTATGTCGACTCGTGGCCGCCGCATTGCGTGGCCGGAACCCCCGGTGCCGAGTTCCACCCGAACCTGACCTGGCACGGCTTCGATGCGGTGTTCGACAAGGGTGAATACGCCGCCGCCTATTCGGGCTTCGAGGGCAAGGACTCTTCCGGTGACGGGCTGGGCGACTGGTTGACCGCGCACGACGCGTCCGAGGTGGACGTCTGCGGCATCGCCACCGACTACTGCGTCCGCGCCACCGCACTGGATTCGGCGCGGGCCGGCTTCCCGACCCGGGTGCTGCTCGACCTGACCGCCGCGGTCGCCCCCGGCAACGTCCCGGACGTGGTGACCGAGCTGCGCGCCGCCGGCGTCCGGGTCGATCGGTAAGTCCTTTACTCCAGGTCGGCGTGCCGAGGAAACATCGTGTCGGTGGTCTCGGCCAGCCGCTGCATCAGTTCAAGGATGATCGCGTCGTAGCAGAGGAACGAGATCTGCTCGAAGGCGGAACCCATCGGCTGAACGGACGTGACCTGCGCCGCACCCTGCAGCTTGGGTGAGACGCCGGGAAGCACGACCACGGCGTCGGCGAGTTGGCCGAGCGTCGAGTTGGCGTCCATGGTGATCAGACCGATGGTGACACTGTTGCGCTGCGCCTTGCGGGCCAGCGCGACCAGGCTCTCGGTCTCGCCGGAGCCTGACCCGATGATCAGCAGGTCACCGGGATGGCTGTGCGGGCTGGCGATGTCCCCGACGAGCGAGACGGACTTGCCCAGATGCATCAGCCGGTTGGCGAAGCCGCGGACGGCCACCCCGGAACGACCGGCGCCGGCGAGGAAGATGTGGCGGGCCCGGACGATCTCATCGACGAGCGCCTGAAGGTCGTCCTCTTCGATGTGGCGCTGGTTCGAGGAAAGCTCGGCCAGGATGATCGCTAGATTCTCAGTGACGCTCATCGGACGTTCCCACTGATGCTGTCGAACGACGTTGAGCCGGTGACCTCAGGCATGGTGCCCCGTCCGGCGAGTTCTGAGAGGGTGCGCGCGGCTGCCACCGGATCCGGTGCGCCGGCGATTCCCGCGCCGACCACCGCGATGTCGCAGCCCTGCGCCAAGTACTGCCCCACCGTGCTCTCGTTGATGCCGCCGGCCACCGAGATCACCGATCGCGTGCTGGCGGCCTTGACCCGGAGGAACTCGGCGAACGGTGTCACCCCTTGTGCCTGCCGATCGACGCCGGTGTGGACGGCGATCAAATCGACGCCGAGGTCTTCGAGTACGCGGGTGCGTTCGGCCACGTCCGGTACGCAGATCAGGTCCACGAAGACCCCGCCTCCCTTGGCCGCCGCCGCTTCAAGGCAGGCCTTGATAGTGATGTCGTCGGTCACGCCCAGCACGGTGCAGTAGTCGGCGCCGGCGTCGAAAGCCAGGGCTGCCTCGTACGCGCCGGCGTCCATGATCTTGGTGTCGGCGAGGATCGTGTGATTCGGCAGCACTTCACGGATGGCCCGCACCGCGTGCATGCCCTCGGCGATGACCACCGGTGTGCCGATCTCGATGATGTCGACGTAGTCCGCCACCCGTTCGCACAAGCTGACGGCGTCCGCCAGCCCCAGGTCATCGATCGCGAGCTGGATCTTCAATGACTCGTTCCCTTCCATCGTTCGCCGGCGGACAGGCTGGACAGCTCGGCGTAGCACCCACTACAACAGTGGGATAACCTGCGATTCGCCAAATTCTGATTGCGATTACCAGCGATATAGAGACCGTAGCACGATTGACACCACGATGCTTGCAGTTCAGTCCCGATAGAAGTGCGAACGATTGCGATCCTTGCGTCGCGTCCCGGACGCGGTTGGGATCTAGCTGGCCGCGGATTCAGCGACGATGACGCGGGTCTGCTGACCGATCGTCGTCACCTCGTCCGAGGGCATACGGGAGTCCGTCACCAGTGCGTAGACATCGGGCCAGCTGCAGAACTGGAACAGACCCCGGTATCCGAACTTGCTGTGATCGCCGAGAACCACCGTCGAGGTGCTGGACTGCACCACCGCGGACTTGAACTGGATCTCCTCGTAGGAAGCCGTCGACGGCCCGGCCAGACCCTCGAAACCATCGGTCCCCAGGAAGGCGAGATCGACCCGGATGCTGCGAACCGCATCAACGGCCCATGCACCTGCGGCGGCCATGCTCGAGGGGCGCAGCGCGCCGCCCAAACAGAACACCTTGTTGTCCGTCGGACCCAGCAGGCTCATGATCGGCACCGAATTGGTGAAAACGGTGAGGCCCTCCCGCTCGGCAACGAGCTGCGCCAACGCGTAGTTGGTGCTGCCCGCATCGATCAGCACGATCGCCTCATCGGGAATCAGTTCGTACGCGGCACGCGCGATCTCTTTCTTCGCCTCCGGGTTCTCGGTGCCCTTGACGGCGGTGGGGCGTTCGAGCAGTTCGCCGGCAGGAATCGCTCCCCCATGGCTCTTCAAGGCAAGGCCCTGCGCCTCGAGGAAGATCAGATCCTTGCGGATGGTCTCGGTCGACACTCCATAGGTGCGCGCCATCTCGCCCACGGCAACCGCGCCCTGCTCGGCGAGACGCCTGGCCAGAAGCTGACGGCGCTCGGCGGCCAACTTCTTACCAGGCATGCGGGTTCCTTCGCGTTGACTAGGACCGTAAGGCTACTGCTCGGCACCGCCCTGGTCGGTATCCACTGCTGAGCACCGTCCTCCACCGGTCGGGCGGGCAGAGGACAATGGCCGGGTGCCCAAGCCCATCGTCACCATTCGCTATTGCATCGACTGCCGATGGCTGCTGCGCGCTCAGTGGTATCAGGGCGAGCTGTTGCAGACCTTCGCCGACGATCTGGACGGGGTGATGCTGATCCCGTCCCTCGGCGGCATGTTCCGGGTCGCCGTCGACGAGGTGACGGTGTGGAACCGCAAGACCGAGGGCGGTTTCCCCGAGATCGCCGAGTTGAAGCGCCGCGTCCGTGACCTGGTGGCGCCGGAGCGCTCACTCGGCCACACCGACCGCGCCTGAGTGCGGACGGATTCTCGAACATCCGGGGACGGTTCTTCGACGTGCGAATCTCGAACGCGAGAGAACCGTCCCCCGGCGTGCGAATTTCGAACGTGAAAGAACCGTCCCCGGGCGTTCGAAGGTCAGGCGAGCCAGCGGGTGCCGGCCTCGACCGGACGGCCCTGGCCGCCGGTCAGCTCGGCGATCGCGGACGTCACCGCCGCGCGCTCCGCAGGCGGAACAGCCAGCACCAGGGTCGCCTGTGCACCGTGCCGGACGTCAGCCACCTGGACGCCGCGGTCACGCAGGGCCGCCTCGACCCGGCCGGCGATCGCATAGTCCACGCCGAGCTCCAGCATGTCGGCCAGCCGGTAGCGGACCAGTTCGGCCGCATCGGACGCCGCGGCGACGGCGTCCGAGTAGGCCCGGACCAGGCCACCCGCGCCCAGCAGGGTGCCGCCGAACCAGCGGGTGACGACGGCCACCACATCACGCAGTTCGCGTCCGCGGAGCACCTCGAGCATCGGCGCACCCGCGGTTCCCGCCGGTTCGCCGTCGTCGCTGCTGCGCTCGACGGCGCCGTCCGGGCCGAGGATGAACGCCGAGCAGTGATGGCCGGCGGTGTGGTGCTGTTTGCGGATCGACT
The DNA here is from genome assembly GCF_047606365.1 of Micropruina sp. GTDB lineage: Bacteria > Actinomycetota > Actinomycetes > Propionibacteriales > Propionibacteriaceae > Micropruina. The sequence continues at coordinate 36,526 of NZ_JASGEN010000105.1, read as the reverse complement.
CGATCACCGCCCGAGCCGCCGCCTCGTCGGACACCGGCTCCAGATGGGCCAGGAAGCGGGAGCGTCGATCCTCGATCTCGGCCTCGACCGGCCCGGCGATGCTCAGATACTCCTCGATCACAGCAGCACCTTGCCACGCTCGACCCCGTCCATGCGTCAGGCTTCCGACACCGCCCTACGGATCAGCTCACCGAGAAACGCCTCGTCGGCCTCGGTGAGTCCGGCCACGGCGAAGCTGGTCGCCCACACACTGCCGTCGTCGAGCAGCGCGCCGTCGTTGAACCCGAAGGTGCCGTAGCGGGCCTTGAACTTGCTGGCCGGCTGGAAGAAGCAGATCACCTGCCCATCGCGGGCGTAGGCGGGCATGCCGTACCAGGTCTTGGCGTCCAGTTCGGGAGCGTTGGCGCTGACCAACGCATGGATCCGCTCGGCGATGACACGGTCGGCGTCCGGCATCTCGGCGATCTTGTCCAGGCAGGCTTGCGCCTCAAGTTCCTTCTTCCCCGAGCGACGCTTGGCGGCACGCAGTTCGGCGGCGTGCTCCTTCATCGCGGCCCGTTCCTCGGCGGTGAAGCCGTCGTTGCTGTCGGTGTTGCGAGTCATCGGTGGATCGTCTCCTTGATTCGGATCGGTGTGGAAAGGGTGAGCGTTCCGGCCAGCGGCTGGTCAACGCAGGGACGCGGGGATGGTTCCCTCGGTCCAAGATCGGACGGCTCGCGACGTGAGCGGGCCTGTTCGGCGAATGCCCTGGCCACCCAGGGCGGCAGGCACATGGATCACTCCTTCGCCAGGTCGGTCTTGAACCGGACCATGTTGCCGTCGGGGTCGCGGAACGCGCAGTCCCGGACGCCGTAGAACTGGTCGGCAGGCTCCTGCAACACGTCGGCACCGGAGGCACGAACCGCCTCGTACACGGCGTCCACGTCGTCGCAGTCGAAGATCAGCGCGGTCAGCAGGCCCTTGGCGAGCAGTTCGGTCAGCGCCTGCCGGTCACCGTCGGTCATCGGCATCGCGCCCGGCCCGATCTGGTCGAGGGTGATCTCCAACTCGGGCTGCGTGGGCGTCGTCAGGGTGACCCAGCGGAAATCGCCGTTGGTCACGTCCGTGGAAACCGTGAAGCCGAGCACGTCGCGGTAGAAGGTGAGCGAGCGGTCGGGATCGATGGTGTGGACGAAGGTATTCGCGAGCGTCAAACTCTGCAGTGCTGTCATGTCCTCGACGCTAGGCGGAGGCCTCAGCCGCTGCTTCTCGAAAACTGATCAGTTCCGGGTCGGCCGGGTGACTTGCTTCACGATGCAGCTCGGGATGCCGCGCAGGTCGTCGTGGGAACGGCTGCGGTAGGCGCTGGGGGTCTCCCCCACCAGTTCGGTGAACCGGCTGCTGAACGAGCCGAGCGAGGTACAGCCGACCTCCATGCACACGTCGGTGACCGACTTGTCGGTGTTGCGAAACAGCGCCATGGCGCGCTCGATCCGGCGGGTCATCAGCCATGCGTACGGGGTTTCGCCGAAGGCCTCCTTGAACGACCGCTGGAAGTGCCCGACCGACATCAGCGACTCTCGGGCCAACTGCGGGACGTCCAACGGCTCGGCGAAGTCGCGGTCCATCCGGTCGCGGGCCCGGCGCAAGCGCACCAGGTCGTCGGGATTCATGCTCCCAGGGTGACACACGCACCCGGATCCGAACCGTCGGGCCGCCGGGGACGGTTCTCCCGGTCACATGGTGCGGCGGTAGCGTCCGCCGACCTCGAAGAAGGCGTCGGTGATCTGGCCGAGGGAGGCGACGCGGACGGTGCGCATCAGTTCGTCGAAGACGTTGCCGCCGGTCAGGGCCACCTCTTTCAACCGGGCGAGTGCGGCGGGGGCCTCGTCGGCGTGCCGGGCGTGGAAGGCCGCCAGCCGGGCCAGCTGGGATTCCTTCTCCTCGGTGGTGCCGCGGGCCAGCACGGTCGGAACAGATGCCTCGGCGTCGGCGTCAATGAAGGTGTTGACGCCGATGATCGGCAGCGTGCCATCGTGCTTGCGCGCTTCGTAGAGCATCGATTCGTCCTGGATCAGTCCGCGCTGGTAGCCGGTCTCCATCGCACCCAAGACGCCGCCGCGGTCGGCGATCCGGTCGAACTCGGCCAGCACCGCCTCTTCGACCAGGTCGGTGAGCTGCTCGATCAGATACGACCCCTGCAACGGGTTGTCCACCGAAGCCAGACCCCATTCGCTGTCGATGATCAGCTGGATCGCCAGCGCCCGCCGCACCGACGCCGGGGACGGGGTGGTGACCGCCTCGTCGTAGGCGTTGGTGTGCAAGCTGTTGGCGCTGTCGTAGAACGCGCACAGCGCCTGCAGCGTCGTCCGGATGTCGTTGAACTCCATCTCGGCGGCATGCAGCGACCGGCCCGAGGTCTGGATGTGGTACTTCAGCTTCTGCGCCCGCTCCCCGGCGCCGTACCGGTCGCGCAGCGCGACCGCCCAGATCCGGCGGGCGACCCGTCCGATCACCGAGTACTCGGCGTCCATGCCGTTGGAGAAGAAGAACGACAGGTTGGGCGCGAAATCATCGATCGCCATGCCGCGGGCCAGGTAGGCCTCGACGTAGGTGAACCCGTTGGCCAGGGTCAGCGCCAGCTGGGTGATCGGGTTCGCCCCGGCCTCGGCGATGTGGTAGCCGCTGATCGAGGCCGAGTAGAAGCGCTTCACCCCGTGCTCGATGAACCACTCCTGCACATCGGCCATCGCCCGTAGTGAGAAGTCGATCGAGAACAGGCAGGTGTTCTGGCCCTGGTCCTCCTTGAGAATGTCGGCCTGGACGGTGCCACGCACCTTGCGCACCACCTCAGGGTCGCCGGCCTGGTCGATCGCAGCGTTCAGAAACATCGCCAGAATGGTCGGCGCCGGACCGTTGATGGTCATCGACACCGAGGTCGAATCGTCGGCCAGGTCGAAGCCGGCGAACAGGTCGCGCATGTCGTCCAGGGTGGCGATGGACACCCCCGAGGTGCCGACCTTGCCGTAGATGTCGGGCTGCCGGGCAGGGTCGCGTCCGTACAGGGTGACCGAGTCGAAAGCGGTCGACAACCGGGTGGACGGCTGCCCCGCAGCCAGCAGATGGAAGCGCCGGTTGGTGCGCGCGGCGTCCCCCTCGCCGGCGAACATCCGGGTCGGACGCTCCCCCGACCGCTTCAGCGGGAAGACGCCGGCGGTGAACGGGAAGCTGCCCGGACGGTTCTCCTTGCGCAGGTAACGGACGAGCTCCCCGGCTTCTGTTTCGGACGGCGGCAGCGCCACCCGCGGCAGGGTCAAACCCGACAGCGTCTCGGCGGTCGGCTGCTCGGTCTCGGAGTGGGCGCGCCAGGCCTCCAACAGTCCGGACGCCTCGGTCGGCAACTCGGTGCGCAGAGCACTCAGCGGGGTGGGGTCGTCGAGCAGCGCGGCGACGGCCTCCACCTGCTCGTGGCGGCGCACGGCATCCACCAGGGTGGCGGTGGCGGCGTGGTAGTCGCGGATCGCCTCTGCCACATCGGCCAGGTATCGCTCCTTGCCACGCAGAATGATCGCGCCACTCCTGGTCGAGCTCGTCGAGACCTCTCCCTCGCCGGTCGAGCCTCCCTCGTTGGTCGAGCTTGTCGAGACCCCAGCCGAGGACAGCAGCACGCACAGCCGCTCGAACAACCGGTTCACCCCGTCGTCGTTGACCCGTGACGCGATGGTGCCGATCACCGGCTGGTCCCTCCAGGATTCCCCGAACGCACCCCGGTTGCGGATCAGCTGGCGTCCGACATCGCGGCGGGCATCCTCGGCGCCGCGCCGGTCGTACTTGTTGATCGCGACCAGGTCGGCCACCTCGAGTGCGGCGATCTTCTCGAGCTGGGTCGAGGCACCGTACTCGGGCGTCATCACATACAGCACGACGTCGGCATGGTCGGCGATCGAGGCGTCCCCCTGCCCCATGCCCGGTGTCTCCACGATCACCAGATCGTGATCGGCCCCGCAGGCCCGGATCATGTCGTCCAGGCCCTTGGGAATGCCGCCGGCCGCGCCCCGGGTAGCCAGCGAACGGAAGTACACGCCGTCCAGGGCGTTCATCCGGATCCGGTCGCCGAGCAGCGCACCGCCGCGCCGCGCGGTCGGATCGATCGCCAGCACCGCGATCCGCACCTCCGGCGCGTGCCGCCGGAACCGCAACAGCAACTCGTCGGTCAGTGACGACTTGCCCGAGCCGCCGGTGCCGGTGATACCCAGCACCGGTGGACGGCCGTCCGGCAGGTCGAGCTGTCCACCCTCAGCCAGAACGCTGATCGCCCGCGGCAGACCGGTACCGAGGGACTCCTCGCCCACCACCGGTCGAACGTGTCGAGATCTCTGCACCTCGCGACAGGCGGCGATCACCTCGTCCGCCATGCCCATCAAGCCGAGCCGCTGCCCGGCCCCCGGACTGTAGATGGTGACGCCCTTGGCGGCCAGTGCCTCGATCTCGTCGGCGACGATCACTCCCCCTCCGCCGCCGAACACCTTGGCGTCCGAGCCCAGCTCGGCGAGCCGGTCGACCAGATAGCCGAAGTACTCCAGGTGTCCGCCCTGATAGGACGACACCCCGACGCCGTGCGCGTCCTCGTCGACCACCGCCTTCACCACGTCCTCAACGGACCGGTCGTGGCCCAGATGGACGACCTCGGCGCCACGCGCCTGCAGCACCCGCCGGATCACGGTGATCGCGGCGTCGTGTCCATCGAAAAGGGCTGCTGCGGTGACGATCCGCACCGGCGGGGACTTCATGACTTCATTGACTCACCGTTGGTCGAGCTTGTCGAGACCGGGGCGGCCCACTCGCAACTCAGCCGCAAGCTAGGGCAGAACGGCGCACTGGCTGAGCACACGGAGCTCACCGATCGCATCGGTGAAGCCCACATGAGCCGTGTACAGCGGACTCCCCGCGGGCATGGTGAAATACCACTCGCCGTGCAGCGGTTCGATGCCGGCCAGCAGTTCACCCGCCAACCAGGCATCGACGATCCGCGCCGCGACCCGCTCGTTCGCCTGGGAGACCTGCAACACCTCGGACGGCCCGTGCACGTCGTCCATGTCGCGGGTAGTGAACCGGGCCCTCAGGAGGAACATCGTGCCGGGCTGAGTTCCGTCCTCACACTGTTCGCTGCTGATCACCGGCCGCTTCGGCCACAGCAGTCCTTCGCCGCCGGCACGCCTGGCACTGCGGCCAAGCTCAGTCAACGCCGCCCGGGCCTTTGCCGCGGAAACCGGCGCGGCCGGGGTGCTGGACGCCGTCGGCGCAGGCCCGGACAGCCAAGGCTTCTGCACAGGCGGCTGGATGTCCTGGCGAGCGCTCTCCACCCTCGGCCGAGGGTCCCCGGCCCCGATCACACCCGCAACACCCAGGGCAGCGACCACAGCACAAGTCACAATCACCGCGACCGGCCGCTTGGCCGCCCGCTCCTGGCGATACCAGCGCGACACCAGTGCGCAGATGATCACGACCGTCACGCCGACGACCAACAACTGGCCGGTCCACAACGGGTTGGCGAACGTGACCCGATGACCGCCCACACAGGTCAACTGCGGCGGAAATACGTCCGCGGCGACACCGATCTCTTCCCACGGCAGCGCCAGCTCGACCGCGCAATCCTCCCGCGGATCCCACCGCCAGGTCCGCCACATCAGCTGCGCGAACCAACCCAGCGTCACCGAACCGAGCACGGCCGCGGTCGAACCCCACCAGACCGCTTTGACTCGCCGCACTCAGCAAGGTTAGTTACAGCCCCAGCTTGCCTGGGTTCATGATCCCGGCCGGATCGACGGTCTTCTGCAGGTCGCGCAACAGGTCGAGACCGCTGCCGAGCTCTTCGGTCATCCAGCGGGCACGCTCCAGACCGATGCCGTGATGATGCGAGATCCGGGCGCCACAGGCCAGGGTTTCGGCCATCACCGCTTCCCAGGTCGCGTCATACGCCGCCAATGCGGCGGCGTCGTCGGCGTATTCGCCGCGGACGATCGTGTAAAGCGCCGCGCCCTGGTCGTAGACGTGCGACACGTGGGCCATGAACTCCTGCATGTGCGGCGAGACGGCCTTCTTCAGCCGCTCGTACAGGCCGGGCAGCTCCGACCAGGTCGCGGTCACCTCGATCGCTTCGGCGATGCCACCTTCGTGGTCGACGGCGTCGGTGAACCAGGACCAGTTGAACCGCCGCTGCTCCCAGTGCACCGCCGGCTCCGGGCCGAGCGATTCGCCACCGAGCGAAGTCGCCAGGTCGAGCATGATCTCCTCCTGGGTGGCGATCAGCCGTTCGTCACCGTCGAAGACCAGCACCAGCAGCCAGCCGGCGTCCTGGGCGAACCGGGCGTGCTTCGCGGATGCCTCGGTCGGGTCGTAGATCCGCACCACGGCGGGCCGGACGCCGGCGATCAGCGCGCGGCGCACCGTCTCCAGCGCCCCTTCGAAACCGGCGTATCGGACGGCGGCGAACCGTTGCGCGGCCGGCACCGGCACCAGCTTGAGGGTGACCTTGGTGATCACCCCGAACATGCCTTCGGAGCCGATGCCGAGCTGCCGCAGATCAGGCCCGGTGGACGCCCGGGGCAGCGAACGGGTCTGCACCACCACACCGGTCGGCAGCACGATCTCGAGCTCACCCACCCGGTCCTCGATGTTGCCGTAGAGGGACGAGAAGGTGCCCGAGCCGCGCATCGCCACACAACCGCCGACCGACGCCAGGTACAGCGACTGCGGGTAGTGACCGACCGACAGCCCCTGCTCGCGCAGTTGGGTGTCCAGGTCACCGAGGTTGATCCCGGCGCCGACGGTGACGGTGCGGTTCACCACGTCCACCTCGCCCACCTCGGTCAGCTCGGCCAGGTCGAGCAGCACCCCCCCGCGCACCGGTAGCCCGCTGCCCACCACACCGCTGCCCAGGCCGCGCGCCACCACCGGGACGCCATGGGTACTCGCCCAGGACAGCACCGCCGACACCTGCTCGGTGGAGCGCGGCGTGAACACGACCTGCGCCGCGGCGAGCGGCCGGTCCGCCGCTTCGGCCTTCTTGCTGCGCACCGAGCTGTCCTTGGAGAGTTCGCGGATCTGCCCGGCGTCGGTGCTGACCGCCTGCTCGCCGACCGCATCGCGCAGCTGTGCGAGCGCGTCCGAGGGGATCTGGGTGAGGTGTTCCATCGTTGCTCCTGGTTCCGGGTTGGGAAGGGTGCCGGTGAGGTTCCGGGATCGACCCTGCCGCCGCCCGGCGTCGGCGCTCAAGACCAGTGACGCCGGACGTCACACTCCTTGACCCTGGAATCGACCGCTGGCGAGCATGCAGGAACAAGCCGAGGGGTCGGCGTCCGTCGCGTCAGCGCAGGAACGGGCCGGCCCGATCACGCCGGCCACGGCGTCCGGCGACACGCAAAGGAGCGGGAGGAACTAATGGTGAGCGACAACGATCCGACGGTGCTGGTTCTCGACGAGGGCACCACGAGCACCCGTGCGGTGCTGTTCGATGCGGCGAGCAAGGTGCTGGCCAGCAAGGGCGAGCCGCTCGACATCCAGACCAAGCCGTCCGGTGCCGTCGAGCAGGACGCCAACGAGATCTGGCAGAAGTCGCAGGCGGCGCTGCGCGACGTGATCGCCGAGGCCCAGCGCGACGGACGCCGGATCGCCGCGCTCGGCATGGCCGCCCAGCGCACCACCACCGTGCTGTGGGACCGGACGACCGGCGAACCGGTGGCGCCGATCTTCAGCTGGCAGGACACCTGCTGCGCCGACATGGTGGACGAGCTGCGCCCGGCCTGGGGTGAGAGGTTCACCCAGACCACCGGTCTGTCCTTCGGCGCCGCCAACGTGCCACTGCATCTGAGCTGGATCCTGCGCAACGACCCGGAGCTGCGCCGCCGGGCCGAGGCGGGCGAGCTGTACGGCGGCACCCCCGACTCGTGGCTGATCTGGAAGCTCACCGGCGGTCCGGACGGCGGCCGTTTCGTCACCTCGGCGTCCTGTGCCGGCTCGTCGGGCGGCATGGAACTGACCGCACACGTGTGGTGGCAGGAGTTCCTGGACGAACTCGGCGTCCCGGTCGGGCTGCTGCCCGAAATCATCTCCGAGGACGGCGACTTCGGCGTCACCCGGGCCGACCTGATCGGTGCCGAACTGCCGATCACCGGCATCGTCGGCGACCAGCAGTCCGCGCTGTACGGGCAGGGCGGCTTCAGTGAGGGTGCGGTGAAGTGCACCCACGGCACCGGCAGCTTCCTCGACTTCAACATCGGCACCGAGGCCCGGGTGCCCGGCGGCGGCCTGGACTGCCGGGTGGCCTGGCGGATCGGTGACACCACCACCTACCTGTTCGAGGGCGGCTCGTTCGTCACCGGCAGCGGCGTGGACTGGCTGGTCGACGGCATCGGCGTGCTCGACAAGGCCAGCGTCATCGACGCCACCTACGCCGCCGCCGACCCGAACTCGGGTGTGGTCTGCGTGCCCGCCCTGGCCGGTTTCGCCGCGCCCTACTGGGACGGCAACGCCCGCGGCATGCTGGTCGGCCTGAACCGTGGCACCACCAAGGCCGACGTCGTGAGGGCCACCCTGGACGGCATCGCGCACACCATCGCAGACCTGCTCGGCGCGATGAGCGAGGCGTCCGGGGTGTCGCCGACGATCATCGCGGTGGACGGCGGTCTGGGCCGCTCGGACGCCCTGCTGCAGGCGCAGGCCGACCTGATGCAAGTGCCGGTGATGCGGGCCGCGCAGGCCGAGTTCATCACCGCCCGCGGCGCAGCCTGGCTGGCGGGCGTGGCGACCGGCGTCTGGGCCAGCCCGGAAGAGGCGGACGCCACCAAGGAACTGGGTCAGGTCTTCCATCCGCAGATGAGCGAGGCCGAGCAGAAGCTGCGCCGCACCGCCTGGGCGGACGCCGTCCAGCGGGCCCTGGGTTGGCGGCGGGCCGATCTGGCGGGGGTGCGGTGACGGCGATGCCCGAACCCCTCCGCGCACCCGAGCTGATCGATCTCGACCCGGACGACCTGGCTGGCTTCTATCTACAGGCCAGCCGGGTCTCCGGACGGGACCGCAACCTGTCCATGGAGGCTCTCCACCTCGGCCCGAACGTGCTGCTCGAGCTGCCGGCGATCGCGTCGTTGCGGGGTCGTCCCGTCTCGGTCGCCGTGGTGGTCGACGATCAGCCGATGCGGCGCGCCGGTGCCGATCTGAAGAGCCTGGTCGTCGACCTGCTGACCGAGGCCGGGTTGGAGGTGCGCACGATCGTGCTGTCCGATCCGCATGATCTGCACACCACTACCGAGCATGTCGAGGAGCTGCGCGCTCAGCTCAGGCCCGCCGACACCGTGGTGTCGGTCGGGTCGGGCACGATCACCGATCTGGCCAAGCATGCGGTGTTCGGCATCGAGCAGCAGCAGCCCGGATTGCAGATGTTCCATGTCGCGGTGGCGACCGCCAACTCGGTGGGTGCGTACACCTCGCAACTGGCCGTGGTGACCACCAACGGCGTGAAGCGCACGGTGCCGTCGCGGCTGCCCGATCGGCTGGTGCTGGACACCCGCACGCTGGCCGATACCCCGGCTGACTACGCGCTCGGCGGCATCGGTGACGCGGCGGTGGGCTGCTGCTCGCTGGCCGACTACCGGCTGGCGAACTGGTGCGGCATGGGCAACTGGGAGCCACTGTCCCGGGCGGTATTCCTGCCCGGCCTGACCGGCTTCCTGGACAGTGAGCCGTCGTTCACCGCGGGTGGGACTGCGACCGCCGGTGCGATGGCGACCAACCTGGCCGCCGCAGGCTTCGCGATGAGCTTCGCCGGGGAGTCTGCGCCGGCGTCCGGGCTGGAGCATGTCACCAGCCACATGCTCGACATGGCCGCCGACCACAACGGACGTCCGATCGGCAACCACGGCGAACAGTGCGGGCTGGCCACCGCGCTGGTACTGCTCGCCTACCGGTACCTGCTGACCGAGTTCGACCCGCGTCCGTTCGTCGACGGGCTGCCCGCGGTGGATCAGCAGCAGGCCCGCGAGCAGGTCGAGCGGGTCTTCAACGAGCTCGATCCGAGCGGCGCGATGGCCGCCGAATGCTGGGCCGACTACGCCGCGAAATGCCAGTCCTGGACCGAACACAGCACCGAGGTCTTGGCGCTGCTGCGCGACTGGGAGCGCCGCAAGCCCGAGCTGGCCGAGCTCGCCGCCGACCCGGAACGCTACCTGCGGGCGCTGGCCGCGACGGGGCATCCGCTCGACTTCGCCGACGTCCCGCCCGGGCTGACCCCGGACGAGGTCCGCTGGGCCTTCGCCCACGCTCGGCTGATGCGCCGCCGGTTGTCGGTCGCCGACTTCCTCGGCTTCCTCGGCCTGTGGACCGACGGCCTGGTGGACCGCCTGTTCGCCGAGTTCAACCAGCTCAGGGAGCCGAGCCACCGATCGCCGTGGTGAATTCCTGCGCGGCCGGCTGCAGCGCTTGCAGCAACCCGTTGCGCTGCGTGGTGGTCAGCCGGGGGTACTTGGTCGACACCACCAGGGCGCCGACCGCGCGTCCCTTCATGCCGTACACGGGCACGGCAATACAGGTGACGCCGAGCATGAACTCCTGCCGATCCTCCGACCAGCCCTGGGCGCGGACGGCCAGGCATTCGGCCTCCAGCGCGTGCAGGTCAGTGATCGTGTACTGGGTGAACCGCTCCAACGGACGCACCGCATAGGCCTGGAACGCCGACGGGTTCGCGGCCAGGAAGATCTTGCCGCTGGCACTGGCATGCGCCGGACGTCGCGAACCGACCACGATCGGCGGCGACTTCTGCCGGATGATCGCCTCCCGGGTGGCGGTGGCAACCGTGACGGCGGTGCCCTGGTCGTAGACGGTGACATGCACCGGCTCCTGGGTGCGCTCCCCCAGTTCTTCGGCGAACAATCGCGCCTTGCGCAGGAATTCACGCTGATCGGACGCGTTCTGCGCCAACCCGGCGATGGTCGGTCCGAGCCGGTAGCGGGTGCCGTCCCCGGCGCCGGCGATCATGCCGAGGGTGCGCAGCGAGGCGAGATGGCGATAGACGGTGCGAATGTTCAGCCCGGTCTGGATGTGCAACTCGGTGGCGTCCGCACCGGACGGCCCGGCCTCGCCCACCGCGGTCAGGATCGTGAAGGCATGCCGGAGCACGGTCGGTATGCGTTCCTCCGGCGCCATGAGGCCATTCTTTGCAGCCGTCCCGGGACGGACAACCCCCGATGACATGCCGTGTCACTCAGCTGCCCCCGTCACCGGCGGCGGCGCATCATGGTCCGGTCGGCGCGGACCCGCTGGTCCGTGCGCGGAGATGCAGGAGGAGCAGATGCGGGCACGTGACGTCGTCGCCAACCAGACCGCCCCGGTGGCGTTCGACCGAGACACCGCTTTGGAGGCGATGACCGCGGCACCGCTGGACGTGTTGGTCGTCGGTGGCGGCATCACCGGGGTCAGCGTCGCCCTGGACGCCGCGCTGCGTGGCCTGCGGGTGGGCCTGGTGGAGCGCGGCGATTTCGCCTGCGGCACCTCGTCCGCTTCGTCGAAGATGATCCACGGCGGCCTGCGTTACATCGAGCAGCGCGAGTTCCGGATCGTCTACCACTCCTTGCTGGAGCGGCAGCGGCTGTACGAGCGCGCACCGCATCTGGTCAGCCGGCTGCCGTTCCTGTTTCCCATCTATCGCGAATCGGCGGTGTTCGGGCCGCGGATGGCGCAGGCGTTCCGCGCACTGCTGGTCGCCTACGACGCGGTCGGCGGCTGGCGGATCGGCAAGCTGCACCGCCGGATGGGCGCCGCCGAGACCCTGACCCACTGCCCCACCCTGCGACCGGAGGGGTTGACCGGCGGGCTGCTCTACTTCGACACCCGCACCGACGACGCCCGGCTCACGGTTTCGGTGGCCCGCACCGCCGCCCTGCACGGCGCGATGCTGGCCAACTACTGCCGGCTGGCCGAGCTGGACCCGTTCCGGCCCGGACGACCGCGCACCGCCCACCTGATCGTCACCGATCCCGACGGCAGGACGGCCGAGCGAACCGTCCAGACCCGGGTCGTGGTCAACGCGGCCGGCGTCTGGAGCGACGGTGTCAGCACCCTGAGCGAACCCACTCATCACAGCCGGATCCGGCCGGCCAAGGGCGTCCATGTCGTGGTGCCGTGGGAGAAGGTGCGCAGCCAGTCCACCCTGGTCTTCCCGATGCTGGGCGGGCTGCGCGGCAAGGGCGGCCGGGCGTTCGTCGTCCGCTGGGGCGACTACTGCTACATCGGCACCACCGACACCCCCTACGACGGCGACCCGGACGACGTCCGCTGCAACCGGCAAGAGGCGGAACTGCTACTCGAATCGCTGAACGAGACCCTCACCACCAACCTCACCATGGACGACGTGACCGGCACCTGGGCCGGGCTGCGTCCGCTGATCGACACCGGCAAGGGCGACACCGCCGAACTCAGCCGCGAGCATGAGATCACCGTCGCCGACGGCATGGTCACCGTCGCCGGCGGCAAGCTGACGGTGTCCCGGTCGATGGCCGAACAGGCGGTTGACAAGGTCTGCGACCTGCTCGAGGTGAAGCAGCGCTGCCGGACGACGCACGCCCCGATCGTCGGCGGCGCCGGTTTCGACGCCGAGGCGGTGGAGGCCACCGGCGGGCGGTTCGCGCACCTCTCCGGCCGGTACGGCACCGAGGCTCGGTTCGTCGAGGACATCGCGCTGGCCGACCCGGCTCTGGCCGAACCGATCGCCCCCGAACTGCCCTACCTGTGGGCCGAGGTGGTGTTCGCGATCAGGCACGAGATGGCCCGCACCGTCTCCGACATCCTCACCCGGCGCATCCCCGCCCGCTTCCTGCACGCCGCCGCAGCCGCCCAAGCCGCCCCCCGGGTCGGTGAGCTACTGGTCGCCGAACTCGGCCTGTCCCCCGCCGAGATCGACCGCCAGGTCGCAGCCTTCCGTGCCGACGTCGCCCGCGAGACCGCCGAACTCGCAGCGGCTAGCCAGACTGTTCCTGACTGACCTCGGCGAGCATCAACTCGCCGCTGTCGGCGTCGTAGTCGAAAAGCTCGCCGTAACGACCCCAATCGATGGCGATGTCGAGTTGCTTCTCGATGTCGTCGGGTCCGTACCCGCGCCGCAGCAGATCGCGGAAGAAGTCGTCACGCAGCGTGCCGTCCTCACTGTTCTGCAGCGCCCGGACGATGGTCCGAACCAGCGGCGCGTGGGCGACCACCATTCCCGCGAACAACTCCTTGGAGCGCAGGATGTCGGCGGCGTGCCAGGCCCGGCCGGCCTCAGTCAGCAAGGCCCAAGCGCCGTCTACTTCAAGGAGTCCGAGCATCCGGGCGGCATCCACCAACGGGAGCAGATCGTCCACTTCGAACGACAGTTCATCGGCCAGGTCGGGCAGATCGGCGCGCCCACCGTGGGTGTGCACGATCTGCACCAAGCCGGCCAGTCCCCCGACGGTGGCTGCGGGCAGCGGATGGGTCAGCGGTCCGGGCACCGGAGCGCGCTCCGCCGCGGACTGCTCGTCGCGTCCGGTCAGAGCGGCGTAGAGCCGGTCGACGATCGCCTCGAAGGCGGGACTGCGACGATCGCGCGGCCGCGGCAGGTCGACGGGCACCTCGGCGCGGAGGTGACCGGGGTTGGCGCCGAGCAGCAACACCCGGTCTGCCAGCAGCACGGCCTCTTCGATGTTGTGGGTGACGATGCAGATGCACCGGGTGGGAAACGCCGGCTGCGCCCACAGGCCGATCAACTCGGCGCGCAGGTTCTCGCTGGTCAGCACATCGAGGGCCGAGAACGGCTCGTCCATCATCAGCACGTCCGGACGCAGCACCAGCGCCCGAGCGAACCCGACCCGCTGGCGCATGCCGCCGGAGAGTTCCCGCGGGTAGGCGGTTTCGAAGCCGTCCAGGCCGATGCCGTCGATGGCGGCCAGTGCCCGCTCGCGGCGCTCCTGCCGGGGGACGCCGGCCGCGCGCAGCCCGAGTTCGACGTTGTCCTGCACGGTCAGCCACGGCATCAGGGCGAACGACTGGAACACCATCGCCGCCCCCGGGTTGGCGCCGTTGAGCGGTCTTCCCCGGTACCGCACCTCACCGCTGGTCGGGGCGATCAACCCGGCGAGCGTGCGCAGCAGCGTCGATTTCCCCGATCCCGAGCGGCCGAGCAGCGCGACCACTTCACCGGCGTGCAGGTCGATCGACACGTCGTCCAGAACGTGCAGCGTGGAACCGTCCGCCGACGAGAAGGACTTCGAGATGTGCTCGGCCTCGATCAGGGCGGTGCGGGCTTGGGTGTCGTTGTGGCTGGTGAGGGTCATCGGAGTCACGTCCTCTCGGCGGTCAGGTGGGGAATATCGGTCAGGTGAGGGACAGCCGGCGTTCGGCGAAGTCGTACAGGCGTCGCCAGAACAGCCGGTTCAGCCCGACGACGAAGACACTCATCACGGTCACTCCGACCAGGGTGCGGGCGAAGTCGCCGTCGGCGGTCGCCTCGGCGATGTAGGAACCGAGCCCGTGCGCCACCAGCGTGGTGTTCCCGTAGGACACGATCTCGGCGACGATGGACGCGTTCCAGGCGCCGCCGGCCGCAGTGATGCCGCCGGTCACCCACGAGGCGAAAACGGCCGGGGCGTACAGCGTCCGCCAGGTCTGCAGCCGGCTCAGCCGCAGGATCGCGGCGGCCTCGCGCAGGTCGTTGGGAATCGCCGAGGCGCCCGCGATCACGTTGAACAGGATGTACCACTGGGCGCCCAGCGCCATCAGCAGCACCCCGCCGATGTCGAGACTGATCCCGGTCCGGATCAGGGCCAGCGTCATGAACGGGAACAGGAAGTTCGCCGGAAAGCTGGCCAGCACCTGGACGATGGGCTGCGCGAAGCGGGTCACCCGCGGGTTGAGGCCGATCCAGACCCCGATCGGTACCCACACCAGGGTGCCGACGATCAGCAGCACCACGACCCGGGCGAAGGTGATCAGCCCGAGACCCGCCGCGACCCCGAACTGTCCCAGCCCGGTCTGCTCGTTGACGTAGCCGAGCATCTGCAGCAGCCCCCACCCGATCAGCAGGGTCACCACCACGACGAAGACGATGTCACCGAGGCGCCGGCGACCCTGGTTCCAGCGCAGCGGGCGGTCGGCCAGACCGAAGACCCGCATCGTGCGATCGAGGCCGGCACCGACCGGACGCAGCAGCCGTCCGGCCATCCGGGGCAGCGTCGAGCGACGGAGCAGATTCAGCACCAAGCTGCGCTGCTGCTCGGCGTTGGCGGTGTCACCGGTGCGGAACCGCTCCGCCCAAGCGGTGAGCGGCCGCCAGAACAGGAAGTTCACCCCGATGACCATCACGATCATCACCGCGATCGCCAGCAGCATGCGCCCGATCTGCTCCTGCTGGGAGGCGGCCGCCACATAGGACCCGATGCCCGGCAGCGCATACACCTGGTTGTTGACGCTGATCACCTCGGACGCGATCAGGAAGAACCAGCCGCCGCCGAAGCTCATCATTCCGTTCCAGACCAGCGGCAGCATTCCGTAAGGCACATCCACGCGCCAGAACCGCTGCCATTTCGTCAGCCGCAATAGCCGCGCCGCCTCGTCCAGATCACGCGGCTGGGTGACCAGCGATTGATAGAACGCGAACGTCATATTCCACACCTGGCTGGTGAAGATCGCGAACACCGAGGCGCATTCCACGCCGAGTTCGGAGTGCGGGAACAGCATCAGCCACACCGACAACGTGACCGAAAGGAAACCGAGCACCGGAACCGACTGCAAGATGTCGAGGAGCGGCACCAGGATCTTCTCGGTGCGACGCAGCCGGGCCGCGGCGGTGGCGTAGATGAAGGTGAAAATGGTTGAGACGATCAGCGCGACGAACATCCGCAGCAGCGAGCGGGCCGCATAGTAGGGCAGGTTCGCCGGATCCGTCGAGACACTGGACGGCGCTGACGCCGGGTTGAACGGGGCCGTGAACCCGTGGGACAGCCGGATCAGCAGCCAGAACAGGACGGCCACCGCGGCCAGCACCAGGGCATCCGCAGCGAACTGGCTGCGGGTGCGCAGCGCAGCCTCTTGGCCGGTGAAGGTGGAGGAGCGCAGCATCGCCATCGCGGTCTCCTTCAGGTCGCGAAAGGAGGCCGCGCAGAGCGAGAATCAGCCAGCGGCGCGGCCAGGGATCAGATGGTTCGATAAGTGGGTACTGGCGGAATCGCAACTCACGACCATCACCTCCCTCGCGCGGAATACACACCTGTCCGGTGCCGGCGGGCACCTCTCGGCGCCGTGGCGAGCATACTCGCCGGAATCTGCCTGTTCCAGTGATTCCGCGACCGATATTTATTGGCTTCGGTGTGGCTCAGCCAACGCTCAGGAGCCGAACCGATCGCCCCCGAACTGCCCTACCTTTGGGCCGAAGTGGTGTTCGCGATCAGGCACGAGATGGCCCGCACCGTCTCCGACATCCTCACCCGGCGCATCCCCGTCCGCTTCCTGCACGCCGCGGCAGCCGCCCCCCAGGCCGGCGAGCTACTGGTCGCCGAGCTGGGGCTGAGCACCGCCGAGACGGACCGTCAACTGGCCGACTTCCGCGCCGACGTAGCCCGCGAAGCGCGGGATCTCGGCATCGACCGTTGAGGAAAACGCTGATCAATGCGGCGGTTCGCCGGTTGAGCTAGCCGAAACCCGTTGCACACAAGGTCTCGACAAGCTCCACCAACAATGAGTCAGCGCATCCCTAAGCGTCAGCCGCCGTAGATCCGGGTTCCGAAGAGCCGGAATCGATCAACCTGCGTCGGCAACGGTCCGCCTCGGGCGACGTGGAATGATGGCCCTTGTCAGAGCCGGCCATGAGGAGGGACCAATGGGTGACGCCGATTCGGCGCCGAAGACGTCCCTCCACGCGTCCGTCGTGGACGATCTCGGCGCCCGTATCGCGCGCGGCGACTTGGCCACAGGTTCAACGATGACGCTTGATGAGTTGGCCACCCAGTACGGGGTGTCGCGAACGGTGATCCGCGAGGCTGTCCGCGAGTTGCAGTCACTCGGCATGGTCGACAGCCGGCGCCGGGTCGGCAGCGAGGTGTTGCCTTTGGCCCGCTGGTCGGTCTTCCATCCCAAGGTGATCGGCTGGCGCATCGACTCCGGCTCCATGCGCGGCCAGCTGACAGCGCTGACCGAGCTACGGCTCGCCCTGGAACCCGTTGCCGCGGCGCTGGCTGCGCAGCGACGAAGCGCCACCCAGGCGGAGAAACTCGTCGATCTGGCCAACGAGCTCTATGAGGCCGGCGTGCGCGACGACATGGACCGGTTCGTCTCGATCGACGTCGAGTTCCACACGTTGATCCTTCACGCCGCCGACAACGAACTCTTCTCCGCCCACGCCGACTCGGTGTCGGCCGCACTGCGCGGACGCGCCAAACACGGCGTGCTTCCCCACCCGGTCGTGCATTCCTTCGAGCTCCATCAAGCCGTTGCCGAGTCGATCATGCGTCGCGACCCGGTGTGCGCCCAGTCGGTGATGCGCGAGATTCTGACCGATGTGGTCGGCGAGATCGCCAGGCAGAATCCGCGCCGGTACGGCACCGGCCCGGTGAGCGGCTAGCCAGCCGTACGCGGGCTCGGCGGCCCATCCCAATCTTGGTCAGCGCCTCGTCAAGAGACGAACGACCACACGCCGAACAGCAGCACCATGCCCACCAGCGGCGCGATGATCGTCAACACGGTCCAGGTCTTGAACGTCTCGACGACGGTCAGACCGAAGAACTCCTTGATCAACCAGAAGCCCGCATCGTTGACATGCGACAGCACTCCGGATCCGAGACCGACGGCCAGGACGAGCATCGCCACCTGGACCGGCGACAATCCCTCGGCGAGTGGCAGTGCGAGCCCTGCGGCCGTGAGCGCGGCCACCGTCGCTGAGCCGGTGGCGATCCGCACCAGCGCCGCCAGAACGAAGGCCACCAGCAGCGGGCTGAGCGACAGTGCAGAGGTCGCTTCGGCGACGACCTTCCCCACGCCCAGATCGACCAGGGTCTGCTTGAAGCCGCCTCCGGCACCGACGATGAGCAGGATGCCGGCCACCGGACCGAACGACGCCGACACGCTCACGCCCACCTCGGACATGCTCCGCCCGGTCCGCACACCCAGGGTGATCAGCGACATCAGCGCGGTGATGAAGAGGGCGACGACCGGCGTGCCCACGAACTCCAACGCGGTCCGCACGGGAGACCCCGCGGGCAGCGTCAGTTCGCTAACCGTCCGGGCCAGCATCAGTACGACCGGCAGGAGGATGGTGGCCAGGGTCACGCCGAACGACGGACGCCGATAGGTAGTGTTCTGCGTCGTCGCCACCGCACCCTGCTCGGGCGCCATCGCCGGCACCCATCGGGCCGCGATCGGCGCGAAGAGCGGTCCGGCCACGATGATCACCGGAATCGCGAGGGCGAAGCCGATCAGCATGGTCAAACCCAGGTCGGCGTGCAGGGCGTCGATCACCGCCAGCGGTCCGGGGTGCGGCGGCATCAGGGCGTGCATCTGCCCGAGCGCGGCCAGGACCGGGATGCCGATCAGCATGATCGGAAGCTTTCCCCTTCGTGCCGTCAACACGATGATCGGCATCAGCAGCACCAGCCCGATCTCGAAGAACATCGGGATGCCGACGATGAAGGCGATCAGCGTGACGGCCCAGGGCACCAGCGCGAGCGGGGCGGAGCCGAGGATCTTGTCGACCACAGCGTTCGCACCCTCGCTGTCCACCAACAGCTTGCCGACCAGTGCGCCGAGACCGATCAGGATGCCCACCCCGCCCAGAGTCGAGCCGAAGCCCGTGACGAAGCTCTTGAAGAGCTCATTCACGCCCACGCCCGCGATCGCGGCCACGATGGCCGACCCCGCCATCAGCGACAGGAACGGGTTCAGCTTGGCCACGGTGATCAGCAGGATGATCGACGCGACGCCGACCAGCGCCGCGATGACCAGTTGGGTCGACCCGACCTCGCCAGCCAGGGGAAGGAGTTGCAGTGCGTGCATGCCGAGGGCTCCTTAGATGAACTCGCATTCGTAGGGTTTATGATGATTTTACATACGATGTTTGTCAACCACGGACGGCTTAAAAAGGCCCTCGGTGGGCGTGCGTGACCATGCACGCGCTGTCGCGTGCACTAGGAGCCGTCGATTCATATGATGTAAGTTCAGGATTCAGCTGCCGCAGGGCAGCGCTGACATCGCAAGGAGTCGCTCGATGATCGACATCACCCGCCTCCCGGCCGGCCCGCTGGCCGCACTCCGGGCCGGACGCAGCGAACGCCGTCCGGTGGTGCTCATCCACGGCATCTTCGACTCGGCGGCCTGCTGGATCCGGGTGATGGAAGAACTCACCGAGGACGACCGCCAGGTGATCGCCGTCGATCTTCCCGGGCACGGCACATCGCCGCTAATCGATAGGGACTTCGGTCTCACCAGACTCGCGAGCGCGGTCGTCGAGACCCTCGGCCGCCTCGGCGTGCGAACCTTCGACCTGATCGGGCATTCCCTGGGCGGGCTGGTCGCCCACCAGATCGCGCAATCCCGCCCCGAACTGGTGCACTCCCTCACTCTGGAGGATCCCGCCTGGGGGGTGAGCGACGATCAACCGGACGCGCCTCCCGGATTCCTGTGCGACCGTGCCGCCCAACTCGAAGCATGGCCGGCCCGGAAGATCCTCAGCGAGGGTCGGGCACAGCACCCGGCCTGGGATGAACGCGATCTGTGCGGCTGGCTCGAGGCCAAGATCGACGTCGACACCACGATCCTGCGCATGAACCAGGACTGGGTGGCGGACACCGGCCCGGCGGCCTGGGACAGGTACAGCGGCCCGGTGCTCCTACTCACCGGCAACCCGGACGCCGACGCGATCGTCACCATCGCGATGGTGCACCAGGCGCGGAGGGCACTAGCCGACCGCCTCACTCATAGCCACCACCCGTCCGCAGGACACAACATCCGTAAGGACACACCGGCCGCCTTCATGGCTGCGGTCCGCGCCTTCTTGGCACCCACCTGATCCGGAAGCGCCGGTGGCGGCGGAGGAGCCGGCAGGCTTCCTCCACCGCCACCGGTCGTGCGGGGATCCGTCGAGTCACGCGGGTGCGAGGTCGTCGCCTCGCTCCCCCACCAGCCCCAGATCGACGGCGGCACGGCCCACCAGTCGCTCGGCGGCGTAGCCGTTCGCCACATCCCGACTCGGCTCGTCAAAGCAGCGGACCACCCGTCTCTCGCTATGTGCGGCCCATCCCGGGTCACCGGTCTTGATGAACCGCACCCAAGCGCCATGGACCTCGGAGGCCAGCGCCTCCGGGGCATCCCCGGCCGCCCGGACGGCACCCGCGGTCGCGATCGTGTTCCAGGCGAACGGCAAGTCGAGGCAGTGGAATGCCCGGCCGGGGTCGAGCTCACCTCGCCCCTTCCACTGGAAGTCGTAGACCCAGGTGGCCTCACGCCGCTCCGCCAGGAAGGCGACCGGACCTCGGATCATCAGATCGGTCAGCAACTGGCCGACCAACTCCGATCCGGTCAGGTCTGATCGCTCCTTGAGGTAGCGAGTGGCCGTGCCCCAGCCGATGCCGAACGTCTCGAGCGCGAGCACTTCGCGGCCGACTGGAAAGCCCACTCCTTCCGGGACCAGCGCGTTGAACTCCGCGGCGGTGGAGCCGATCAGCAAGGGCACATCGCCGGCCGCGCCCTGCAGCACCCCTTCTGCTACCGACCGCTGCACCAGGGAGCCGTCCAACGTCGGTGACAACTCCAGCGACGTCAGAATCTGAAGCACCAAGGACAGCGGGTCGGTGTGCGGCCTGGCCGCCTCCGGCGCCTTTCCGAAGGTGTTGTGCATCTCCCAGACCACCTCGTCCAGGCGCGTCCGGGGCACCTCGGACAGGGAGCTCGCGGTACCGGGCAGGTCGAGCAACCGGCCGATCTCGACCATCGCCCGATCGGCGCCCGCCGGAGTCATCTGGGTGAACACCGGTGAGCAGGCGATCGCCTGGCTCACCAGGGATCGGGCGTCCTCGATCGCGAGCATGGTCAGGACGGCGCTGCCGCCGGCGGACTGTCCCGCGATCGTGACCCGTCCCGGATCTCCACCGAAATCGGCGATGTTGTCGTGCACCCAGCGCAGTGCCGCCAGCCAGTCCGAGACGCCACGGTTGGGCGACGCACCCTCGACAGCCGCGAAGCCGGTGATCCCCAGACGGTATCCGACCGAGACCACCACGATTCCCTCGCGGTTGAACGCCGCCCCGTCGTACCAGGGGCTGACCGGAGAGCCCGCTATGAAGGCGCCGCCGTGGAACCACACCAGCACCGGCAGAGCGGCGGCCCGGGACGGCTCCGGGGTGAACACGTTCACGGTGAGGATGTCGTCCCCGGGGACCGACGGCTCGGGAATGGTCCCCCCATCGAAACCAGTGACCTGGGCGGTCGGCCCAGGTGCGGTGGCATCGCGAACCCCAGTCCAATTCTGGGGCGGCTCAGGCTGCGAGAAGGCACGACCCCCGACTGGCGCCGTGGCGTACGGGATCCCGTAGAAGGCGATGGAGCCCTCCCTGGCGAGACCCCGCACGTCACCGTGCGTCGTCCGAACGGCCGTCTGACGCTCGTTCATCGTGGTGCCACCTTCACCGCGGGCTGGCATCTTCGGTCATGTCCTCGAGCTTGCGGCCCTTGGTCTCGGGTACCCGCCTGAGGACGAAGAAGAACGACAGCGCGGTCAGAATCGCGTACAGCGCGTAGGTGGTGCTCAGGCCGATCCCGGCGATGAAGATCGGAAACGTGAAGGCGACCAGGAAGTTCGCGATCCAATTGACCCCGGTCGCCAGCGCCATGCCGGCGCCCCGGATCTGGTTCGGGAAGATCTCGCCCAGCATCACCCACATCACCGGTCCCCAGGTGGCGCAGAAGAAGATGTAGAACGTGTGTGCCGCGATCAGGCCGGTCATCGCCCAACCGAACGGCAGATGACTGCTGCCGTCCGCGGCCGGCGTGCCGTTGGCGAAAGCGACCGCCACCAGGGCCAGGCTGATGGCCATGCCGGCGGAACCGATCAGCAGCAGCGGACGGCGCCCCGCCTTGTCGACGACCGCGATGGCGACCAGCGTCATGACGATGCCGAGAATCGACGTGCCGACCGGAATCGCCAACGACAGACCGCCGCTGAAACCGACCAGGCTCCACAGCGTCGAGCCGTAGTACAGGATGATGTTGATGCCCGTCGTCTGCTGGAACAGCGCGATGAGGATGCCCACCCACACCACCGGCTTCAGTCCTCCGGTCGCACTGCGCAGGTCGGCGAATCGCGGCTGATGGTCGTGATTGAGCGACGCCCGGATCTCGCGCACCGTTTCCGCCGGTTCCGGGTCGCCCACATTCTCGGCCAGGATCCGCTGGGCCTCATCCACTCGTCCGACGGTCACCAGATAGCGCGGCGATTCAGGCAGTCGGAGCGCCATCACGCCGTAGGCGATGGAGGGCACCACGCCGGCCACCAGCATCCACCGCCAGGCCGCCGCTCCGAACCAGAGCGGATCCTCCGGCGTCCCGGCAGCCGAGGCCAGGGCGAGATTGGACAGGAAGGCGCCGAAGATGCCGAAAGCGATCGCCAGCTGCTGCAGCGATCCAAGGCGACCGCGCGCCGAGGACGGCGACACCTCCGCGATGTAGGCCGGGACGACCACTGAGGCGATGCCCACACCGAGACCCGCGACCACACGCCACAGGATCAGGTCCCAGACACCAAAAGCGAACCCCGAGAGGACCGAGGACAGCGCGAACAGAATGGCGGCGACCACCATGACCTTGATCCGGCCGAACTTGTCCGCCGCCCGCCCGGCGAACATGGCACCAAGGGTGCAGCCGAGCAATGCGGACGAGACCGCGATGCCGGTCAGTGTCGGGGTGAGGTCGAAGCCCGCCTTGGTGCCGCTCAGCGCGTCGACCGCGCCGTTGATGACAGCGGTGTCGAAGCCGAACAGGAAGCCTCCGACTGCGGCCGCCGCCGAGATGCCGAGAATCTTCCCGGACAGTTTTCCGTGCTCATCCGCCATGAGCCGTCTCCCTCCATTGGGTGAATGTCTGTTGATCGATGCCCGGGGTCCGCCTCGCTGGACGGACCGCCGACTGGCGCATCCAGAGCAACATCCCAAGGCAAATATTGTCCGTCAAGCAACATAAATGCAGGGCTTTCGAGGCACCCGGCGACCTGTTCGTCTGTCAGCGGCGGCGCGGGCCAGGCCTCCGACGAGCCACCCTTGCGCGGCCGAAGGCGTCCGCAATATTGTCCGAACAACGACAGAATGCGAGGGCCAATGGATCATCCGGTGTATCTCGGGCCACGCGATCTGGAGCTGGTCAGCGTCGACTCGCGAATGACAAAGAACATCGTCGACCTGCTCGCTCGCCTCGGCCCGATCGATCGACGACGGCTGACCGAGGAGATCGGCGTCGGCAGGTCGACCGTCTCGCGCGCCATCGGTCAGCTCTTGGATGCCCGGATCGCCATCGAACTGGACACCCCGCCCCGCGGGCGCGGACGCCCACAGACACTACTCGCGGTGAATCCGCAGGTCGCCTCCGCGATCGGCCTCTACTACGGGCTGCGGCACGTTCTGGCAGCCATCGTCGACCCCGCCCACCGAATCCTCGGGACCGCTGAGGCATTCCTCGGGCTGGACTACACGGTGGAGGACGCGATTCAGACGTCGCTTCGGTTGATCGCCGAGCTGGAGCAACAACAGACCGGGCCGATCGTAGGCGTCGGGCTGGCGCTGCCCGGGCCGATGGATCGCACGGAGATGACCTTGACCTACTCCAGCATCCTGCCGCACTGGGCGGGAGTGCAGTTTCTCGACCTGATTAGGGGCCATCTGCCCTATCCCGTGGTGGCCGACAACGAGTCGAACCTAGCCGCCCACGCCGAGAAGCTCTGGGGGGCCGCCACCGATCTGGACACGATCATCTTCCTCAAACTGCACTCCGGAGTCGGCGGCGCCATAGTGATGCACGGTCAGGTGGTGCGCGGCCAGCGCGGCGCCGCCGGCGAGTTCGGCCATATCAGCCGCAACCCCCGCGGGGAGCGCTGTCGCTGCGGTCGACGCGGTTGCCTCGAAGCATCGATCGGTATTCCACGGCTGCTAGAGCACCTGTCCGAGGCGCATGGCCGGGCGATCTCGTTCCCGGAGGCGCTCGAGCTGTTGCGAGACGGCGATCGCGCCTGCGGCGATCTGATCCGTACGGCGGGCTACGAGGCGGGCAGGGCGCTGGGCACCCTGTGCAACGTGCTCGATCCACGGGCGATCATCGTGGGTGGCGCTCTCACCCAGGCTGGCGAACCGCTGTTCTCCGCGATCACGACCGGGCTGCGCGCCTCGGCTCTGCCCATGCACAACGGGATCCCGCTCCGGACGGCGGTCTTGGGTCGCTTCGCTTCAGCACTGGGAGCGACTGGTCTGGTGATGGCATCCGGTTTCGATCAGCTGCTCGCTCGTCGCTGGGCGGGGATGAGCCAAGGCTGACCGCCGTCGTCGCCGACGAGCTCGTTGAACCACTGCCCCGATCACCTGCCGTCGCCAGTCCGGCGGCAGTCGCGCCAGCCCTCTTGCCGGGCGGCGACATCGCCGATTTTTGCGCCTTGAAGGACAAAAAGCGGCTCGGCAGGATGTCTCGGGTTCGGCCGGCACCGGCGCCGGCCCACGGCAAGGAGGAAGTCATGAAGAGTGTCCTTTCCCGCGTCTCGGCCGCGGCCGCTGTCGTCATCACTGGGGCGGCGACCATCCCCGGCAGCCCGGTGGCCTCGGCTTCGAGCGCTGCTCCCGTCGCCGCCCCAGCACCGGCGTCGCTCCCCGCGCTGGCCCATGGCGGCCGGAGCCACAGCCGCGGTGTGACGATCTATCTCACCCGCCACGGCCAGACGATCCTGAACGTGCTGGAGCGGGCCCAGGGCTGGACCGATTCCCCGCTGGTGAACGATGCCGCCAGGGCCGTCCCGAGGACCGTTGGCAAGAACATCGCCGCGCGTGAAGGAAAGCTCGACAGCGCCTATGCGGCGGACATGAAACGGCACCTGGAGACCGCCCAATTGATCCTCAAGGGCATGGGCAGCCGGGGAAAGACGGTGCACCAGGACGCGGGCTTGCGCGAACTCGCCTTCGGCACGTTTGAGGGGGGTCCGGCACGCGCCTCGTGGCTAGCCATCCTGCACCAGTTGGGCTACTCCGTCGACGAGGACGCCGCACCGAACGCACCGGCCGACGCTGACGGCCAGAATGGCGGCTGGCAGACCATGGAGGGCATCGCCATGGCGCAGCACGGCGTGGATGGCACGATGGCGGCGCTGAAGACGGTCGCCGGGCGGCCGACCGAGAGCGGGATCGCCCTCCCCGCCGAGGACTGCTCCGACGCCAACGCCCGACTGTCGGCGTCCTTGAACCGGATCGCCCGCGATGCCTCCCGGAACCACCACAAGCGGGTTCTGGTGGTCTCCAGCGGCCTGTCGATCTCGTGCTACCTCACCGACTCGCTGAACACCCCGACCACCGGTATCTCGAATGTCGGGGTGAGCAAGTTGCAGTACACGAACGGCAAATGGACGGTGCTCAGCGTCAACGACAAGAGCTACCAGCAGTAGCGAGATCCCGCAGTTCCAGGCCGGGGGTCGGGTGTTGCCACCCGTTCCAGGACCGTGGCCACGGCCGTCCGGGCCCTGCACTCAGGGAGCCTGGGTCTCCACGACCAGCCACGACCTGGCCGCAACCGCCGCCTTGCCGCATGACTCGGGCAGATCGCCGTACGCCTCCTGGCTCAGCCGCAGCAGCCAACGGCGTCCGTCACGATGGGCGACCTCGATGAGTTCGCCGAGGTCGCAGTCTCTGCCAGCAGAGGCGGGCTCTCGATGAGCCGCTTCTCCATCGGACGAGGCCGATGCCGGGGCGGTCGTCAGGGCCTCGGGTGAGCACTCCCCGGTCAGTTCGCGAATGTACGCCTCGGCCACTGCACGCACCGGTTCGAGGTGGCCGCGGCCGCGGTCGTGCCAGGGCCCGAAGGTTTCGGACGCCAGCCGTCCGGCGTCGGCGGCCTGCAGTGCGGCGTGCGCGACCTCGGGGGTCAGCCGGGCCAGCGACTGGCCGGACGGCAGCACCAGTCCGGTGGGTGCGAAGCGGTGGCCACCGGTGTGGGTGCACTCCCACACCCGGCCGGAGTTCTGTCGCTCCAGGTCGAGCGCGATCGGACGGCCGCGCAAGGCGCAGCACAGGTCACGTTTGGCGTTGGCACAGACCAGCAGCACGCCGCCGTCCAGTCGTTCCAGCCAGTCGACCTCGGCGGCCAACTCGTCCGGGTCGATGTCGGCGAGCCGGTCGAACGGCAACGTCATGACCTCGTCGGGTTCGGTCACCGTGCCGCCCAGCAGCCAGGGTGTGCCGGCCAGCCCGCCCGCGACATAGACCTGGCGCCGGCGATGATCGCCCCGGTCGACGTGACTGGCCGGACGCCGGATCAGCAGCGGCCGTCCGCCAGTGGCCAGCACCTCGGCCTCGATCGCCGCGCCGACGGCCGGGTCGAGCCGGGACTGGGTGAACGCCCGCGCACCCCAGGGTCCGTTCTGCTCGACGGTCACCCAGAACGCCGCCCGCGGCGCGGTTCCCCACGCCGGCAGGCCGGCTTCGTCCCAGGTGACCGAACAGGTCATCGCGGCATCCGGCGCCAGATGGCCCGGGGCACGAAACGGGCCACGAAACACAACACCCGCAGCTGCCAGGGAATCCAGACCTCGACCGGACCACCCTCGCGGATCCGCTTCACAACCGCCTCGGCGACCTGATCGGGCGTGGACGAGAACGGTGCCGGCGACATGCCTTCGGTCATCCGGCCGATCACGAAGCCGGGCCGGGCGATCACCAGGTCGACGCCGGAACCGTGCAGGGCGTCCGCCATGCCGGACGCGAAACCGTCCAGCCCGGCCTTGGCCGAGCCGTAGACGTAGTTGGGACGCCGGACCCGCTGCCCGGCGACCGACGAGAAGGCCACCAGGGTGCCTGAGGCCCGGGCCCGCATCCGGTCGGCGAGCACCGTCAGCAGAGACGCCTGCGCCGTGAAATCGGTGTGGACGATCCGGACCACCTCGGCGGCGTCGGCCTCGGCCAGCTTCTGGTTGCCGAGGACGCCGAAGGTGAGCACCGCGATGTCGATCGTGCCCACCTCGGCCTCAATCCGTTCGACCACCGCGGCATGGCTGGCGACGTCGTCGGCGTCGAAATCGACATGCAGCACCCGCTCGGCACCGGGCACCTCCGGCCGCTCACCACCGGGGCGCGACGCCAGCACCACCAGATTCCCGGCAGCCAGCCGGTTGGCGATCTCCAAACCGATCTCGGAGCGCCCACCGAAGATCGCGACGACGCTCATAGCGTCGCCCGCAGCGCCCGCAGGCGGGCCAGGCTCGACTCACGGCCGAGCAGCTCCATCGACTCGAACAGCGGCGGCGACACCCGCGACCCGGTGATCCCGACCCGCACCGGGCCGAACGCGAACCGCGGCTTCAGCCCGAGCCCGTCCACCAGCGCCGCCCGCAACGCCGCCTGGATCCCGTCCGCGGCAAAAGGCTCCAAAGCCTCCAGTGCCGCGAGAGAGGCGTCCAGCACCTCGCCTGCATTCTCACCGAGCTGCGCCCGGGCATCGTCGGCGACCACCAGGTCGGCGTCCGCGGTGAACAGGAACTCCAGCTTCGGCAACGCCTCGGAGAGCACCCCGAGCCGCTCCTGGATCAGCGGCGTCGCGCGCCGCAGCAGCTCCGCCTTCGCCGGGTCGACGTCCGCCCACTCACCGGTGAACTCCAGGTGCTCGACGATCCGGGCGGCCAACTCGTCCGGCGCCAGGGCACGGATGTACTCGCCGTTCAGCCAGTTCAGCTTGGTCAGGTCGAAGATCGGCCCGACGGTGCTTACCTTGGCCCAGTCGAAGCCGGCCACGAACTCGTCGAAGGTGGCCACCTCGGACTCGCCGACCGGCGGGTAGGCGAGCAGCTGCAGGAAGTTGCGCAGCGCCTCGGGCAGGTAGCCCTGCTCACGGAACCAGACCAGCCGGGCGGCCGGGTTCTTCCGCTTGGAGATCTTCGACTTGTCGGTGTTGCGCAGCAGCGGCATGTGCGCGAACGCCGGCGGGGTCAGCCCGAGGAACTGGTACAGCAGAATGTGCTTCGGCGTGGAGCTGATCCACTCCTCGCCGCGCACCACATGGGTGATGCCCATCAGATGGTCGTCGACCACCACCGCCAGGTGGTAGGTCGGGAAGCCGTCGGCCTTGAGGATCACCTGATCGTCCGGACGCGGCGCGTTCACCTCTCCGCGGATCACATCGGTGAACGACAATGGCGCGTCGTCGGGGATCAGCATCCGCACCACCGGGGTCTCGGTGAAGCCGGGCAGCGCGGCCCGCTCGTCGCGGGTCTTACCCAGGCAGAGCCGGTCGTACCCGGTCACCGACGCCTTGGCGGCCTGCTGCTCGGCGCGCAACTGGGCCAGCCGCTCGGTCGAGCACCAGCAGTAGTAGGCGTGGCCGGACTCGATCAGCTGCTCGACGAACGGCCGGTAGGTGTCGAGCCGCTCCGACTGCCGGTAGGGGGCGTACGGCCCGCCGACGTCCGGGCCCTCGTCCCAGGGCAGGCCGAGCCAGCGCAGCGTGTCGAAGATCTGCTGCTCGGAATCTGCGACGTAGCGGGCGCGGTCGGTGTCTTCGATCCGCAGCACGAACTGGCCGCCGGTGGCCTGCGCGTAGGCCTTGTTGAACAGGGACATGTAAGCGGTGCCGACGTGTGGGTCCCCGGTGGGCGAGGGCGCGACACGCAGGCGTGCAGGAGTCTGGGTCATGGCCGCTTCAGCCTATCGCGACCGCACGGACGCGCCGGGATCAGCTGGGCTGGAGCACCCGCCGGTACGAGAGCACCGCCAGCGTCAGATCGATCACGGTCAGCGCAACGACCAGGCAGGCACCGACCAGGAACCGGTAGTCGTCATACTCGCCGAGAATGACCACCGCGCCGAGAACGGTGGCCAGCAGCACCGGAACGAACCGCAGATAACCGGGCAGCAACACCTGCCACAGCTTCGCCACCGTGCGGCCGCCACGAGAGAACCAGCCGTCGGCCAGCGCCCAGGCGTTGGCCAGCAGCATCGCCAGACCGGTGAGCAGCAGCGTCGACCAACTCCCGCCGCCGGTCAGGCTGATCAGGATCACCGCCCAGATGCCGGTGACCAGGCTCAGCACGCCGATCATGATCGCGTAGTGCAACGCCCAGAACTGAGCCGCGCTGCCGGCTCTCGTCATGGTCAACAGCCGGATCAGCGTGGTGCCCACCGACATCGCCAGCCACAAGGCGCTGTAGGCCAGCAGGTCCTGCAGCCCGATCGTGCCGCGCGACAGCGGCCACAGCGGCAGCAGTGAGCCCACCAGGATCAACACGATCTGGACGGCCATCGCGGCTCGCGCCGGCAGCCGTTCGGCGAGCGCACTGAGTAACCCGAAGCCGAGCACGCGGGCGAGTTGGTTCACCCGCGCCATGCTGCCAAATGCCCGGCTCTCCCGCGACGGCTCAGCCGGGCGAACCGGGCCAGATCAGCCAGCTCCCGACCAGCAGCGCGGCCAAGTCGAGCAGGAACAGCACTCCGACCCACACCACGGCCGGCACCCGGGTCAACCCGGCGAGCTGGTCGGCGTCGCTGCCCCGCCCCTGTCCGCTGCGCCGCGCCCGCTGCAGGTCGATCACACTCCTCGGGCCGGCGAGCAGCAGGAACCAGGTGAACCCGTAGGCGACCAGCGACTGGACCTGCTCACTGCCCCACCAGGACACCGCGAACACCGCCAGTCCGGCCACCAGCATCGAGTACAGGCCGTGGAAGTTGCGGATCTGGACCAGCATCAGGCAGAGCAGCAGCAGCGCCACCCACAGCACCGCCAGGGCATGCTGTTGCCACAGCAGGACGGCGGCGAGCAGACCGAACAGCCCGGGCGCCAGATAGCCGGCGATCAGGGTGAGGAACATGCCGAAGCCGCGCGGCCGTCCGTGGCTCAACGTGACGCCGGAGGAATCCGAATGCAGTCGGATGCCGCGCAGTCGGCGTCCGGTCAGCACCGCTCCGATCGCGTGACCGCCCTCGTGGACGATGGTGACCAGGTGCCGGGCGATCCGCCACGCCGGCCGGAACACCACTACGGCGATCGCGGCCAGCGCCGTCCACCAGATCGCTGCCGCCGACGGTGACTGCTGGACGCCGGTGAGCCCCTCCCAGAACCGCTCCAGCAGGGTCATGTCGGCCAAGGCGTTGGGCTGGTCACGGCGTCCAGTCTAGGAAGGGCCTCGTCACGGCCCGCCGGGGCCGCCGGGTCCGCCGCCGAAACCCGGTCCACCACCGAAGCCGGGCCCACCGAACCCGTGCCCGCCAAGGCCGTGCGGACCGCCCATACCCCAACCGCCGCCGAACAAGCCGTGCCCGAGGCCGAACAGACCGCCCGGACGGCCGAACAGCAGGTTGAACACCGCCGAGCCGGCGAAGCCGGCGGCCAGGGAGGTCAGCACGGTGCGCCCGGCGCCCTGGCCGCCGAGCAGCCGGTCCAACGCCCCTGGCTGCCGCACCTCCAATCGGGTCGCCGACCGGGCCAGCGCCGCCGGTGAATCGTCGGACGGCGCCTCGTCGGTGGTCGCCAGGGCACGCAGCACTTCGCGGCGCTCCTCGGCCGAGAGATTCGCGAACGCCTCGGCATGTGCCTGCTCGATCTGGTCCGGGGACGCCGTCCGCAACAGATAGCGGTAGCGCTGGACGGCGTCGCTGTCGGTCGCCGGGTAGTTCTGGTAGCTGGTCATGTGACCAGGTAACCGGCTCGTCCTGTGCGTGAGTTGTGCCTGACGGTCGGCGCCCGCTGTGAAGTCGTCCGCGCCGAGCGCCATCGAGCAGCGCTCAGGAACGTACGGAAGAAGAGACGCAGAAAGGGGCGACACTCGGAAGTGTCGCCCCTTCTGACGAAGGAGGTTGCGGAGTCAGTGGTGGCGGGGATCGCTACCCCAACTCCGCGGCCGTCACCGGCTGGCCGGCTCCGCGGGAGCCGCCGCGAGCCACACCAGCACGCCGGCGAGAAGGACCACGCTGACGCCGCCCCCGACCATCGCGAACACGGACTGGGTGGCGACACCGGCGGCCACGATGACCGCGGCGACCGCGACCAGGATGCCCAGGGCCGCACGGACGGCCACGGTGGTGCCACGATCGGCAAGCACGGCGGCGCGCAGGTCAGCGAAGGTGTAGTTACGCGACTCGTTGGCGGCATCGGACGGGCGGGTGATGATCTGCTGGGCAGACATTGGGGTCTGTTTCTTCTTCCTGTGTAGATGTGCGCCCCTCGTAACGGGGCATGACCCATATTAGTCATCTCTACTATTAAACTCAAATCGGTGGTGACACCGGCGAGTGGACCTCCGACGGCGTTGATAGGTTTACGCCCATGACCGCCGACCCCGCCGCCAACGACTTCATCCACGACATCGTCCGGCGCGACAACGAGCAGGGCAGGTTCGGCGGACGCGTCCAGACCCGCTTCCCGCCCGAGCCGAACGGCTACCTGCACATCGGTCACGCCAAGGCGATCGTGGTCGACTTCGGCCTCGCCGAGGACTTCGACGGCATCTGCAACCTGCGGCTCGACGACACCAACCCCGACACCGAAGAGACCGAGTACGTCGACTCGATCATCGACGACATCGAATGGCTCGGCTACACGCCGGCGAACGTGCTGCATGCCTCGGACTACTTCGACCAGCTCTACGCCTGGGCCGAGTACCTGGTCGAACAGGGCAAGGCCTATGTCGACGACTCCGACATCGAGACCATCTCGGCGCAGCGCGGCGGCTTCGGCAAGCCCGGTATCGAGAGCGAGTACCGCAACCGCAGCGTCGAGGAGAACCTCGATCTGCTGCGCCGGATGCGGGCCGGCGAGTTCCCGGACGGCTCCCGCGTGCTGCGCGCCAAGATCGACATGCAGCACGAGAACATGCAGCTGCGCGACCCGGTGATGTACCGGATCCGGCACGCCGACCATCACCGCACCGGCGATACCTGGGACATCTACCCCACCTACGACTGGGCGCACGGCCAGTCCGACGCGATCGAGGGCGTCACGCACTCCATCTGCACCCTGGAGTTCGACACCCACCGGGCGCTCTACGACTGGTACCTGGAGCAGCTGCCGCTGCCGTCCGACCAGCCGAAGCAGATCGAGTTCGCGCGGCTCGAGTTCACCCACACGGTGACCAGCAAGCGGCGGCTGAAGAAGCTGGTCGACGACGGCGTCGTCGACGGCTGGGACGACCCGCGGATGCCCACGCTGCGCGCCCTGCGGCGGCGCGGTTACCCGGCGGCGGCTATCCGGGCGTTCTGCCGCGAGATCGGCACCACCCGGACCAACAGCCGGCAGTCCATCGAGGCGCTGGAGTCGTACGTGCGGCGCGACCTGAACGCCACGGCGCAGCGCCGGATGGCGGTACTAAAGCCGCTCAAGCTGGTGCTGACCAACTGGCCCGAGGGCCAGGTGGATCACTTCGAGGTGGCCAACAACCCCGAGAACCCCGCAGACGGCGTCCGTGAGGTCGCGTTCAGCGGCGAACTGTGGATCGAAGCCGACGACTTCGCCGAGGTGCCGCCACCGAAGTTCTTCCGGCTCTCCCCCGGACGCGAGGTGCGGCTGCGCGGTGCCTACCTGATCACCGCCACCGATGTGGTGAAGGACGCCGACGGCACTGTGGTGCAGGTGAACGCCACCTACGACCCGGCCTCCCGCGGCGGCAATGCGCCGGACGGCCGCAAGGTGAAGTCGACCATGCACTGGGTCTCGGCCGCGCACGCGGTGAACGGCACCGTGGCCCTCTACGACCGGCTGTTCACGGCGTCCGCACCCGGCGAGCGGACCGGCGAGCCGCTGGACGACCTGAACCCCCACTCTCGGGAACTGCTCACCGACTGCCGACTGGAAGCCGCCCTGGCCGAGACCGAGCCGGGCGCCGTGGTGCAGTTCGAGCGGCTCGGCTATTTCGCCCACGACGACCGGCAGCCGTTGCTGTTCCATCGCGCCGTCGGGCTGCGTGACGAGTGGGCGGCGATCCAGAAGCGTCAGGGGACACGATGAGAGACCGGTTGACGCCACTCACCATTCCGTCCCGGAAGGGGCGGCTGGCCATCGTTACCGGCGCCAACAGCGGCATCGGCAAGGCGACGGCGCGGGCGCTCGGCCTGGCCGGTGCGGACGTGGTGCTGGCCGTCCGCGATCTCGCCAAGGGCACGGCCGTGGCCGAGGAACTGCACGCCGAACACCCCGAAGGCAGCCACACCGTCGCCGAGCTGGACACCTCCGATCTCGCTTCGGTGGAGCGTTTCGCGTCCGAGTACGCCGACCGTCGGGTCGACATCCTGGTGCTCAACGCCGGCATCGGCGGCACCCGCAAGCGCGAGCTGAGCGTGGACGGGCACGAACTCACGATGGCGACCAACTACTTCGGCCACTTCGCGCTCACCGCCAGGCTGCTGGAGTCCTTGCGCCGGGCAAGCCGCGCGCGGGTGGTCACCCTCGGCTCGCTGGTGGCGAAGAACGGCCGGATCAGGCCCGACGATCTCGACCTGGAACGGCACTGGTCATCGCGCCGTGCCTACACCGACAGCAAACTGGCCATGGTGATGTTCGCCCGCGAGCTGCAGCGACACAGCACCACCGGCGAGTGGGGGCTCAACGCCCACGCCGCACACCCCGGCTGGGCCGCCACCCGGCTGCTCCCGGGCAATCCGCTGCATCGCGTCGGCGCCTTCTTCGGCGGCATCAGCGGGCTGATGCAGTCGGCCGCCGATGGTGCCCAGCCGGTGGTCTTCTGCGCCGCCAGCCGGCAGGCCGCCGCCGGCGCCTACTACGGCCCGATCGGAATGTTCGGCACCTCCGGACCGGTCGGCAAGGCCCACCTCCCCCGCCAGGCCCGCTCCGCCAAGGCCCTCACCGCCCTCTGGGAGGCCACCGAGGAGCTGGTCGGCGTCCGCTTCCCCCGCGACTGATTCTGGCTTCGCCGCGCCCTCTGTCACTCGCCCGTTGACACCTAGGCTCTCTATGCCTAGATTTCCTAGGCATGAGAGGCGACGCACTCAAAGGGCACCTTGATCTCCTGATCCTGTCAATCCTCGCCGACAACCCGCTGCACGGCTACGCGATCATCGAGGAGCTGCGCCGACGCAGCGACGAGGTCATCGACGTCCCCGAGGGCACCCTGTACCCGGCGCTGCACCGGCTGGAGAAGGCCGGCCTGATCACCGCCACCTGGAGCGAGGTCAACGGACGCCGGCGCAAGTCCTACCGGCTCACCCCGGACGGCACCGGCCAGCTGGCCGACGAGCGCCGGGCCTGGTCCAGCTTCACCACCGCGGTCGCCGCGATCACCGGAGCCCAGCGATGAGCGACCCGATCGACGACTACCTGAAGTCGCTGCGCCGCGAACTCGGCACCATTCCGGACGCCGACGACATCGTCGCCGAGATCGACGATCATCTGGGCCAGGCCGCCGCGGAGGAGGCCCGTCGCGGCCTCGACCCGGTCGCGGCCAGCGAAGCCGCCGTCATGCGGCTCGGCACTCCCGCCCAGGTCGGACGCGCCGTCCGCACCCAACGCGGCAGGTGGCGTTCCGGCGACCCGATCGTGCTGGCCGGCTGGCCTTTCCTTGTGGCCGAGATCATGCTCATCGTCGGCGGTCTGGCCCTGGCCACCTCCGCCTACCTCTTCTGGCTGCCCTGCGGGGAGTTCCTCGCCGGCCAGGACGGCCTGCGCTGCTATCCACTGATGGACGCCGGCGTCGCCCTGCCGGCGATACCGCAGGATCAGATCCGACTCCTCGCGGTGCACCTCGCTGCCCTGATCGGTCAGTCGCTGCTCGGGCTCGGCTGGGCGATCTTCGCGCTTTCCCAGCCGTGGCGGATCTCCACCCGGATCATCGCCCTCGTACCAACCGCACTCACTCTGGCCCTGGCCACGGCGGAGTTGCTGGCCATCGGCGAGCCGTTGGTCGGTGATTGGGCCGACCTGCCCATGGTGCTGCTCAGCCTCGCCTGTCCGCTGGCCTTCGGCTACGCGATCGAGGACCCACTCCCCGGGCTACGCGCCGGCCGCTTCTCGCCGACCCACCTCGCGCCGACGACGACCTACCGGCGCTACCTGTGGCGCGTCGCCCTGTTGGCGCTCGCCATCAACAGCGCCGGAACCTTCAGCTATCTGCTCGACTCCGCCGTGATGGGCGGGCTTACCGGCGCGGACTGGGACACCCCTCCTGGCACCGGGCTCATCTCGGCTGCCTCCGCCGTCCTCTTCGCGTCCGCCAGCCTGGCCGTCGGACGGCGGAGAAACCCAAAGGTGACCGGGGAGAATTCCCCGGTCACCTTAGGAGCGGTGCGGTACTGAGCGACGGTCCAGCTCAGGCCCGACCGCAGCTTATGCCGCCGATACGACCTTCGGCTTCGCCAGCGAGCCGAACGCCCATCCCAGGAACAGGAACATCACGCCCAACCCGATCACCAGCAGCGAGACGCCGTAGGCGAGTACCGAGGTGAACAGCGAGGCTCGCAGGAAGGACGCGTTCATCATCGTGTTGCGGGCCGCGGTCAGTTCGTCGACCTTCGCGGTGTCGCCGGCGTTCTTGGCCTCGGTGATCATGGTGCCGAGCTCGGCGTAGGTCTTGCCACCGCTCGCAGTCAGCGCGTGGTGATTGATGATCTCGGCCTGCGCGTAGGCGCTGATCGGATCCTGTACCTTGGCGCCCGGAACCAGCGGGGAATCCTTGGGCACGGTGATGTTCTCAGCGGAGAGCTGAGTGGTCACCATCGCCCAAGTTGTGACGCCGCCGCCGATGGCGACGAGGCCGAAGATGATGCACAGAACGGCCACCAGACGGGCTGGGCCGGACGCTTTGGTCATGTGGGTTCTCCTGTTCTGAGGTCTTGCCCTGCGAGCTGTGGTCAGCGAGGTCTTCGCCACCACCACGATCATTGACTGATCATCTACGACATAGTGTAGTAGCTATTTCCGCAGCCGTCACCTCAACACAGGAAGAACTTCCCCCGCGCCCCGCACACGAGGTCCGAACATGCGCAAACCCCCCGCCCGGAGGGGCGGGGGGCCTGCGACAGCGTTACAGCGTCAGATCACTTGAGGATCTTGGTGACGCGGCCGGCGCCGACGGTGCGGCCGCCCTCGCGGATGGCGAACTTCAGTCCGTCCTCCATGGCGATCGGCTTGTTCAGGTGCACGGTCATGTCGGTGTTGTCACCGGGCATCACCATGTCGGTGCCCTCGGGCAGCTCGACCACACCGGTCACGTCGGTGGTGCGGAAGTAGAACTGCGGGCTGTAGTTGGAGAAGAACGGCTTGTGACGGCCACCCTCCTCCTTGGTCAGCACGTAGACGTTGGCGTCGAAGTCGGTGTGCGGGGTGGTCG
>NZ_JASGEN010000104.1:0-79486 GCF_047606365.1 Micropruina sp. | reverse complement strand
GAGCTATCCTGCCCCACCCACCCCACAACAAACACCGGGCCTAGGCGGCTCCTGACATGTAGACACACCGTACCCGTAAAGCTCTGGATTGGGATCCCTCCGGCCCGTCCGCCCCGAATCACTCCGAACCGTCCGACTCACCGAGAAGGCTTAAGAAACATTACTGAGCTGGCGCCGCCCGGTCAAATCGGCCTGGGCACCCGGGCGTGTCCGCTGTTGACTAGGGGTTTCAGCGAGGCTGACGCTCGGAGCGCCCGCGAGCCGGCCGCGACCTACGCGGACGCGCTGACCTCCAGTTGGACGGCGCCGACGGTCCGACGTCCGCGGCGGAGCACCACCAGCCCGCCGGGTAGCACGTCGTCGGCAGTCAGCCGTGCGGTCGGGTCGCTCACCTTCGCGTTGTTCACGTAGGCACCGCCCTCACTGATCGCCCGCCGAGCCGCTGACTTGCTGGGCACGACTCCGGCTGCCTCCAGGGCATCCACCACACTCGGCAGGCCGTCCTCGGTCGACAGGGTCCGAGCGCCCAGCTCGGCCGCCACCGCTCGCAAGGTGTCGACGGGCAACGACGCCAGGTCACCGCGTCCGAAGATGGCCTGGGCCGCCTCGGTGGCTGCCTCGCGCTCGGCCGGCGAGTGCACCAGGTCGGTGACGTCGTCGGCCAGGGCGCGCTGGGCGATCCGCAAGTGCGGCGCCTCCGCGCTGCGGGCGGCGATCTCTTCGATCTCCTCCCGGGGGCGCTCACTGAACACCTTCAAGTAGTCGATCACCTTGGCGTCCTCAGAGTTCAGGAAGAACTGGTGGAACGCGTACGGCGAGGTCATCGTCGGATCGAGCCAGACCGTGCCGGACTCGGTCTTGCCGAACTTCGTTCCGTCGGCCTTGGTCAGCAGCGGAGTCGCCAGCGCGTGCACTCGTGCTGCCTCCGAGCGCCGGATCAGCTCGACCCCGGCGGTGATGTTCCCCCACTGATCGGAGCCACCTGTCTGCAGGGTGCAGCCATGCCGCCGGAACAACTCGCGGTAGTCCAGGGACTGCAGCAGCACGTAGGAGAACTCCGTGTAGGAGATCCCCGACTCGAGGCGCGCTTTGACGACCTCGCGGTCGAGCATCCGGTTGATCGGGAAGTGCTTACCGACGTCGCGGAGGAAGTCGAGGGTGGACAGCTCGGCCGTCCAGTCGTAGTTGTTCACCACGACCGCACCGTTCTCACCGTCGAAGGAGATCAGCCGACTGACCTGGTCTCGGATCCGGGCCCCCCATTCGCCGACGAGTTCCCTGGGGTTCATCGACCGCTCGCCAGCCTGCTTGGGGTCGCCGATCAGGCCGGTGGAACCGCCGACCAGCAGGATCGGACGATGCCCGGCGCGCTGCAGCGCCCGGGCCACCATGATCTGCACCAGGTTGCCCATGTGGATGCTGGGGGCGGTGGGGTCGAAACCGACATAGAAGGTGATCGGTCCGGCGTCCAGGTGTGCGCGCAGCGCATCGGCATCGGTGGAGTGGGCGATCAGTCCCCGCCAGGACAGTTCTTCGAATACGTCGGTCACGCTGGGTAAGCCTAATGGGACGCGCCGGGCCCGGTGACCGAGAGAACCGTCCCCGGTGACCAAAGGAACCGTCCCCAGTGACCGAAAGAACCGTCCCCGGTGACCGCAGGGACGGTTCTCTTGGTCACTTTACGGTGAGCTTGGAGGCGGCGGCGCGGAGTTCGGCCAGCTGCTCGGCGACTCGGACGGGGGCGGTGCCACCGCGTCCGTCACGGGCGGCGACCGAGCCCTCGACGGTCAGCACCTCGAGCACCTGGGGGGTGAGCGCGGGGTGGATCTCGGCGAGCTGCTCGGCGGTCAGGTCGGGCAGATCGATGCCGCGGGCCTCGCAGTACTTCACCGCGGCACCGGTGATGTCGTGGGCCTGGGCGAACGGCACCCGCTGGCGGACCAGCCAGTCGGCCATATCGGTGGCCAGCGAGAATCCGCGCGGGGCCAGCTCGGCCATCCGGTCGGTGTGGAAGGTCAGGGTCGCCACCATGCCGGCCACCGCGGGCACCAGCACCCGCAGCTGGTCGAGTCCGTCGAAGACCGGCTCCTTGTCCTCCTGCAGGTCACGGTTGTAGGCCAGCGGCAGGCCCTTCAGCGTGGCCAGCAGACCGGTGAGATTGCCGATCAGGCGTCCGGCCTTGCCGCGGGTGAGTTCGGCGACGTCGGGGTTCTTCTTCTGCGGCATGATCGACGAACCGGTCGACCAGGCATCATCGAGGCTGGCGAATCCGAACTCGACGGTGCACCACAGGATGACCTCCTCGGCCAGCCTGGACAGGTCGACCGAGATCTGGGCCAGCACGTAGGCGGCCTCGGCGACCAGGTCGCGGGCGGACGTCCCGTCAATCGAGTTGGCGACCGAGCCGGCGAAGCCCAGGTCGGCCGCCACCGCCTCAGGGTCGAGGCCGAGCGACGTCCCGGCGAGCGCGGCCGAACCGTACGGGCTCTGGGCCAGCCGCACGTCGAGGTCGGCCAGCCTCTGCAGGTCACGGACCAGCGGCCAGGCGTGGGCCAGCAAGTGATGCGAGAGCAGCACCGGCTGGGCGTGCTGCAGATGCGTACGGCCCGGCATCACCGCACCGAGGTGCCGTTCGGCCTGGCCTGCCAGCGCTTCGATCACGGTGCCCAGCGACTCACCCAGCACGCTGAGTTCGTCACGCAGATAGAGCCGGATCAGGGTGGCGATCTGGTCGTTGCGGGACCGGCCGGCGCGCAGCCGTCCGCCCAGTTCGGGGCCGACCCGCTCGATCAGGCCGCGCTCCAGTGAGCCGTGCACATCCTCGTCGGTGGGTGCCGCCACGTAGGCGCCGGAGACCACGTCGGCCTCGAGCGCGTCCAGGCCGGCGATCATCCCGGTCAGCTCGTCGTCGGTGAGCAGCCCTGCGGCGTGCAGTGCCCGGGCGTGTGCCCGGGAGCCGGCCAGGTCGTGCCGGGCCAGCCTCCAGTCGAAAGCGGTGGACACCGACAGCGCGAACATGGCGTCGGCTGGGCCGCCGGCGAACCGGCCGCCCCATAGACGTCCGGTTGCCTCCGCACCGTCGTTCGTCGGCTCGGCTGGGGGGTTGCTCATCTCACTCCGTTCGTGGGTTGTGGCTCATCGCCAACATGGTCTCAGCCAGCGCAGCGCCACCGGTGGGATCGCGGGTGATCACCGCGATGGTGTCGTCGCCGGCGATGGTGCCCAGCACCTCGGGCAGCGCCACCCGATCGATCGCTGAGGCGAAGTACTGCGCGGCGCCCGGCGGCGTGCGCAGCACGGCCAGATTCGCCGATCCTTCGGCCGACACCAGCAGTTCGGCGCACAGCCGGGAGAGCCGGACGGTGGCCGCCGACGAGTCGCCGGGAGTCTCTCCGGCCAGCAGGGCGTAGCTGAACTCGCCGTCGCCCTGCCGGATCCGGATGGCGCCGACGTCGACCAGGTCCTTGCTGAGCGTGCCCTGGGTGACCGCGACGCCCTCGGCGGCCAGCAGCGAGGCCAGTTCGGTCTGGGAACGCACCGGTTGGCGTCCGATCAGCTCGACGATGCGGGCCTGCCGGGCGGTCTTCGTCTGCGGCAGCCGTGTTTCGTTCACCCGGCCTCCAGCAAGTCGGGCAGGGCGGCGACGAAGCCGTCCAGGTCGGCGTCGGAGATGATCAGCGGCGGCGCCAGCCGCAGCACGTTGGGGCGCGGCGCGTTGATCACGAACCCGGACGCCAGCGCGGCGTCCGCAACTGCCGGGGCGATCGGGTCGGTGAGTACCACGCCGCGCAGCAGTCCCTGCCCGCGCACCGCGGACACCGCCGGGTGGCGCAGGTCGAGGATGCCGCTCGCCAGCCGCTCCCCCGCCGTCCGGACGCGGGCCAGCAGGCCGTCCCGCTCGATGATGCCGAGCACCGCGAGCCCGGCCGCGGCGGCTACCGGATTGCCGCCGAAGGTGGTGCCGTGCGCGCCCGGTCCGAGCAGGGACGCCGCCGAACCGGTCGCCACGCAGGCACCGACCGGGAAGCCGTTGCCGAGGCCCTTGGCGAAGGTGACGATGTCGCCGGTCACCCCGGACTTGGTGCTGGCCAGCCAGTCGCCGCAGCGCCCGATGCCGGTCTGCACCTCGTCGATCCACAGCAGCGCGCCGGCGGCGTTGGTCAGCTCGCGTACCTGGGCCAAGTAGTCCGACGGCGGTTCCACCACGCCGTTCTCGCCCTGGATGGGTTCCACGATCACCGCGGCGACCCGATCGTCGAGGACGGCGGCGAGGGCGTCGGTGTCCCCGTAGGGCACGAAGATGACCTCACCGGGCAGTGGCTCGAACGGCTCCCGGTAGGCGGGGTTGCTGGTCAGCGCAAGTGCGCCGAGGCTGCGGCCGTGGAACGAACCCTCCATCGCGATCAGCCGGGTCCGGCCGGTGCGGCGGGTGATCTTGAAGCCGGCCTCGTTGGCCTCGGTGCCCGAGTTAGTGAAGAACACCCGGGCCGGCAGGTCGGGGTGGTTCGCGATAGCGAAACCGACCAGCTTCTCGGCCAGGGCGATCTGGGTGGGGGTGGCGAAGAAGTTCGACACGTGGCCCAGGGTGGACAGCTGCGCCGAGATGGCGCCGATCACCTGCGGGTGGGCGTGCCCGAGGGCGTTCACGGCCAATCCGGACAGCATGTCCAGATAGCGGTTGCCGTCGGCGTCCCAGAGGTGGACACCCTCGCCCCGCACGAACACCCGCTTGGGCGGTCCGAAGGTGTTCATCAGCGCATGCGTGTAGCGGCTGGTCAGCTCGGCCTGCGCACCGTTGTCGGCCACCACCGTCATGCCGGCTCCTGTTCCTCGGATTCGTCGTCGCGGACCACCATGGTGCCGATGCCCTCGGTGGTGAACACCTCCAGCAGCAGGCTGTGCGCCACCCGTCCGTCGATGATGGTGGCCCGGCCGACGCCCTCGCGGATCGCCTGCAGGCAGGCCTCCATCTTGGGAATCATGCCGGCCTCCAGCGACGGCAGCATCGCTTCGAGTTCGGACGTGGTGATCTGGGCGATCACCTGCTCACAGGTCGGCCAGTCGGCGTACAGGCCCTCGACGTCGGTGAGCACCACGAACCGCTCGGCGCCCAGCGCGACGGCCAGCGCGGCCGCGGCGGTGTCGGCGTTCACGTTGTGCACATTGCCGTCCTCGTCGGGGGCCACGGTGGCGATCACCGGGATGCGGCCGCCGGCGATCAGATCGAGGACCGTCTCCGGACGAACCAAGGTGACGTCGCCGACCAGGCCGATGTCGACATGCTCGCCGTCGATGGTCACCCCGCGACGGGTGGCGGTGAACAGCCCGGCATCCTCGCCGGACAGGCCGACCGCGAGCGGACCGTGGGCGTTGAGCAGGCCGACCAGTTCGCGTCCGACCTGACCCACCAGCACCATCCGGACCACGTCCATCGCCTCGGGCGAGGTGACCCGCAGCCCGCCGCGGAACTCGGACGGGATGCCGAGGCGTCCGAGCATCGACGAGATCTGCGGTCCGCCGCCGTGCACCACCACCGGCTTCAAACCGCAACGACGCAGGAAGACGATGTCGTCGGCGAAGGCCCGCTTGAGTTCGTCGTTGACCATCGCGTTGCCGCCGTACTTGATCACCACGATCTTGCCGGCGTAGCGCTCCAGCCAGGGCAGCGCCTCGATCAGGGTCTCGGCCTTGCCGACGAC
Organism: Micropruina sp.; assembly: GCF_047606365.1. GTDB lineage: Bacteria > Actinomycetota > Actinomycetes > Propionibacteriales > Propionibacteriaceae > Micropruina. Next base: position 73,787 of record NZ_JASGEN010000104.1, on the reverse strand, counting down.
GCCCGCGAGGGTTTCCCGGGTCCGGGTGGTGGGGCTCATGTGGAGTACTCCGCGTTCTCTTTGACGTAGTCGTAGGTGAGATCGTTGGTCCAGATGGTGGCTGTTGCATCGCCGGCGTGCAGGTTGAGGTCAACGGTCACCTCACGTCCGGTCAGGTCCACCTCAGACCGGTCGGCACCCAGCTGGCCGTCGACGAAGACCTCGGTGCCGTTGAAGGCGACATCGACGTGGTCGGGGTCGAACTGGGCCCGCACCGTGCCGGCCGAGGCCAGCACCCGGCCCCAGTTGGGGTCGTTGCCGAAGACCGCGCACTTGAACAGGTTGCTGCGGGCGATGGCGCGGGCGACGGCCAGCGCCTCGTCTTCGGTTGCCGCGCCGGAGACCGTCACCTCGATGTCGTGGGCCGAACCCTCGGCGTCAGCGAGCAACTGCCGGGCCAGCGAATGGCAGACCCCGGTCAGCGCCTCGGTGAACTCCTCCGGGTCGGCTTCGACCCCGGACGCCCCGCTGGCCAGCAGGATCACCGTGTCGTTGGTGGACATGCAGCCGTCGGAATCGGTGCGGTCGAAGGTGAACCCGGTCGCGGTGCGGAGTGCGGCGTCCAGCTGGTCGGGAGTGATGACCGCGTCGGTGGTGAGCACGACGAGCATGGTGGCCAGCGCGGGCGCCAGCATGCCGGCACCCTTGGCCATGCCGCCGATCGCCCAGTGCTGCGGCGAGGAGTAGTCGGCCTGCTTGGCGACGGTGTCGGTGGTCATGATCGCCTCGGCGGCCGCCGGTCCGCCCTCTTCGGAGAGGTCCTGCGCGGCCAGCTCGATGCCGGCCAGCACCTTCGTCATCGGCAGCCGGACGCCGATCAGCCCGGTGGAGCAGACCGCGACATCCTCGACCTCGCAACCGACGGACGCCGCCGTCCACTCGGCCATCTGGCGGGCGTCGTCCAGACCGGCGCGTCCGGTGCAGGCGTTGGCGCCGCCGGAGTTGAGCACGACCGCGGCGAGCCGTCCGTTCGCTACGACGTCGGCCGACCACAGCACCGGTGCGGCCTTGAAGGCGTTCGAGGTGAACACGGCGGCCGCGTGGGCGTCCGGACCGTTGTTGACCACGATCGCGAGGTCGGGGCGTCCGGATTCCTTGAGGCCGGCGGTGACACCGGTCGCGGTGAAGCCCTTGGGGGTGGTGACGCTCATGGCGCGACTCCGATCGTGGACAGGCCGGTGGTCTCGGGCAGTCCGAGAGCCAGGTTCATGGATTGGACGGCGCCGCCCGCGGTGCCCTTGGCGAGATTGTCGAGCGCGGCGACGGCGACCAGGCGGTTCGCGGCTTCATCGACCGCGACCTGGACCTGCACGGCGTTGGAGCCGAGCACCGCCTGGGTCTGCGGCCAGATGCCCTCGGGCAGAAGGTGGACGAAGGGCTCGTCGGCGTAGGCGTCCGCGTACGCGGTTCGCACCCGTTGATCGAGCTTGTCGAGATCCTTGTTGTCGAGGTTGTCGCCGTTCAGTGGCGCGGTCACTGTGGCCAGGATGCCGCGCGCCATCGGCACCAGCACCGGGGTGAACGACAGGGTGGGCGCTTCGGCGCCGAGCCGGCGGAAGTTCTGCAGCATCTCGGGGACGTGCCGGTGCACCCCGCCGACACCGTAGGCGCTGGTGTTGCCCAGCAGTTCGGCGGCCAGCAGGTTCACTTTGAGGCTCTTTCCGGCCCCGGACGGCCCGGTCGGGGCGACCACCACCACGTCCCGGCCGTCGGTCAGGCCGGCGGTCAGCGCCGGCAACAGCGCCAGCGTGACCGTGGTCGGGAAGCAGCCCGGGACGGCGATCCGATTGGTCTGGGCGAGTGCGGCCCGCTGGCCGGGAAGTTCGGGCAGGCCGTAGGGCCAGGTGCCGGCGTGCGGCGTCCCGTAGAACTTCTGCCAGTCGGCCGGGTCGCTCAGCCGGAAGTCGGCGCCGGCATCGATCACCAGCACGTCGTCGCCGAGTTGCTCGGCCACCGCGGCGGACGCCCCGTGCGGCAGCGCCAGGAAGACCACATCGTGGCCGGCCAGGTTCTCGGCGGTAGTGTCGAGCACCTCGACGTCGGCCAACGGCAGCAGGTGCGGGTGGTGTTCGATCAGCCGCGAACCCGCGCTGGACTTGGCCGTCAGGTTGCCGATGGTGACCTCGGGGTGCTGCAACAGCAGCCGCAGTAGCTCGCCTCCGGCGTAGCCGGTGCACCCCGCGACAGCGATCCGAACAGACATAGGCATTACTATGCCGAAGGTGGAATGAATATTCCAATCGGCTCGCGACGAGACGACAAAACCCTCCCTAACCAGTTCAGCCCTCCCGTATGTGGGAGGGCGTAGGTAGTTAGGGAGGGCCTTGGGTGCCGGACGCGGAGCTGAGGCCGGCGTCCGACACCGGGCCGGGCACACCGCGAGGGCGGCCCGGCACCGGGTCAGATGTGCTCGATCAGCTCGTTCACGCCGCCGAGGATCTGGTTCGGCCGGAACGGGTACCTGGCCACGTCCGCGGTGGTGGTCAGTCCGCTGAGCACCAGGACGGTGTGCAGACCGGCCTCCATGCCCGCAACGATGTCGGTGTCCATCCGGTCGCCGATCATCGCGGTGGACTCGGAGTGAGCCTCGATCCGGCGCATGGCGGAACGGAACATCATCGGGTTCGGCTTGCCGACCACGTACGGCGTCCGGTTGGTCGCCGCGGTGATCATCGCCGCCACCGCACCCGCGGCAGGCAGCAGACCGTCCTTCGACGGGCCGGTGGTGTCGGGGTTGGTCACGATGAACCGGGCACCCTTGGTGATCAGCCGGATCGCCTTGGTGATCGCCTCGAACGAGATGTTGCGGGTCTCGCCGAGCACCACGAAGTCCGGGTCGGTCTCGGTGAGGATGAAACCGGCATCGTGGATGGCGGTGGTCAGACCCGCCTCGCCGATCACGAAGGCGGTCTTGTCGCCGGGCTGCTCGGCGAGGAAGGCGCCGGTGGCCATGGCGGAGGTCCAGATGTTCTCCTCGGGGATCCGCAGGCCGGAGCGCTCGAGGCGCGCGGCGAGGTCACGAGGGGTGAAGAGCGAGTTGTTGGTCAGAACAAGGAAGCGCTTGGAGGTGTCGACCCAGCGCTCAATCAGTTCGGCTGCACCGGGGAGGGCCTGTTCCTCGTGTACGAGGACGCCGTCCATGTCGGTGAGCCAGCATTCAATATCGCGAGCTTTTCGCATGACACCCACTATAGCGGTTTTTAGTCGAAACTACTAAAACACGCTCTGGCGGCATCGTTCGTCCGTTTCGTGGACACCTCGACCAGTCGCCGGATGCGGGCCACGGACGTCCGAGCCGTACGGCAAGATCGAGGGATGCAGATCCGGCTCGCGACCCGCGGCTCCCGACTGGCCATGGCGCAGTCGGGGATGATCGCGGACGCCCTGCGCGGCCTGGGCGCCGAGGTCGAGTTGGTTCCGGTCAAGACTCTGGGCGACGTCTCGACTGCGCCGCTGTCCAGCATGGGCGGGGTGGGCGTGTTCGTGGCCGCCGTCCGTGAGGCGGTGCTGGCCGGCGCCTGCGATCTGGCGGTGCATTCATTGAAGGATCTGCCCACCACCCCTGCCGAGGGATTGACCCTGGCTGCGATCCCCGAGCGGGAGGATCCGCGGGATGCCCTGTGCGCCCGCGACGGGCTCGGGCTCTGGGGTCTGCCGCGGGGCGCGAAGGTCGGCACCGGGTCGCCCCGGCGAGCCGCCCAGCTTCAAGCGGTGCGTGGGGATCTGGAAGTCGTGGACATCCGCGGCAACGTCGACACCCGGCTGGGCCGGGTCGGCGCCGATCTGGACGCGGTGGTGCTGGCTACCGCGGGCCTCAACCGGCTGGGTCTCTCGGACGCGATCACTGAGTTCTTCGAGCCGGACGTGTTGATGCCGGCGCCCGCGCAGGGGGCTCTCGCTTTGGAGTGTCGAACCGGAGACACCGAGCTGCTGGCCCTGCTGGCGCAACTCGATCACTCCCCCACCCGGATCGCGGTGGAGGCCGAGCGGGAACTGATGCGGCTGGTTGAGGCGGGTTGTGCTGCGCCGTTCGGTGCCCTGGCCGAGATCACGGCTGAACCGACTCAGGACTCGACCGCCGCCGACATTGTCTTGCCGGACAACCCGACCGTCGCTGGTCGAGCTTGTCGAGACCTTGAGGAACCCGTCGGCGATGAGGGGTTTCGACAAGCTCAACCAGCGGTGGCACGGCTGCGTCTGCGCGCCCGGCTGGCCACCCCCGAGGGGATGACGACTCTGGCCAAGTCGCTCCGGGTCGAGAGCGGATCGACCGGGCTACCCCAGCGCTCGCCCGACCCCCGAACTGTCGGCACCATCAAGGAGATTGTCGCCACCATGGCGCAGGACCTCGCGCCGCTGGTCGGGCTGCGAGTGCTGATGCCGCCGTCCCGGCTCTCCGAGGCGGTCGCACTCCGCGGCGCCCAAGTGACGACGGCGGCCTTCACCCGGCACACGACTGTCACCGACCCCCGACTTGCCGAGCGGATCGGCAGACTCGCCGCCGGTGGCTACGACTGGCTGGTGCTGACCTCTGCCCGCACCCTTGCCGCGCTGCGGGAACTCGGCGTCGACCTTTCCGTCGTACTGCCTGAGGGCACCAGGGTCGCCGCCGTGGGGCCTGCGACCGCGGCCGCTGCCCGCGAGGCTGGGCTGCCGGTGGACCTGCTGCCTACCTCGGGTTCCGGTGGCGCCGACCTGGCAGCCGCCTTTCCCGACGAACCGGGACGGGTGCTGGTCCCGGGAGCGGCCGATCCTGCCGCGGGTCTGGATGCCGGACTCATCGCCCGCGGGTTCCAGATCGACCGGGTCGCCGTTTATCGGACCGATCCCGTTGAGAGTCTCGACGATGAGATCCGCCTAGGCTGGCCGGACGGCTTCGACGCGTTCGTGGTGACCGCGCCGTCCGTGGTTCGGGCCGCCGCGGAGCTGTTCGGTCGGCCCGGTCCCGCGGTGGTCGCGCTCGGTGAAAGCAGTGCCGCAGCCGCCCGTGCCGCCGGCTTCACGGTGGTCGCGACCGCCGCCGAGGCAATCCCGGCCGGGCTGGTGAACGCCCTGGCCACCCTGCGAAAGGAAGACCGATGATCGTCCGTCCCCGCCGGCTGCGCAGCACGCCGGCCATGCGCGCTCTGGTGGCCGAGACCCGGATCCATCCGAGTCAGCTGGTGCTGCCGATGTTCGTTGCCGAGGGACTGGACGCGCCGCGTCCGATCAGCTCGCTGCCGGGGGTCGTGCAGCACACCGTCGATTCGCTGGTCGACGAGGTGCGCCGGTCGGTCACCCTCGGGTTGGGCGGCGTGATGCTGTTCGGCGTCCCCCGTCCCGAGGACAAGGACGCCGTCGGCTCGGTCGGCTCCTCGCCGGACGGCATTCTGAACCGAGCGTTGACCGCAGTTCGGGACGCCGTCGGAGACGACATCGTGATCATGGCCGACACCTGCCTGGACGAGTTCACCGACCACGGCCACTGCGGGGTGCTGGACAAGCACGGCCGAGTCGACAACGACGCCACCAACGACCGCTACGTCGAGTTGGCGCTCAGTCAGGCCCGGGCCGGCGCCCATGTGGTAGGGCCGTCCGGAATGATGGACGGCCAAGTGGCCGCGATCCGCGACGGGCTGGACGCCGCCGGCTTCACCGACACCGCGATCCTCGCCTACGCCGCCAAGTACGCCTCCGCCTTCTACGGGCCGTTCCGGGAGGCAGTGAACTCCTCCCTGGCCGGCGACCGGCGGAGCTATCAGCAGGATCCGGCGAACCGCCGCGAGGGCGTCCGGGAAGCCGATCTGGACGAGGCCGAGGGCGCCGACATGCTGATGGTGAAGCCGGCCGGGTACTACCTCGATGTCTTGGCCGATGTCGCTGCCCGGTCCCAGGTTCCGGTCGCGGCGTATCACGTTTCGGGCGAGTACGCGATGGTCTGCGCCGCCGCCGAACGGGGTTGGCTGAACCGGGACGCCGCGCTGGCCGAGGCGGTCACCGCCATCCTGCGGGCCGGTGCCGACATCGTGCTGACCTACGCGGCCTCCGAACTGGCCGAACGTGCGAACGGGAGCAAGCGATGAGTCTCTTTCAGCGGGCCTGCCGGGTGATCCCCGGCGGTGTGTCGTCACCGGTCCGGGCGTTCGGCTCGGTGGGTGGCGATCCGGTGTTCATCGCGCGGGCGTCCGGGCCGTATCTGTACGACACCGACGGCCGCGAGTACGTGGACGCCGTCGGCTCGTGGGGGCCGGCGCTGCTCGGCCACGCCCACCCGGAAGTGGTGGCCGCGGTGCAGGCTGCGGCGGCACGCGGACTGTCGTTCGGCGCCCCCACCCAGGCCGAGGTCGAGTTGGCCGAGGCCGTCCGGAACCGAGTGCCTGAGGCAGAGAAGGTGCGTTTCGTCTCCACCGGGACCGAGGCGTGCATGACCGCGATCCGGCTGGCTCGCGGCGCCACCGGACGCGACCTGGTGGTGAAGTTCGCCGGCTGCTACCACGGGCATTCCGACGGTCTGCTGGCCGCCGCCGGCTCGGGTGTCGCCACCCAGGGGCTGCCCGGTTCGGCCGGAGTCACCGCGGCGACCGCCGCCCAGACGATCGTGGTGCCCTACAACGATCCGGAGGCGCTGGAGGCGGCGTTCGCCGCGCACCCGGACCAGATCGCCGCGGTGATCACCGAACCGGCGCCGGCGAATATGGGCGTGGTTCCGCCGCGGGATGGGTTCAACGCGTTCCTTCGCGAGCTCACCCGGCGGCACGGCGCGCTGCTGATCTTCGACGAAGTGCTGACCGGTTTCCGGGTGGGTTACCGGGGCTGGTGGGGGCTGGAGCAATCGTCGGTCGAGCGTGTCGAGACCGCCCCGCTGGCTGAGGCGCCCGATCTGTTCACCTTCGGCAAGGTGGTCGGCGGCGGCATGCCGCTGGCCGCGATCGGCGGACGCTCCGAGCTGATGGAGCTGCTGGCCCCGGTCGGTCCGGTCTACCAGGCGGGCACGCTGTCCGGGAATCCGCTCGCGACGGCGGCCGGCATCACCACGCTGGCGCTGGCCGATGAGAGTGTCTACCAGCGCGTGGACGCCGCGTCGTCCGCGCTGCGGGTGGCGATCGGTGCGGCCCTGGATTCGGCCGGGGTTCCGCACCGCGTGCAGGCGGCCGGCTCGCTGTTCACCGTCTTCTTCGGCGACTTCGACGGCCCGATCGACAACTATCCGGCCGCCCAGCAGCAGGACTCGGCAGCCTTCGCCCGCTTCTTCCACGCCATGTTGGACGCCGGGGTCGCGCTGCCGCCGTCCGGCTACGAGGCATGGTTCCTGTCCGCGGCGCACGATGACGCCGTGCTCAACCGGATCGTTGACGCACTGCCGGCCGCCGCCCAGGCAGTAGGAGCTCGGTGACCAGGCGGGTCACCCTGGTCGGCGGAGGTCCCGGCGATCCGGGGCTACTCACCGTCGCCGGACTAGACGCGCTGCGTAGCGCCGATGTCGTTCTCTACGACCATCTGGCGCCGCTGGCCTGCCTGGACGAGTGCCCGCCGGGCGCACTGTTGATCGACGTCGGCAAGATCCCGGGTGGACGGGCCACCTCGCAGCAGCGGATCAACGAGCTGCTGGTCGAGCACGCCCAGGGCGGACGGCACGTCGTCCGGTTCAAGGGCGGCGACCCGTTCGTGTTCGGACGCGGTGGCGAAGAGGTGCTGGCCTGCGCCGAGGCCGGTCTTGGCGTGACGGTGATTCCGGGCGTCACCTCGGCGGTCGCCGGACCGGCGCTGGCCGGCATCCCTGTCACCCACCGCGGCGTCGTCCAGGCGTTCACCGTGGTCTCGGGACACGTCCCACCGGGGCACCCGGCCTCCACCACCGACTGGACGGCGCTGGCGCACGCCGGCCACACCATCGTGGTGCTGATGGGAGTGGCCAACCTCGGCGCGATCTGCACCGAACTCGTGGCGCAAGGGCTGCCCGCCGATACCGCGGCGGCCGTCATCGCGGATGCCTGGCTGCCCACCATGCGTACCGTCCGCGCCGGGGTCACCGAGATCGCCGAGCAGGCGAAGCAGGCAGGAATCCACGCGCCGGCGATCGCCGTGATCGGCGAGGTGGCCGCCCAGGAGTTGCCGGTCGTGGCGCCGTCCGAGTTTGAGCAGGTCGCGAAGGCCGATGAAGCCGCCATCGACGAGCTACGACCGGCGCGTGCCGACGACGCTGCCGAGCTGCTGGTGCTGCAACGCGCCTGCTGGACCTCGGACGCCATCCTCAACGACACCTTCGAGATTCCGGCGCTGCACGAAGACCTGGCCACCGTCCGGGCGAACTTCGCGACCTACGAGACCTGGGTGCTACGACGCGGCCCGCGCCTGATCGGTGCCGTGCGCGGAGTTCTGCGCGGCACCGACTGGGAGGTCGGACGCCTCATGGTCGCCCCCGACCTGCAGGGCCAGGGACTCGGACAGATGCTACTGCAGCACATCGAACGTCAAGCACCGCCGTCCGCGCGTCGACTGTGGCTGTTCACCGGCAAACGCAGCGAGGCGAATATTCGCCTCTACACCCGGGCCGGTTACCAACTCATCCCGGACGACGACGATTCGCTCCCCCACGTGCCGCACACCGTGCGGCTGGTGAAGCTCACCTCACCAGAGAGTTCGCAGGCCGGGTAGACCCTGGAACACCGAATCATCGGTGATCAGCGTCATCGACTCGATCATCGCCTGCGCGGCGAGCATCCGGTCGAATGGATCACGGTGCTCCCAGTCCAGGCCTCCGCTGAGCAGACAGTGATCCTCGGTCAGCGGCAGGCGAGTCACTCCAAGACGATCAAGATGGCGCGCGTAGCCGCCGATCACCGCGTCGGCCTGCGGCAGCTTGCCGATTCGATGCTTGGTGGCGATCTCCCACGCCGATGCTGCTGACACGACCACCTGCGACCTGCGGTCGGCCACCACTCGGGCAGCCCCTGCACCAAGACGCGATGGCGCCGTCAGCGCCCAGAGCAGCGTGTGCGTGTCCAGCAAGTAGCTCATGCCGAGCCTTCCCAGGCGGCGAGTTCCTCCTCAGGCAATGGCTCGAAGAACGAGTCTGGCACCTCATAGGCGACGAACCCGAGTTCCCGCTCCTCGGTCTCCTTCAGCGGGACCAGACGCGCAACCGGACGATCACCGCGGGAGATGACGATCTCTTCGCCGTGCTCGACGGCGGTCAGCAGGGCAGACAAATGCGTCTTCGCGTACTGCACCTTCACCGTGTCCATAGCTCAATGGTAGGTAGGTGGTCATGATTGGTCAACCAACATTGGTCAACTTAGTCTCTCGTTCGCCGCGAGGAGGCAGCTATGTCAGCTGGCGCCGAACAGCGAAGCCACTTCCGCGAGTGAATCGACGTGCTGAACGCCTTGCTCTTCCAGTTGTTGATGCCCGCCGGTGAAGTGCACGAACCGCATGCCCAGCGCTTGCGCGATCTCGTGGTCGTGGTTGGTGTCGCCGACCATCACAACCCGCTTCGGTGAAAGGCCGGACGCATCGAGCCAGGACGCGATGACGTCGTGTTTGGACGCCTCATGCGCATCATCAATGCCAAGGACCTCACTGAACGACGTGGCCACACCGTGCGGACGCAGTTGCGCGTGAAGGGTGCTGGTCACGGTCGCGGAGGCGAGAATCTGGCGCAGCCCGCGGCCAGTTAGTTGTCGCAGAGCGGCGCGTGCACCGGGATGCAGCGCCGCGGCCGGGATGGCTTCGCTGAGCAGCGCGAGATACCGGTTCGCCGCGACCGGATACGCCGCCTCATCGATACCGAGATCGGCATAGAACGCGCGGATCGGGAACCGGAAGACCCGTCGGTAGGAGGCAAGATCGGGCACCTCAGAGTGTCCATGCTCGGTGAGCACCCGATTCATCGTCTGTCGGCAGACCTCGACGTCGTCGAGGAGCGTGCCGTTCCAGTCCCAGCACACCGCGTCGATTCGCATCTGTCCCTCGCTCTACCCGATACCTGATCACGGTAACGGCCGACGAGGACAGTTCTGCGTGCCCGATCGGAAGACGTCTTCTCCGGTCGTGCGGCGCCAAGGGGTCTCGACAAGCTCGACCGGCGGAAGGTCAGGCGCGTTGGACGGCCTCGAATCGGCGCACGGCCTCGGCCACTGCGGCGTCACGGGCACCTGCGATCTCGGCGTCCTTCAGCGTCCGGTCGGGAGCCCGGAACCGGAGTGCGAAGGCCAGCGACTTCGAGCCGTCCGGGATCTGCGAACCGCGGTAGATGTCGAACAGGTGGATCGACTCCAGCAGGTCGCCGGCTCCGGCGACCAGGGCGTCGGTGACCTCACCGGCGCTGACCGTTTCGGCGACCACCAGGGCGACGTCCTCCTTGGCGACCGGGTGCTGCGACACCGAGTCGATGCTGCCCGGTCCGGGCGCGACGGCGAGCAGCACGTCGATGCTGATCTCGGCGGCCGCCGTCCGGGCCGGCAGGCCGAAGGCCTTGCACACCGTCGGGTGCAGTTCACCGGCATGGCCGAGCAACACGTCACCGCCAGTCGCGTCAGAAACCAGCAGCTTCGCGCAGCGTCCGGGGTGGAACGGGGCATGGTCGTCGGCCTCGCGGCGCACCGCCACGCCCGCCTCGCCGGCGGCCAGTTCGGCGAAGGCGATCGCGTGCTTCCAGGACGCCGGCTCGGCCGCGCCGTCCCAGCCGGCCGGACGCCAGGCACCGGTCAGCACCGCGGCCAGATGCCGCGGTTGCACCGGCAGCGCAGCCTCGATCGCGGCCAGCTCCTCCTCGCTCGGACGCCCGTCGACGCCGGGCACCGGGGCCGCGGCACCGCTCCCGGCCCGGAACACCGAACCGGCCTCGAACAGGGCCAGATCATCGTTGCCGCGTGAGGTGTTGCGCTGCACGGCGGCGAACAGGCCGGGCAGCAGCGACGTGCGCAGGTACGGGCTGGTCTCGGCCAGCGGGTTCGCCAGCCGGACGACGGCACGACGGCGGTCGTCGGCAGGCAGCCCCAGCCGATCGAGATCCTCAGCCGAACCGAACGGCAGGGTCAGCAGCTCGGTGAAACCGCTGCTGGCCAGCGCCCGGACGATCGCCCGCCGGTTGACCTGCCCGGAGGTCAGTCCACGACCGGCCGGCGGGGTCGGCAGAATCGAACCGATGGTGTCGAAGCCGATCTTGCGGCCGACCTCTTCGACGTAGTCGTAGGGGTCACGCAGGTCGCGGCGCCAGGTCGGCGGCCACAGTTCCAGCTCACCGTCGGACGCCTCGCTGACGGCCACGCCGCTGGCCCGGAAGATCTCCGCCACCCGCTCGGCGGGCACCTCGACACCGAGGATCTGCGACGGCAACTCGACCCGGATCCGCTGCGTGGGCATGATCGGGACAGCGCCGGTCACGGTCTCGGCTGACGACAACACGCCGCCGCCGAGTTCGACCAGATGCCGCGCCACCAGGTGCGCAGCCGCGTAGGTCGCGGCCGGGTCGGTGCCACGCTCGAACCGCTTGGACGCCTCGGACGGCAGCCCGTGCCGGCGCATCGACCGCGAGATGGTGGACGGGTCGAACGCGGCCGCCTCGATCACGATGTCGGTGGTGGTGGCGTCACATTCGGTGGTGGCACCACCCATCACGCCGGCGATGCCGATCGGACCGGAGTCGTCGGTGATCAGCAGATCGTCGGCCGACAAGGTGCGTTGCACGTCGTCCAGAGTGACGATGCGCTCCCCCGCGGACGCCTTGCGCACCCGGATCGGACCGGACAGCTTCGAGGCGTCGTAGGCGTGCAACGGCTGGCCGACTTCCAGCATCACGTAGTTCGTGATGTCGACCGGCAGCGAGATGGGCCGCATGCCGGCCATGGTCAGCCGCTGCTGCATCCAGCGCGGGGACGGCGCGGTCTCGTCCACCCCGGTCACGGTCAGCGCGACGAACAGCGAGCAGGCCGGGTCGTCCAGGACGACCGGGTAACCGTCCGCCACCGGCGCCGGCACAGCCCGGTCGACCACATCGGTGAATGGCACACCGAGCGCCTGGGCAGCCTCGCGGGCCAGGCCACGGATCGACATGCAGTAGGCCATATCGGGCGAGACGTTGATGTCGAGCACCTCGTCGCCCAGCCCCAGGTACGCCGACGGGTCATCCCCCGGCACCAGACCAGAAGACGACGGCAGCACGATGATGCCGTTGTGGTCGGTGCCGATGCCCAGTTCGTCCTCGGCGCAGATCATGCCGTCGGAGAGGTGACCGTAGGTCTTGCGCGAAGTCAGGGTGAAGCCGCCGGCCAGCACGGTGCCGGGCAGGCCGACCACGACCAGGTCACCGACGGCGAAGTTGTGCGCGCCGCAGATGATGCCGCGGACGCCCTCGGTCACATCACGCCCCTCCACCGGGGCCGGCGGGCTGTCCGGGGCAAGAGCTGCGCCGACGTCCAGGTGACACCAGCGGATCACCTTGCCGTTCTTCTGCGGCTGATCGACAAAGTCGACGACACGTCCGACGGCCAGGGGGCCGACGCCGGCGCCGAACTGCTCGACGGTCTCGACCTCGAGTCCGGCCCGGATCAGCACCTCGGCCAGTTCCCGGCCAGACAGCCCCTCGGGCAGCGCGACCCAGTCGCGCAGCCAGCTCATCGGCGCCCTCATCGAGCAACCCCCTTCAACATGCGGCTGAATCGGATGTCGCCCTCGACGAAATCGCGCAGGTCGGAGGCGTTGTTGCGGAACATCAGGGTGCGGTCGATGCCCATGCCGAAGGCGAAACCGCTGTAGACGTCGGGGTCGACGCCGCAGGCGCGCAGCACCCGCGGGTTCACCACGCCGCAGCCGCCCCACTCGATCCAGCCCTCCGACTTGCAGGTGCGGCAGGGCCGGTCCGGGTTGCCGACCGATTCACCGCGGCAGACGAAGCACTGCAGGTCGACCTCGGCGCTCGGCTCGGTGAACGGGAAGTAGTGCGGACGCATCCGGGTGCGGATGCCCGCCCCGAACATGGCCTGCGCGAAATGGTCCAGGGTGCCGCGCAGGTGGGCCATCGAAATGCCCTTGTCAACGGCCAGTCCCTCGATCTGATGGAACACCGGCAGGTGGGTGGCGTCGTATTCGTCGGCGCGGTACACCTTGCCCGGGCAGACCACGTACACCGGCAGTTCACGCTCGAGCAGCGAGCGGATCTGCACCGGGGAGGTGTGGGTGCGCATCACCAGGTGGTTGCTGACCGGCTCGACGAACAGCGTGTCGGTCTCGCCGCGGCTGGGGTGGTCGGCGCCGATGTTCAGCGCGTCGAAGTTGAGCCACTCCGATTCCAGTTCGGGGCCCTCGGCGATCTCCCAGCCCATGCCGACGAAGACGTCGCTCATCAGGTCGATCAGCCCGGTGATCGGATGGATCGCGCCGGCCGGGTGCAACTCGACGGGCAGCGTCACGTCGACCGCTTCTTCGGCCAGCACCCGGGTCAGTTCGGCGGCCTCGACCTCGGCGGTGCGGGCGGCCAGCGCCTTCTGCACCCGTCCGCGGGCCGCGCCCAGCAACTGCCCGGCCTGCTTGCGGTCGGCGGGCGGAATGGCGCCGATCGCCCGGTTGGCCAGGGCCAGCGGCGACCGGTCCCCGGCGTGCGCCAGCCGGGCGTCCTTCAGCGCGGACGTCGAGTCGGCGGCGGCGATGGCGGCCAGCGCCTCGGCGACCATCGCGTCGATCGCCTCAGCGCGCAGCGAAGCGGCCGGATCGGATTCATTCGGGACTGACATGCGTCTGTTCTCCGTTGTCTCATGCCTGCGCGCGGACGCGGCAGGTTGTCGCGGGCTGTCCGCGGAATGCCTAGCCGGCGGCCACCCGGGTGTGCTGGGCGCTGGCCGAGGCATACAGGCAGACCGCCGCCGCGGTGGCCAGATTCAGACTCTCGGCCTGGCCGTAGATCGGGACGGCGACCGTGCTGTCAGCCAACTTCAGGTGCTCGACCGGAAGCCCCCAGGATTCGTTGCCCATCACCCACGCGGTGGGCTCGCCGAGCTTGTCGGTCAGGTCGGTGAGCTCGGTGCCGGCCTCACCGTCGGTGGCGAACACCTGCAGACCGGCGGCCCGGCAGGCGTCGATGGCCTCGGCCAGGTCGACCCCGACCACCAGCGGCAGGTGGAACACACTGCCGACACTGGCCCGGACCGTCTTCGGGTTGTACACCTCGACCGAATCCGAGGACAGGATGACGGCGTCGGCACCGAAGGCGTCCGCGCACCGGATCACCGTGCCGGCATTGCCGGGGTCACGGATCTGCGCGCAGATCACCACCAGCCGGACGTCAGGCGTGACCGCCTCGGCGAGCGGGACGTCGAGCGTGCGGCAGACCGCGACGACCCCCTGCGGGGTGACCGTGTCGGTGATGGTGGCAATGTTCTGCTCGCTGACCGCGTAGTGGGTGACCCCCGCCTCACGGGCAGCGGACAGCAGATCGACGTGATCGTGCACCGCCGCCCAGCGGAAGAACACCGCCTCGACGATGTCCGGCTGCTTGAGCGCCTCGCGCACCGCCTGCGGCCCCTCGACCAGGAATTTGCCCGTCGCCCTGCGCTCCTTGCGGCGCAGCAGCGCCCGGGCGGCACGCAGTACCGCCTGGGACGGTTCGGGCAATTCCAAACGTTCGGGGATCATCGGCGATCGCCTTTCGGCTCAGCGAGGGTGGGACGGAACAGCGCGATACCGCGAGGGTTCGCGGTATCGCGCTGACCTGCCGGGGTTGGTCAGGCGGTGGCGCCCGCGTTGGCCTTGGCCAACTCGACGAGCTTGCCGAACGCCGGGGCGTCGTTCACCGCGAGCTCAGCGAGCATCTTGCGGTCGACCTCGACGCCGGCGGCCTTCAGGCCGCTGATGAACCGGTTGTAGGTCATGCCCTCGTTGCGCGCGGCGGCGTTGATCCGCTGGATCCACAGCGAGCGGAAGTCACCCTTGCGGTCCTTCCGGTGCGCGTAGTTGTAGGTCATGCTGTGGAGCAGTTGCTCCTTGGCCTTGCGGTACAGCCGGGACCGCTGCCCACGGTAACCGGACGCCTGCTCGAGAACTTCGCGGCGCTTCTTCTGGGCATTCACCGAACGCTTGACGCGTGCCATGGTGGGTTAACTCCTTGTGTCGATCGGTCCGGGCGCGCCGGACCACGCGCGAGAACTGCGCGGGTGGTGGTGGGGTCAGCGGGCCTTGTACGAGCCGAGCAGCTTGCGGGCCTTCTTGGCGTCGCCCTTGGCAACGACGGCGTCGCCGTCCAGCCGGCGGGTACGGGTGGTCGGCTTGTGCTCGTTGAGGTGCATCTTGCCCGCCTTGCGGTGCATCACCTTGCCGGAGCCGGTGAGCTTGAACCGCTTCTTGGCGCCCGAGTGCGTCTTCATCTTCGGCATCGTGCCGCTCGCTTTCTTTTCGTGGATCTCACAGCTTGTGAGAGGTCTTACAGGTCGATGTCGGGGTCCATGTTGTCGGCCGGACCCCGGCGCTTCTTGAGGCTGACGCCACCCTGATGGGCAGCCCGATGCTCGGCCTCCGCGTTGCGTTCGGCCTCGGCGTCCGCGGCGCGCTGAGCCATCCGGGCCTGCTTGTTCGCCTCGGCGTCGACGCGCGCCTCCGACTTCTTCTTCGTCGGGGACAGCACCATGAGCATGTTGCGGCCGTCCTGCTTGGGCGCCGACTCGACGAAGCCGTCCTCGACCACGTCGTCGGCGAGCTTCTTCAGCAGGTTGAACCCGAGTTCCGGACGGCTCTGTTCGCGGCCGCGGAACATGATGGTGATCTTGACCTTGTCGCCCGCCTTCAGGAAGCGCACGACGTGACCCTTCTTGGTCTCGTAGTCGTGGCTGTCGATCTTGGGGCGGAGCTTCATTTCCTTGATCACGGTGTTGGTCTGGTTGCGCCGGCTCTCACGGGCCTTCTGGGCGGCCTCGTACTTGAACTTGCCGTAGTCCATGAGCTTGGCGACAGGCGGGCGCGCCATCGGGGCCACCTCCACCAGGTCGAGATCCGCCTCGCGGGCGAGCCGCAGCGCGTCCTCGAGCCGCACGATGCCGACCTGCTCGCCGGCAGGCCCGACCAATCGCACCTCGTTGGCGTGGATGCGATCGTTGATCCGTGGTTCGCTGATGTTTCCTCCAGTGTGTTGCAGCGTGACGGTGCCGACCGAAACGAAAAGGCCTCCGCCGATGCGGAGGCCCACGGGTAAGACACGGCCCTCGCTGCATGCAGCAGGCCGGTCGGCGACCCGCCGACCAGAGGCCGGGCGGGTGGGAGTGCGGGACCCCACTTCGGAGGACCAGCCGGAAACGGCCGGTCGACGAGCACCATTCTAGCTTGAGTTGCGCCCGGTACCGAATCGGGGCTCAGTGCCCGGCGCTACGAGCTTGCGACGCTGAGCCAGCCCCAGCCGTCCGACAGTTTCATCAGCCGGTTCCCGGTGGCGAGCGGACGGATCAACTCGCCTTCGATGGTCAGCAGATGTGGGCCGGCGACGTCGATCACGATCGCCTCCGCACCGGTCTCCACCGCCGTGGCCGCGACGTCGTCGAGGGTGCAGGGCACCGGTCGCGCCATCGGGTCGAAAGCGCGCAGGGCGTCCAGGCCGGTGAACGCCAACACCCCGCTGGCGCCGGAGGCCGAGGTCATCAGCACCGCCGACATCTCGGCGTGCCGATCCGGATCGGGGCCGTCGCCGGATTCGTCGCCCGAGGCGACGATCGGCAGCAGCAGGCGGGCACCGCACAACGCCGCGACCGCCGACAGGTACGCCTCCGGGTCACCGGTGCCGGACGCGGCCAGCGCGGCGCGCACGTCGGCGTCCGGCTCGCCACGATCGCCCGCCCATGCGGCGTTGACCTCTCCGAGAGTCTTCACTCCCCCAGCCAACCACAGACTGTCGCCCCGAACGGAGCCGAGAGCTCGGCGACCGGCATTCCCGGCAAAGTCGGCACGAATCCACCCGGACGGCCGCTGGCAGACGGCGGGCGATGCTGGCACGCTGCTCGCATGGATATCTCCCTGTGGGTGATGATCATCGCCATCGGCTGGACCGTCGTCGGCCTGATCCTGGTGGCCGCCCTGTGGTCACGGGCGCCCTGGAAGGCGGTGATCGCCTGGCTGGGCATCGCGCTGGTGCCGCTCGGGCTGTGGCTGGCCGGACTGTCACAGGCCGCGATCGACGGTTGGAACACGCTGGCGCTGTGGTGGCAGGGACTGATCTTCACGCTGCCCGTGATGATCGGTGTCGGCCTGCTGGGGCTGGCGGCGCTGCTGCTGGTGGTGTCGAGGCTGGTGCCGAACCGCCCCCGCAAGCGCAAGCAGGCCAACGAGATTCCGTCGGCGACGACCCCGCCCAGCTACCGGCCGACTCCGCCGCGCAGTGAGGCGGAGAAGACCCTGATCCTGCCGGAGAACCGCCCCAATCCCTGACATCCCTATTTCGTCCAGGTCATTCCGGGATCTCGTCATCCCGGCGAACGCCGGGATCTCCGCAGCCGCGAACGGCATGGAGGCCTGAGGAGATCCCGGGGCAAGCCCGGGATGACGCGAGGTGGGCTTCCTACTGCGAAGGCCCTTCGGGGCGATCCACTCCGTAGGCCTCGGCGAGCCGGGCCCGCAGGTCGGCGACGTGTTCCTCGGCGAGATCGCGGTCGCTGCGCTGGACTCCCAGCAACGGGCGCTGCTCGATGTCTCCCCGGACCACCACCGACGGCCACGGGTCACCATCGCGATAGCGGAAGGCCTTGATCTCCGCCCAGGGCACGACGTGCGTCCGGACGCCGTTGCGGAAGGTGAGTCCGTCGCCGTCCGCCCGGACGTAGCTCAGCCCGAGACCCAGCGCCATGGCGATCATGATCGCCAGGAAGAGCAGCAGGGTGAGCACCTGGATCGGGGTGAACAGGTCACGGATGTGCTGGGGCGTCATCGTCCAGCCGAGGAGCGACGCAAGCACCAGGGAGCTCGACAGGGAGACGCCCATCCGCAGGGCCGCGCGCGGGCGGTACGTTACGGGCTCGGTCATAGCCGGCAGGCGACGATGTCGGTGACCAGGATGGCGTCGGCGCCGACGTCCCACAACTCGTCCATGATCTGCGGCGCCGAGGCCCGCGGAATCATCGCTCGCACCGCCACCCAACCTGGCTTGGCAAGGGGCGACACCGTCGGGGCATCGAGTCCGGGGGTGACCTCGCAGGCCGCGTCGAGCGCGGTCTCGGGCACGTTGTAGTCGACCATGTAGTAGGTCCGGGCGGTCAGCACGCCGGTCAGCCGACGGACCAGCCGGTCCATGCCCTCCGGAGCCTCCGCGCCGGCGCGCTGGATGAGGATCGCCTCCGAGGTCAGGATGGCGTCCCCGAAGAGTTCCAGGCCGGCCCGCTTCAGGGTGCTGCCGGTCTCGACGACATCAGCCACGGCGTCCGCGACCCCGAGCCGCACCGAGGATTCCACGGCGCCGTCCAAGTGGATCAGTCGCGCGTCGATGCCCTGCTCACCGAGCCAGTTGCCGACCAGGCCCGAGTACGAGGTGGCGATCCGCTTGCCCTGCAGGTCGGCGACCGTCCAGGTCTCACCACCCGGGGCGGCGAACCGGAACCGGGTGCCGCCGAAGCCGAGGGCAAGCACCTCTTCGGCCTGCGCGGCCGAGTCGATCAGCATGTCGCGGCCGGTGATGCCCAGATCGAGGGTGCCCTCCCCCACGTACACGGCGATGTCGCGGGGACGCAGGTAGTAGAACTCAACGCCGTTGTCGGCATCGACCAGCACCAGATCCTTGGAATCATGACGCTGCCGGTAACCGGCCTCGCGCAGCATCCCGATGGACGCTTCGGAGAGGGAGCCCTTATTGGGCACGGCGATCTTCAGCAGGGAACGCTCAGACACTGTGCTCACTCTACTGGTGGTCAGCGGGCTCCGCGAACGGGTGTCATCGCTGCTCAGAGGTGGGCGTAGACGTCGTCGAGGTCGAGGCCCTGCGCGACCATCAGCACCTGCAGGTGGTACAGCAGCTGGCTGATCTCCATCGCCGTGTCGTCCTTGGACTGGTATTCGGCGGCCATCCACACCTCGGCGGCCTCCTCGACGATCTTCTTGCCGATGGCATGGACGCCGGAATCCAGCTCGCGGACGGTGCCGGATCCTTCCGGTCGCTCGACGGCGCGCCGCTGCAGTTCGACGAACAGCTCTTCGAAGCTCTTACTCACGGGCAGGCAGTCTACGGTGCCGGTGCGGCATGCTGGCGCCATGGAGTCTCTCCGACAGCCGGACGTCCGAATCGACGAGCTCACCCGCCACGACGACCGGGTCGCGGCGGCCGCGCTGCTGGCCGCGATCTGGGGCGTACCGCCCGCCGAATCGCCGGTGCCGGCCGATCTGATGACGGCGCTGACGCACGCCGGCGGTTGCGTGCTCGGCGCCTGGACACTGGACGGCGCCCTGGTGGGCGTGACGATCGGTTTCGCCGGCGCGCCCGGCTCGGATCGGGTCTACTCCTACATCGCCGGCGTGGACGCCTCGTTCGCCGGACGAGGCCTGGGTCGCCGGCTCAAGCTCGCCCAGCGCGACTGGGCGCTGGCCCGCGGTGCGGCGATCCTGACCTGGACCTACGATCCGCTGATCCGCCGCAACGGCCATTTCAACCTGAATCGGCTCGGCGGGCGGGTGACCGAGTTCGTCCGGGACTACTACCCACCGATGCTGGACGCGGTCAACGCCGGCGATCTTCCGGACCGGTTCGTCGTCGAATGGACGTTGGCCGACGACCCGGGCGGGCGCCCGCTGCCGGCTGGCGCGTCGACCAGCCCGATCGTGCTGGCTTCGATCGACGGTGAACCCGAGGTGCGGCCGGCGTCCGGGGAGATCGTTCGGGCCTGGGTGCCGTCCGACATCGAGGGGCTGCGGGCCGGGGATCCTGGTCTCGGACGCCGCTGGCGGGTGGCGGCGCGGGAAGCCTTCGGATCGCTGTTCGGCGACGGCTTCCGTCCGGTAGGGATTGATGCCGACGGCCACTACGTCTTCGTGAAAGGTGCCTGATCCGATGTCCGCGACCCTCGAACTACGCCGGCTCGCCATGCCGCTGGTCCGCCCGTTCCGCACCAGCAAGGGCGAGGAGACCGTCCGCGACGTGCTGGTGGCGTCCTGGACAGACTCCGACGGCGTCACCGGCTGGGCGGAATCGGCCGCCGATGCCGAGCCGACCTACTTTCCCGAATACATCGACGGTGTCCGGCAGACCATCGAGCAGGTGCTGCTGCCGCTGCTGGCCGAGGGTGTCGACTCCGCCGAGCCGCTGACCGCCGGCGGTGTGCGCCGGGCGTTCGCCGAGGTGCCCGGCAATCCGCTGGCCCGCGGGCTGCTCGAGACGGCGGTGCTGGACGCGGAACTGCGCCGTCACCGGATGCCGCTGGTCGACTTCCTGTGCTCGACGCGGCGTCCGATCCGGGTCGGGGTGTCGGTGGGCATCCCCGGCGACCTGGACACGCTGCTGTCCTGGGTCGGCGGCTATCTCGAGGACGGCTACCGCCGGGTGAAGCTGAAGATCCAGCCAGGCTGGGATCTGGCGCCGGTGCGCGCCGTCCGGGAGGCGTTCGGTGACGACCTGCCGTTGCAGGTGGATGCCAACCAGGCCTACACGCCGGCCGACATTCCGTTGTTGAGCAGGCTGGACGAGTTCGGACTGGTGTTGATCGAGCAGCCGTTCGCCCGGCACGAGTTGCTCGGGCACGCGAAGCTCGCGGCCCGCCGCGGCACCCCGGTGTGCCTGGACGAGTCGGTGCTGTCCCTCGACGACGCGATGACGGCGATCCGGCTGGGCGGCGCCGACGTGATCAACATCAAACCCAGCCGGGTCGGCGGCTACCTCACCTCGCGACAGATCCACGACGTCTGCCTGGCCAACGGCGTTCCAGTGTTTTGCGGCGGCACTCTGGAAACCGCGATCGGACGGGCCGCCAACCTGGCCCTGGCCACATTGCCCGGCTTTACTCTGCCCGGCGACATCTCCGCCACATCCCGGTACTACGCCGCCGACATCGGCCCCTCATTCGAGCTGGACGCCGACGGCTGCCTGACCGCGCCGTCCGGCCCCGGCGTCGGCATCGAGGTCGATCTGGACGCTGTCGAGGAGTTCACCGTGGAGTCCACCACCCTCACCCTCTGAACCTCGCACACGCGGGGACGGTTCTTCGACGTTCGGCTTTCGCATCTTCGGGGACGGTTCTTCAACGTTCGAAATTCGCACGAGTAAGAACCGTCCCCCCGATGTGCGAAATTCGGAGGACCAAGAACCGTCCCCGGACGTGCGGATTTCGCACACCGGAGAACCGTCCCCGGAAGTTCGATCAGAGGCGAACGCCGAGCAGGGCGTCCAGCGCTTCGGTCACCGTCGCGGCGGCGGACGGGTCGTCGCCGGATTCCGAGGCCCAGGCGTCCATCGCGGCCAGGGCGGCCGGGGAATCCAGGTCGTTGCGCAGGGCGTCGCGGAGGGCGGCGATCAGCGGCTCGGCGGACGGGGCTGCGGGACGGGCCACCGCCTCCCGCCAGCGGGTCAGGCGCTGCTGGGCCTCGGTCAGCGCGTTCGCCGTCCATTCCCAGTCGGTGCGGTAGTGATGGGCGAGCAGCCCGAGCCGGATCGCCATCGGGTCGGCGCCGGAGGCACGCAACCGGCTGACCAGCACCAGGTTGCCCCGGGATTTGCTCATCTTCTCGCCGTGCAAGCCGACCATTCCGGAATGCACATAGGCCTTCGCGAACGGCTGCCGGGTCGCCATCGCACCCTCGGCGGCGCACATCTCGTGATGCGGGAAGATCAGGTCGGAGCCGCCACCCTGAATGTCGAACGAGGCGCCCAGGTATTGCAGCGCGATCGCGGTGCATTCGATGTGCCAGCCCGGCCGTCCGCGTCCCAGTCGCGATTCCCAGGACGGCTCACCGGGTCGCTCCAGTCGCCAGACCAGACAGTCCAGCGGATCCTTCTTGCCCGGACGGTCCGGGTCGCCACCGCGCTCGGCGAACAGCGCCACCGCCTCGTCGTCGGTGAGCTTGGAGAGCCGTCCGAAGCCGGGTGCGCGGCGGACCTCGAAGTACCAGTCCGGATGCTCGGCGTCGTCCACCTGATAGATCGCCCCGGTCAGCTTGAGCGACTCGATCAGATCGACCACAGCGGGAATCGCCTCGACGGCGCCGATGTAATGCTGCGGCGGCAGCACCCGCAACGCGGTCATGTCCTCGCGGAACAGGTTCACCTGGTCCTCGGCGAGGTCCTCCCAGGCCACCCCGGTCTGTTCGGCCCGCTCCAGCAGCGGATCGTCCACATCGGTGACGTTCTGGGTGTAGATCACCCGATGTCCGCAGTCGAGCAGCGTCCGGTACATCAGGTCGTAGGCGACATAGGTGTTGGCGTGGCCCAGATGCGTCGCGTCGTAGGGGGTGATGCCGCAGACGTAGAAGCGTGCCTCGTCATTGTCCGGCACGACGTCGACGAGTTCGTCGAGTGCGGTGTCGTGAATCCGTAGCCGGCCGGCTGCGCCGTCCAGGGTGGGTACATCCGGCGCGGTCCAGGCTTTCACCGATTCCTCCTCTTTGGCGCCACCTCAGGGCCGGACGCCAGCGTATCGTCGCGACGGCACCGAGCCGGCACGGCCCGGGTGGGCTCCCGTGGTCTACGAGGTCGCTGCGTCCTCAACCTCCGCGGTCATCGCGGCATTCCTGAATATTTGATGACGCCGCGCCGCTCGCGCCACAACGCGGCGCGAAAGCGGCCGAAAGGGCCAGCTAAGCTGTCCGGCGGCCATCTCGCCGGAAGGAAACCCATGATCAACTGGTGGCAATCGATCGTGCTCGGCATCGTCGAGGGCATCACCGAGTTCCTGCCCATCTCGTCCACCGGGCATCTCACCGTGGTCGAGAAACTGATGGGTGTCGCGATCGACGACCCGAGTATCACCGCGTACACCGCGATCATTCAGGTGGGCGCGATGATCGCCTCGATCATCTACTTCTGGTCCGACATCGTTCGGTTCGGCGGCGCTTGGTTCAGCGGACTGCGGGACGTCTCGAAGCGGAACTCCGACTACCGGATGGGCTGGGCGATCATCGCCGGCTTCGCCGTGACGGCGGTCATCGCACTACTGGGCGAGCCGCTGATCACCGGGCCGCTGCGCAGCCTGTGGGCGGTCGTCATCGGCCTGGTGGGCTGGTCGATCGTGATGTTCGTCGGTGACCGGGTCGGCAAGCAGACCCGCGGTGAGGACTCCATCACGGTCAAGGACGGCCTCATCCTCGGCGCTCTGCAGTCGCTGGCACTGGTGCCCGGCGTCTCCCGCTCGGGTGCCACCATCACCACCGGCCTGCTGCTCGGCCTCGACCGGGTCTCGGCGACCCGGATGAGCTTCTTCCTCGGCATCCCGACGCTGGTGGCGTCCGGGCTGTACCAGGCGGTCAAGGAGGCCAAGCACATCGCGGACGGCGTCGGCTGGGCCTCCACCATGGTCGGCACGGTGGTCTCCGGTGTGGTCGCCTACGTCTCCATCGCCTGGCTGCTGCGGTACGTCTCGAAGAACAACTTCACCTGGTTCATCGTGTACCGGCTCGCGCTGGCCGCCGTCATCATCGTGCTGCTGCTCACCCAGACGATCAGCGCCACCTGAGCCCGCTCAGAGCATCGCGGCCAGCAACCGGGCTCCGAGCGAGCGGACGGTGACCACCGGCACAGGATGCCCGGCCTCGGCACAGGCCGCGCGCGCCGCGCGTTCCGCCTCGCGTCCGTAGCCGATGCAGTCCAGCACGATCAGGTCGGACGAGCCGGCGATCGAAGCGGCGGCCCGGGCGATGTCATCGACGGAGTCCGCATAGGGCGATGCCGCCGCCGCTCCCCCGATCACCGCACCGACGCTGCGCTGCCAGCGGGCGACGCCCTCGTCGAGTTGATCGGCCAGCGGGTTGACCACGCCGAGCCGGGGCGCGTCGAAGCCGCTGAGCAGGCCTCGGACGGCCGCGTGCGCCAGCGGCTCGAGGGCGAACACCGGCCTGGTGTGCGGGAACTCCGGAAAGTGTGAGGAGCAGATCAGCAGTGTGGCGTCCGCGCCCTCGGATTCACCGCGGGCGATGGCCTGGGCCAGCAGTGGCTCGACGGCCGCATGGGTGAAGACGGCATGTCCGCCGTCCCGCAGCCGGGAGGTGAGCACACCGACCGCACCGGGACTCGGCGCGAGGTCGGCGATCTGCTCGGGTGTCAGCTTGTCCAGCGCTCCGTGTTCCACGATCCGCACACCGGCGCCGAGGATCTCGGCGAGTTCCGGCGTGACGTCGATCCGGGGTGCCTGTCCGATGGTGACCACCGACAACGTGCTCATGCCAACGCCTCCTTCAATCGTCCGTACAGTGTCGCGCCGTCGGCACGGATGCCGTCATGCTGGTACTCGGCGCTGATCACCGGCCGCAGCCCGGCGATCAGCGCCGCCGTCCGCTGTTGCGACGCGAACGGCACGAACATGTCGGGTGTGTACATCGCGGCCGCCACCGGTACCTGGTTGGCCGCCAACGCGTCCAGGTCGTACAACTCCCCCCAGTCGTCCACTTCGGCCAGCAGCTCGGCGGAACCGCGCAGCGGAGCCAGCGCCGGGTCTTGCTCGAACTGCCAGGGGAACATGTGCTCGCCGACGAAGCAGAACCGCTCCCCCAGCTCTTCCGGCGGAGTGGCGAACACCTCGAACCGGTTCCGGACGCGGTGCGCAGCCCAGGCGGTCGGCGCCAGCCCAGGGCGTCCGTAGATGGATTCGTGCAGCACGGCGTAGAGCGGATTCTGCGCCATGCTGAGCCGGACGCCCCACTGGGCCAGGCTGTGCGACTTCAACCGCCGAGCGCCACTGACAACGGTGAACGGATCCTCCAGCGCGTAGTGCAGCGCATCGAAGTCGGACGCCGTCCCCAACCCGATGCCGAGCTTCTGGAACCGTTCGGGGGTCAGCCGCTCGCCGGTGGGCAGCAGTTCCTCGACGTCGGCCAGGTGCCGCGCCACCCGTCCGCACAGCTCCCGGTCGCCGGGATAGCGAGTGAAGAACTCGTCGTTGCGCCGCGCCGTCAGCGGATAGGTCTCGGCATAGACGTCGTCGGCGGACGCGACGCCGCCGTCGGCGGTGACAAACGGCGGCAGTCCGGCTGCAATCATCACCCCGGCCAGCGAGGACGGTGCCGCACTCAGATAGCGGGTCAGGATGAAGCCGCCGAAGGACTGGCCCAGCGCCCACCAGGTGTCCACCTCAAGCGCGTCGCGCACGGCCTCGGCGTCGGAAACGATCGAGTCGGCCCGGAAATGCCGCAGGTACTCGGCCTGCTCGGCCGAGCTCAACCCGGCCAGGCTCTGGGCATCGGCCGGTGTCGATCGCCCGGTGCCGCGCTGGTCGAGCAGCACCACCCGGTGGTCGTTCAGGGCGGCGTCCAGCCAGCCGGAGATCGACTCGGGCCGCTGGGCCCGGTTGCCCGGGCCGCCCTGGAACCAGACCAGGTACGGCGCGTCCCGGCGTCCCTCACGGACCAGTTCGCGGGCGAACACGGTGATCCGGCGCGGATCGTCGGCACCCCAGACCAGTGGCACCTCGACGAGGTGTTCGCGGTACTCGACTCCTCCGAACGCGATCATCAGTACCCGCTGACACCCAGGTCGTGGCAGATCGCGACCAGGTCGGGGTGCACGTACTTGCCGTTCTCTTCGATCGCGACGCCGTCGCAGTAGATCGAGGGCAGCACGTTGGAGCCGTCGGTGTGAGCCGCGGCCACCCACGGCTCGCCGCCGATCCAGGCACCCTTGGTGCCGATGCCGAACTCGACGCAGCCGAAGACCCGCTCGTCCTCGACGATCCGGCCGGTCGACCGGGTCACCCCGGGGTTGAAGCCGAGCGACCAGTGCGCCACCCGGTACATATTCGGGTCGCCGTGGCTGGCCATCCAGTTGCGGTAGATGGCGGCGTCCGAGCCCTGCCCGGAGATGTCGGTGACCACGCCGGACTCGACGGTGAGGGTGATCGGGTTGGCGATCAGGCCGTTCTCGTCGGGCGGCCAGGCGGCACCGTCGAAGACGATGGTGCCGTTCTGGGTCTCTTCCAGGGGATTGAATGAGATCTGCCCGGCCAGCATCACCGACATGCCCGGCTTGTCGGCCGGAATGCCCCGCAGGTGGATCGGCCGGTCACCGCGCTGGGCGGAGATGTCCATGCCGTTGGCCGAGGTCATCCGGATCACGCTGGCCGACTCCAGCAGTTCGACCAGGCGGTTGCCCAACCGGGTGACCCCCGCGTAATCGACCCGACCGACCGTGTCTACCAGCATCTGCACATCGAGCCCGGTCAGGCAGGTGTAGCGGGTGCCCCGCTCCATCGCCGCCCGGAAGGCGTTGCTGTGCATGATGTAGCCGAGTTGCAGTTCGATCCACACGTCGGCGCCCAGCGCCGCGCCGGCCACCGGCTTGGGCGGTTCGATGGCCGAGGCGTACCGGGTCTCGTAACGGACGATCACCGGATGCGCCCCCACGCCCAGCGCGGCCCCGGCCAGCAACTCGGCCACCCGCATGTCCGAGGAGGTGTCGGCGGTGATCAGCACGTCCTCGCCGGCCTTCACGCACATGATCTCCTCGATCAGTTTGCGGGCGGCATTGAACGCCTCGAAGGCCAGGTACTCGTTACGGGATTCGACGCGGTTGGTGACTTCCATTTCCTCTTCTGCTTCTCTTCGATTCGGTTCGGTTCTGGACGGCGGTCGGCTGCGGACGCCGCGGCGTCACTTCGCCTTGAACAGGTTGGCGGCCGAGGCCAGCGCGTCGCCGGCGATGAATCCGGCGCCGACCAGCGACAGTTGCTCCTCGGCCTCTTCACCCTTCCACTTCCGGACGGCGACCCGCACCAGTAGCGCGATGAAGATCGCCCAGCAGGCGTTCGGCGCACTGATCAGCAGGCCGGTGGCCAGCATCACGCCCATCTGCCGCTTGGGTCCGCCGATGGCCTGGATGAGGGCGCCGGGAATTGCCCAGATGATCATGTTCTGCAACGTGTGCGGGTTGGTCAGGCCGGCGGAGATGGTGTCGGCGTACACCTTGGAGACCGGCGGAATCTGCCCGCTCTCGAAGTAGGTCTTCCACAGCAGCATCACGCACACCGCCGCGACCAGGAAGCCGACCAGGCTGCTCTTGAACTGTTCCCGCTTGCCGGCGAGGTCGTAGCGGGCGTAGTCGGGCTGGAAGGAGGCATCCTTGCGCAGCAACCAGCCGGCCTTCAGGTCGTAGCCCATGTCGGCGAAGGCCGGTCCGGTGGCCGAGCAGTAGGCCACCAGGACCACCATCGGCACGTCGGGAAACCCGATCAGCAGGCCGATCACCAGGAAGATCAGGGTGACCGCAAAGGCCGGGAACCAGCCGGAGTGCATGGCCGCGAGCCCCACGATGATCTCGTGGACAAAGGCTGCAACTGCTGCGAAGACCACCCAAAGGATCAGCATGCCGATGCTCATCTCGTAGATCAGTCCCGTGGTCACTGCCAGCAGGACCGCTGCCCCGAGGAACAGGCTGTAGCCGATGATCAGGCTTCGACGCAGAGTGGCGGCGTCAACCGTGGTGGCGTAGGCGTGGTCGGCACTGTGATCGATGTGCCCGTGGTCGTCGACGGTGGTACTCGTCTTGGCCGCCGCGAGCCGCGCCTCGGCCAGCTTGGCGTCGGCTTCCACCTTCTTCTTCGCCTTGCGATCGGTGAACAAGAAGAACGCCTGGATCAGCGACACGATGCCGGCGCCCACCATCACGCCGTGCGGGATGAACTCGGCGTTGATGTCGAGACCCTGCAGACCAGGAACGAGGTTCACGTACTGGCGGCTCATCAGGCCGACACCCCACATCAGCAGCGCCCAGATGTTGCCGATCAGGGCAACGCCGGCGGCCGAGAACGGCAGCGCGAAGAAGAAGGTCCCGAGGCCGGCGACGATCGTCGAGCCGAACAGGATGACGGCACTGCGGCCGCCCTCATCGCCCGCCTTGATGGTTTCGGCGGCGGCGACGCCGGGCGGCCAAGGGTTCGTGGCGGGCAGGAACTGTGAGCCGAAGCAGCGGTAGAGCACCCAGGCGTCCACCAGCAGGCCGATCACCGCACCAGCGAAGATCGGCCAGATCAGGTCTACCCGGTTGAACGCCCAGGCCACCGCGATCGGGGTGAGCAGTGCGTTGGCAGCGCCGAAGGTGGCCGATGAGATGGCGGTCTGAGCGAGGTTCTGCCGGTTCTTGTCGCGGAACTTGCTCAGTCCGAAGATGGCGACCCGGCCGAGCGCCATGGCGACCAGTGCGCCGATCACCGAGGTGTTGGCGCTGATGCCGAGGGTGGTGATCAGCCGCATGCC
Source organism: Micropruina sp. (assembly GCF_047606365.1). Taxonomy (GTDB): domain Bacteria; phylum Actinomycetota; class Actinomycetes; order Propionibacteriales; family Propionibacteriaceae; genus Micropruina. The sequence goes on along the minus strand of NZ_JASGEN010000104.1, from coordinate 45,431 downwards.
GATGAAGGCACCGACCACCGAGAGCACCAGAGTCACCACCAGGGTGAGCGGTTCGAAGGCGCGCGGGTGGTTCAGTTGCGGTGCGATGGGAGCTTTCTGGTCCTGAGTCATGGACGTCCGATCGGGTTGAGGGATTGGGAAGTCTGGCGGTCGAGCGCGGCATTGAGGTCGGCAGCGGCACGGCGTACCAGGTCGAGCAGATGGTCGGCCTGGCCATCGAGTTCGGGTGGCGGTCCCACCACGCCCAACGAGGCGATCACGGCACCGTCCAGGACGACGGGCGCTGAGATGGCCATGACGCGGAGGTCGTATTCCCCGCGCGAGATCGAGTAGCCGTCCTGGCGTGCAGCGGCGTGCCGGGCGCTCAGCGTCGCGACATCCAGATCGGTGGCCTCGGTGTGATCGGCGAGCAGCCGTCCGGCGATGTCCGGATCGGGATGGTGGGCGAACAGCACATGCCCGCTGGCCCCGCCGGCGCCCGGGAACCAGCGGCCCAGCTCGGTGGCGAAGCGCAGGTCGCTGGGCCCGTCCGCGGAGGCCACGGTGCGGTAGCCGAGCCGGTCCATCACACAGAGCACGACCGACTCGCGGGCGGCGCGGGCCAGCTCGTCAATGATCGGCTGGGCAGTCCGGGGCAGCGCACCCTGGCGGGCGGCCCGCTCGCCCAGCAACACCAGGGTGGGCCCGAGCACGTAGCGTCGCGACCGGGGGGTGGGCATCAACAGCCCGCCGGCGGCCAGCGAACTGAGCAGCCGGTGCACCCGGGACTTGTCCATGCCCAGTTCTTCGGCGAGATCGGTGACCCCGCGTTCGGGGGCCGCGTCGGTGAACGCCAGCAGCACCTCGATCGCGCCACCGACTGTGCCCAGCCCCTGTCTGGCGGGTTGCGTCGTCCGTAGACCCTCGCTCATCTCGACCGCTTTCGCAAATAGTGAGAAATGTTTCTCACTGTGTGAAGTTGGGAACGATCATGAACCCGAAACAGGGTCGCTGACAAGACCCTCGGGCAGGCTGTCTTCAGGATGTAACGGGCCGCATCCTTCAGTGCTGGCGCGGCGATCGACGCGATGGTCGCAAGGTCAGCCCTCCTCGACCGGCCCACCTTCGCCGGGTGTCTGCAGGAAGGCCAGCGAGCCGTAGCGGCGCTGCAGTTCGTCCCACTCAGCGGCGTCGAAGAACTGCAGCCAGCCCTCGCCGTAGGCCTTGGCGACCTCGATGCAGAAGCGTCCGGCCTCTTCGATGTCGGTCTCGCGGGACGCCCCGGTTGCCGACCCGGCCACCGCAGTCTGCGCCACCAACGCGACACCGACGACCGGCGCCTCGGTCGCACAGGTGGGCTGCAGGATCGAGTTCAGGTGGTACAGACCGTTGGAATACGGAGTGATGTCCTGGGTGGAGAGCGGGAAGACCTGGGCGGGGATTCCGCAGACCGTCTCGTACATGGCCACCAAATCGGGTGCGACCGGCAGCAGGTAGCCCTGCCGCGCGGTGTTCGAGATGGCCATTCCGCGATGGTTGATCACCTTGTTGCCCTTGGTGGTGTCCACCGACAGGATCACCTCCATCGCGGGAAGCACCTCATGGTCGTTCGCGGTGTCCATCGAGATCGGCGAGTCCATGAACGGCACCGGATCATGCGGCCGAGTGGGTGCGCTCGGGCAGACGTGCGTCGAGCAGATGACGTCGCCCGGCAGCCGGTCGCCGCGCCGCGCCATGTCGATCAGCTTGGCCGCCACCGCGAGCGCGGTGCAAGCTCCGTCGCCATCGGAGACGTAGCCGATCCGCTCCGGACGAGCACCGATGCCGCCGAGGCGCCCGACCACACCGAGCGTGCGAGACTCTCCCCCGGCGAGACGTCCGGTCGTGCCCGGAATCACGACCCGGACGAAGTCGGTGTGACCCCGGGGTCCGGTGACCCGCTCGAGGTCGTAACGGATGTCGAGGTCGGGCGCGATGGCCCGCAGGTGGTCGATGGCCCGCTGCCCGTCGACAGTGGGATCGTCCAGCAGATCGTGCACTGCGAGTACCTGGCTGAGCATTCCGGTTTCCTCCTGACAAGGGTTGATGATGCGCCGTCCGCGATCTTGGCAGGATGAGCGCCATGCGTCTGCTCTTGCTATCGAACAGCACCGCGCCCGGTCGCGGCTACCTGGAACACGCCACGGAGGCGCTCGGCGAACTATTCACCGGCGCCCACGAGGTGGCCTTTGTACCGTTCGCACTGGCCGATCATGACGGCTACACGGCAACCGTGGCGTCGGCTCTAGCGAGGTTCGGCGTCCGCGTCGTCGGCGCGCACACCGGGCCCGCAACGCGAATCGTCGAGCAGGCGGACGCGGTATTCATCGGCGGCGGCAACACATTCCGGCTGGTGGACGCGCTCTACCGCACCGGTCTGATCGAAACCGTGCCCGCGCTGGTGCGTGCCGGCATGCCCTACCTGGGGTCGTCGGCCGGCACCAATGTCGCCACGCCCTCGCTGCGCACTACCAATGACATGCCGATCGTCGAACCGCCGTCGTTCGCCACTCTGGACCTGGTGCCATTCCAGATCAACCCGCACTACCTGGACCCCGATCCGACCTCAACACATCAGGGCGAGACGCGGGACGAACGGCTGCGCCAGTACCTGGAGGACAACGACACTCCGGTGCTGGCGATGCGCGAGGGAACCTGGCTGCGCCGCGACCGCCACACGCTCAGCTTCGAGGGTTCTCTGGCTGGAGGCCGGCTCTATCGCCGAGGCTCGGGGGTAGTCGAGATCGGGACGCCGTCCGACCTGTCGGGGCTGCTGGCCGGCTAACGTCCCAGCCCTCCGACCGCTCGTCGAACTCCATAGCGCTCGCTGAATTCGGCGAGCCCCAAATAGTTGGGCGAGCGGTTGTGAAGGGGCGCGTACTAGGCAGAACGCCCGGCGTTCGGACCGCCGCTGACGTCGTCCAGGGCGGCGGTGATCTCGGCGGGCAACTCGAGTTCTTCGGTTTCCAGCAGATGGTCGAGTTGTTCGACGGTACGCGGACCGATCAGCGGCGCGGTCACTCCGGGGGCGTCCCTGGTCCACAGCAGCGCGACCTGCGCGCAGGACAGGTCGAGGCCGTCCGCGGCGGTCGCCACGGCGTCCACCACTGAGCGTGAGCGGGGCTCGAGATAGGGCTCGACGAACCAGGAGAAGTGGGTCTGCCCACCCCGGGAGTCGCGCGGAATGCCCGTCCGGTAGCGTCCGGCGAGCACGCCGCGGCCCAGCGGTGACCAGGCCAGCAGGCCCAGGCCGAAGGCACGGACGGCCGGAATCACCTCGACCTCGGCGCGGCGGGCCAGCAGTGAGTACTCGACCTGGGTGCTGACCATCGGAGCCCGTCCGGGGAAGGCGGACTGCCAGGTCGCTGCCTGCGCGGTCTGCCAGCCGACGAAGTTCGACACCCCGGCGTAGCGCACCATGCCGGTGGACACCGCGTGGTCGATGGCGGCCAGCGACTCCTCCAGCGGTGCCGCACCCCAGGCGTGCAGCTGCCACAGGTCGACGTGGTCGGTGTGCAGCCGCCGCAGCGAACCGGCCAGATCGTCCAGCAACGCCGTCCGGGAGGTGTCGACCACCCGGCGCCCACCCCGGACGCCGAAGCCGCCCTTGGTGGCGATCACCAGGTCGTCGCGGGTGAGGTCGGTGTGGATGGCCCGGCCGATGATCCGTTCGGCGTCGCCGTTGCCGTAGGCGGCGGCCGTGTCGACCAAGGTGCCGCCGGCTTCGACGAACCTGTTGAGCAGGGCGCGCGCCTGGCTGGGCGGGACGTCACGGCCCCAGGTCAGCGAGCCGAGGCCGAGACGCGACACCTGCAGGCCGCTGTCTCCGACGGCACGACGATCCATGGCGGCCACCCTAGGGGGTCCGAGGCCGCTCACCCCACGCCGCTCGCCGCGCCGGAACCGCGCTCGCCCACGACATCAGCACCCTCGGGTGCAAAGGTCCCGCGACGATCAGGCCTGGTCGAGGAACCGGTCCAGCACCCGCGCGCCGAACTCCAGGGACGCCGTCGGCACCCGCTCATCGACGCCGTGGAACATCGCCACGAAGTCGAGGTCGGGCGGCAGTTGCAGCGGAGCGAACCCGAAGCAGCGGACGCCGAGCTTCGACCAGGCCTTGGCGTCGGTGCCGCCACTCATCAGGTAGGGCACCGCCTTGCCCTGCGGATCCTCGGCCTCCAGGCAGGACTGCATCGCCTCGACCAGCGCGCCGGAGAACTCGGTCTCGACCGCGTCATAGTGACTGCCGATCTCATAACGGACCTTGTCACCGAGCAGTTCGGTGAGGGTGGCGAAGAACTCGTCGGAGTAGCCGGGAATGAATCGGCCATCGACACCGGCGGTGGCCTTGCCGGGAATCACGTTCACCTTGTAGCCGGCGTTCAACATCGTCGGGTTGGCGGTATTGGCCATCGTGGCGCCCACCATCCGCGCGATGGTGCCCAGCCGCGCCAGCGATTCCTCCACCGAATCGGCGTTGATCTCGACGCCGAGGGCGTCCTCGACCGCGTCCAGGAACGCCTGCTGGGCGGGATGGATGCGGTGCGGCCACTCGTGGGTACCGATCCGGGCGACCGCCCCGGCCAGCGCGGTGACGGCGTTGTCGGAGTTGCGCATCGAGCCGTGGCCGGCGGTGCCGTCCGCGATCAGATTGAGCCAGGCCAGACCCTTCTCGGCGGTCTGGATCAGGTAGAGCCGCAGGTCGTCGCGGACGGTGAGCGAGAAGCCGCCCACCTCGCCGATCGCCTCCGGGCAGTCCGCGATCAGCTCAGGGTGCTTCTCGACCAGCCAATGCGCGCCCAGGCCGCTGCCGGCCTCCTCATCGGCGGTGAACGCGAACCTGATCGGACGCCGCGGCGCGCGTCCGGTGCGGACCCGGTCACGGACCACCGACAGCACCATGGCGTCGAAGTCCTTCATGTCGACCGCGCCGCGGCCCCACACGCAGCCGTCCTTGACCTCGCCGGCGAACGGGTCGACCTGCCAGTCGGACGCCTGCGCCGGCACCACGTCGGTATGACCATGGATCAGCAGCGGCGGCAGCGACGAATCGCAGCCCTCCGGCTCCCAGTGCGCGATCAGGCTGGTGCGGTTCGCCTCGGGTTCGTACAGCTGCGAGTCGATGCCCACGTCGGCCAACTTCTCGGCAACGTACTCGGCGGCGCCACGCTCGCCCTTCGAGCCGTCCGGCCCGAAATTAGAGGTGTCGATCCGGATCAGTTCACTGCACAGTTGGACGACTTCGGACTCGGGGGCACTCTGCACGCTCATGCCGCCCATCTTGCCGTACCTCTCGGGCCGGGACGGCGTCCGGATCACTGGGCGATGGCTCCTCGTGGACTGGGATTCGGTCGAGTTGAGCGTGCCCGGCCCAGCCGGATATGCTGACGTGGTTGCCCGGTCCGCCGGGTGCACACCCTGTCCGGGTGGCGGAATAGGTAGACGCGCTAGCTTGAGGTGCTAGTGCCCGTTATAGGGCGTGGAGGTTCAAGTCCTCTCTCGGACACAAGCAAGGCTCCGTGTTTCCCCTAGTGGGGGACTCGGAGCCATTTCGTTTCCGGCTGGAATCCGCTCCGTGATACCCATCTGATACTTACGTCACCCCGCGCCGCCCATCAGGGCCGCAAACTGCACTGCTGCCTCGCGTTGCATGCCGGGCATCACGTGCTGGTAGGTGTCCCAGGTGATCCCGACGCTCGCATGCCCGAGCCGTTCGGAGACGATCTTCACGTTGATGCCGGCCTTCAGCAGCAGGGTGGCGTGCGTGTGCCTGAGGTCATGCAGGCGGACGGCTGGCAGGGCATCTTCGCCGGGCTTGCGAGCGCAGCTGGCCACCGACTCGGTGAACCGGCGTGTGAACGCATCAGGGTGCAGCCGGTCGCCCTCTTGGTTGGCAAACACGAGCGCAGTGTCGCGGATCAGCGGCATCGCCAGCGCGCCACGAGCCAGCCTGTGGGTCTTCAGCACCGCGACTGTCGTCGGGTCGATGTCCACGACACGGGACGCCTTGCCCTTCGTCAGACCCTCGATCAACGACAGACCCTGCCCTTTGGTGCGAACGGGCGTGAGCGACCGCCGGATGCTGATCCTGCCGTCGTTCAGATCGACATCGCGCCACCGCAGCGCAAGGAGTTCGCCGCGGCGCATGCCGGTGTAGGCGAGCAGGTGCCAGGCCGGGAAGATGTCGGTGCGGCGCTCCTTCGCCCACGCGAGGAACAGACTCAGTTGCTCACCGGTCCACGGGTGGATCTCGGGGGACTTCGCATCACGAGCGGACGGCGGCACGGCCAGGGTGGCGGGGTTCTTGGCGATCTTGCCGTGGTCGACGGCCGACTTCATCGCGGCCTTGACGATCGTGTGCACGTAGCGAACGGAGCGCGGCGAGAGGCCTGTGCCCTTCTTGTGGTTCACCTTGCCGCTGGTCTCGAGTTCGCGGTAGAGCTTCGTGAGGCGGGGGCCGGTGAGTTGCTGCAACGGCACGTTGCCGAGGTAGGGCTTCACGTGGTGTTCGATGTTGCGTCGATAGCTGGCCATCGAGGATGGCGCGAGCCGCAGCCCGTCGACCCACTCGTCGAGCCAGTCGCCGAGGGTCGTCTTGGTCGGCGCGACATAGCGGCCGTTCCGGATGTCGGCGTTGATGTCGCCCAGGGCGTCCGCTGCTGCCTTCTTCGTCAGATATCCGCGCTTGAGCCTGACGACACCTTCGGCGTCGTGGTACTTGATGAGCCAGCGGCCGCCGGCTTTGGTCTGGTACTGGCTGACGCTGCCCTCGCCGCGTGCACGGCGCTTCGTCTTGGTCATTTTCCTTCCCATCCGCCCGACTCGAGAATCGCGAGCAACCTCCGGCCTGGCTCCCCACCGCTAGCCCCCGGTTTGGGCGCCGCACTCAAGAACTCACGCACTCGAGCTTTGTGCACCCAGTCGCGCACCGTTTCGATCGGCACCGGGTTCGCCTCGCTGTAGGGCTCCGGCGCTACAGCGAGTCCCACACGCCGCAGGATTCCCCGACCATGTGGCAACTCTCGTAGGTAGGCCAGCGCTACCTCGGCCAGGAAGTCATCTGCGAGTTCGGGGCGCCCACGTCGGCGCGGTTCGCTAGAGGTGGCCGCCTCGCGCTTTCCCCATTTCAGGAACAAGCGCTGCGCGCTCCGATCAGGCACGTTCTGTCGGAGCCCTGCGACGGTTGTCGCTGCCGAAGCCGGCGACAATCGACGCAGGAGGTTGGCGTCAATTCCGCCGGCGGGAGTTGCAGCGTCCTCTGCCTCTACAAGCAGGCTCCGCACGACTAGCTTCCCGTCCTGCTCAGTGAAGACCCACCGAACTCGCCATCCTGGCAGTGAGTCGTCGTCCAGCGCTGCCACCGCGTCGTTGCGGTGATGCTCCGGCGTCAACGAGCGACGTTCGAGCCCTCGCCACAGCCTCTCCCTGAACTCCTTGTCCCACGTTATGGCCTGCCGAGTCTCCCGCGCCTGGGCGGCGCGTGCGTCGGGAGTGTGGCATTCATCTTCAGTGGGTGTGATCCAGGGGTAGTCCAGAACGCTTTGTAGGTCCTCTTCGTCATCCACGCGAGCATTGTCGCCGCGATGGTGCCATTTCGTCAACTGTTGCGCATGACAGTTGTTTTACCTGACGGAAAATCACCGCTCCCGGCCCAACCGTAGATAAAACCCCATGAAGCGCGCCACTGTGGTGCCATGGATGAACCCCTAAGTGAGGAACTCGCCGGGCTCCAAGACCTGTTGCGACTTCAGCAGTCACTGCCTTCCCCGGCCATGTGCCGCGCTCTGCGCGTATCCGCCGGGCTTTCGACCACCGCAGTCGCGACTCCGGTCGGTGTCACGCGACAGACGGTCAGCAAGTGGGAGCGTGGAGTGCGCAAGCCTCGAGGTGAGCATCTCCGCAAGTACGTCGCCGTGCTGAGCACACTCCGAGACATCCAGCACGTAGTGATCCAGCGAGCAGCGGCATGAACGGCGTGCCCTGCGTCCAGGTCGGCAAGGTCTGGCGCATCCCAACGGATCCGTTCCTGTCCGACACACAGCTGACGCGGGAATCGTTGCCGGCTGAGCTACGTGACCGGCTGTTCCTCACCGTCACCGAGGCCGCGAACCTCTTGAGCGTTGACCCCCGCACCCTCCGACGGTCGCTCAAGCTTGATGAGCAGCGCCGCGGTACAGGCCTCCGTGTCGTATCTGACCAGGGCAGGGCCGCATGATGCGAGAAAGCCGCCCCGTGGGCGGTACCACGATGGCGGCTCAAGCTTTCCCGGCTCTGCAGCCCACATTACCCGAAGGGCCCGAACAGGCCTGTCGCAACGCCGACGACCGGTGGCTCGACTGCGCCGAACGAGCACTCGGCTGGTGGGCCGAGACCGGCCAGCCGTTCACCGCTGACGACCTCCGAGCCCTCGGAGTCCCAGACCCCGACCACCCCAACCGTGTTGGTGGCCTGTTCCGACGGGCTTACCGAACAGGGCTGATCGAGCCCGTCGGCTACATTCCGTCGACCAGGCCGAGCCGCAACGGCGGCGTCCTCCGTACCTGGCGCGGCGTCCGGAAGGACAAGGCAGCGTGACCGGAAACTCAGCAGAACCGCTCCGCGGCACCGGCCTCGTCCAGCACGGCCTGGACGGCGGCTTCACCGTCCGCCCGGAGCATCTCCCGTCACCGTGGCTCCGAGAGCAGATGAACCTGATCCTTCGACGGTTCACGAACGGCAGCCTCCGCAGCTGTCCCCACCCTGGCCATCGCATGGTCGCACTCTGGGCACCAGACAAGCTCCGCTGCAGCGCGTGCGCCGTCCCTGCCGAAGAAGCCCGTTCCCATGCCTACGGGGAGTGCGATCGCTGCAACCAGCGGCCCGCCCGAGAGTTGATCGGTCTCGGCGTGTTCGCAACTGACCGGATCGTCGTCGAAACAGTCCTGTGCGAGCAATGCGCCGAACTCGAAGGCCTGCCACCACTGCCGGTACGGGAGTCGACCATACCGACATCATCACCGAGTTCGCTGGCGTTTGTCCGTCGCAGCGAAACCGAGGGCGCCATCGTGACCCGCCCCGACCACACGCCATCTGACTGGCTGGCCTCTGTCGTCAGAGAGCTCGCGGGACGCCTTGTCGACGGCACTCTGACTCAATGCCCGGCCACCCACTCCGCACCACGACTCGTGTCGCTCCACGACCCAGACCGGCTCCGCTGCTGGCCCTGCTATGTCGACAACTACGCGATGCATGGCCGCGACACCGCCGCCTGTGACCGGTGCGGAGACGTCCCCGAGCCAGCCGCCCGCCTGACGGGATTCTCCTATCGGGCAATGCCGACGGTCCTGCTCTCGGTCGAACTCTGCCCAGGTTGCGCCATCCAGGAGGGCCTGTGATCTGCACGACACTCCCCGACGTCAAGAGCGCCCACGCTCGCGGCACCAGCGACGCCGTAGCCGCCCGGGCCGCCTGCCATCAGGTCATCGTCTACGTCGGCCCACACACCACCTGCTGGGTCCTCGGCGGCGTCATGGTCATCACACCCACCATCCCCGCCACGACCAGCCGACGCGAACGACGCAGGCTCGAGCGACGAGTACTCGCCAACCTGCTCGGCGCCTGCCCCACCTGCGGCGCCACAGCCACAATCACCACACCCGGGACAGCACTAACCCAGCACCGGGCGGGTTGCGACCTGGCAGACCGTGAGGCGACAGCATGACCGCCACCTCGCAACGCTCACTAGGTCAGGCTGACTTCTCGGTCGAAGTCGGCCGACGATGCGCTGACATGCTCGGCGGCATCGTCCCCGACATCCTCGCCGACGCGATGGCCGAAGGCATGGCCAGATTCTGGGAACGCCGCGCAGCCACCATCGAGGACGCCCGACCACGCCCTGGCGACTTCGTCGGCAAGGCCACCCCGAGCGAACTAGCCGAACGCTTCCAGCGGCTCACTAGCACCGCGTTGCAGTGCCGCCGGCACGCGCAACTACTCCGAACCGACGGACTGCCCCCGCACATCCATGACGAGATCGCGGACGTCCTCACCGAGACGAGGGCCGCCTGATGGGAATCGCAATCGCGTTGACCCCCCGCACCGACGTTGACGAACCCGACGACGTCAGCCCCGAGGCCGACGGACTCGAGGCGACGCGCAAGTTGCTCAGCCGGATCCGCAACGGTGCATGGCTGGACGAGCAGCGCTTCGCCGCCCTGCAGTGGACGATCCCAGGACTGATCCCGGAAGGATTCGGCCTGCTCATCGGCCCACCGAAGATCGGCAAGTCATGGTTCGTTCTCGGCGTCGGCCTCGCAGCCGCCGTAGGAGGTAAGGCGCTCGGACACATCCAGGTTGAGCAGCGACCCGTCCTGTACGCGGCGCTCGAAGACGGCGACCGCCGCATGCAGGACCGCAGCCGACACCTCATGCACGGCAAGGCACTACCGAAGCCGTTCGAGTACTTCACGCAAGCCACCCCGGACGAGCTTCTACCGATCATCGAGACCTGGCTCGACCAGCACCCGGACGGCCTCGTCATGCTCGACACGCTCGGCAAAGTCATGCCCCGAGCCCTTCCCGGCGAGGGGGTCTACCAGCGTGACTACCGGATCGGTGGCGTGCTCAAACGCATCACTGACAAGCATCCCGGCAGCACCATCCTCGTCGTTCACCACAAGAAGAAGGGCGGTGCGGCCGACTGGATGGACGCCACCAGCGGCACGAACGGCCTCAACGGGTCCGCTGATTTCACCATCCTCATCGAACGAGCCCGCGGCGAAACCGAAGCCATCATCAGAGTCACCGGTCGTGACGTGAACGAGGGCGAGTACGCCGCCACAGCTGACGGCGGCCACTGGGCCATCGCGGGCGAGTCGCTCACTGAAGCCGCACAGGCAGCCCGCCAGACCGCGGCCACGATTGGTCTGGGCGAGGACAGCGCTCGCATCGTCGAGTACGTCACAGCCAACCCGAACGTGGGGCCTTCCACGATCGCAGCAGCGCTCAATCTGGACGGTCAGAACGTACGCGTCTACCTCGGGCGCCTGACCGCGCAAGGACGGCTCACGAAGCCCGAACGAGGCCGCTACATGGCTGTCACCTCTGTTACGTCGTCACCTGTTACCAACAACCACCCGACTCCCCCTGTTAGGGGTGTGAGTAAGGAAAGTGACGAACGTAACAACGTAACTGAGGTAACACCCCTTCCAGGGCTGGCCGAGGACGCCACAGCGACACCGAGCTGCACCATCTGCCACCAGGCACTCACCGAGGCCGGCGCCACCACCCACGCCAACTGCGACCCCACCGCTCAGCGTCGCCGCTGCAGCGTCAAGGGCCACGACACCCACCCACGCCCGGACGTCTGCAGCACCTGCGCAGCCATCGCACAAGGCGGGCGGGCGTGAACACAACAACCAGACCCATGAACGCGGTCTCCAAAGCAGGACCCATCAACCCTCCGGATCAGCTCGGACCCATGCACCAGGTCTCCGAGGCACGACCCATCCACCCCGGCGCACGACAGCGCTACACGAATCGCAAGCGAGCTACCCATCGTGGCGGCGTCCGCGGCCGGACCCATGGTGGCCACCGAGCCTGCGCCGAACCCATCAGGGGTGGCGAGGTCGGCTCAACCCATGAAGGGGCTGCACCCACGACCTCATGGACGACGTCCCGGAACGTCGACCTCATGGAGCGACCGCATCGGCGCAGCAGATCGGGGGCAGATTTACGCCTCCGCACTGGCTGCCCGGTGCTCGCAGAGTGCTCGGACGCCGCCGATGAGGTGGGCGAGAGCTTCCGTGTCTGGGGTGGTCGTGACCGTACCGGGATACCTGGGATGGCCGCTCAAGTATCACGACCGGGATCACGACCGCTTGTCACGGTTCCGGATCGCCTGTTGATCAGGGGTGACGCAACTTCCAGCGGTGTGATCAGACGTCCTCTCTCCCCCACCAGATCGGCTCCGGCCCCTACTTCTTCGGACGCGTCTCGCGTCCGGCTCACCCCTGATCGCCGAGGAGGCGCAGCATGACCACTCGTACCGTGATGACCGTTCTGAAAGCCACAATCGCCGGCTTCGTCGGCCCGATCCAGAAGGCGGCGCAGACCGCGATCGCGGCTGGGAAGTCGATCAGTGACGCCGCCAGTAACTCGTCCGCCGAGTGGGACCGGGTCGGCGCCGGCATGCTCAAGGGCGGCGCACTCATTGCTGCCGGTCTCGGCTTCGCAACGAAGGCCGCAATGGACTGGGAATCCCAGTTCGCCGGCGTGAAGAAGACCGTCGACGGCACCCCGCAACAGATCGACCAGCTTGAAGGTTCGCTGCGCGGCATGGCCCGCACCATGGCCGCCTCCCACGAGGAAATCGCTGCCGTCGCTGAGGCTGCCGGCCAGTTGGGTGTCGCGACCCCGGCGATCGCTGGGTTCACCCGGACGATGATCATGCTCGGCGAGACAACGAACCTCACCTCGGACGAGGCTGCAACCAGCCTCGCTCAGATGATGAACGTGATGCAAACCGCCCCCGACAAGGTCGGCAACCTGGCATCCACCCTCGTCGCCCTCGGCAACGCCGGCGCCTCCACCGAGTCCGAAATCCTCGGCCTGACACAACGCATCGCATCGGCTGGTCGGCAGATCGGCCTGTCTGAGGATCAGGTGATGGGCTACGCGTCCGCCCTCGCCAACGTCGGTGTCGAAATCGAGGCTGGCGGTACCGCCATGTCGATGACGTTCCTCAAGCTCGAGCAGATCTCGCGCCGCGGCGGAACAGCTCTCGAGACGGTGTCGAAGGTGGCCGGTACCGATTTCCGGAAGGCGTTCGAGGACGACGCCGCCGGCGCCACCCAGAAGTTCATTGAGGGCCTCGGGAAGGTACAGGCAGCTGGTGGGGACGTCACCGGCATCCTCCGCTCCCTCGGCATCACCGGGGTCCGCGAAGCCGACGCCATCCGCCGTCTCGCATCGTCCGGCACGAACCTCGCCTCGTCACTCGACCTGGCGAAGTCGTCGATCCAGTCCCAGTCCGCGATCCTCAACGAGTACGCCGCCCGGGCCGCCACGACCGAGTCGAAGGTGCAGGTCGCCTGGAACAACATCAAGGACTCGGCGATCGACGCCGGTTCGGTGATGCTGCCCGTGGTGCAGCAGGCTGCGGATGGTCTCGCGCAGCTGTCGCAGGCGTTCGGGTCAATGTCGCCCGACCAGCAACGATTCGCCGTCGGCGCCGCCGCGTCGGTCGCTGGGCTGATGCTGCTCGTCGGTGGCGGCATGAAGGCGATCGGCATGGTCCGTGACCTGAAGGACAACCTGACCGGGCTCGGCGTCAACATGGGCAAGGTCAGCGACCGCGCACGAAGCTTCGGTGCTTCGCTCAGCAAAGCGCTCAGCATCGGTGCGATCGCCGCCATCACAATCCGTGGTCTGGCTGACGCCAGCACCGACTACTCGCATGCAACCGACCGGGTCGCCGACTCGATCAGGAATCTCGCCAAGGCCGACACCGGCATCGACGCACTCAACCTGCAGATCAGCGACGCGATGAAGTCCGATTCGTGGGTAACCAAGGGCGACGCGTCGATCAACTCGATCAAGACCGCGTTCGTTGCACTCGGGAACGAAGCCCGGAATGGGCTGACCGGCTTCAACCGGACCATGGACGCCACCGTTGGCGGCGTGCTCCACCTGAAGTCGAGCACTGGGAAGGCTGTGGACGAGTTCCACAAGATGGATGAAGCTCTGGTCGGGTTGACGCAGGGCGGACATCTGGATCAGGCGCAGCTGGCGTTCCGTCGCCTCACGGACGACCTTGGTGGCGAGTCGATCGAGTTCGCCGCGCAGTACTTCCCCAAGCTCAGAGGTCAACTCGAACAGACCGCTGCAGTGCTTGGGGTCACGAACCTCAGCGCCCACGAGTACGCCCAGTGGATGCGGGGTGAGGTGCCGCAGGCTGTGGAGACGGCCACTGCGCATGGTGGCCCGCTCGTTGCGAACCTGTCCGACCAGCAGAAGGCCATGGCTGGTGTCGCCGGTGCGGCTGCTGGTGCGGTGCAGGCCATGCAGCAGTACTCGTCGATGACGGCGCAACTGATCGGTGGCGAGATCGGGTTCAAAGCCGCGCTGGACGCGGCGAACAAGGGTTTGAAGGAGCACGGCAAGGGCCTCGATCTCAACACGGAGAAGGGTCGCGCTAACCAGACCGCACTCCTCCAGATCGGCAGCATCGCTACCAAGCAGCTGCAGGACATGGCTGATGTCGGTGCCGGGCCGGAAACGATTGCTGCGAGCGCTGAGAGGATGCGGGCCGGGCTGGCGAAGGCCGCCGAAGCCATGGGGAAGGGTAAGGAAGAGGCCAGGGCGTACGCTGCGGCGTTGGTGGCGATCCCCGGCGAGGTGGCACCGACGTTCTCGTCGCATGGAGGCACGCTCGTCAAGGAGGAGGCGGACCTCATCACCGCAGCCGTGTTGGCTGTCCCGGAGCTGGCTGAGACCAAGATTTTGGCGATCGGTGCCCGCCCGTCGAAGAAGGAAGTCGACACGTTCATCGGCTCCCTCAAAGGTGTACCGGCCGAGAAGAAGGCGATCCTCCGCACCATCGCCGAGCTCGGCGGTGTGAACGCCGCCCGTGACGCCCTGAACAAGCTCAAGGGCAAGGACGTCAAGGTCGGCACCAAAGCTGACCTGTCCGGCGCGAACGCTGCGAAGAACGCCGTCGCCGGGGTGCATGACAAGACGGTCACTGTCACCACCCGGTACAAGGCGATGAAGTTTGCCGCTGAGGGTGGCCTGATCGAGCCGCTGCCGAACGTTGGTTGGCAGCCTGCAACACGTCTCGCTGCGGGCGGGCAGGTGTCGGGTTGGTCCCCGCACGACAAGGCGGACAACATTCCCGCGATGCTCACCGCCCGCGAGTTCGTGCACCCCGTTGCGGCCGTCGACTACTACGGCGTGAACGTGATGGAAGCGCTCCGGCGGCAGCTGATCCCGCGCCAGTTCTTTTCGGCGATCGGGCTCGCTGACGGTGGCCAGGTTGATCCGCGCCAGGTCGCGGACACCCGGCAGTTGCTGATCGCCGCACCCGCTGCAGCCGCATCAGCAACGCCTGAGGTGACGGTGATTGTGCAGAACCCGTGGACCGGGGAACAAGTCCGGGCACACACCGTCGACGTCGTCCGCGGCGAAACGCAAGCCGAGCAGCGCTTCCAGCGCAGCTTCGGCCGACAGACGAGCGGGAGGTGAACGGGAGGTAGCAGAGCGTTGGCAAGCACCCCTCCGACAAGCCGAGATACCCCCATCAAGGGGCGACCAATCCCTTGCCCACGAAGGAGAACACCATGACCAGCAACGCACGACGAGCCCGAACGACAGATGCCTGGGGCCGTCCGATTCCCGCCGACAGCTCCACGGCGCCACGCACCAACGCTTGGGGCCGTCCGCTCACTCGCGAACAGCAGGAGTCCGCCGCGGCCGCGGCCGTACGCGCCGAAGCCGAACGGAAGAACCTGGCCTCGATCGTCGAGTCCCGCGTCACGCTCGGCGACGCGCCCGACCAGGCCGAGCGCTATGCCCGGGAGTTCGCAGCTGAGCAGCACCGCACCCACAACGATGTGCTGGCCGCTCTCAACATCGGATGGCGTGCCGAGAGCCTGCGAAAGCAGGCCCAGGAGGCAGCCAAGCCGCCCATCCGTTCCGCCGCGCAGGTACTCGATGAGCACCGTCGCCGGACACGACCCGCAAGTCCCACCGCCCGCCGCGTCGTCGGCAGCTAGGAGAACGAACAACATGCCCAGAACGAAGACTGACCCCTTGACCGACGCCCAGCAGGCCGTCGCAGACGCCGCCGCTGTCGTCCAGCAGTGGCTCGATGAGACCCGCGAAGCTCAGGCCCGCCTCGACTCGTTCGCCGAGGTCGGTGCCGCGATCCTGGACAATCCGTCCACGCTCGGCGAGACGGCCTCCCAGAAGGCCGCGTTGGAGCAGCGGATCGTTCTGTGCCGCCAGGCGTCCACCGAGGCGCAGGAGCGGCACATGGCGGCCAGGCGAGCCCTTCACGGCGCGGAGGCGGACATGCTGCAGCGTGACGTCGAGGACCGGCAGAGGGCCCTCGTCGAGCATGAGGCGGCCGTCGACGCCATCGTGCAGCAGCTGAAGGACCTGACTGGCACCACCTGGCAGCCGTACGCCCGCAGCGGCACTGACGGCAGCTATGTCCGGCCGGCGACGATGGCTGACCGGATGCGGCACCAGATCACCGAGAGGCAGCAGGAGATCGACGGTTTGCGGGCGATCGCGTCCGGCGAGATCGACCTTGCCGCCCTCGACGCGGCCGCGGCCGAGACTGCTGCTCGGGAAGCGGAGCAGGCTGCCTACGACCAGATGGTCGCCGAGCGGCGTGTCACGTTCAACGAGCTCGTCGCTGATCTGGAAGCGCACGGCGTCATGGCCGATCTTGACGGCGACTCGTTCGACGTGGCCGAGTTTGACTACCACCTCACCGACCCCGGATTTGTTGAAGCGGCGCTCAGGTCGGCCGGCTTCGATCAGCGCGAGGGTGTTGACCGCGAGTGGCGACAGCAGGTGCTGACCGTCGCTGGCGGCTGCCTGGGTTCATGGTCCTTCAGGGCGCTGGTTCGGTGGATGGACGCGACCCCGCGGGAAGGGCAACCGGGGGCGACGTACTACGTGCCGATGCCGCCCACCGGCCCAGACGAGGCAGCGTGATGACGGCCGCCACTACGGAGATCACAACCAACCTGACCCTGCGGGGTCGCGACATCAAGGAGGCCTGAGATGGCTGTCAACGAAACGTACCGGCAGGCGAACCGTCTGTCCCTGCCCGTCCCCGCCGGGAAGAAGTCCGGTGACCCGGTCCGCATCGGCGGCCTCAACGGCGTCCTGCAGACCGACCGGGCCGCGGTCACCGTGTCCCCGGTCAACACCGACGGCACCACCAACCCGGCCTACAACTACGGCGGCGGGAATCCCGACGGGAACGCCACCGTGTGGCTCGAAGGCGCCCACGACTTCACCGTCGCATTCGCCGTCGCGAACATCGGCGACCCGGTGTACATCCTCGCCGACGGCACGGCACTGTCTGACGAGGTCCCGGACAATCACCTGTACGGGCACGCCCTCACGACCAAGCCGGCCGGCGCGGGACGGCTGACAGTGCGCCTCAAGAACTAGTCCGCGAGATGAGTACGGACAGCGGCGACGACACGATGCAGGTCCGCTTCACGCGGCTACTCACCGGGCACTGGAAGTACACCCGTGGGAAGGGCTCATGGCGGCCGGCGTACCTGTCGGCCTACGTGGACGGCTACCGGGTGACCTGCACCGGTAACGGCCCAGGCTGGCGTTGCGCCTGCGAGCTGCCCGACTGCGACCATCGCATGGTGGTCGCTCAACTAGTGCACCCGTGGCTACTGGAGTTGCTGGAGGCGGAGGATGATCGGCCGCTTCGGCCTCCGTCTCAGTCACGACGAGCCCATCAGCGTCAAGCGGTTCCGCCTCCCCTACATGAGGGTGACAACGTGTAGCCTTGGGCTAGGAATGTGAAGAGTTGACTTCTGGTTGATGCAGGGTGTAGAGGGGGTGCGTCCAGAATGACTACTGCGTACGACGTGTTGAAGTACATCAAGGCACACCATCGCCTTTTTGGCGAAACCCAAGCTCACAAGCTGCTCTACTACGCGCAGGCGTGGACTCTCGCTTGGGACGGTGCGCCACTCTTCGATGACGAGATCGAGGCATGGCAGAACGGCCCAGTCGTTCGAAGCATCCGCTACGCGAACCCCGCCGCCGACCCAAACGTCCCGTTGACCGACCAGCAGAAGCAGAACATAGCTGCCGTCATCGAGCACTACGGGAAGAAGTCGGGGGCAGAGTTGGGAGTCCTCACCCACACCGAGTCGCCTTGGTTGACGGTTT
Organism: Micropruina sp.; assembly: GCF_047606365.1. Classification (GTDB taxonomy): domain Bacteria; phylum Actinomycetota; class Actinomycetes; order Propionibacteriales; family Propionibacteriaceae; genus Micropruina. Next base: position 27,500 of record NZ_JASGEN010000104.1, on the reverse strand, counting down.
GGGGCGACAGGCCGCGGGATGACGCCTGCAGCGATCCAATCCCGCACGACCTGATGCGACGCGAGTACACGTTGCAGAGCCTTCGGGGACAGGGCCCCCATCGGCGTGCTGTTGAGAGCCCAGCGGCAGTCACGGGCGACATTCTGTCCCGTGCGAGCGTGGCCAGTAGGCGTTGGCGGAAAACGCTGGCGCTGTTGGCCGAGTGAACCAACGGATCTCCGTCTCGGACTGTATTGCGATGTTCGAGGCGGAGATTGCCGCTGGCCCGCTGATCGACTTTGGCAGGCTCGAGTCGGCGGTAGAAGCCGCCTTCGCCGGCATCGGAGACCAGGAGTTCTACCCCACCCTCATCCAGAAAGCTGCACGGCTCGCGTACGGCATATCCGAGGCCCAAGCTTTCCAGGATGGGAACAAGCGCCTCGCCTGGATGACCGCCGTCGTCTTTCTTGAAAGCAACGGCGTCCAACTCGATGTGGATCAGACGGAAGCAGCCCACATGATCCGGGCCGTGGGGTCACGCATGGCTACTCTCGAACAGTTGACCGAGTGGTTCGCATGCTGCGCACTCCCTGACGTCGAGATGCCTCAGTTCTCGCTGTGAAGAACTTGCCGGTGTGGCATTGACAGCTCGACTGAGTACGCACGGCGCGCGTCTTGGGCGTCGCCACAGGCCCGGCACAATGCTTCCATGAAGCGCCTGACTCTCGCCTCGAGCGCACTGTTACTGGTCGCTGGCTGTTCCAGCATCAACTACGCGGAGCACCATTTCGTGAGCACCGACGAGTTGGCACGAGCGAGCGGCTGGAACTCCTGCAGCACGTCGGATGAACGCAAGACCCGCGAAATGATCGGCCAGTACGGGTTTCTTAGCGAGCCTTGCAGTGGGGGTGCGGTGATCATCTGGGCGTCAGACGCCAAGCGGCAGGAGTCGCACGCCCAACCTTGGAATGCCCTCGAAGCCGGCGAATGTCGCATCGACGGCGGAAACTGGACGGTAACAGGCACCCAATACGCAGTGGAGGATGCACAGAAGCGACTGGGTGGGGCGAAGACCTGCGCCTAACGATAGGCGCGCTTCCCAACTTGGGAAGCGCGCCTCTCATTCTCGCTTAGCCGCGGCTGTAGTCTGGGTTGATGCCTTCGTGATGGATCTGAGAGAGCTCTTGACCGATGGCCAGGAGCGCCTTGATCTCAGCGAGCTTCAGCTGCTGATCCAGCGGCAGCGAGTCGACCTCATAGCGGCTCTCGATCGTGTTCATCGTGTCGTATGCCTCGTTCCACAGGCTCATGTCATTCACCTCCGTCCGCCCCCTGGTTGGGGGTACGAATCTAGAAGCTGGTACTGACACTTCCTTGCAGCCGATCTGGGAGGCCGACCTTGCAGGGACGAGCCCCCGGATTGCGAGGGCTGCGTCGGCTCATCTAGAGCTAGAGCCCGGCCTGTGTGGCCTCGTCGATCGATGCGACGATCGCCTGAGCCACGGCCAATGCCTCATCCAGCGCCATCACGAGGCGATCCTTCTCACCAAGACTGACATTGATCGTGGGCTGCTCACCGTCGTGCGGAGCTGACAGGTAGACACCGAAGTAGTTCTGCTCGTACCGACCTCTGGACACCTCCACAGGCGGGCACATCACCGTCGGAACGCGATGATTGGGGCCGTAGCACGTCTGATCCGAGGTGTGGAACTGGCCCGGATGGCCGTCCTGATCAGTGCAGAACGTGTGACAGGTCACCGGGGGCACAACCCGGTTTCCGGACTTCACCGACAGCTCTAGGATCTGCCGCCGGTCGGCTTCGCTGAGGAGGTTGGCGCCGGGAAACAGTTCCGGCTCTTGCGTCTGAGTCATGGCAGCAGATCCCCCTGCCGAGGTTCACGACACCATGAACTCCTCCCAGCCCGGACATCGTCGTTCCCGTCACCTAGCCACTTCTTCGGCCTCACGACGGTCTCGATGATCCCCTCAAGCGCGAACAGCTGACCCTTGAGCGTCGCGTCTGGGTTGATCCTGGCCCGCCAACGTCGGCGTCCAGCCCAGTCAACACAGACGACGAAGTAGAGATACTTCGCGAAACGCTCGTCCCAGTAGCCCGAGACCTCGACGCCCAAGCGATCCGTGATGTCGCGGAGGTAGTCGGCTTCCGCAAGAAGCTGGCCAGCCTCCGCCATTCGGTCTTGGTTGTTCAGTTCTCTGTAGTCGTCCGGTCGGACCCTGTCGGGGATCTTCTCGTGGCGCTGGGGACGTCCACACCTAGAACAGGTCAGGTTGGCCCTCCACTGCCGGTAGCGGGAGGTTCGAGTGGCGCCGCACACGATGCACAGGAACCGGCTCGTGGACGACATGGTGTCGTTGGTCATCGGCCTGCCCCTCCGTTCCTCAGATGCCCGAACTCGGCCTCGTCTGCGGCGTGCAGCAATGCTGCTACCAGGCTCCGCGCCGCGGACGGTATGAGCGTCGCCCACGGCGGCTCGTCTTCGTCACGCGGTCCGAACAGGCACACCAGATCACGCGGAAAGTAGCCGGTCTGGTACACACCGTGTTGGTAGGGCCTGACGTTGCAGACCCAGATCTGATCGTCGTGGCTGTTCTCGAAGTTGGCGTTGACCCCGGCGACCTGCCGTTCGCACCACAGACCGTGCTCAGCGACGGAGACGCCTGGCCGGCGTAACTCCTGGTCATGGTTGCAGTAGCGCGCATGGTGGCCGTAGACCGCCCGGAATCCGGTAGGCAGGGCTGCGTAGTCGTTGTGATAGTCACCGACAGGATCCGGGAACATGATCGCGTCCGCTTGAGGTGTGCCTGGGCTGGTCATCGGGTCGCCCCCTCAGCCTTGTTGCGCCGCTGCATCTCTGCGACGTGGACGTCAAAGCTGGCGCGGATCCGGGCGTTGATCTCGCGGCGCTGGTCCGAGCTGAGCGTGTCGGGCATCACCAGGGTGATGTTCCGATCACAGCGCCAGCAGTCGCAGTCCTGGCGGTGCTCCAAGCACACGGCGCAGTTGACCTCGCCGGCGCGGAACTCGTGGATGTGCACTGCCTCAGGCGTGGGCTCTGGGCGTGCGACAATCTTGTTCATGGGATCTCCTGTTCGAGCAGGTGGTTCCTAGGCCCTCGGGTGGTGTTCGAGCACCTCCGGGGGTCGCTCCTTGTTTGGGAGTAGTCAACAGTCAACCCCAGTGCTAGGCATGTGTCAAGTAGGCAAATGCCTATAGAGTGGTCGCCGTGGATGAACAACTCGTTGGCGCAGCCGAGATTGCCAAGATACTTGGCGTCTCCCGCCAGCGCGTGTTCCAGTTGACCTCACGCACTACATTTCCGGCGCCCGTAGCAACCCTGGCCATGGGCAAGGTGTGGCGCACCGCCGACATCATCGACTGGGCGAAGGCCTCCGACCGGAGAATGCACACCTGACGGGCGAGCGTCCTGCTCGCTGGTGATCCAACGCCGAAAGGCGACTGCCTCCGGCTTGTCGGACCGGATTACGACCTCGTACATGCCCGCCTCAGACACGATTACGGTCTGGCGCATCTGGCCGCGGGAGTTCTGAACCTCAGCCTGGCTGAGGTTCAGAACGTCAAGACGCTGGGCGACCATCGACGGGTTCCCGATCGCGAGCACAGCGCACAGGTCGGCGAGGACGAACCAGGGCTCGCCGTCGACCGACAGAGTGCGCACGGCACGGCCTGTCTTCAGCCCGCGGGTTTGCGTTTCCTGTGGGCGAGGGACCGGCGCGACGGCGGCTCAAGCCACCCCGTTGGTGCCGCCGGTCGTGGCGCAGATAGCGCCGCATGCCACCGGTCGAAGTCGTAGCGGCGGAACCTCCACCTGCAGCGGGCACCCAACTGGTACGCGCCGGCGTCGGCCAGGTCGCCGCGGTTCGCCATCTTCCGCACCCGATCCACGGACCGGCGCAGGATCGCGGCAACCTCAGGCAGCGTGTAATCACCGTCGAACGGGGTGGTGGTCATGGCGCCACCACCCGAATCTCCAGGACCGCAATGGGCTTCATAGCGACGGAGCCGAATGAACTGGTCACTCCGGTTTGCGGCGTTCGGTTGCCGCGTAGGCTTCGGCGAGCCACGCATCCACATCGGCACGCAGGTAGCGGACGAGGCCGCCGAGCTTGAACGAGCGGGGCCCGACACCACCGACATGCCGCCAGCCGGCGAGCGTCTTGATCGGGACCTTCGTGATCGCAGACACGTCACCGGTGGTGAGGATCTCGTCACGCGACGTCGGGGCCGTCATGCCGGCACCTCTGCCTTCGTTGCCACAGTCGCCATCTGATCGGCTCCTTTCTGGTTGCGCTGGGGATGGTATCGGTCACCCCGACATGCCCGTGATACCGATCGCGATACCGCCGAGGATGTATCCAGATGTCTCTGGATACATCCGGCGCCGTCTGGATGCATCAACCTCCCGCCCGAAACGCCTCAGGATGCCGCCGATGTGCCGACATGTCGGCCGGCGATTAGGAGTTCAAGTCCTCTCTCGGACACCCATAGATCCCCTAGTCAGAGCAAGATTGACTAGGGGATCTGGCATGTCTGGTGCCGTTTCAGATGGCTTCGACCCGGATGTCGTGGCCGGCAAGCAGCAAGCCCAGGTCCTCGGGATCCGAGGTGAGCACAACCACGGGCGTTGGCAGGGTGAGCGCGGTGGCGGCCACCACGGCGTCGACCGTCAGATCGCGATTGCGTCGCGTCGCCCCCACAGCTGCTCGCAACTCGCCCGCGCGAAACCCGATCTCCGGGCTGACCTCGACCAACCGCACCGCCTCGACGGCCCGCCGGACAGCAACATCGAGAGCGGTTCCATCGGTGACCTCGGCCAGCGTGAGGCAGGATGCGTAAAGGACCGAGTCGCTGCGCTTGGCGAATGTCGCCCAGGCCTGCACGGTGCGGGCGTCACGGGCCAGCGCCGACAGCGCCTCCGCATCAAGCAGCACCGAGTGCGGTCGGACGATCATTCCGCGAGCCGGGCGAAGATGGCCGCCACCTCATCCTCATCGACAGCACCATGCTCGGCCTCCATCCGGGCCAAGGCGTCATCCAAGGCGTCCCGCTCCAGTTGACGCGCCACCGCCGCAGCCACATATCCAGAGAACCCACGCGCGCCCACCCGCGAGCGCACCGACTCCGACGTCGCCGCCGGCATAGACACAGAGTGCTTCTCCACTCCCTGAGCTGAGGTCATGACAGTATCCTACTAGAAGTAGGAAACGGGACTGATGCTTGCACGCCTGGGTAGGCCGCGACTGCCGAGTGACGCGATCCAGGTTTCTGGCCTGCGGTTTGACCCGATGTCGCCCAAGGTTCAGACGGGCGATGCGACTCGCGTCGGAGGTCGCTCCGCGTGCGGACGGGCCTTCTCGGGCCGCGGCCCGATTGACAGATGGAATGCTGGGCCGGTGACGATGAAAGGCCGCGGACCCCGACCCAAAACCCAACGAGGAGGCCGAGTTCCTCAAGCGGCTCCGGACGACGTTTCGATGGGTCCACGATCCCGACGTACATAGCTTGGGCGCCGACGTCACCGGCTGGTGGCGCGATCCTGCTGTCCTTGCAGGACTCGGACCAACGCTGGCCCGCCTCGTCGAAGACGAACGCCCGGAGGTCGTCCTCGCCCCCCAATCCCGCGGCACCCTCCTCGGCGCACTCGTCGCGGCCGATCTCAACATCGGTTTGGTCGAACTTCGGAAGGAACCCGGCGTCCTGGCCGACAGCGACGCGTGGATCACCGCTCGAACCCCACCGGACTACCGCGACCGCAACCTGACCCTCAGCGCCCGCGCGAGCCTCCTCGACCCGGGCACGCGCGTCCTGTTTGTGGACGACTGGGTCGATACCGGCGGTCAACTCCAGGCCGCTCACACCGTCGCGGCAAGCGCACGAGCCCACTGGTGCGGGGCCGCTGTAGTTGTCGACGCGCTGTCCGAGCCACGCCTACGCCACGAGTTGAAAGTGCGCGCGCTTCTCCATATCCGACACCTCTAGAGTCCGGCGACCCATCCCCACGACTTGGGACAACAACCGGGCAGGGTCGACAGCATGAGGAGCGGTCATCGTGATGGTTCCTTTCGAAAGTGCTGTGAAGAGGTTCACTCGAAGGGTCACGCGCGGGCCGCGCTCACGTCCCGACGACATGCCAGGCCACCATCGCACGACCCGCGCTACATCACTATCGGGACTTCACTTGTGGGCCTCGCAGCAGCAGGAGAGCTCCCCCAACGATCAACAGTGGAGTGGCTGCAATCACGGCGCCAATCGCGACCGTTTGCCAGACCACTTGCGCACCAACCGGAATACCGCCTTCGATATCGCCACCTGCGATCGTGGCCAGCGGGAAGATCAAGTAGATGGCGACACCTGCCGAGCAGATGGCACGCCCCCATCGGTCGAGCACGAGGTTGCGCCGCTCGATCAGAAGGAAGATGCCCGCCACAAGGATCAGCACCGCCGCCACCAAGGGCAGCACGACCGAGAGCCGCGGGGGCAACAGGAGGCGGCAGGCCATGCAGACTCCGGCGATCAGTGCCAGCCAGCCGATCACCGGCCGTGGCCATGCGCGCCCTGCTGGCCTGTTCATCCTGACAGTGTGTCGCGACGGTGCATGTGCTGGCGAGGGTTCGTCGATCTTGGGGCAGAAGCGGGCGTCCGCACCCCCAGTGTGATGGAACGATCGAGACATGAAGCCGAGTGATGAGGTATGGGATCGCGCGACCATGGCCGGTGGCGGATTGGACCCCGGCGAGGGCGACTTAGCGATCGCAGCCGTGCTGGCCGTGCACAATTTGGCGATGAACGGCGGCCTCCTGGACGCAGTCGAAGACTCTCTCATCAGCAACCTGCGGCAGCCGACGCAGGTTTTCGTTGGCTCCGCCTGGAAGCAGCGGCAGGGGTTGTAGCCACGGTTCGACGGGAAATCGAGGCAGGCGCGCTTGATGATGAGCGCCGGGCGGACGAACTAGAAGCCAGCGCCGACGACGACTACGCACTGGCGATCCCAACCGATCAAACGATCGTCGACGCCTTCGAAGTACGCTTCGCTCAAGTCCCGACCGCTTTCGCACCGATCTAAGTCGGCGTGCAACCTTTTCTGAACAGCCATGCTGCGCAAAGGAAGCCAAACGAACCCACCCAATGCGTTGCCCCTACCGCCTCACGACGCGAGCGTGCCAAACCTCCTCCGAACGGGGATGCCGGGCTCAGGCGACGCCGACGTGCGCCTCGCGACGGGTGTCGCCGGCCGCCTGCAGGGTGCCGTCCTGGTGGCGCAGTGCGGCACCCACCCCACCGAAGTACATGTGCGGCTCACCGTATTCGTGACCATCAAGGCCGAGTTCGCTGATGGCTGCCGCGATTCCCGGGTCGGGTTCATGCTCGACCACCAGTCCGTGGTCGGTGTGCCGCACATGCAACCGGGGATTGGCGATGGCTTCGGCAAGTTCCTTGCCGTGCAGGCAACTCTGGCCCAGCACGAGCATCAGGGCGGTGGTGATTCGGTCCGCACCGGGTGACCCGATGGCCATCACCTGGCCATCGTCGCTGCGACCCACGGTGGGCGCCATGTTGGACGCCAACCGCGTCCCCGGCGGCGTCGCGTGGAGCCCGAGCCGGTTGAGTTCCACCTCGCCCAGTGCGTTGTTCAGCAGCACCCCAGTGCCGGGAATGCAGAACCCGGCGCAGTATCCGCTGCTCATGGTGACGGCGCAGGCGTTGCCGTCGGCGTCGACCGCGGAGATGTGCGCCGTGGAGGACGATCCCCTCAGCGCGGAGAGCCCGTAGCGCCCCACCGAATCCAGCAAGCGGACGCCGTCCGCCTCGAGGTCGCGTGACAGGTCGTGGGTGGTGAGCCGATGCGACAACACCGCCCGCTGAATCTCGATGGCGTCGCGCCAGGCCCAGTCGCCGATCCGAGCAAGCTCACCCAACATGACAGCCAGCATCGGCCCGCCCACCGCCGGCGGCGGATTCATACCGATCCGCCAGTGACCCACCTTCGAGACGTGCGCCGGGCGGCTCACCGGACGGTAGCGGGCCAGGTCGGACCCGGTGATCAGCCCGTCCCGGGCAGCCATTTCCGAAGCCAGCGCCTGCCCCACGGCTCCGGTGGTGAACAACTCCGGACCCTCAACGGCAAGCTGATCGAGCACTGCCGCCAACTGCGGATTGCTGGTCAACTCCCCCGGGCCGAGCAGACTGCCATCAGGCCTGGTGACCAGCGCATGAGCCTCGGCATCGGTGGCGAACAGGCTGTCCGCGGTGTAGGCAAGGTAACGGGCCGCCGCCGCCCCGATCGGGTACCGACGAGCGGCACCGGCGGCGGGTGCGACCAGGTCCGCCCAGGGCAACCGGGCGAAGCGAGTGTGCGCCATGCCGAAGGCGGGCACGATGCCGGGGGTCGCCACTGAGCCGTGGCCGGCGTACATGGTCAGCCCTCCGCCATAGGAGGTGACCACCCGCCGCAAGCCGTGACCGCGGCGTCCCGGGTCACCCTCCCGACCAGGCATTTCGACATTGCCGTCGATCACTTCAGGATCACCGCCGGCCGGCCAGACCGCGACGTAGCAACCCCCGCCCAAGCTGACCATGCCCGGCTCGGTGGCCATGGCCACCAGGGCGGCAGCGAGTGCGGCGTCCACGGCGTTGCCGCCGTTCCGGCCGACCAAGAGGCCGGCTTCGAGGGCCTGAGCGCCCGTGGCGGCGACAGCGATGGTGAGCCTGGTCACAGCGCTATCTTGACGTAGTCGCACGACGATGACCCGATAAGGGGTCCACTGTCCCACCACGCCAGAGAAACCGGTCGCCTCAGCAGGTTCGTCCCCTGCAAATCAGCCACTTGTCATGAGCGTGCAAACCAAACGAGGCACGCCGACGTCTACTTCGCGTCCATCGCCACCTGGTATCCCCTGTCGATGGGTGGCACATCTCACGCGCACAGCTCTGTCATCGGCAGAAGCGGGAAACCAACGGCTGACGTTGAGCGGCTAGTCTTTCCGAAACGCATCACCATGACACGGGAGAGTTGATGGAAACTCAGGTTCTGCTTGCGGCGCTGCAGGAGGTTGAGAAGCGCGCAGAGCGGGTCAACGAGACAGACGTCATCGCCACGTACGTTGGGGTTGATTCTCTGGTAAACGCACTCGGTTCTCGAGACAACGGCATCGTATACGGCCGCCGCGGCACAGGAAAAACCCACGCACTGAAGTACTTGGCCGAGATCGAACGCAGCAAGGGCAACCGCGTCATCTACATTGACATGGAGCAGGATCTCGGCTCAACTGAGGGCCGCTACTCAGACGCTTCCCTAAGCATCAGCGAACGCGCAACTCGTCTCGTCGTTGACGTGTTGAGCATTGTTCACACCGAACTGCTCGAAGCGGCGTTCGCCGGGCACATCGATGTTCAGGTCGACGTGCTGGACCGCATGTTGGATCACTTCACTGAAGTCTTGATCACTCGCGAGATTGAGACCGAAGTTCGGGCCAGTGAGCGGGACGCCCAAGGGACGCGCGGTGACGCACGACTAGGAATCACATCATCGGGCTTATCGGCGGGCATCTCCGTGAGTTCGGATCAGACACTCACAACTGCCGCGAGCCAACGCGTGACAGCGTCCGGGCCAGTACGTCACCGCGTTCATTTCGGTGGTGTCACTAGGTCTATGAAGCAAGCGATACAGGCAGATTCAGCCTCTCGTGTCTGGCTCTTGCTCGATGAGTGGAGCGGAGTGCCACTCGATCTACAGCCATACCTCGCAGAGATGCTCCGCAAGCTGTTCTTTGGCATCCCGAAGGTGACAGTGCGAATCGGCGCGATCCCCCATCGGTCCGAGTGGCGTATTCCCGGCGAGCGGGGCGACTACATCGGCGCCGAAGTGGGCGCCGAGATCTTCCCCTTGCTAGACCTCGATGAGTTCGTGGTCTTTCCTGCACGTAACCGCGAAGAGCAGGCAGAACGTTCGCTCGGCTTCTTCCGCTCACTGCTGTTTCGACATCTCTCGACCGCCCTAGTCGGGATGGGTCTGACACCTCCTGACTCTGATTCCGAGCTAATCGCTTCACTTTTCACCCAGATCACATCGCTCCAAGAGGTCATCAGAGCGGCAGAGGGAGTGCCTCGCGATGCCCTCAACATCGTGGGAAGGGCTGGCCTGCGGGCGGGAGGATCGAAGATTGCCGTCGCTCATGTGCGGGAGTCCGCCGCTCAGCTTTACACGACGACCAAGGCCGCGCAGTTGAACGGCGTTCCTCTTGCCCGCGCGCTCCTCGACCGGATTGTGAGTGACGTGATATCAGGGAGGAAAGCGCGCGCCTTCCTGCTCGCCCAGGAAGACACCGTTCATCCCCTCATTCAGCAGCTAGTAGATGACCGGATTCTCCACATCATCAAGCGCGGATACTCAAGTAAAGACAACCCCGGCGAACGCTACGACGTCCTTCAAATCGACTACGGCTGCTATGTCCACCTGCTCGGCACATCCGCGGCCCCGCAGCGGTTCTTGACCGACGACACAGACGACGATTCAGCCTTCGGGGCAGTAATGGCAACTGTTGAGGTACCGGAAGACGACTATCGGGCCATCCGGCGCGCAGTCCTTGATCTACCCGCGATCCTCACCAGCTTGGGCCTAGAGCGTACTTAATGACTCGACCTACCGTCGACGCTGAGTGTGCCCGGCAAGGAGGTGCCCGCAGGCTTCGTCTGAAGGTGCAGGGTTGACGGCGTGCGACCCACGGAGCCGTGTACTGCGGCAACCCGTTCCATCGAGCATTCCAGTTGACGACCGCGCAGACGGACAGCGCCGCTCAGTACCAGGATCGGAGAGCGAAGACCGGTCTCGATGAACTCGATCATCGGCATACATCTCTCGTAGGCCTAGCGAGGACGGCACGACCTTGGCAGATGCCACCCGCCGCCGTCGACTCAGAGGTTAGCGTCCTCTCTCGGACACTCCGGAGAGCCTCGTGACTAGGGTTTCTATCCAGGGTCGGGACTTTCGGCGCATTTGCACATCGCATCCCGAGCACGCCTTGACGACCCTCCAGTTCTATAAGGACATCACGGGCAAGACGCAGCTCACGGGGGCTCGCCATCATCCGACTCGCACCTGCCTCAGTTGCAGTCATCACGACCTCCATCCAGCTGGCACTCAGACTTCGAGAGCCTTCACATATAACCGTAGATCGCTTCACTTGTATCTAAAAGGAGCAAGGCTAGTTGGGACAGAGTCACGCAAGTCGCAATGCAATCGCCGTCGGGTGGAGAGATGCATCTGGCCGCTCACCCGGGGTATCCGATCGTCGGCGAGACGTCACGATCATGACCGTCGACGGATGCGCTCGCCGAAGAGCCTTCTGCGTTTGCGGCCGCTCATCCTCGCCTCCTCGCGCGCCCGAACCTCTTCGGCCGTCTTGCGACGGGACTCCTCGGCTCGGGCCGCTCTGCGATCGGCCCACGCGGACACGGTGGCCTCGATGTCGCGCGGCATGGTGATCAGAGGCGGCCCGGCCGGGAGTTGATAGCGGGCCCAGATCACCCGCTCGTTGAACTCCTCGACCTCGCGGCGCACCGCCGCCTCATCCGAGAGCCGGTCGAGTTGCTCGTCCAGCGCGGCGTCGTCCTTGCGGAGTTGGACGGACGGCGGCAGCGTCACGAGCCCCTCACGTTTCATCAGGTTCTTGAGCCACCAGTCGGGGTCGTGATGGTCCGGCAGGTCGAGCGGCTTTCCTGCTCCAGGCAGGTTGTCGAACTCGCCCCGTTCGATGGCGTTCCTGATCTGCCTATCGGCGAGCAGTGCGATCACCACGTCGGTGTCGAACGCGAAGGCGGACGGGTTGTAGAACCTGAGCGGCAACTCGTGTTCAGCCATCGGCACTCCAGTTCACAGCACTTCTCAAGTCATCTGTATTATGTCACGCGTATTGGAAACTGAGGAGTCCAGGTGCCGAAGCAGGTGGATCATCACGAGCGACGCGAATCGATCGCTCACGCGCTGTGGCGGGTCGTCGACCAGCAGGGCTGGGCGAAGGCGACCATGCGCGAAGTCGCCCGCGAGGCGGGAGTCTCATTGGGACAGCTGCAGCACTACTTCTCGTCACGAGCCGAGATGCTCGCGTTCGCGATGGAGTTCGCCTCGGAGCAGACATCCCATCGAGTCGAGCAAGGCCTGACGTCACTCGGTCACCCGCCGCATGCTCGCGACGTGCTGCGACTGGCGATCACAGAGTTGCTGCCTCTCCGACCCGACTCTCGTGCCACCAGTCGCATGAACGCGGCTTACGTCCTCGAAGCCATGCACGACCCCTCGCTGCGGGAGCGGGTTGGCGTTGGACTCCGCGAGGGGCGCGCGCAGGTCGAACTTCTCATCAGGCAGGCGATGAGCAGCGGGCAGATCCGTCCGGACTGCGATCCGATCATCGAAACGGACCTCATCCTTGCCCTGACCGGCCTCGCCCCACTTCTCGAGCTCGACGTCATCGAACCCCGCGCGGCCCTCGCGGCCATCGACAAGCATCTGGATCGACTCTTCGAACCTGCGTCATGAAGCCGCGCCGCGGGACGAGCAGACACAGCGGACCGAGCCTGAACACAACAAGGAACCCGCGCGCCGACGTCCCGAATTAGCATTGCGGCGTGAGTGACGCCCTCGACGACGGACCGTTCTTCCACGGCACCGCCGCAACTCTGCGACCTGGTGACCTGCTCACCCCCGGCTTCCGTTCGAACTACCGGCCGGACGTGTTGATGAACCATGTGTACTTCACTGCGCTTCGCGACGGAGCCGGAATGGCGGCCGAACTCGCTGTCGAGCTGCTCGGCGGCAGCGGCGGTCCCCATGTCTATGAGGTCACACCCACCGGTGCCTTCGAGAACGACCCGAACGTCACCGACAAAAAGTTCCCGGGCAATCCGACGCGGTCCTTCCGGGCCACCGAGCCACTCCGCGTGGTGCGCGAGGTCACCGACTGGACGAGGCTCACACCCGAGGCCCTGCAGGTCTGGCGCGACCGGCTGATCTCCAAGGCACCAGAGGAACGGGGCGAGATCCTCAACTAGCGGCGAGCAACTCGTACAACAAAGTGACCGCGCCGCCAGTTGCCTTTCGACGGATCACTCGTAGCGCGTCCACATCCGCAGAACATGCACCACGCGCTCCTCGCCGAGGACCTCGTAAACGAGGCGATGTTGAATATTGATCCGCCGGGAATAGCAGCCAGCCAAGTCGCCGACGAGCTTTTCGTACCGTGGCGGCGACGCGAAGGGATCCTCAGCAATCAGAGCCAGCAACTCTTGCGCTTTGCGCTTCAGCCCCGAGGACGACAACTTCTTTGCGTCCTTCTGGGCCTGTCGCGAATACACCAGCCGCCAGGTCGTCACCAGTCGAGCTCTTCGGAGCCGGCCCCCGCACCCTCAGCACGAGCCTGCCGAATCGACTCCGTGTAGCCCGGGACGGACTCGAGGTACAGAGTCTCCTGGATCGAGCGCCAGTCATCCTCGCCGACTAGGACCGCATTGCCCCGCTGCCCGGTGATCGTCAACGGCTCGGACTCTTCGTTGACCTGATCGATCAGACGGTACAGATTCGCTCTCGCCGACGTTGCGCTTACCGAAGTCATAGTGGCACCTCCGCAACCAACGTACGCCATAACGTACGCAAACCCAAGCGGCGGCCTGCCAGTATCCGAGCGTCCGGACACGGCGTGCAATATGAGTAGCGTGACGAAGCATGGACAGCACCCCGTGACCGACTGGACAAGTCAATATGCGGTCGTCGTGGCGTCCGACGTGAGCGCGCGCGACGGCCTCGGCTGGGAGTTCACCGATGCCGAAGGGGAAGGCGTCTGGGCTGTGTTTCGTGAGGACGGCGGAGCCTTTCCAGTGCTGTCCGCCGCTCGCGGCCCGGGCACTTTGCCCGCCCGGGGGCAACTCGAAGAGATGACATCTACGGCGACGTCCGATCTCCTCGCCGGTGTCGGCCTTGAGGATCCCGTTGGCTGGATTACCTCGAACATCACGGCGGCACTGCTGCTTGCCTCTATCGAGGTCGAGTCGTGGGAAGGCGAGGAGTGGGCCCTTGAGTCGAGTTCCGACGACCAAGCCGCTGCGTGGGCCACGAACGATGAGCCGCGCATCCCTTTCGCCTGGCTGCGAGCACGACAGGCCGACCGGGATTCCCTGATCACCGTGTACCAGGACGACGCCGTCTTCGGCCTCTCGTTCACGAACTCAGATTGGTGTCCGCTGCTACCGCCGTCCGACACTGGATCGCTGCGGTCACGCCGTGATGTCCCCCTCACCCGAGGGCGAATCAATCAGGTCGAAGTCGTCTACGACATCACGGTCGAGGGTTGCCTCGCTCCTGGTCTCGTGACCGAGGTGCTGCTTCATGGCGACACCGCCTCGACCCTGCTCATCGCGGCCGAGGCCTACTCGCGCGATGAGTGGCATCTCTACGACGAGTCCGTGGTAGCACTCCCCGATCCAGCCCAAGCGGACACGCTCGCCTGGATTCCGACTCGGACCATTTGGCGACCAACCGAAGGACGTCGACCGTAGAGATGATCTCCACCGACTCCGCCGACTCGAGGGCCGTCGGGGAAACACCAATGGTGGGCAGAGCAGTCACCTTCAGCGCTGGCCATCGCCCTGTCTGGCCGTACGATGGGCATCCTCACTTTCCCGTCGATGGACCGGCGCCGCCGCTGAATGGCGTCCACAGATGAGCGATTACGCGAACCAGCCGATCGGACCCTGCACGAAGCTATGACTCGGCGCGCCTCGACGCCGTCCGACATCCGCCGCCGACGCAGGCGCACCCAGCACGGTTGTTGGGGCCAGTTGATCGTCGCTCCTTTGTGGGTGGCCTATCAGGCCAACCTCGGCACGCTGCAACGCACCTGTGACGCGGTGGGCGCATGCCTCGCGGTGCCGGACACTCCGCACTACCGGAGCGCGCTCGCGACCGGAAACACGCTGGGACGTCACCAGCCCTGCGTTCACCGCGTCCGTGGAGGGAAGAACGCCTGGGTCGAGCGGATGCGGAATCAGGGGTGGCAAGTGGTGGCCATCGAGTTGGCCGAGGGCGCAATCTCCTTACCACGATTGCAGCCGGCTCGGCAGCCCACCGTGGTTCTGCTCGGGCACGAACACAACGGCGTGCCGGCCGACATCGTGGACCTCGCCGACCAGTGCGTCGAGATTCCGATGTGCGGCGTCGGCTCCAGTTTGAACGTCGCCGTTGCAGGCAGCCTGGTGCTCTATCGGCTCGCGGGAATGAGTTGACCCCACTCCCGGCATGACAACTTTGGCTGCCTGACTACAGTGCGCACGTGCGCCAGGAACCGAACCCGTTCGGCATCGCGCTGGTCTTCGGCAATTGCGTACTCGCGGCCACGACCCTGCTCGAGTTGCACGCGGTCCACGACCTGCTCGGCGCGCCGGACGCGGATTGGCAGGGCGAGTACGACAGCGGCACCATGGCGTTCGCTTCCATGCCGCTGGCACTCGGCCTGTTGCTCACCTCGCTGCTGGTGCTGATCACCGCGGTCCCCCTCATCGCACGCCGACAGACCCTGCCGCCACTGGGCTGGGCAGCGTTCGCCACACACGTGCTATTGCTCGCGGCAATCTGGCACGGCCCGGCCGCACCCGCCTCCACCACCGACTATTGGATCCGGCTGACCACGCTCATCGCGTGCGCAGCAACCGGATTCACCACGGGCGTCACTCTTCGGCATCGACCGATGCGCAGTCGCACGCGCCGCGCACCTGCCACGCATTGAACGACCACCGGCACTGACCCGCACCCGACCACAAGCAACGGGTCGTCCTCGCACCGGAAGGCGCACACCCCCGTCAGATTCTCGTAAGGTCCGGTAACCCGACGGTCATGGAGTGCCGGGTGCGTCCGGCGTTGACTTCGATGCCAGAAGCACCCAACCAACAGGAGGGCATCGTGACCCATCGACGCATTTCCATCCTTGTGGCGACCGCCGCAGCACTCACGCTGGGAGCGCTCCCGGCGCCCGCAGCACAGGCCGCGCCGGCTCCCGCTGCTCAACCGGCGCACGCGCAGCCCACGCATCACCGATCGCAACCGGCCGGAGCGGTCTTCGTCCAGAGCAATGACCTGACCGCCAACTCGGTGATCGCTTTCGACCGCGGTGCCGACGGACGGCTGCGCCGCACCGCCAGCTACTACACCGGCGGCAAGGGCGCGGTGGTCACCGATGCGGTGGTCGACCCGCTGGCCTCGCAGGGCTCGCTCACCCTGGACCGGCGACACCGGTTGCTGTTCGCCGTCAACGGCGGTAGCGACACCATCACCGTCTTCGGTGTGGACGGCAGCCGGCTCGTTCGGCGGCAGATCCTGCCCAGCCACGGCGATCTTCCGGTTTCGGTCAGCGTCACCGGCGACCTGGTCTACGTGCTCAACGCCCGCGACGGCGGCTCGATCAGCGGCTACCGGATCGACGGCCGCACGGTGCGACCGCTGGCCGGCAGCACCCGGCAGCTCCACCTGATGCCGAACGCCAACCCCGAGTTCCTGCAGTCGCCCGCGCAGGTGGCGATCACGCCGGATCGCAGCACGGTCGTGGTCTCCACCAAGACGCACGGCACCCTGCTCACCTACCCGCTGCGGCACGGCATGCCGTCGGCGTCCCCGACGACGACCACGTCCGGCATGGTTCCGTTCGCCCTGTCGTTCGATCGTGCCGGACGCCTGCTCGTCATCGACGCCACCGGACTCGCGAGCTCCTACCGGGTCGGCACCAAGGGCCGACTGACCCAGCTGTCGCAGGCCGGTCCGACCGGGCAGCAGGCGGCCTGCTGGAGCGTGGTCGTGCACGGCACCCTGTACGCGGCGAACGCCGGCTCGAACAGCATCTCGTCGTTCCGCGTCCGTGCCGGCAAGGTCGCCCTGACCGACGCGACCGCAGCCAGCACCTCCGGCGGCGGCCCGGTCGACCTGGCCGCTTCGCGGGGCGGTCAGTACCTGTATCAGCTGAACGGTGCCGACGGCAGCGTCGACACGTTCCGGGTCGGACGCCACGGCGCGCTGACCCGCATCGACACCACACAGACCGGCCTGGGGGCCACCAACGGTCGTCCACTGGAGGGCATCGCGGCCAGCTGACGCGAGCTCGACAGGCTCGACCGAACGGGAGAAACGGCGTCCGGGGAAATCCCCGGACGCCGTTCCGCTGCGTGCGGCAGGGGTCTATCCGGCGGGAAGTGTCACGGTGAACCGGCAGCCGCCGGCGATATTCCGGACGGCCACCTCGCCGCCCTGGGCTTCGACCAGGTCCTTCACGATGGCGAGTCCCAGGCCGGCACCCGGGCTCAGTTCGGACGCCTCGGGCGAGCGCGCCGCCGTCCCGCGGAAACCCAGGTCGAAGACCTGCCCGAGATCACCCTCGGGGATCCCACCGCAGCCGTCGGCAACACTGAGCCACACCCGCGACGCCTCTCCCCCGCCGCGTACCTGCACCGAGGCGCCCGGACGGGTGTGCCGGACGGCGTTCACCAGCAGGTTGGCGACCACTCGTTCCAGCTCCCGCCCCGCCCCGGTTGCAGTCAGCGCCGGCAGCTCGACATCCATCCCCACACCCATCGACGAGGCGATCGGGCGCAGCCCGTTGGCCAACTCGCCCACCAGCATGTCCAGACCGATCGGCTCCAGCCGCAGGTCGACGGCGCCACTGCTGATCCGGGACAGTTCGAACAGGTCCTCGACCATCGAACCCAGCCGGGACGCTTCGCGTCCGATCCGGGCGCCGTAGCCGCGGACGTCGTCGGGCTCGTCGACGACCTGGTCCTCGAGCGCCTCGGCCATCGCCTTGATGCCTGCCAGCGGGGTGCGCAGATCGTGACTGATCCAGGCGATCAGATCGCGGCGGGCGGCCTCGCCGGCCCGCTCCTGAGCCCGCCGCGCCTCCAGCGCGAGGGCGCGGCGGGTGAACTGCTGGCCCAGGATCACCGATCCGGGCACGAGCATCACACCCACCAGCAGGCAGGTGGCCACCGTCCAACCGAGCTGCTCGGTGAACATGAAACCGCTGATCGCGACCACGAAGAGCAGCGCCACGACCAGCGGGACCGACACCACCACGGCCAGCGACGTGCTGGGCCGGGTACCGAGCCTGCGCAGCACCAACCACAACAGCACAATCGTGACGACGCAGGTGAGCACCGCCCACGGCGCGATGTGCAGCAGCGGCTCGCTCACCCGTCGGCTCCCAGCGGCTGGTAGCGGTAACCGACGCCCCAGACGGTCTGCAGGCGCCGCGGCCGCGAAGGGTCGGCCTCCACCTTCTCGCGGAGTCGCCGGACGTGGACGGTCACGGTGGAGTCGTCACCGAAATCCCAGTCCCACACCTGCCGCAGCAGCTCCGAGCGTCGGAACGCCTGGTCGGGGTGGGAGATCAGGAAGGCGAGCAGATCGAACTCGCGGGCCGTCATGGCCAGTTCAACCCCCGCACGAGTTGCCCGGCGCGCGGACAGGTCAAGCTCCAGGTCGCCGTCGGACACCGTGGAGGGAGCCCGCTCGGGCGCGGTGCGCCGCAGCAGCCGTTGCGCTCGCAGGGTCACTTCGCGCGGTGAGAAGGGTTTGACCACGTAGTCGTCGGCGCCCTGCTCCAGCCCGACGACGCGGTCGGACTCGCTGCCGAGTGCGGTCAGGATCATGATCGGCACCTCGCTGCTGCGGCGGATCCGTTCGCACACGTCCAGGCCGTCGATGCCGGGCAGCATCAGGTCGAGGATGACGAGATCGGGTGGGGCGCTGAGGAAGGCCGCCAGGCCCTCGGTGCCGGTTCCGGCTTCGGTGACCTCGAGGGTGGCACGGGTGAGGTAGCGGCGCAGCACCTCACGCGTGGTCGGGTCGTCCTCGATGACCAGCACGCTCGTCACGGTGCACGCTCCTTGCCCGGGCTGCGGCCACAGCCGCCCGACTTGACGCTAGTCCGGACGACGGCCGTCCGCCACGCTCAGCGGCCGACCGAAATACTCCGGTAAGCACCCTCGCCCACCGGGCGGGAGAACATCACCGGCGGCACCGAGGCCGCATAGGTATGCGCGATGTGGTCGTGCAGGGCCGCGGTGAATCCGGGAATGTCGCCGATCCGGATCAGGTCGATGAGTTGTTGATGTTCGGCGAGCATCTGCTCGCGTTCGGCAAGGAGCCGCTCGCCGGCGGCGAACAGCACGGACCGCTGACGGTCGGCGAGGCGATCGTTGAGTTCGAGCAGGACGTCGTTGTGGCCGGCCTCGACGAAGTGCCGATGGAAGGCGATGGTCAGGTCGATGTAGCGCCGGACGTCACCCGCGGCGAGTGCGTCCCGTTGCTGCTCGATCGACCGCTCCAACTCCACGACCAGCCGGTCGAGCACATCCGCGGACGCCTGCCCTATCGAACTCGACTCGAGGACCAGCCGGGCATCGGCCAGATCGGCTCTGGCCCGCTCGCTGATGCCCTGCACCAGCGCACCGCGCTTGGGGTAGATGATGATCCACCCCTCGCTCTGCAGCCGGAGCAGCGCCGACCGGACCGGCGTCCGGCTGACGGTGAACTGGGCCGCCAGCGCTGCTTCGCCGAGCATCGTGCCGGCTCTGTACCGGCCCTCCACGATCGCATCGCGAAGCGCCTGGTAGACCCGATCGGCGGCGCTGGCCCCGGGGAGCCCGTAGTCAGCCGTCGACATCGGGCCTCCGCGCCGGGCGTCCATCGTTCACGCCCGGCATCATGCCACTGGTCACCGGTCGCGTCTTAGCGACGGCTTCCGGTTTCGTCATCGAGCACCTGCTGGTTGGACACGATGAAGCCGCGCCACAAGGCGAGCACCATGCCGCCCAGCGCCATCATCGCGGCCAGGAACCCGCAGTAGATCGGTCTGAGGGCTCCTAGGCCCTGACCCGAGATCAGGCCGAACAGTGCGAAGGCGAGCACCACCAGCATGACCAGCGCACCGCCGTTCCACCACCTGATCAGAATTGCGTAGCGCGCCTTCCGTTCCGCCGTCGACGGACCATCGTGAGTCTGCATCGCAGTCCCCTTTCCTCGGTCGCAGAGCGATCAGCTGATCTGATCAACTCTAGTCGCGTTGGATACAACATCAATACATGATGTTCTCGAAGTTCACGTTTTAGGGTTGTGCCATGACGTTGCCACCGCTGGTACCGCCCGTGGGCGAGTTGGACGCCGATGGCCTGGCGCGCTACTCGCGCCAGTTGATCCTGGGTGAGGTCGGCGTCACCGGGCAGCGCAGCCTGGCAGCAGCCCGGGTGTTGGTGATCGGTGCGGGCGGCCTTGGCTCGCCGGTGCTGCTCTACCTGGCCGCTGCCGGCGTGGGCACGATCGGCGTCGTCGATTTCGACCGGGTGGAGAAGTCCAATCTGCATCGGCAGGTGATCCATTCCGACGGCGACGTCGGACGGCCCAAGGTCGATTCGGCGGCGGACGCCGTCGCCGCGCTCAACCCGACGGTCACCGTTCGCCGGCATGACCTCCGGCTGACCTCGGACACCATCGATGAACTGCTGGCCGACTACGACCTGGTGCTCGACGGCGCGGACAACTTTCCCACCCGCTACCTGGTCAACGACGCCTGCGTCAGCGCCGGAAAGCCGCTGGTGTGGGGATCGGTGCTGGGCTTCGCGGCACAGGTGGCGGTCTTCTGGGACGCCGCGCCGGGCGGCGAGGGCGTCCAGTTGCGCGACGTGTTTCCCGAGCCCCCGGCTGCCGGCACCGTTCCCTCGTGCGCCGAGGCGGGGGTGGTCGGCGCATTGTGTGCACAAGCCGGATCGGTGATGGCGATGGAGGCGATCAAGCTGATCACCGGAATCGGCCGGCCTCTGCTGGGCCGGGTACTGGTGATCGACGCCCTGGCCGGGCGCTGGGACCAGGCGGAGGTCCGCAGGTCGAGCAGCCGCCCGACAACCTCCGCTCCGGCCACGGCCGCCCCGGCCTGCGGGCCGACCTCGAGCGCCACCGAGGAGTTCGACCTGCCCGAGGCCGGCACGATGTTCCTGCTGGATGTCCGCGGTCCGGACGAGTTCGCCGCGCAACGGGTGCCCGGTTCGGTGAACATTCCCCTCCCGGCCCTCTTGGAAGGTGCGCTGGACGGCGTCCCGAACGGGGAGCCGATCCTGGTCATCTGCCGCAGCGGCCAGCGAGCCGAGGTCGCCGCCGCCAGCCTGGAGGCGCGCGGCTACCGCGACGTCCGCGTGCTGGCCGGCGGACTGCTGGCCCTGGCGGATCTGTCCTGATCCCTCCGCTCTTTTATCACGACGTGTTTGTAGAATCGTGACCCCCAGCCACAGCCGGAGGAGGGGTGATGAGCACGAGTTCCGACGCCACCGCAGAGGTTTTCCGCATCAAGCGGGTCTACGAGGCGGCCGAGCCCACCGACGGGTACCGCGTCCTGATCGACCGACTCTGGCCACGCGGCCTCTCCAAGGACGCCGCCGCACTCGATCAGTGGCTGCCGGACGTGGCGCCGTCCGCCGCGTTGCGGAAGTGGTGGAATCACGACCCTGACCGGCTCGATGAATTCACCACCCGCTATCGTGCCGAACTGGACGCGAACCCCGCCGTGGATGAGTTGCGTGAGATCGGACGCGAGCATGCACCGGTCACCCTGCTCTACGGCGCGCGCGATCCGCGGCTCAATCAGGCCGTGGTGCTGCAGAGTTACCTGGCCGGGTGACCGGAACGGTCCGCGAACCCTCGCCGTCCCAGCGATTCCCGATCAGCCGCGAACCCGGTCATCAGCGATCGCCGAGGTCGCGATCGATCTCGGCCTGCCGACCCGCTCGGGCCAGGCCGAGCAGCACGCCACCCACTCCGGCGCCGAGCGCACCGAGTAGTGCCACCGGCACCCAGGCGCCGCCGCGGGTCGGCCGGATCACCGTCATGCAGGTGCCGAGCGTGGCCGCGGCGGTCGCCGCTGCCGTGGCTCCGGCACGCGTCGGTCCGGGACGATCGCTACCCGCGCTCCAGGCGGCCAGCGCCACCGCACCTGCGGTGAGTGCGATGTCGGTGGCCGCGGCACGCTCCTTGGACACCCACCGATCCGGCCGTCCAGCTAGCCCCCAATGTGAAGGCAGCCGCTGCGGCAACGTCCGGCCGCGCACCAGGTAGTGCAAGGCGGTCGCGCCAACCAGTAGCGCCGGGAGTGCGACAGCCGCGCGGAAAGCCGCATCCGGGGTCGAGGTGAACGGGACAGCCTCGGCGTCCGGTTCGATCAGGTTCAGCCGGACGGCCACCGCGCCGAGGTTGACGTCCCAGCCGAGACCGACGGCGCGTGGCAGGAAGAGCCGCTGATCGGCGGGCTGCCACCAGGTCTGCGCGATGCGGGTGAGCATGCCGCGCAGACGCAGACCCGCGACCCACCGATCACCCGGACGGCGACACCCGGGCCCACTTTCGGGGGCCAGCCCGTCCGCGATCGCGGCCACATCGGCAGGCGTGGCCGTCGCCGCCAGCCGCTCGCACAGGTCGGCGGTCAGTTCGGCGCGGACGTCGTCGCGCAAGCCACGCTCGACGTCGGCGACGGAGGCATCGAGGAACCGCTGCGCCGCAGCCCTGGCGTCCGGTCGTAATTCATCAATCGAGGCGATCATGACTCCCCTTTCAGAATGCCGGCCAGCGCGGCGGCGACGGTGTCGAACTCCTGGCTCATCACGTCCAGCCGGCGACGACCGCTGTCGGTGAGCGCGTAGTACTTGCGCGGCGGGCCCACCGGCGACTCCCGCCAGGTCGTGGTCACCGACCCCGCCTTGGCGAGCCGCGCCAGCAGCGGATAGACGGTGCCCGCGGTGATCGCCAGCCCCGGGCGTCCGGCCAGGTCGTCGACCAGGCTCGAGCCGTACCGGGGCTCCCCGGCGAGCAGGCCGAGCACCGCGAGTTCGAGCACCCCCTTGCGCAGCTGCGACCCCCAGGAACCCGACCCCTCAGACATGAGTTAACGGTATAACCATGTAGCTTGCTTAACAAGCTACCGGTACGAAGGGACGGTTCTTTTCGTTCCGCTTCTGGCACGAAGGGACGGTTCTTTTCGTTCCAGATTCGCGACCCGCGAAAGCCATCCCACGACGACTGGAGCCACGCCCCACCCCTCCACCGCGGGACCACACCGGGTCAACGACACGACACGCCGACAAGATGGGTTCAGCCCGCCGGCTGTCGTAGAGTCGGGCCCGCGACTGGTTCTCCGCCGGCCCCGGACGGAGGAGAGGCAAGAGGGAACCCGGTGAGAATCCGGGACTGCCCCGCAGCGGTATTCGGGAACGACCTTCGTCATCAAGCACTGGGCCACGGCCTGGGAAGCGACGGACAGTAGGTGGATCGAGCGATCCGAGCCCGAGAGTCCGAAGACCTGCCAGCGCCCGGCCCGGGAACCCCACGGGCCGGCAGACAGACCGCCGGCACGGCCTCTCCTGGCTCGGGATCGACCAGGCCTCAGGGCAAGCCGTCACCGGCGGACGAGCACAACTCGCGAAGGAGAGTTGCGTGACCAACTTCCGCCAGTCGGGCCGCCTCGGGCGTTCGACGGTGACACATGCCGCGGAGGCTTCGTCCTCGACCTAGCCCTCCCGCGGCAGATCCTTCCCCACTTCGCCGCCACCCACCGGTGAGCTTCAGCACCGCACTGAGAAGCACAAACGCTCGCTGAACCCCATCGGACCGGGTGCACTTCGGCCTGCCCCCAGCTACCCGCTCGACGACACGAGACACAACATCTAGTGGTCCTTGCGAGCCGGCGCCCATATGTGTAGTGTCCGTGACTGACACCGATGGAACTACACCGATGTAACCCCGTCCCCAGGGAAAGGACCCGGAGCAATGACGATCACCGTCTACAGCAAGCCCTCCTGCGTGCAGTGCACCGCCACCTACCGTGCACTCGATCGGGCCGGTCTTTCCTACGACGTGGTCGACCTGTCCGCCGACGAACGGGCCCTTGCCCAGGTGATGGAACTCGGCTACCAGCAGGCGCCGGTCGTGTTCGCCGACGATGAGCACTGGGCCGGCTTCCGCCCCGACCGCATCAAGGCCACCGCGGCCCGCGTCCAGGCGGCCTGACCGCGGCCACTGGCTAGGCTGACGAGCACCGCTGGTCGAGCTTGTCGAGACCGCATTCCGGGTCTCGACAAGTTCGGCCGACGAAAGCTCCCGACGAATCCGGGCCAGCGACAAGCTGACCAACACCTCACAGCGAGGAGAGCCACATGGTGCACATCGTGTACTTCTCCTCGATCTCGGAGAACACCCACCGCTTCGTCGCCAAGCTCGGCTTCGAAGCCGAGCGGATCGGACTGCGGGCGAGCGACCCGCACCTGAGCCTCGACCGCCCGTTCGTCCTGATCACCCCCACCTACGGCGGCGGCAACGGCCAAGGGGCCGTCCCGAAGCAGGTCATCCACTTCCTCAACGACCCGGGCAACCGGGCCCAGCTGCTCGGCGTCATCTCGGCCGGCAACACCAACTTCGGCTCGGCGTATTGCCTGGCCGGCCACATCATCGCCCGCAAATGCGCGGTGCCCCACCTGTACCAGTTCGAACTCATGGGGACGCCCGACGACGTCGAGGCCGTCCGCGAAGGACTCATTTCACTATGGCAACCACTGTGCTCACCGACACCGGCCTAGAGGCCGTTTCGTCCGAGGTCGATTACCACGCGCTGAACGCTCTGCTGAATCTGTACGACGCGGACGGCAGGATCCAGTTCGAGGCGGATCGTCAGGCTGCGCACCAGTACTTCTTGCAGCACGTCAACACCAATACGGTGTTCTTCCATTCGCTGAAGGAGAAGCTCGATTACCTGGTCGAGCAGGGCTATTACGAGCAGCAGGTGCTCGACCTCTACGACTTCGAATTCATCAAGACGCTGTTCAAGCGTGCCTACGCGGTGAAGTTCCGCTTTCCGACCTTCATGGGCGCGTTCAAGTACTACACCTCGTACACGCTGAAGACGTTCGACGGTTCGCGCTACCTGGAGCGCTTCGAGGACCGGGTCTGCATGGTGGCGCTCACCCTGGCCGCCGGCGACCACCGGATGGCCGAGAGCCTGACCGACGAGATCATGGCCGGACGTTTCCAGCCGGCCACCCCGACCTTCCTGAACGCCGGCAAGGCGCAGCGCGGCGAGCTGGTCTCCTGCTTCCTGCTGCGGGTCGAGGACAACATGGAGTCGATCGCCCGGGCCATCAACTCCTCGCTGCAGCTTTCCAAGCGGGGCGGCGGGGTGGCGCTGTCGCTGACCAACATTCGTGAGGCCGGGGCGCCGATCAAGAAGATCAAGAACCAGTCGTCCGGGGTGATCCCGGTGATGAAGCTACTCGAGGATTCGTTCTCGTACGCGAACCAGTTGGGTGCTCGGCAGGGTGCGGGCGCGGTGTATCTGCACGCGCACCACCCCGACATCATGCGGTTCCTCGACACCAAGCGTGAGAACGCCGACGAGAAGATCCGGATCAAGACGCTGTCGCTGGGTGTGGTGATTCCCGACATCACCTTCCAACTGGCCCGCGACAACGAGGACATGTATCTGTTCAGCCCGTACGACATCGAACGGGTCTACGGGGTGCCGTTCACCGAGATCTCGATCACCGATCGGTATCACGAACTGGTCAACGACCGGCGGATCACCAAGTCGAAGATGAACGCCCGGAAGTTCTTCCAGACCCTGGCCGAGATCCAGTTCGAGTCGGGCTACCCGTACATCGTTTTCGAGGACACGGTGAACCGGGCGAACCCGATCGACGGCCGGATCACCATGAGCAATCTGTGCTCAGAGATCCTGCAGGTGTCGACCGAATCCACCTACAACGAAGATCTGTCGTTCGCAGACGTCGGCAAGGACATCTCCTGCAACCTGGGTTCACTGAACATCGCCAAGGCGATGGACTCGCCGCACTTCGGCGTCACGGTGGAGACCGCGATCCGGGCGCTGACCGCGGTGTCGGACCAGTCCAACATCGCCTGCGCGCCGAGCATCGAGCGGGGCAACGCGATGAGCCACGCCATCGGCCTGGGTGCGATGAACCTGCACGGCTACCTGGCCCGTGAGTCCATCCACTACGGCTCGGACGAGGGCCTGGACTTCACCAACATGTACTTCTACACGGTGACCTTCCACGCGATCGCCGCGTCCTGCCGGATCGCCCGGGAGCGTGGCGAGACCTTCGACGGCTTCGAGCGTTCGAAGTACGCCTCGGGTGAGTACTTCGTCCGCTACATCGAGGGCGACTGGACGCCGCGCACCGAGAAGGTGGCCGGGCTGTTCGCCGATGCTGGAATCGCCCTGCCCACCCCGGACGACTGGCGTGCGCTGGCCGCCGAGGTCGCCGAATACGGCATGTACAACCAGAACCTGCAGGCCATTCCGCCGACCGGTTCGATCAGCTACATCAACCACTCGACGTCGTCGATCCACCCGATCGTGGCCAAGGTCGAGATCCGCAAAGAGGGCAAGATCGGACGCGTCTACTACCCCGCGCCGTACCTGACCAACGACAACCTGGAGTACTACCGGGACGCCTACGAGATCGGCCCCGAGGCGATCATCGACACCTACGCCGAGGCGACCAAGCATGTCGATCAGGGGCTGTCGCTGACCCTGTTCTTCCCCGACAACGTCACCACCCGTGACCTCAACCGGGCCCAGATCTACGCCTGGAAGAAGGGCATCAAGACGCTGTACTACATCCGGCTGCGGCAGCTCGCCCTGGAGGGCACCGAGGTCGAGGGCTGCGTCAGCTGCGCGCTGTGACCACCGATCAGCCCATCAGAGATCCTGGATCTCACCACCGCACCAACTGAGTAGTTCAAGGACACCGAGGAAATCACCGATGACTCAGAAACTGACCCTGCTGCGCGGCGTCCAGGCGATCAACTGGAACCGCATCGAGGACGACAAGGACCTTGAGGTCTGGGACCGGCTGACCGGCAACTTCTGGCTGCCCGAGAAGGTGCCGCTGAGCAACGACATCCCCTCGTGGCGCACGCTGAAGCCGCATGAGCAGCTGATGACCACCCGGGTGTTCACCGGGCTGACCATGCTGGACACCATTCAGGGCACGGTCGGCGCTGTCTCGCTGATCCCGGACGCCCGGACGCCGCACGAAGAGGCCGTCTACACCAACATCGCGTTCATGGAGTCGGTGCACGCCAAGAGCTACTCGTCCATCTTCTCCACGCTGATCTCCACCGCCGAGATCGACGACGCGTTCCGCTGGAGCGAAGAGAACGAACACCTGCAGCGCAAGGCGCAGATCGTGCTCGACTTCTATTACGGCGACGACCCCGAGAAGCGCAAGGTCGCCTCGACCATGCTGGAGTCGTTCCTGTTCTACTCCGGCTTCTACGCCCCGATGTACTGGTCGAGCCACGCCAAGCTGACCAACACCGCCGACCTGATCCGGCTGATCATCCGTGACGAGGCGGTGCACGGCTACTACATCGGCTACAAGTACCAGCAGGCCCTCAAAG
>NZ_JASGEN010000103.1:0-39610 GCF_047606365.1 Micropruina sp. | reverse complement strand
GGGCCGGACGCCCGAGGCAGTGGCCCGCGGGGCAGCGGACGGCGTCCGAACCGGCCCCGCGCGGGCGTCGGGCGGGACTTCAGGCTGGCCCGGCCACCGCTCAACAGCGCCCGCAACGGTGCCAGGGTGTCGTTGCTGAGATGGCCCGCCCAAACCAACTGCCACAGTGCCTCGCTGAGTTCGGCGTCGGTGGCCCCAATGCGTTCACTGAGCGTGCGGAACAGATAGCTGCCGCCACCGGCCAACGCCTCCAGGACGCGTCCGGCCATCTCGCTGGGAACCTCGCCAGGGGAATGCAGGGTCAGCGGCGCCATCTCGGCCGGGTGCAGGCTGACCCAGCCGTCCGTTCCGGCCAGGGCACCTGCCCCTTGCCAGACCACCTCACCGGCGGCGAGCAGTTCGTCGAGCATCGCCGGACGGTAGTCACGCACCCGGGCGGGCAGCACCAACGACTCCAACGAACTCGCCGGCACCGGGTAGCCGGCCAACTGCTCGATCGCGGACAGGACGCCCGCGGTGCCGGCCAGCGGCGTCCGGAGACCCTGCCATTGACCGAGGAAGCGGGCGAACTGTCGGGGCGGGACGGGCTCGACGGCGTTACGCAGTGCGGCCAGGGAGCGGCGCCTGAGCACCCGGAGCACCCCGGGGTCGCAGTAGCTGAGACCGCCTCCACCTCGCGGGGTCTCGACAAGCTCGACCAACGGAGGCTCGGCCGACGGGGGCAGCCAGCCCGGCGGTCGCAGGTCGCCCTCGACCAGGCGGCCGTCGGCGACCAGCCGGCGCAGCACGCCGTGCACCACGACCGGTCCGAGACCGAGCCAGGCGGCC
The DNA here is from genome assembly GCF_047606365.1 of Micropruina sp. GTDB lineage: Bacteria > Actinomycetota > Actinomycetes > Propionibacteriales > Propionibacteriaceae > Micropruina. Next base: position 38,782 of record NZ_JASGEN010000103.1, on the reverse strand, counting down.
ACGTCGGCGGCCAGGAACGGGGCATGCCCGCGGGCCCAGCGCAACACAAGATCACCCAACGGATCCGGCACCGGCGCGCGATGCACTTCGGGCACCCCCACCGGCACGCTGACGCCCAGCGCGTCGATCAGCCGTCCGGCATCTTCCACGGCGGCCCACCGGGTCCCGCCGCCGATGCGCACCTCGATCACCCGGCGTTGCTCGGTCAGCGTGATCAGCCACTCGGGCACCCGCTCGGGTTCGGTGCTGCGGGCACGCAGCGCGGGCAGGTCGAGCGGACCGAGAATCCGGATCAGATCGGCCAGGTCCTCCAGATCGCGGGCCCGGCGGGTCTCGACCAGATGCTGCAGTTCGGACTCGGTCCGGGTCAGCGATTCGGGGTCGAGCAGGTCGGCCAGGGCCAGGCCGTCGGAGGTGCCCAACAGGTCGGCAAGCAGCGCCGGGTCGAGGGTGAGCGCCGCCGCCCGCTTCTCGGCCAGCGGCGAATCCCCCTCGTAGAGGAACTGCGCGACGTAGCCGAACAGCAACGAACCGGCGAACGGCGACGGCCGCGGGGTGGTGACCTCGACGGTGCGCACCTGCCGGGCGGCGATCGCCCGCATCAACTCGACCAGCGCCGGCACGTCGAAGACGTCCTGGACGCATTCCCGTACCGCCTCGAGCACGATCGGGAAACTCGGGTACTGAGCGGCCACCTCAAGCAGCTGGGAGGCCCGCTGACGTTGCTGCCACAAGGCCTGACGCTTGTCCGGACGGCGCCGCGGCAGCAGCAGCGCCCGGCCTGCACACTCGCGGAATCGGCTGGCGAACAACGCCGACGAACCGATCTGTTCGGTGACCAGGCCGGAGACCTCGTCGGGGTCGAGCACGATCGCGTCCACCAGGTCGGGCACGGGGGTGCCCTCCTCGGCCCAACCCGTGTCCGGCAGCCGCAGCACGATGCCGTCGTCGCCGTGCATGGCCTGGACGTCGACGCCGTGCGATTCCCGCAGCCGGGCCGCGATCGCCAGCGCCCACGGCGCATGCACCCCGGCACCGAACGGTGAGTGGATCACCACCCGCCAATCGCCGAGTTCGTCCCGGAATCGCTCCACCACGATCGTGGTGTCGCTGGGCAGCTGCGGGATCGCCTCGCGCTGCTCGGTCAGATAGCCGATCAGGTTGTCGGCCGCCCAGGCGTCCAGGCCGGCCGCCGTGGCTCGCTGCCGAGCCGCCTCGGGGGAGAGGCCGCCGAGTTCGCGGACGAACGCACCCAGCGCCTTGCCCAGTTCAGCGGGCCGGCCCAGCGTGTCGCCCTTCCAGAACGGCAGTCGTCCGGGCTCGCCGGGCGCGGGGCTGACCAGCACCTGGTCGTGGGTGATGTCCTCGATCCGCCAGGTGGAGGTGCCCAGGGTGATCACGTCGCCGACGCGTGACTCGTAGACCATCTCTTCGTCGAGCTCGCCGACCCGGCGTCCGACCCCTTCACCGAGCACGAAGACGCCGAACATGCCGCGATCGGGAATGGTGCCGCCCGAGGTGACCGCCAGTCGTTGCGCGCCGCGGCGTCCGGTCAGGGTGTCGGTGGTGCGGTCCCAGACCAGCCGGGGCCGCAGTTCGGCGAACGCCTCGGACGGGTAGCGCCCGGCCAGCATGTCGAGCACCGATTCGAGCACCGGACGGGTCAGCCCGCCGAACGGTGCCGCGCGACGCACCAAAGCCTCCAGTTCGGGCACCGTGATCGAATCGAGCGCACAGATCGCGACGATCTGCTGGGCCAGCACGTCCAGCGGATTGGACGGCACCCGCAACTCTTCAATCGCGCCGGCCCGCATCCGTTCGGTGATCACTGCGGTCTGCACCAGATCGCCGCGGAACTTCGGGAACAGCACGCCGCGGGAGACCGCGCCCACCTGGTGGCCGGCCCGGCCGACCCGTTGCAGCCCGGACGCCACCGACGGCGGCGCCTCCACCTGCACCACCAGATCGACCGCGCCCATGTCGATGCCGAGTTCCAGGGATGAGGTGGCCACCACGGCGGGCAGCCGTCCGGCCTTGAGGTCGTCCTCGGTCTGGGCGCGCTGCTCCTTGCTGACCGAGCCGTGGTGGGCGCGGGCCAGCAGCGGCGGAGCACCCTGGGATTGGCCCGATTGGGCCATGATCTCCGCCGGCGCCCGAGTCCGGTGGTCGAGCTTGTCGAGACCCAGCGAGGATCGCTCGGCCCAGATCTCGTTCAACCGGGCGGTCAGCCGCTCGGCCAGCCGGCGCGAGTTGGCGAACACCAGCGTGGAACGATGCGCGGCGATCAGGTCGACGATCTTCTCTTCGACGTGCGGCCAGATCGAGGTGCGCCGCGGATCGCCCGCCGCCGGGCCGGAGAGGTCGTCGGTGACCTCGCCGAGCGCGCCCAGGTCGGGCACCGGAACGACGACCGACAGCTCCCATGACTTCTCACTGGGTGGGTTGACGATGCTGACCGGACGCCCACCGGCCAGGAACCGCCCCACCTCCTCGATCGGACGCACCGTCGCCGACAGCCCGATCCGCTGCGCGGGATGCTCCAGCAAGGCGTCCAGGCGCTCCAGGGACAGCGCCAGATGAGCGCCGCGTTTGCCGCCGGCCAGGGCGTGGATCTCGTCGACGATCACCGTCTGGACATTGGTCAGGGTCTCCCGGGCGGCCGAGGTGAGCAGCAGGAACAGCGACTCCGGGGTGGTGATCAGAATGTCGGACGGCTCGCGCGCGAAGTTGCGGCGCTGGTCGGCGGGAGTATCACCGGAGCGCACCGCGACCGTGATCGCCGGTGGTTCCACACCCATCCGGACGGCTTCGTGACCGATCCCGACCAGCGGCGAGCGCAGGTTGCGTTCCACGTCGACGGCCAACGCCTTCAGCGGTGACACATACAGCACGCGGCAGCGTTTCAGTTTCTCAGGGGGCGGTTCGGTGGCCAGCCGATCGAGCGCCCAAAGGAACGCCGACAGCGTCTTGCCCGATCCGGTGGGCGCGACCACCAGGGTGTGCTGACCGGAACTGATCGATTCCCAGGCCCCGGCCTGGGCCGCGGTGGGCGCGGAGAAGCTGCCCCGGAACCAGCTCGCGGTGGCCGGGGAGAACCGGTCGAGAACGTCGTCTGCCATGACGCGACCACAATGCCACGCCGCACTGACACAAACTCTCGCCCGCAGATTCTGTCGGAGGCACTTCTTACGATCTGCGTCATGAGTCGCGGAAGTCAGACCAAGAGGGCCACCCGAGCCAAGGAACGGGCCCGGCAGCGGGCGCGTGAGAAGCAGCAGCCGCCACGGCCCAATGGGCCGGCCAGCCCGTTCACGGCAGAGGCCGGCAGGTTCTTCGACAGTGCCTTCCATCGGCCCCGACAACCGGATCCGCGTCCAAGGGGCACGACCGAGATCTTGGCGGACGCCCGCGCCGGCAGGCCGATGATGCCGATCCTGACCGAGGCGCGGTCCGTCGAACCGGCCAGGTTCTATGCCGACGCGGAACCGGTCCTGGTGGGCTGGGTGCGCGAGCTGTACGGCAGCGGCTGGCAACCAACAGAGCTGATCCGCATCGCGCGGACGCGGGCAAAGGCCGCCGGTGCTGACCTGGTCCGCTTCGCTGTCGCCGCCGAGCGAGCCTCGCGACAGGGCGCGACGCTGGACGATCCGCAGTGGATCCGGCAGTGGACCGCTGCAGGTTTGCCCCGGCAGCTGCCGGGCCATGGCTGGGCGATGACCTGGGCCAGGCGGGTGCCCGACGATGCTCTGGTGAGCGTCCTCAGGCTCGCGGCGGTCCTGGGCCGGCTTCCCGACCTGGAACAGCTTCTGGCTCCGCCGCCCGGCGTTCGCGTCCGACGTCCGTTGGTCGGCCGGTCCGCCTCCGCCGCGAGCGCCGATCCGATCCTCGAGCGTGTCCGTGCGCTGCTGGCGAAGGCCGAGTCGACCGAGCACGAGTCCGAGGCGATGGCGTTCACCGCGAAAGCCCAGCAATTGATGACCAAACACGCCATCGAGCAAGCGATGGTCGATGAGGCCGGCGCAGCCGAGAACTCTCCGGGCATGATTCGGATTCCACTCGACCCGCCCTACGCTGACGCCAAGGCGCTGTTGCTGCAGACGATCGCCGAGAACACCCGCTGTCGAGCCCTCTTCCTCGCCGAGCTGGCACTGTCCCATGTGATCGGCTACAGCGACGATCTGGAGGCGGTCGAGCTGCTGTTCACCTCGCTGCTGGTGCAGGCCCAACGTGCGTTGGCTGAGGCGAGTGCGACGGCTCCGGCGGGGGCGCGCACCCGGTCCCAGGCGTTCCGCTCCGCCTTTCTGCTCGGATTCACCGGCCGGATCGGGGAGCGGTTGGAGGAGGTCCGCAGGCTTGCCTACGCCGGCACCGACACACAGGGTTTCCTGCCCGTGCTGCGTTCGCGGGACGCCCGCATCGACGAGTTCATGGCCGACCGCTTCACCCGCACCACGTCCGAACGGGTTCGCGGCGGCTACGACCCCGCCGGCTACGAGAGCGGCCGGATGGCCGGTGACGCGGCAGCCTTCACCTCGGGCGACCTGATGGCCGAGTAGGGACTCATTCGAATCGGTGCGATGCGCGGCCCACGGCATCTCCCAGGGGTGTCCGAGCCCGTCGTGGCGCGTTAGCCCGAGCCGCCGGCAGCGCCACAACTGTGCTGATCGCCGGTTGTTAACCGCCCATGACAAGTTCTCAGCCACGGACGGGGGTGCTTGACGCCGAGAGCCTGCAGCCAGCACGTTTGCCTGAGAACCCGCCAAGGAAGCAGGAGCCATGTCTGATACCGCCACCACCGGAAAGCTCAGGCTCTGGCAGGCGATCGCCATCTCGGTCGGCTTCATGGCGCCGGTGCTGGCGATGTCGCTCAACGGCATCGGGGTGGCCGGCATGGTGGGCGCCAGCGTTCCGCTGGTGTTCGTCATCGCGTTCGCCGGTGTCGGCGCCGTCGCCTACGGCTTCGTCCGGCTCACCTCGTACTTCAACCACGCCGGCTCGATCTACGGCCTGGTCGGCATCACCGTCGGCCCGCGCGCCGGCTTCTTCGGCGGCTGGTCACTGCTCGGCACCTACGTGTTCTTCGCGGCCTGCACGATGGCCTCCTGCGGTGTGTTCTTCGAAGCGTTCCTGCAACAGCTGGGCGTCACCGCAGCGCCGAACTGGCTGATCGTGGCGCTGCTCGCCGCCGTCCTGGTGCTGGCGCTGAACCTCCGCGAGTCGACGGTCACCGCCAATGTGCTGCTGCTGATCGGCGGCATCGGCATCGCCGCGATGCTGGTGCTGGCCGCGGTGATCTTCGGCCGGGCCGCGGCCGGCAGCGCACCGAACGGTCAGACGATCGATGTGGTCAGCACCTTCACCCCCGGCGACGTGCCGTTCGGCACCTTGATGGCGGCCTCGGTGTTCGCCTTCCTCTCCTGGGCGGGCTTCGAGTCCTGCTCGTCGCTGGGCGAAGAGACCGAGAACCCGCGCCGCAACATTCCGCGGGCGATCGCCGGCGCCGTCATCCTGGGCGGCTTGCTGTACGTGCTGATGATGTTCGCCCAGTCCGTCGGCTTCGGCACCGACGCGGCCGGCATCGAGGCGTTCGCCGGATCGACCTCGAGCATCACCGACCTGGCCGCGGCCTACGTCGGTGAGTGGTTCGCGGTGGTCCTGGCGTTCTGTGCGTTGGCGGTGGCGCTGGCCTCCACCATCGGCTCCACCGCGGCGGCCGGACGGCTGCTGTTCGCCCTCGCCCGGGACGGGTTCGGGCCCAAGCAGCTCGGCGTGCTGAGCAAGCACGGGGTGCCGGGCAATGCGGTGACCTGCGTCGTGGTGTTGTCGTTCGCGCTGTGCGCCGGGCTCGGATTCGCCGGCGTCGGTGCCTTCGACGCCTACTACTGGTACGCGACGATCGCCGTGTTGTGCATGCTGGTCGCCTATTCGGTGGCTTCGGCGGGTGTCATCTACTTCACCCTCAAGGGCAACAACACCATTCCGAAGTGGGAGATCGTGATCCCGGTGCTCGGCATCGGCTACCTGCTGTACGTGTACAGCCAGCAGCTGGGCACCGAGTTTCCCTACACCCTCTTCCCATGGATCGCCGGCGCCTGGTGTGTGATCGGTCTGCTGGTGATCTTCCTGGCACCCTCCATCGCCCAGCGCGTGGGCGCCCACCTCACCGAAGAGCTCGGTGAACCCGACGAGGCCGCGACGACGGCCGGTAAGGAGTCCTGATGACCAGCGAACTCGGTTTCGTCGGAACCAACGACCTGGTGGGCATCACCCGCGGACGCGCGATGCCGCTGGCCCGGCTCGAGGACTCCCTGGACACCGGCTGCGGCTGGGTGCCGGCCAACCTGGGCATCGGGCCGTTCGGGCACATCGTCGCCGACGGCGAGGTGTTCGGCTCCACCGGTGATCTGCGGTTGATCCCCGACCCGGCGACCCGCACCCAGTTCCCGCCCGGGCCGGACGGCCGGCCGGTCACCGTGATGCTGGGTGACACTGTGAACATTGACCTGACGCCCTGGGCGGCTTGTCCGCGCACCTTCCTGCGCACCGCGCTGGCCGACCTGGCCGCTGAGACCGGACTGCACATCTACGGCGCCTTCGAGCACGAGTTCATGCTGGTCACCGACGACGCGCCGCCGGCACCGTTCTCGCTGGACGCGCTGCTCGGCGGCGAGCCGTGGGGTTCGGGGCTGGTGGCGGCACTGACCAAGGCCGGCATCGAACCGGAGAACTGGCTGCCCGAGTACGGGGCGAACCAGTGGGAGGTGGTCATCCCACCGGCTCTCGACGTCGAGATCGCCGACCGGGCGGTGCTGCTGCGCGACCTGGTCAGGCACTACTCGAAACTGCACGGCAAGCAGGCCTCCTTCTCGCCGCTGCTCGACCCGGACGGCTCCGGCAACGGCGTCCACCTGCACGTGTCGCTGCGCACCGGCGACGGTGTGCCGGCCACCTTCGACGCGTCCCGGCCGGGACGGATGTCCGAGGTCGCCGGCCAGTTCGCCGCCGGCATCCTGCGGCACTGCCGGGCGATCACCGCGCTGACCGCGTCCAGCGTGGTGTCGTACCAGCGGCTCACCCCGCATCGCTGGTCGGCCGGGCACGCCTTCCTCGGCGAGCAGAACCGTGAGGCGATGCTGCGGATCTGCCCGCTGGTCGAGGTCGACGGCAAGAACCGTGCCGCGCAATACAACCTCGAGTACCGCGCCGGCGACGCCACCAGCAACCCGTGGCTCTACCTCGGCTGCATCGTCCGGGCCGGCCTGGAAGGCATCCGGAACAAGCTGCCGGCACCGCGGGTGCTCGACGTCGAGGTGGATTCCCTCACCCCGGAGCAGCGTGAGGAGGCCGGCGTCCGGACGTTGCCGGCGTCGCTGACCGAGGCACTGGACGCGCTACTGGCCGATGAGGTGGTCGCCGGCTGGTTCGACACCGAGATGCTGGACACCTTCCTGGCCATCAAGCGCGAGGAGATCGCCCGGGCCAAGGGACGCTCCGAGGCCGACATCTGCGCCGACTACCGCGATGTCTACTGAGACCTCCGCTGGTCGAGCCTGTCGAGACCTGGTCGACGCGGTCGAACTGATCGACCACCACTGCCACGGGGTGATCACCGGCAACCCCACCGCCGCCGTCTTCGAAGACCTGATGACCGAGTCGCCGTGGCCCGCCCCGGCAGGCACCTCGGGCTGGGACTCCCAGGTGGGGTTGGGGATCCGTCGCCGGTGCGCGCCGGTGCTCGACCTGTCACCCGACCGCAGTCCCGAGGACTACCTGGCGCGGCGTGCCGAGCTGGGGGCGAGCGAGGTCAACCGGCGACTGCTGGGTTTCGCCCGCCTGCACACCCTGCTGCTGGACACCGGCTACCGCGGTGATGACATCCTCGACGTCCCCGGAATGGCCAAGGTCAGTGGCGCCGAGACGCACGAGATCGTCCGGCTCGAGGCGGTCGCCGAGCAGGTCGCGGCGGCGGTCGGTTCCGGGGCCGCGTACCCGGAGGCGTACCGGGCCGCGCTGGCCTCGGCGACCGCTGACGCGGTGGGGCTGAAGAGCATCGTCGCCTACCGGTACGGCCTTGATTTCGCGCCCGGACGTCCCAGCGAGGCGAAGGTGGCCGAACGGGCCGCCGCATGGCTGGACGAGATCGAACGCACCGGCGTCGTCCGGCTCACCGACCCGGTGCTGTTGCGGTTCGGCATCTGGTGCGGCGTCGACCTTGCACTGCCGCTGCAGTTCCATGTCGGCTACGGGGACGCCGACGTCGACCTGGTCCGCTGCAACCCGTTGCTGATGACTGCCTGGTTGAAGGCGACCCGCGAGTCCGGCACCTCGGTGATGCTGCTGCACTGCTACCCGTACCACCGTGAGGCCGGCTACCTCGCCCAGGTGTACCCGCACGTGTACTGCGACGTCGGGCTGGCGATCAACTACACCGGGGCCCGCTCGGCGGCGGTGATCGCCGAATCGCTGGAGCTCACCCCGTTCCACAAGGCGCTGTTCTCCACCGACACCTTCGGACTGCCCGAACTGTACTACGTCGGTGCGCAGCTGTTCCGCCAGGGTCTCGCCGAGACCCTGGCCGAGTGGGTCGACGGTGGTCACGCCTCAGTTGCGGACGCCGTCCGGATCGGCGAGATGATCGGCAACGGCAACGCCCGGCGGGTGTACCAACTGGGTTAGCGGAGAGTGACACAGCCGCCCGGACAGATGGACCATGTTGCAATTACAGTAATATCATTACTCTCAATCGCCAGGGAGTTATGACATGACCGCAGATGACATGGTGTCGCTGATCCAAGCACGGATGAGTCTGATCGGGGCTCGGCTCGATGAAGGCATCGCGTTTGCGCTCGGGGAGGCCGAGCGGCGAGTGGGTGACCTGGTACGAGACGGTGCACTGCACTTGAGGTCGCTCACGATGCGAGCCGAGCTTCGGCGGTACCTGATGAACTCAGGTCTGCCGGGATGGCTGATCGGTGGTGACCAGAGCAAGATGGGTCAGCTCCTGTTGGAGGACAACGACTCTGGCCTCTGTCTTCGGGTACTGAAGGAACGCCGACACGGGTATCCCGGTGGTATCCCCACAGCCGGCTACAACGCAGCGCGTCGGCTGGCTTGGCAGGAGCCGCTGCCGGTCTTCACCGATGTCGTGAAGTCACCGCCGGCGACCGCGTCTCTGCTGCTGTTGTGGGATCTTCGGAACTCGCACACGATCGACGATGGCTACACGTTGAGAGTCGTGCATACGCTCGCGCCGGGAGTCTACGGACAAGCGGTTCCGTGCGATCTCAGCATCGACATCAAGCCGGGCGGAGAGCTGCACAGCCGCCTACAGTTCCGTGGCGGGGACGATCCAGAGAACTTCTTTCTCGTGGATGTGGATGAGGTTGAGGATCAGGGAGGCTCATGATGGACGAGGCGCCGCTGCTCGGCGAGCGCCTGACCGCGCTTCGAAATCTCCACGGTTTGTCCCAAGGTGCCTTGGCCGCCGAACTGGGCGTCAGTCAGCCGTTCTTGTCCCTGGTTGAGCGGTCGGAACGGGTCTTCGGCGAGGATCTGGCACTGGCGGCGGGCCAACGATTCGATCTGCCCCGTTCCTTCTTCTCGGTCGAGCCGGGCTCGACTGAAGCGGCGCCGGTCACCTTCCGGAAGAAGGCATCGGCGGGGGTCAGGGTTGAGGCCCGTGTTGTGCAGACCTTCAAGGAGGCTGCACGCCTGTTCGCGTTGGTTTCGGAGCGATCGGGGTATCGAGCGGCCGATCTGCCGGACGCCGAAGACTTGAGCAACGACCCCGCCCAGTGTGCTGAGGAGGTGCGCTCTCGCCTCGGGATTGAGCGCAATGCAGCTATTCCCAATGTCGTCAGGGCGCTTGAGCGCGCGGGAGTCGGGGTCCTGGTCGGTCTCGATCCACATCGGTCGCCGACTGGCGATCATGTGTCGCTCAGTCGGCCGGCTGACGCCCGGGGACGTCCACTTGTTGCCGTGGTCGCAACGTGTCCGGGCGCGGTCCAACGAATGTCGGTGGCTCACGAACTCGGACATCTGATTCTGGACCGGGCCAGGTTGCGGCAAATCGCCGGCACTCGATCCCCTGAGGAGAAGAGGGCGTATGTGTTTGCTGCAGCTCTGCTCCTTCCCGACGTTGTCATCGAGCGGCAGGTGTCGGAATCGTTGACGTTGCATGGCTATCTGCGAATCAAGGCCGAGTACGGGATGAGCGTGGCGGCGATCGTGATGCGTGCTCGCGATCTCGGTTTGATCAGTGCGGCTCGCGCTCGAAGCCTGCAGATCCAGATGTCCTCCCAGGGGTGGCGGACCGATGAGCCGGTCAAAATTCCTGCGGAGCAATCGATGCTCTTCGAACAAGCAGTGACCCGGGTGTTCGGTGATCGATCGGCCCGCGACATCGCCACCGCCGTGGGCACGGACCCGGCATTGGTGGCGCACTGGCTTCACCGGCGTGACGACGCCGCCACATCGGCGCCAGTGATCTCGCTCAGCGAGCGTCGCGCCCGTGTCCAGCCCCAGCGCGTCAGCCGGCAAGGCTGACCGCCGGCACGCATCGGCCCCCGGATGAAGACCCGGGGGCCGATGATCTCGACAAGCGTCGTCAGCGCGGAGATCAGCGTCGGTGCTTCTTGCCGATCACGCCGTACCAGTTCAGGCCGTAGCCGAACTTGTAGACGTGTCCGGCGGAGTCGACGTAGGGCTTCATGTCTTCGCCGACGTCCTCCTTCTGCTTCTCCACCGCGTTCATGTTCTTCGGGCTGGTCAGCGGCAGCCGTCCCTGCGGGTTGTGCTGGCCGAGCGCGGTCTCGATGAACACCCGGTCGTTGATCGAGTAGCCGACCAGGATCGCGTCCACCTTCTTCTCGAATTCCTTCGGGATGAAGCTGCTCTTGGCCTTGACCGAGACGATGACCGGAATGTTCTTCCCGGTGCGGCGTTCGACCTGCTTCACGGCCTTCACGGTGCGGTTGAGCGCTTTCAGGTCGTATTCGTTGCCGATCTTGGAGGTGGCGCCGAAGTAGGACCGGTTCTCCTGGCTGCCGTCGTCCAGGATGTCGCCGGCGATCGACTTCTTGCGCACGTTCGGACCGGTCGCGGTGTACGGCTTCCACTGCAGCGACAACGGGTAATAGGTGTTGTCGGGGTTGCGTCCGGCACCGGTGAAGTTGTCACCGTTGTCCGGGCTGCGCATCGCGTGCAGCACCAGATCGACATTTTTCAGGTCGGGCATCACGTAGTCGACCACGTTGCCCTTGGAATCCTTCACCGGAGTATCGGTGAGCACCTTCTTGAAATAGTTCTTGGCCAGGTCGGCGTCGAGTGTCGGCCCGACCCGGTCGACGGTCGCCTGCGAGAAGACGCTCGGGAAACCGTGCCCGATCGAACTCGGAATGTAGACCGTCTTGTTCTTGAACTGCCGCAGCGATGCCTGCCGGATCGTCCGGTGGGCGTTCTTCAGCATGACCACCGAGTCGAACTGTCCGTCGATGCCGGCCTGCACCTTGTCGGCGCTCGCCACGATCTTCTGCGAGGCGGCCAGGTCGAGATAGGGGTTCTCGAAAAGGCCCGGGTACATCAGCATGCGCAGAATGCGCTCACCGGACTGCCGGAACCGGGTGTCGGCGTCGATGCTGTTCTTACCGGCCTCGAAATCGTCCTGCCACATCTGGTGCGCGGCCAGCACCGGAAGCTTCTTGTTGTTGCCGCCGTACATGTCGACGCCGGCCTTCAGCACCGCGTAGTGCCGCTGGTCGACGGATGCCTTCTCCATGCCCCAGGCCATGCCGAAGATCGAGTTCGGATCGGTGTAACCCGTGGTCACGCCCCAGTCGGTGCAGATGACGCCGTCATAGCCGGCGTTGCGCAGACCGTCGATCTTGACCTTGTCATAGGCCGAACCGACCCGGTTGCCGGTGAGTGGCTTGCCGTTGCCGGCGATCGCGATCGAGTAGGAACTCATCACCGCGGTGGCGTTCTTGGCGGCCAGGAACGGTTTGGTGTGCTCGGCGTAGTTGTCGCCCGGGTAGACGGCGTACTTGCCGGCGTTCAGATGCGATTCGCGACCACCCTCGCCGGCGCCGTCGCCCGGCCAGTGCTTGATCATCGTGTTGATCGAGTCGGCACCCCAGCCGGTCGAGCGTCCGTACTTGTCGTAGGTGTTCTGTGACCCGTCGACATACGCCTTCGCCATCGTCTTGGCCAACTCGACGTTCTCGCCGAAGGTGCCGTCGTTGCGCAGCCAGCGCGGCTCGGTGGCCAGGTCGATCTGCGGGCCGAGGGCCGTGGTGATGCCCATCGCCCGATACTCGGCCGACGAGATCTTGGCGAAGTCGAGCATGGTCTTCTTCGAGAACGTGGCGGCCAGGCCGATGTTCGAGGGCCAGCGCGAAATGTCGTCGCCCTCGGCGTTGTAGGCCGAGTCCTGGGCCGCGGTGGAGCGCGGGTCGGAGGAGAAGTTGACCGGAATGAAGGGCAGCCCGGCTGCGGCCTGTTCCTCGGCGAACGCCTGCATCGCATTCACCCAGGTGACGTTGGCTTCGACGTCGTTCGGGCCGGCGTTCAGCACATTGCGAAGCTGGTCCTCCTTGAGGTATTTCCGCTGCGCGTCGGTGAGGCCGTCCTGCGGGTTCCGCTCGTGTGAGCTGAACAGCATCAGCCCCGCGATCTGCTCGATGGTCACCTCCTGGGCGAGGGACTTCGCCCGCTCGTCGACCGACTTGCGCCAGTCCTCCCAGACGTCCAGCGTGCCGTTGGCGTTCATGTCCTTGAAGGCCAGGATCGCCTTACCGGTACGCACCTTCAGCAGTTTGACGGGGCCGTCCTTGATGTAGCTGAGGGTGGCGCCGCCGCGCGGGTTGGTGACGACGGTGAAGGTCGTGGTGCCGTCGCTGACGGTCTGTTCGGTGGGTCGTGGGACGGCGGCGGCCTCGGCCGCCCCTGCCGGGACCAGCAGTGTGCCGGCCAGCACACCGGCGGCGATCGCCGCCGGAATGGGGGTGGGTCGCATGACACTCCTTCGTTCAGTCCAGGACGGGGGTGCGGACCGAGCCTCCGAGGCTGGAACGGGGGATCGCTTGAGCTCCGTTGCTCAAGCGATTGAGTCATGCTCGCACACGGATGTGGGTTTCGCTGGGGAATCGACAGGATTCTTCCTGCGAATCGGCACACCTCTCACCGCCCCGGGGCGGCGCGGTCAGCGGCTGAACGTGTAACGCGACCCCAGCAGCCACATCGCGCCGGCCAGCACCACGGTGCCGACCAACTGTGCCGGGTACAGCCAACCCACCGGAACGCTGGCCGGCAGTGACAGCACCACGGACGCCGCGCCGAGCAGGGTGACCAGCGGAATCGCCACCCGCAGCACCTGCAGGGTGACGGCATAGCCACCGTCGCGCTTGCCGAGTCGCTGCAACAACGCGGTGCACAGGCAGTAGACGAAACCGAGCACCGCCAGCCGCAGCCCCACCTCGGCCAGCAGGCTGATCAGGGCCAGCGGCGAGATGAACTGGACGAGCTCCAGCACCAGCGCCGTGATCGCCAGGTTGCGGGCCCAGACGAACCACTTGCTCAGGTCGATGAGCTGGTTCATGCCGATCGCCGCCAACGCCCAGCCGATCAGGTCGAGCGACAACAGCAGCGAGCCGAGACGGATCTCGACCAGAACCAGGACCAGACCGATGGCGGCGAGACGAAGCGGCGGCATGCCGCAAGGGTAGCTGCGACCTCGGACGCCGGGGTCTCGACAAGCTCAACCAGCGGTTAAGGGCGCGGGAGGTGCCGCCGCAGGTCCGGCTTCTCCGACGGTCCGGGTTCGACGACCGCGACCCAGGGGCCCTCGTCGGACGGCAGCACGATGCCACTTTCGAGGAAGGCGTATCGACCCGCCAGCACCTGCTTGGCGGCCGCGTCGTCGGCGTCGTCGGTGTTCTCCCACAGGGCGGTGAACAGCGCGCCGATCCGCACCCGGGCCTGCTGGCAGAACAGGTCGGCGAGCTCGACGCCCTCGGGGTGTTCGGCCCGTTCGGCCTTGGCCCGCAGGCAGGCGGCGGTCATCGCGAACAGCTCGGCGCCGATGTCGACCACCCGCCCCAGGAACGCCTGCTTGCGCTCCATCGCCCCTTGCCAACGGCCCATGCCGTAGAAGATCGAGCGGGCCAGCTTGCGGGTGGTGCGCTCCAGGTAGCGCACCTGGGAGGCCAGCGGACCGAACTCGGCGAACGAGGTCGGCACTGCACCCTTGCCGGCCACCAGGGTGGGCAGCCAGGTGGCGTAGAAGGCGCCCGCCTTCGCCACCGCCTTGATCTTGTCCTCGCGGGACGCTTCCGGGTCGATGATGTCGCCGGCGACGGCCAGGTGGGCATCGACCGCCTCGCGGGCGATCAGCAGATGCATGATCTCGGTCGAGCCCTCGAAGATCCGCATGATCCGCAGGTCGCGCAGCACCTGCTCGGCCTCGATGCCGCGCTCGCCACGGGCCCGCTGCGAGGCGGCGGTCTCGAAGCCGCGTCCGCCGCGGATCTGGACCAGTTCGTCGGCGATCGTCCAGGCCTGCTCGGACGCGTACAGCTTGAGCAGCGCCGCCTCGATCCGGATGTCGTTGGCGTCGTCGTCGGCCAGCAGGCAGGACAGGTCGAGCATCGCCTCCAGCGCGTAGGCGGTCGCCGCGATGTGGCTGATCTTCGTCGCCAGCGCCTCGTGGCGTCCGACCGGACGACCCCACTGCACCCGCTCGGCGGACCAGCCGCGGGCCACGTTCAGGCACCACTTCGCCGCGGTCACGCACAGCGCCGGCAGCGAGAGCCGTCCGGTGTTCAGCGTGGTCAGCGCGATCTTCAGGCCGCGTCCCTCACCGGCCAGCACGTTCTCGGCCGGAACGAAGACGTCATGGAACCGGGTGACCGAGTTCTCGATGCCGCGCAGCCCCATGAACGCGTTGCGGCTCTCCACGGTGATGCCGGGCGAATCGGCCTCGACGACGAACGCGGTGATGCCGCCGCGGCGTCCCTCACCGGCGGGCACCCGGGCCATCACCACCAGCAGGCTGGCGATGGTGCCGTTGGTGGCCCACAGCTTCACACCGTTGAGCAGGTAGCCGCCCTCGACCGGGGTGGCCGAGCAGCCCAGCCGGGCCGGATCCGAACCCACGTCGGGCTCGGTGAGCAGGAAGGCCGACACCTCGCCGCCGGCCACCCGGGGCAGGAAACGCTGCTTCTGCTCCTCGGTGCCGAACATCTTCACCGGCTGCGGGACGCCGATCGACTGGTGGGCGCTGAGCAGGGTGCCGAGCGAGGAATGCGCCGAGCCGGCCAGGGTGAGCGCCTTGCAGTAGTACAGGTGCGACAGGCCCAACCCGCCGTACCGGGTGGGCAGCTTCATGCCGAACGCGCCCAACTCGGCCAGGCCGGTGAACACCTCGTCGGGGATCGACCCCTCGGCCTCGATGGCAGCGCCGTCGACGCCTTCGATGAAGACCCGCAGCCGCGCCAGGAAAGCCTCGCCGGCGGCGACCTGTTCAGGGCTGTTGGTCGGCCACGGATCGACCAGATCGAGCCGGAGCCTGCCGAGGAAGAGTTCCTTGCCGAAGCTCGGCTTGATCCATTCGGATTCCCGGGCGGCCTCCGCGACTTTGCGGGCCTCGCGCTCGGTGGGTCCGCTCTGAGTGGGGGACATAGACACCTCCTGCTGCTGTACATCGACGGTACTCCGGGGGTGGCAGCCTCGTGGAGGCTTGGGTGAGGATGGCTCCCATGACTGACAGCGAAACCCTGGTCGTCCGCTCCGACGAGCCCGGACGGCTGCCGCCGACGGCACCCACCAGGATCGCCGGGGTGGACCTGCCGCTGGGCGTCCTGGTGACGGCCGATCCGGGATTCTCCGACGATCCGGCCGCCCCGACGCAGCGAGCCTGGATGTCGGCCGGTCAGTTGGACGATCCGACCGCGCTGTGGTGGCGGCTGGCCCGGGTGTTCCCGGAGACGGGCCTGTGGCCGCTGGTGGTTCAGTCGCTCGACGACCCGCGCAACCCGGGGCGTCCGTGGAGCGACGGCGAGTTCTCCGACCCGATCGAGCCGGTCCGGTCCGCGGAGGAATTCTTCGCCGAGGTGCTGCCGGGTGAGCAGGCGCCGTCCGACCCTGACCTGGAGGGTCTGGAATGGCGGTATCCGACAGGCTTCCCCGGCATGGCGGCGGCGTTACGCAGCGACTCCGAGACGGTGCAGGTGCCCCGGTTGACGCTGCCCTCCGGCGGGATCCTGCTGGTGCCGACCACCCGGCCCTCCGACGTGCTGTCGCGGCTGGGTTGGCTGGGTGCCACCAACCACCACTCGCCCGCCGACCTCACCGTCGTGCTGCGGTCCTGGGAGGACCGGTTCGGCACTGTGCCGGTGCTGCTCGGCTTCGACGTGCTGGGCGTGGCCAATGAAGCGGTTCCGAGTTCGGGCGACGACCTCGATCGACTGGTCGCGGAGCACTACGCCTTCTGTCCCGACAACGTCGACCAGGGCACCGACGACTTGGCCGAGTACGGCGAGCAGATCGCCGGTTCGCCGGCGTGGACGTTCTGGTGGGACTGAGTCACCCAGTCCAGTGCGGTGCGCAGCGCGACCGTGCGGGACGGCATGAACCAGTGGAAGAAGAACCAGCGGGCCAGCCAGGCCGGCCATCCGGTCAGCTGGACGCCGTACAGCTCGGTGGCGCCCCGACCCACCCCTAGGCTCGCGCCCTGGCCCAGGCCGGGGAAGGTGAACGGCTTCGGCGCCCGGCCCTGGACGGCACGGACGACGTTCGCACCGATCCGTTTGCCGTGGTAGATCGCCCACAGCGCGTTGGCCGGGCACGGGCCGTCACCGGAGGGATGCGGCACCGCCGCGACATCGCCGCCCGCCCAGATGCCCGGTGCCACCCGTAGCCGACGGTCGGTGACCAGCCGTCCGGACGGATCGCGCACGAACCGCTCCAGGCCGGGCAACGCGACCGGGGTCTGCCCGATGGTGGAGATCACCGTCGTGGACGGCACGAAGCCGGCCGCGCCGAGATCGGCACCTTCGGCGGTGACTTGGCAGAGCCGGGCGCCCGGCAGGAACTCGACGCCACAGGCCCGGGCCTGGGCCACCGCGTAGTCGGCGATCCGGGCGAACCGGGGGCGCAGCATCGGCAGCGCCTGCGGGCCCGAATGGGCCAGCACGACGCGGGCGTCCGGCAGCCGCTGGGCCAGCGCCGCCGCGGCCTCCACACCGGTGAACCCGCCGCCGGCGACCACCACGGTCTCCGGTTCGGTCAGCCCGGCCAGGTGTGCCCGGAGTGCGGCCAGTCCGTCCTGATCCTTCAGCGACCAGCCGTGCTCGGCCAGCCCGGGGACGGGTGCGGTGGCGTCGCGGCTGCCGACCCCGACCACCAGCTGGTCGTACGGCAGGGCGCAGGGCCCCTCGGCGGTCGTGACGTGCACGAGGTGCTCGTCGACGGCGACCGCGTCCACGGTGCCGGCGATGATCTCGACGCCGGGCAGCAGCCGGCTGAGCGGCACCCGAGCCCGTTCGGGACGGACGTGGCCGGTGATCACCTCGGCCGTCCAGCCGTGGAAGGAGTGCTCGGGCGCGGCTGACACCAGCCGGACCCGGACACCGTCGAGCGTTCCGGCCCGGACGGCTCGGGCGATCGCCCTCGCCGCCCAGACTCCCGTGTAGCCGCCGCCGGCCACCACGATCTCGGTGACCATCTCAGGCCGCCGCGGCGAGGTCGGGCTCGGGCAGGGGTTCCGGCCAGCTCACCGGACGACCGAAGGACAACGGCTCGGCCAGCGTGAAGCCCAGGTGGGCGAAGCGCCGGGCGGCGTCCCGCATCCGGATCGCGTGGTCGACGCTGGCCTCGCCCAGTGCCGACTCGGTGTGGCCCGAGAAGGCCATCAGCATCGTTTCGCACAGGCAGGCGTAGGCGAGCCCGCGCGGCAGGCCGATGTCGCCGCGGACGTCGATACCCGGGATCGCCGCCACGCCGCCGTCGATCACCAGCACGTCCGGCCGCTCGGTGAGCAGCCGCGGATCGGTGTTGCGGGGCTGGGTGTCGTCCAGCACGACGGCGCCGCGCTTGAGCTGCGCCGACCCGATCAGTGCGTCGGCGGCCGAGGTGAGCAGCAGCACCAGATCGGCGTCGCGGACGGCGTCCAGCGAGGTGGAGGTGCGCACCTCGACGCCAGTGTCGTGAGGGGCCAGGCTCGAGGCCAGCGAGGTCAGCCGCCGCTCGCCGCGGGCGATCAGGGTCAGCGTGGCCCCGAGCGGTTCGTCGGCCAGCAGCCGCACCACGCACGAACCGACGCTGCCGGTGGCGCCGACGATCGCGATGTGCGAGCCGGGCGCCGCGGGCAGCAGCCGGCGCAGCGCCTCGACGGTCAGGTAGGCGGTGAACGCGTTGCCGGTGGTCATCGTGACGCCCGCCCGCGGACGCAGCAGCCGTCCGGCACCGGTCACCGGAGCGGTGAGGGCACCCAGCCCGACGATCTCGGCGCCCAGCTGCTGCGCCCGGTCGATGCTCTGTTCCACCTTGTCGATCGCCCAGCGCCGGTCCTCGGTGAGCAGCTGGCGGGCACCCACCGGAACCACCAGCATCCAGCCGTCGGGGCCGGCCTGCGGCGCGGTGTCGTGCCGGCGGATGGTGGCCAGCAGTTGGGGCGGCACCGGCAGCCGGCGCAGTCCCCAGTCCCAGGCGGACGAGGGGATGCGGCCCAGCGGACGCCAGACCCGGCCCATGTCGGCGGCCACGTCGGCACGGGGATGCGCCAGGAAGGCGAACTTCTTGGCCGGCTGGCCCGGCGGTACCGGGTGGAGATCGACGCTCACGGCGGCTCCTGTCTCGAATGCTCGTGTGAGCATTCAGAGCGCAGGCAAGCCGGTGCTGATACGGGTTCAGCCGGTCCGCGCGCCGACTTCGATCAGGAGCGATCGGCCTCGGGTTCGGCCACGGCCTCGGGTTCCGGTTCCGGCTCGACCTCGGGCTCGTCGGTGACCGCCGGCGCCTCCAGCGGCGGCACCGGCTCGGCCGCGCCCGGCACGACGTTGTCCAGATTGCCGCCCAGGAAGATCGACAGCCAACGCGTCCGGGGGTCGGCGTCGAAGAAGATGCCCTTGCAGAACAGGGTCAGCGGCACGGCCAGGATGGCGCCCAGCGGGCCGATGATGATCGACCAGAAGACCAGGGAGATGAACGTGGTGGTGATGTTCAGCCCGACGGCGTCACCGGTCACCTTGGGCTGGATCACCATCGACGCGATGAAGTTCACCACCACGTAGGCGATGACCATGATCACCATGGTTTGCAGGTCGCGGGCCAGCAGGGCCATCAGTGCCGGCGGCACCATGCCGATGATGAAGCCGATGTTGGGAATGTAGGCGGTGACGAAGGCCAGGATGCCCCAGGTGACCACCAGCGGGATCTGCAGCCAGGTCAGGATGCCCATGTTGATCGCGGCGACCGCGAGGCCGAAGATCGTGTTGACGATCCAGTACTTGCGCACCCGCCAGGAGAAGTCGAGCAGCGCGGCCGCCAGGTTGGGCCGCACCCGGGCCAGTTTCGTGCCGCCCTCGCCGGTGTCGGTCAGGTCGATCGAGATGAACGCCACGAACAGGAACAGTGAGCCCAGGAAGGTCACCCAGAACCCCACCTGACCCATGACCCCGCTGACGTAACCGAGCAGCCGGGAGTAGTCGAAGGTGGTCACCCATTGGGTGATCGTCTCCTGACTCACTCCCCAGGCCATCAACTGGGTGGACGCCTGGCTGTACAGGGCGTTGAACCGGTCGGCGTAGGCCGGCATCGCGGCGACGAACTGGATCATCGCCACCGTCACCGCGAGCAGGATCGCGAACAGCACCAGGAAGACCACGAGCATGCCGAGCAGCGCGCTCAGGAACTTCGGCACCCGGTGCGCGTTCAGCCACAGGACCAGCGGACGAGCCGTGAGCACCAGCGTCATCGCCAGGAAGACCGGCGCCACCACATCGCGGATGAAGTAGACCCCGACGAGGCAGGCCACGATGGCGGCCCCGGCATAGAGCATCCGGATTCCCTCGGGCGTGCCGTGGGTCTCGGGGGTCGTCGCTGCGCTCACGGCTCGGAGTCTAGTGCTGGGACCCCCGGGCTTCGCCAGGCACGGCCGGGTGGTGCTACATGCCGGCGCGCCAGCCCGCGGTGTGCACCGGAGCGTCGTAGAGCTCGGTGAGTTCGTCGTCCAGCCGCATCACCGTCAGCGAGGCCCCGGCCATCTCCAGCGAGGTGAAGAAATTGCCTACCTGGCTACGGGTGACGTTGATTCCCATGTCGGCCAGCCGGTTCGCCGCGCGGTTGTACATGATGTATTGCTCGCACAGCGGGGTGGCGCCCAGGCCGTTGATGTAGAGCAGCACGTTCTCGCCGCGCTCCAGCTTCAGGTCGCCGACGGTGGCCTCCAGCAGGGTGTCGACGATGTCGTCGGCCTTCATCATAGGGACGCGCTTCACGCCCGGTTCGCCGTGCACGCCGATGCCCAGCTCCATCTCGTCCTCGCCGAGTTCGAAGGACGGCTTGCCGACCGTCGGCACTGTGCACGGGGTGAGCGCCAGGCCCATGGTGGCCATCCAGTCGTTGGCCTTGGCGGCGATCCGGGTCACGTTCTCCAGGTCGTCGCCGCGGTCGGCGGCGGCGCCGGCCAGCTTGAAGGCGACGATCGCGCCGGCCACGCCGCGGCGTCCGGCCGTCCAGGTGGAGTCCTCCACGGCGACGTCGTCATTGATCACCACGGTGGTGACCGGAATTTCCTCCATGTCGGCCAGTTCGGCACCGGTTTCGAAGTTCAGGATGTCGCCGGTGTAGTTGAGGATCAGGTGCAGCACACCGGCGCCGCCGTCCGCGGCCTGGGTGGCGGCCAGGATCTGGTCGGGGGTCGGCGAGCTGAAGAACGCGCCGGGCGCCGCGGCGCTCAGCATGCCCTTGCCGACGTAGCCGCCGCCGAGCGGCTCATGACCGCTGCCGCCGCCGGAGATGACGCCGACCTTGCCCTGGACGGCACCGCCGGCCCGGCACACGTAGAGCGGGTCCTCGTGCACCTCGACGATGTTCGCGTAGGCGGCGGCGAAGCCGCGGTTCATCTCGTCCAGCACGTTGGCCGGGTCGTTGATGATCTTCTTCATGACTTCTCCCTTTGGACTGCCGGCGGCCTCGTTGCCCCCGGTCGGCGGATCAGATCAATAGCTGAATCGGGTGCGCGATCAGCGCGGCGAGAGCCTGCAGGTACTGCGCGCCGAGGGCGCCGTCGATAGCGCGATGGTCGAACGACGCGGTGATCCGACAGGTGGTGGCGACGCTCAGCTGACCCGACTCGTCCACCCACGGCCGGGGCTTGGCGGTGCCGATGGCCAGGATGGTGCTCTGCGGCGGGTTCAGGATCGCGGCGAAGTCGTCGATGCCGAACATGCCCAGGTTGCTGACGGTCAGCGAACCGCCCTCGAGCTCACGCTGCTGCAACCGGCCCTCGCCGGCCCGGGTCACGACATCGGAGATCGCGGCCGCGAGCGCGGTGATGCCCAGCTGTTCGACGCCACGGATGACCGGGGTGACCAGGCCGCGTTCGCTGGCCACCGCCACCGCGACGTCACTGCCGGCGTACTGCAGCATCTCGTCGTCGCTCCAGCTGACGTTCGCCTCGGGCACCCGCTGCAGGGCGAGTCCGGCCGCCTTCACCAGCAGGTCGTTGACCGACACCCGGCGCTCGGCCGCGGCGTTCACCTCGGCGCGCAGCGCCAGCAGCGGACCGAGATCGAGCTCGCGGGTCAGGTAGAAGTGCGGCGCGTTCTGCTTGGACGCCTGCAGCCGGCTGGCGATCGCCCGCCGCAGCCGGGTGTGCGGAATCCGGGTGACCTCGGCGGTCGGCGCCGGAGCGGTGGGCGTGGGGGCGGGGACGGCCGGGGCGGGCTGCTGGGCAGCTCGTGCGCGGGCCGCCTCGACATCCTTCTTCGTGATCCGGTTCGCCGGGCCGGTGCCCGGAATGTCGTCCAGTTCCAGGCCGTACTCCTTGGCCAGCCGGCGGGCGAGCGGGCTGGAGAAGATGCGATCACCGGCGCGGCGGGCCGGAGCGGCAGGAGTCTCGGGGGCTGGTGCCGCGGGAGCCTTCGGGGTCTCCGGATCGGGCGCCTGCATGTCTTCCGCCACCGCGATGGTCTCCACCGACGGTTCCGGCTCGGACGCACCGCCCAGCTGGGCGACCAGGCCCGCCGCCACGGCAGGGTCCTCGCCGGGCTCGGAGAGCACCGCGATCGGGTCGCCCACCGGGGCCCGGGTGCCGTCGGCGACCAGCAGGGTGTGCACGACCGCGTCCGCGTCGGCCTCGATCTCGACCAGCGCCTTATCGGTTTCGACCGTTCCCAGCACGGTGCCTTCCGACACCTTCTCGCCGGGGCTGACCGCCCAATGGTCCAGCAGTGCCGTGTCGGCGTCGGCCGAGACACCGGGCATGCGCAGCAGGAAGGCCATCGGTCATCCCTTCAGTTCGTTGAGGGCGGCGACGATGTCGTCGGTGTTGGCGTTGGCCGCGGTCTCCAAGGCCTTGGAGATGCTCGGCGCGGCCTCGCCGCCCTGCACCCGCAGCACCGGGGCGTCCAGCCAGTCGAACAAGCGGCGTCCGATCTCGCCGGCCAGCCAGCCGCCGTACGAGGTGCCCTGGGCGCCCTGCTCGACGATCACCACCCGGTTGGTCTTCTGCACCGATTCGGTGATGGTGTCCCAGTCGATGCTGGCCCGGTCGAGCCAGCGCAGGTCGATGACCTCGCCGTCGACACCGGACTGCTCCACGGCGTCCAGGCAGCGCTGCACCATCGACAGGTAGCTGATCAGGGTGACCTCGGAGCCTTCGCGGCGCACCGCCGCCTTGCCGAACGGCAGCACGTAGTCGAGGTCGGTCGGGGCCGGCCCTTCCAGCTTGTACAGGTCGGCGTCGTGCTCGAGCACCGCCACCGGGTCGCCGGTCAGCATCGCGGCGTTCAGCAGACCGACGTAGTCGACCGCGCTGGACGGCGCAATGATCCGCCAGCCCACCGAGGTGGACAGCACGCCGGCCGGATCCATCGAATGCTGCGAGCCGTAACCCGTTGTCGTACCGATCTTCAGCCGCATCAGCATGGCCATGTCGTGGTCGCCGCCGAACATGTGCCGGGCCCGTCCGATCTGGTTGAAGATCTGGTCGGCGGCCACCCAGATGAAGTCGGCGTACATCAGCTCGACCACCGGGTAGAACCGGCCGTCCAGTGCGATGCCGCCGCCCAGCCCGGTGAAGCCGGCTTCGGCGATCGGGGTGCCCAGCACTCGTCCGGGGAAGTCCTGCGGCAGGCCCTTGGTCGCCCCGCGGGAGCCGCCGTTGAGCTTGTGGACGTCTTCGCCGAGCACCAGCACTCGGTCGTCGGTCTCCATCCGGCGATGCATCACCGCCGCGATCACGTCGACGAACCGCGCGGTGGCCAGCTCGTCGGCGGCGAAGTCCAGGCCGGTGCGCACCCGGGCCGGGTCGATCTCCGGCCAGTCGCCGCGGATGCCGACGTCGATGAAGGACGCCGGGGGCCACAGCTCGGGCCGGATTCGCAGCTGCCCGGGCCGTCCGGCCGGGTCGGGCTCGGTGATCCGTCCGGCCAGCTCGCGCATCAGCTGCTTGCAGCCGCGGCGCAGCGCGTCCAGCTGCTCGCGGTCGGCGATGTCGAGCCGCTCCAGGTGCCGCTCGGCCATTTGCAGCGGGTCGCGGTCGCGCCAGCTGGCTTCCTCCTCCTTGCTGCGGTAGCCGAAGGCGCTGCCCGGGAAGGGGCCGTTCTGGTGGAAGTAGCGGTAGGTGTCGGCCTCGACCACGGCCGGGCCCTGCCCGGTGCGGACGTGGGCGAGCACCTCGTCCATCACCAGCTTCACCGCCAGCGCGTCCTGGCCGTCGACCCGCCAGCTGGGAATGCCGAAGCCGAGGCCCCGGACGGAGAGCCGCGCATCGGCGGTGGACTCGTCGTCGGTGGTGGAGACCGCGTAGTGGTTGTTCTCGATGAAGAAGACGATCGGCAGCTTCCAGGCGGCTGCGATGTTCAGCGCCTCGAGGGTGGAGCCGATGTTGCTCGCGCCGTCGCCGAAGTAGGTGACGGCGACCGCGTCGGTGCCGGCCAGCTGGTGGGCCTTGGCGAACCCGGTGGCGAACGGGACGGCGCCGCCGACGATGGCGTTGGTGCCCATCGCCCCGATCTCTTTCCACTGCAGGTGCATCGAGCCGCCCCGGCCGTGGCAGTAGCCGTCGGACAGTCCGGCGATCTCGGCCAACGTCCGGTACAGCACGGTGACCACGTCCGGCGTCCAGTCGGCGCCCAGCCGGAACCCGTCGGGTGCCACGGCGTTGAGCGCCTTGGCCAGGAACTGGTGATGACCGCGGTGCGAGCCGTTGATCTGGTCGGCGGTGGTGAGCGGAAGCGCCGAACCGACCGCCCCGGCCTCCTGGCCGATCGAGGAGTGCGCCGGGCCGTTGATCAGCTTCTGGCCGGCCAGCTCGAGCACCTGCTCCTCGAAGGCCCGGATCAGGTGCATCTGCACCGTCATGGTCTCCAGCAGGGCCGGATCGGCGGCGTCCCAGTCAGCCTGCTCGGCGGTGAACTGGTTCCAGGCGGCCGAGGGCTGCAAGGGCTCAATGGTCGGCATACTTCGTTGCCTCCTAGGGCACGCGGGCACCGCATCCATGCGGTGACTACGGGTGAGGTAAGCTCAGGTAGCCTCAAGCTACAGGACATGATCGTACATGTACAGCCAAGTTGCATGCTCGTTCCGATCCCCCAAGGAGTGATGCGTGACCACCACCCTGAACCGGAACTCGGCTGTTCCGCTCTACCTGCAGCTCGCCGACGAGTTGCGGAACAAGATCCTCAGTGGTGAATGGCAACCGGAACAGCGCATCCCGTCCGAGAACGAGCTCAACCAGATCTATTCGATCAGCCGGATGACCATTCGGCAGGTGCTCGGCAAGCTGGTCGACGAGGGTCTGGTGTTCCGGGTGCACGGCAAGGGCACCTTCGTCGCGCAGCCCAAGATCGCCACCCGCTCCCCGTCGTACCACGGGGTCCGTGAGCAGCTCGAGCAGCAGGGCTACTCGACCCGCACCGAGATGCTGAACTCGGGTGAGCTGGAGGCCGACGTCCGGCTGGCCCGCGAGCTCGACGTGCCGGTCGGCACGCCGCTGTCGATGGTCGAACGGCTGCGCTACGCCGGGGACACCCCGATCAGCCTGCACAAGTCGTACGTGCCGATGCCGCTCGCGCCCGGCCTGCTCAGCCACGATCTCGCCGAGAAGCAGCTCTGCCAGGTGCTGGCCCGCGACTACGGCCTCGACATGGCCTACGTGCACGAAAGCCTGGAGTCGCTGAACCCCTCACCCGCCGAGCTGAGCGCGCTGCGGGTGCGCCGCGGCATCCCACTGCTGCTGCTCGAACAGCGGATCAGGGACGCCTCGCACCGGCTGTTCGAGTACACCCAGATCAAATTCCGGGGCGACCGGGTGCGGCTCGAGTTCGACTACGACCTCACCGGTCCCCGGAAACGCTAGCTTCGGCGCGGTCCAGCACCCGTCCGATCAGTTTCGGCGTCCACTCGCCCGACATCACCAGCAGGTCGGGCAGGGTGAGCCGGTCGCGCATGTAGGGCAGCGCCGACAGCGTCCAGGCCAGCTGCTCGCGACCGACCGCCGGGGTCAACTCGTCGAATCGGACGGCGGCACCCCAATGCCGCAGCGTCGCCGCGCTGCGAGCCGGGTCGCCGACATAGCCGAACAGGGCCTCCAGCAACTCGCCGCGGCCCTTGTCGCAGTCGGTTTTGTCGGCGGCGTTCCAGGTTGCGACCTTGCGTTCGACGGCGCTCAGACACTCCTGCCCGAGCCGTCCGGACGGGTCGAGCTCGGCCCAGGTGCCCAGCACCCGCTCGGCCAGATCGTCGGGGTAGGTCAACTCGGACCAGCGCAGGTCGAACACCCGGCAGCTGGCCCGCACCTCCTGCCACAACGCGGTGCACAGCACGGTGGCGGCACCCACCTGGGCGCCGTGCAGATCGTGCTCGGTGCCGCGCGCCATCGCGGTCATGTCGAGGATGTGGCTGACCAGGTGTTCCGACCCGGACAGCGGCGCGGTCGAGTCGGCGATGCCGATCACCAGCCCGCCCAGGGTGAGGCCGTCCACCAGCGCCCGCTGGGCCACCTCGGGGTCGGGGTCGGCGAGCTGCTCGACGGCGTCCAGCACCGGACGGACCACCGCGTCGTCGAACGGGCCGTCCAGCCCCAGCCGGCAGGCCAGGTACCAGTCCGCCGGCGCCGACCAGATCGCGATCGCGTCACCCACACCCGAACGGTTCAGCCGAGCCGGGGCGGCGCGGATCACCCGATCGTCGATCACCAGCGCCGAGGGCCAACTGGACGGCTTGGTGCGTTTCGCGCCGCCGATCACCAGGACGCTGAGCGGATCGGAGAAGCCGTTCACCGAGGCCGCGGTCTGCACGGCGAGCAGCGGCGCGCCGGAGCGTGCCGCCACCACCTTGCCCAGATCGGTGATCGTGCCCGAACCGACGCTTACCACCAGGCCCGGAGTCCCGATCTCGGCGACCGCCGCCTCGACCGTGGCCTCGTCGAGCGTGACGTGGCCGTGCGGGCCGCCGGCGGTGACCAGCCGGGCCGGGCCGACCAGGCCGGCCACCCAGGACAGCAGGTCGACGTCGGCGGCCGTCTTGACGGTGTCGTCGGACAACAACACCCGCTCGCCCGGTGCGGCCAGCCGGCGCACCAACACCGGTATCTCGTCCAATGCCGCCGGGCCGGCGGCAAGCCGGGTCAGTGCGCCGGCGGAACTCCGCTGCGCGAACGCGTCGAGGTCGGTCATGCGCGCCGGGTGATCGCCTGCAGCTTGTCCCAGATCGGCGGCATCGCCGTCCGGTACTCGCGGTAGATCTCGAAGTACTCGTCGTACAGCGCCGTCCGCTTCTTCTTCGGCCGGTAGCGGCGCAGGATGTTCACGGTGGCGTCCGCGCCCTGCTCGTAGGAGTCGAACAGTCCGGCCCCGACGCCGGCGACGATCGCCGCGCCCTTGGCGCCGAATTCGGTGCCGGCCGGCACGATGACTTCGCGGCCCAGGACGTCGGCGAAGATCTGCGACCAGACCGCCGAGTTCGCACCGCCGCCGGCCATCCGGACCGTCTTCACCTCGGTCGGGATGGCGTCCAGGCAGTCGCGGATGCCGTAGGCGACGCCTTCGTAGACGGCCCGCAGCAGGTCGTTGCGGGTGTGCGCGCCGGTGATGCCGATGAAGGATGCCCGGGCGCTCGGCTTGACGAAAGGGGCCCGCTCGCCGCCGGGTGCGGTGTAGCCGTGGAAGAGCACCCCGCGGGAACCGACCGGCACGCTCTCGACCACCTCGTCGAGGTAGTCGAAGAAGCTGAACTGGGGGCCGCGCGCCTCCGCCTCGTGGCGGAACTCGGCACCGAACTCGCGCAGGTACCAGTCCAGGTTCGGGGTGCAGGAGTTCATCCCCATGGCCCGGATCCAGGTGGTCGGGCTGTGCGGGATCACCCAGCCGACGTCGTCCGGGGCGATGGTGCCGCTCAGGTCGTCGGTGGCCACGGTGACGATGCCGGCGGTGCCGATCACCGCCATGCAATCGCCCGGACGGGCCACGCCGACGCCCAGCGACGAGGCGGTGATGTCCATCTGGCCCTTGAACACCGGGGTGCCCTCGACCAGCCCGGTGAGCCCGGCGGCGGTGGCGGTGATCCCGCCGACCTGGGTGATCGGGGACTTCAGTTCGGGCAGCACGTCGCGGACGTCGGTCAGGCCGAAGTGGTTCAGCACCTCGAGCGACCACTGCCGGGTGCGGACGTCGATGCCGGCCAGTGAGGCGTCCGAGGGATCGGTGGAGAGGTCGCCGGTGAGGTTGTACTCGATCCAGTCCTTGCACCACAGGTTGGTGGCGCCCTGGAGCAGTTCGGGCTGGTTGTCCAGCCGCCAGCGCAGCAGCGCGGAGGCGGTGCCGGCATAGGGGCCGAGGCCGGTGGTCTGGAACTGCCGGCTGATCGTGCCGTCGGCGTACCAGCCGTCGATCAGGTCACCGGCCCGGCCGTCGGTCCACAGAATGGCCGGCCCGGCCGGTCGGCCGTCGGCGTCCACCGTCCAGATTCCGTCGCCCTGTCCGGTGGCCGAAATGGCGACGATCTCTTCGGGCTTCACCGAAGAGCCCTCGATCGCGTCGCGGATGGCCAGGGTGGCGGCCACCCAGACGGTGTCCATGTCCTCTTCGGCCATGTAGGTGGTGGGGTTGACGATGGGTACGTTCTTGGCGCCACGGCTGAGTTCGTTGCCGTGGATGTCGAAGATGGCGGCCTTGATCACGCTGGTTCCGGCGTCGATCCCCATCAGGTACTGCGGCATTGAGCTGTCCCTTCCGCTGTGGCGGGCGCCCCGGTGCGTCCGCGCGGTTGGTTGTCGATGCTAACCAGAGTTGTATAGACATGTCTAGCGTTGGCCAAGCGTGCTGGACCGTGGTACGAAATGCGGGTGCGCGCCCTGGTGAAATACGCCCCCGGTCCCGGCAACATCGAGTTGCGGGACGTGCCCCGTCCCGAGCCCGGCCCCGGACAGGTGCTGATCGACGTCGCCTACGCCGGGGTGTGCGGCACCGACCGGGCCGCCCTCGACGGGCGCTATGGCGGACTGATCCCGCGCACCTTGGGCCACGAGGCGTCCGGGGTGATCGCCGGACTCGGGCCGGATCTCCGTGGTGATCTGGCGGTCGGCGACCGGGTCACCTTCGAGACGGACGCCTACCTGTGCGGCACCTGCCTGTACTGCCGGGCCGAGCAGTTCCAGCGCTGCCCGTACCGCAAGGGCATCGGCACCACCGCCGACGGTGCCCTGGCCGACAGCCTGGTGATGCGCGAGTTGGCCGTCCACAAGCTGCCGGACGGCGTCGCGCTGCTCTCGGCGGCGCTCACCGAGCCGCTGTCGATCGCCGTCCATGCGGTGATCGAGCGCAGCCCGTCGCTGGCCGGGCAGCTGGTGCTGGTCACCGGTCCCGGTGCGATCGGGGCACTGACCAGCGCGGTCGCCACCGGTGTCGGCGCCACCACGGTGCTGATCGGACGCTCCCGGCACGCCGCCGCCCTGGCCGGGGCGCTGGACCGCGGCATCGCCAGCCACGTGGTCGACGTCGACAACACCGACCTGGCCGGCTTCGTCAACGGACTCACCGACGGCTACGGCGCCGACGCCGCCTTCGAGTGCTCGGCGGCCAACAGCTGGCCGCGGGACCTGCAGCCGCTGTTGCGGCGCGGCGGACGGCTGGTCCTGGTCGCGCTCTACCACGGTGAGGTCGGGGTCGACTTCGATCTGCTGGTCAACCGCGAACTGGAGCTGATCGGGTCACGGGGCAAGAACGCGCAGAGCTATCGCACCGCCCTGCGGCTGCTTGCCGACGGCCGGATCGACGCCGAATCGTTCATCTCGGAAGTGCTCCCGCTGGAGGAGTGGGAGACCGGCCTGGAACTGGTCGGACAGGGCCGCAAAGTCGTCTTCGAGGTCGGCGGCGCCGCCCTCGGCTGAATCATTGGGCTAGTCAAAGGCTGGTCAGCCCCCGGCCAAGTTGTCTATAGTTGTACATACGTGTCGTCCACCGTCGGACCCGACAAGTCATCTGGAGGAGCCCATGCCCTACGTCAACACGCTGGATCTGGTGACCGCCGCCAAGGGCAGGGGCTATGCCGTCCCCGCGATCAACATCGTCGACCCGCTGACCATCAAGGCGGTCGTCGAGGCGGCCGATTCGGTGGGTTCGCCGGTCATCCTGCAGACCTCGGTGAAGACGGTGAAGTCGGCGGGCGCCGGCGTCCTGCACTTCGCGGCCAAGGAGGCTGCCGAGAACGCCTCCGTCGGTGTCTCGCTGCACCTGGACCACTGCCCCGACCGCGAGGTGATCAGCCTGGCGATCCGGCAGGGCTGGTCGTCGGTGCTGTTCGACGCGTCCGATCGTGACCTGGAGCAGGCCCGCAAAGAGACCGCCGAGGTGGTCGCCGAGGCACACGCCGCCGGGGTCACCGTGGAAAGCGAGATCGAGAACATCATCGGCGTCGAGGACGGCGTCGGCTCCGACGAGTCCCGGCACTCCTACACCGTCGAACAGTTGGTCGAGGTGGCCAAGGAGACCGGCACCGATCTGATGGCGCCGCAGCTGGGCACCGCGCACGGCATGTACACCGCACAACCGGTGCTGTTGCCCGAGCGGGTGCGGCAGATCCTGGCGCTGCACGACATTCCGGTGGTGCTGCACGGCGGCACCGGCCTCAGCAACGCCGAGTTCGACGAGTTCATCGCCGCCGGCGTGACCAAGATCAACATCTCCACCGCCCTCAAGCACGCCTACATGAAGACCGCGCTGGAGTACCTGAAGCAGTGCGAGGCCAGCAACAAATGGGAGCCGGTGAAGCTCTTCGAACCGATGATCGCCGCCTCCAAGGAGCTGTTCGTCAGCTTCGCCGACATCTTCCACTCGAGCGGTAAGGACGTCTCCCGGTGAGCGAGCACGCATTGATCCTGGACTGCGACGGCGTCCTGGCCGACACCGAGAAGGACGGCCACCTGGTCGCCTTCAACCAGACCTTCGACGAGCTCGGCTACCCGTTCCGCTGGTCCGAGGACGAGTACGCCGACCTGCTCAAGGTGGGTGGCGGCAAGGAGCGGATGCGGCACTACCTGTCGCAGCATCCTGAGATCGAGCTGCCCGGTTCGGACGACCTGGACGCCCTGCTGGCCCAGGTGCACAAGCAGAAGAGCGGCGACTACCAGGAGATCGTCAACAGCGGCCGGATCCCGGGCCGTCCCGGCATCAAGCGGCTGGTCGAGGAGGCCCTGGACGCCGGCTGGCAGGTCGCGATCGCGTCCACCTCCGCGGTGCCCAGCGTCGAGGCCGTCGCCGTCGCCGTCTTCGGTCAGGCCACCCGCGACCGGCTGGCCGGCATCTTCGGCGGCGACGTCGTCCCGGCCAAGAAGCCGGCACCCGACATCTACCTGTACGCCCTCGACCAGCTCGGCATCTCGGCCGACCATGCCGTGGTGGTGGAGGACTCCGAGAGCGGCGCCAAGGCCGCCGCCGCCGCTGGCATCGCGCACATCGTCACGGTCAGCCACTTCACCCGCGACGACCCCTTCCCGG
The DNA here is from genome assembly GCF_047606365.1 of Micropruina sp. GTDB lineage: Bacteria > Actinomycetota > Actinomycetes > Propionibacteriales > Propionibacteriaceae > Micropruina. The sequence continues at coordinate 7,568 of NZ_JASGEN010000103.1, read as the reverse complement.
ACGCCGTCGTGGTGGTCGAGAACCTCGGCGAGCCCGGCTGCCCGGCAACCGTCCTGGCCGGTGACGACGTCCGCGACGACCGCGGCGTGATCGGCTTGGAGTCGCTCGAACGAATCGCCCGGTCGGCGGGCTGAGATCCCGGCGTTCGCCGGGATGACGGTGAGGGTCGCCGGTCTCGTCATCCCGGGCTTGCCCCGGGATCTCGGCGGGCAACCAACGCAAGGATCTCGGGAGTCACGCCGATGTCGGGGCCCAGATCGGTCCAGCTGGGGTTGGTTGAGGTGACCAGCTCGTCCTTCCATGCCCGGCGCCAGTTCTTGAGCTGCTTCTCCCGCTGGATTGCCGCGACGATGCTGTCGTCTGCTTCGAAATGGACCAACTTGGTGCATTGGTAGCGCTGGGTGAACCCTCGTTGCAGACCGAGCTTGTGTTCGGCGACCCGTCGGACGAGGTCGTTCGTCACCCCGATGTACAGGACGGTGTTCCGCTTGTTGGTCATCAGATACACGTAAGCGTCGCGACTCACAGCGACTCCTTTTCGTAGCGGCATCGATTGGCGGGACGCTACGGGCTGCTACCGACAACAATGGCTGGAATCGAGAGTTATCCACAGGCGGAGATCCCGGCGTTCGCCGGGATGACGAGGTGGGCCGCTCCGTCACTCGGCGGGTCCGATATCCGCGGCGTCCGTCATCCCGGCGAATGCCGGGATCTCGTCGGTGACGGTCGCTACAGGGTGCCCCAGAGCTTAAGCGCGGTCGCTAGTTCCTTGTGGTCGTTCGCTGCCTCGGACGCGGGGAGGCCGGTCAGGGCGGCGTCGACGGCTTGCCGGAGGGCTCGGACGCCGGCGGCGGCGCCGTCCGGGTGGCCCTGGATGGCGCCGCCGACGCCGAGGACGATGTCGTGGCCGAGCTCGTCCATGAAGCGCTGCACGGTGCCGGGGTGGACGCCGCCACCGACCACCGGGAAGGCCGGCTTGAGGTGCGGACGGGGCAACGACAGCTGCTGCGCGGTGCGCAGGTACTGCAGCCGTGAGATCGGGTAACCGCCGTAGGGCGACACCAGCAATGCCAGGTCGGCGCCGGCCAGCCGCGGGAGCAGCCCGGTCGCCAGCGGGGCGCTCATTCCGGTGCGCGGCCCCTCGTAGAGCGGGGCGGCGCCGGCGAAGTGGCCCAGGATCGGCACCCCGACCTCGTCGGCCAGCATCTCCACGGCACCCAGCCCGGCGGTGGTGTAGGCCACCATCAGGGCCCGGGCGCCGGCGTCCACGGCTCGCTTCGCGGTGGCCAGCATCTGGTCCGGACGGTCGGTGATGTTCGGCAGGTAGATGGTCCGCACTCCGGTCGCCGCGTACGCGCGCTCCGCGGCCGCGGTGAACAGCTCCACCCGGCGCAGCACCGTCGAATAGTCGGTGTTGCCCATCAGCTCGTCGTCCTTGATCAGGTCGATCCCGCCGCGCGCGGTGGCCTCGAAGATCTCGGCGGCCACCTCGGGCGGCAGCCCGGTGCACGGCTTAAGCATGTTGAGCAGCAGCGGACGGTCAGCGACTCCGGTGAGTTCCCGCAGCCCGGCGACCCCGAACCGCGGCCCGCCGAAGGCCCGCTCCAGCTCGCCGGGCAGTTGCAGGTCGACCAGCTTCGCCTCCAAAGACGTGGAGGCGTCGTTGCCGATCAGCGCGTTCAGCAGCTGCGGCAGCGAGGCGCCGAAGTTGATCGTCGGGAAGGCGATGGTGGCCAGGTAGCCGACCGGGCCACCATCGGCATGCGTGGTGGTGTCGGCGGGCGGCATCGGCAGCACCTGGACGACGCGGCCCTCGTGCCGCTCACGCAGCTCAGGGGTCAGCCCGGGCACCTCGACCCAGGTGCCGGTGGTCTGGCCGACCGCGAACCGGGAGATCCGCGCCCACGGGTCGACGTCGGCGGGCAACTCCAGGGCGTAGCTCGCCAGCAGGTAGTCGCCCTCGCGGGCCAGTTCGGCAAGGATCGCGCGCGCCACCATGTCAGGCCCCGTGCGCCGCGGCCAGTCGTTCCAGCAGGTGCGCGGCGCCATCGTCGACGTTGGACGGTGCCACGCCGCGGGCCACCTCATGCACCTCGGGCCGGGCGTTGCCCATCGCGACCGGGAAGCCGATCCGGCTCAACCAGCCGACGTCGTTGCCGCCGTCACCCGCGCCGAGCACGTCGTCCGGGGCGATGTCGTAGCGCTGCAGCACCCACTCCAGCGCGTGCCATTTGGTCGACTCGCGGTCCACGAACTCCACGATGGTGTCCATCGAGCGCTGCACCCCGGGCAGCCGGCGGTGGATCTCGTCGGCGACCTCGTCCATCCGGTCGTTGGGTGCCCAGCCCATCATCTTCAGCACGACCGCGTCGTCGATGTCGTCGGGGTCGCCGATCTCGGCGTCCTCGTGGTTGAGCACGCGAATCGTCTCGCGCATCGGACCGTCGGCGGCCACGTACAGATGGTCCCGGGTCCACCAGGTCAGGTCGAGGCCGAGGTCGTCGGCCAGCTCCCGGAATGCCCGCTTGTCGGCCGGCGCCATCGGGTTGACCGCCAGGTCCTCGTCCGTGGTCGGGTCGAAGACCAGCGCGCCGTTGCAGGCGATCGCCAGGTGCGGCAGTTCCGCCCGCCGAGCGATGTCCATGGCGTTGTGGCGGGTGCGTCCGGTGAGCAGGATCACCGGGAGGTCGAGCCGGCTCACCGCGTTCAGCGCGCGGATCGTGCGAGGGGTGACCAGGGAGTCGGCGCCGGCCAGCGTCCCGTCGACGTCCAGCGCCACTGCGCGCACTGCGGACAGGTCGAGGTGATCCAGCATGGAGCTCCTTCCCGGGGAATCACGGAGGCTACAGGTATAGACAAGTATGTTCAAGGGTTGACCTGTTCAGTGAACCCTTCCTAAGGTGTGCCCGAGGGCGACCGCGATGGTGCGGCCCAGGGACCCAATCAACCCAACCACACTGATGTGAAGGGGAGCCATGACCAAATACATCCTCGGGATCGACTCCGGGACGACGAGCGTGCGCTCGTTCGTGATCGACGAAGCCGGCACCGTCGTCGGCTTCGGCCAGCAGGAACTCACCCAGCACTATCCGCGGGCCGGCTGGATCGAGCATGACCCCAAGCAGATCCTGGCCTCCCAGCTCGAGGTGATGCGGGCGGCGCTGCGCTCGGCCGAGGTGACCCCGGCCGACATCGCCGCGGCCGGCATCACCAACCAGCGCGAGACCGCCCTGGTGTGGGAGAAGTCGACCGGTGAGCCGATCTACAACGCCATCGTCTGGGCCTCCCGGCAGACCGTGGACGTGGTGGAGAAGTGGGTCGCCGACGGCATCGGCGGTCTGATCGAAGAGCGCACCGGCCTGATCCCCGACGCCTACTATTCGGCGTCCAAGATCCGCTGGATCCTCGACCGTGTGGCCGGCGCCCAGGAGCGGGCCGAGCGCGGCGAACTGCTCGCCGGCACCATCGATACCTGGCTGATGTGGAACATGACCGGCGGCGAGTCCTTCGTCACCGACGTGTCCAACGGTTCGCGGACCATGATGATGAACCTCAAGACGCTGGACTGGGACGAGGAACTGCTCGGCCACTACGGCATTCCGCGGAGCATGCTGGCCAAGATCCTGCCCAGCGACGCGCACTTCGGCGACCTCGAGTCGAGCTTCGGCGCACCCATCCCGATCGGTTCGGATCTCGGCGACCAGCAGGCCGGCCTGTTCGGCCAGGCCGCCTTCGAGCAGGGTCAGTGCAAGATGACCTACGGCACCGCGGGCGTGCTGAACATCAACTGCGGCACCGAGCCGCAGCGGATCCCCGGCCTGACCCCCAGCGTCGGCTGGACGGTGCAGGGCAAGACGTCGTATGAGATCGAGGGCGTGCTGTTCGCCCAGGGCAAGACCATGCAGTGGCTGCGCGACGACCTGCAGCTGATCCACGCCGCACCCGACTCGGAGTGGTACGCCGGTCAGGTGAAGAGCACCGACGGCGTCTACCTGGTACCGGCCTTCACCGGCCTCTCGGCGCCCACCTGGGACCCCTACGCCCGGGCTGCGATCATCGGCATCAGCAACGCCACCACCCGGCTGCACATCATCAGGGCCGCGGTGGAGTCGATGGTCTACCAGACCCGCGACATGGTCGAGGCGGCCACCGTCGACAACGCCGTCACCATTCCCGAACTACGGGTGGACGGCGGCGCGGTCAAGAACAACCTGCTCTGCCAGATGCAGGCCGACATCCTCGGCGTCCCGGTGATCCGGCCCAAGAACCACGAAGCGACGATCTTCGGCGCCATGCTGCTGGCCGGCCTGTCCAGCGGCGTCTACAGCTCGCTCGACGACCTGTCGAACATGTGGGCGGTCGAGCGGGTGTTCGAGCCCGAGATGAGCCGCGACGAGGCGGACGGCCTGTACGCCGGCTGGGTGGCCGCGCGTGAGCTCACCAAGGGCTGGACGAAGAAGCTGCCGCAAGGCTGACGCGGCTCCCGACGGGCCCACGAGCACCATTCCCCTGGGTGCTTGTGGGCCCTTCGTCGTCGCCGGCGAAGGATGGGATCAGGCGGGACGTTCGATGCCGAAGACGGCGGACAGGCCGTCCAGGAACTCGTCGCGGCGTCCGGAACCGGCCAGCTCACGGGCCCGCACCGACGGACCGTGCAGCAGCACGCCGGCGAAATGCCGCAACGCGGCTTCGGCCTTCTCGGCGGTTTCGGGGTCGTAGCGCCGACGGACGCGGGTCAGTTCGGCCTCGAGCGCGTCGCCGACATGGGAACGCAGCGCGGCGACCGCCGGCCCGACCGAATCGGCGTCCTCGGCGTGTGCCGCGGCGGCCTGCCGCACGATCGCCTCGGCGTCGTCGGCCACCGCGAGATGGTGCAACGGGGCGTGCAGCTTGATCGCCTCGAGATCGAGCAGTTCCACACCGGGCTGGTCGACCACCTGCGGATCGACGTTGCGCGGCAGCCCCAGATCGACGACCACCCGGCGGCGATGGCCGCTGTGCGGCCCGCCGACCGGGCATTGCGCCGCGGCGTGGGCGGTGACCGGGCATTGGCCCTGGAACAGGGCGGGACCGACCACCAGTTCGGGGCTGGTGGTGCAGCAGACGATGAGATCGGCGGCGCTCGCCGTGGCGGCCACCGCGTGGCCGCTGACCTGGTGCAACCCGTGCCGGGCACCGAAACCGGCGCCGCGTCCGGACGGCGACCAGACCGAGATCGCCTGCACGCCCCGGTCACGCAACGCCTCCAGGCAGGAGGTGGCGTAGCGGCCGGTGCCGACCAGCAGCACCTTCTGCTCGGCCCAATCGGTGATCCGATGGGAGGCCAGATCGAGGGCCAGCCGGATCAGCGACGGACGCGCCGCGCCCAAACCGGTGCGTTCCCGCACCAGCCGCCGGGTGGCCAGCGCGTCGGAGAAGATCCGCTGCAGCCGAGGGGTGGCGGTGCCGTGGCTCTCGGCACGGTTGAGCGCCCGCCGCACCTGACCGGTGATCTCGGGCTCGCCGATCACCACCGATTCCAGCCCTGCGGTGACGCCGAACAGATGCCGTGCCGCCTCCTCGCCGCGCAGCAGGGTGAGCGGACCGCGCAGCCGTTGGATGCTGGACAGAGTGTGCGGCGCGACATCGAGGTAGACCTCGAAACGGTTGCAGGTGCTCAGCACGATGCTGCCCGCGACGCCGTCGGCGGCGAGCAGGGCGTCCACGAGCGCCGTCCCCGCATCACCGCTCAACTGCTCGAGAGCGGCGAAATCGTGGGTGCGATGGCTCGCGGTCAGGCACAACAGCACCGCGCCAGCATAGACCTCGGATAACGGCAGTGGGCGGTGTCAACGGAGAATAGGGTGCTGATGTGACCACGACAGTGCTGCCGGCGACGCATCCGCTCAACACCGACACCGCCTCGTCGTGGCTGGTGAGTGCCTACCGGGGTGAGCGGCCCGACACGACCCCGGTCTGGTTCATGCGTCAGGCCGGGCGTTCGCTGCCCGAATATCGCGAGTTGCGGGTGGGCCGCCGCATGCTCGACGCCTGCCTCGACCCCGAGTTGGCCGCCGAGATCACCCTGCAGCCGGTACGCCGGCACGGCGTGGATGCCGCCATCTTCTTCTCCGACATCGTGGTGCCGCTGAAACTCGCCGGGGTGCCGGTCGAGATCGAACCCGGTGTCGGCCCGGTCTTCGCCGCGCCGGTCGACACCCCGGAGGCCGTCGATGCTCTGCTCGCCGAGCATCCGCCGGAAGGTTTGGACGACGCGCTCGACCCGATCCGCAAAGCGGTGCGGCGCAGCGTGATGGCGTTGCGACTGCTGCACGACGGGCGGGATCCGCTGATCGGGTTCGCCGGGGCGCCGTTCACCCTGGCCGCCTATCTGGTCGCCGGACGACCCAGCAAGGACCACCTGGCCGCCCGGGCGATGATCCACCGTCACCCGGACGCTTGGGCGCGGCTGCTGGACTGGTGCGCCGAACTCTCCGGACGGTTCCTGCGTGGCCAGGTGCTGGCCGGGGCGTCCGCGGTGCAACTGTTCGACTCGTGGGCCGGTTCGCTGCCCGCTGCGATCTACCGCGCGCATGTCGCACCGGCGTCGTCGAAGACCTTCGACGCCGTCCGGGACCTGACCGACGATCGTGGCCGCCCGGTGCCGCTGGTGCATTTCGCGGTCGGCGCGGGCGAGCTGTACGGGGTCCTCGACCTGGACGTCGACTGCATCGGGGTGGACTGGCGCACCCCGCTGGACGAGGCCTGGCGCCGGATGCCGACCGGTCCCGCGGTGCAGGGCAATCTCGACCCGGCGCTGCTCGGGGCTCCCTGGCCGGTGCTGCGGGATGCCGTCGACGACGTGTTGCGTCGCGGCGAAGTGGCACCGGGGCATGTCTTCAACCTGGGTCACGGAGTGCCGCCGAGCGCGGATCCCGAGGTGCTCACCCGGATCGTCGACCACGTGCACAGTCGTTGATGAGACAGACGTTGATCAGGATGGGGCGATGAAGGCGATCGTCGTCGGTGCGGGTGCCGGCGGGCTGGTGGCCGCCTGGGAACTCGCCCGGGCCGGCTGCGCGGTGACCGTCTTCGAGGCCGGTGAACGACCCGGCGGACTGCTCGACCGGGTCGTTGTGGATGACCTTGCCCTCGACGTGGGCGCCGAGGGCTACTCGGTGCGCGGTGGGGCGGTGGCGCAACTGCTGGCCGACCTGGGTGCCGCCGATCGGATCGCGCAGCCCGCGCCGGGCGGCGCCTGGCTGCAGACCGCGTCCGGGGCACATCCGATCCCGAAACGCCTGGTGTTCGGGATACCCGCCGATCCCGGGGCGGGCGACGTGCAGGCGGTGGTCGGTGAAGTGCCGGCGGCGCGCGCGGCGTCCGGGAGTTTGGCTGAGGTGGTCCGGGCCGGCTACGGGCAGCGGGTGCTCGACGACCTGGTCACCCCGCTGGTCGGCGGCGTCTACTCGACGGCGCCCGACCAGGTGCGGGTGGCCGACCTGGCGCCCGGGTTGGCGGCAGAACTGGACGCCGGGACGCCACTGCGGGCGGCCGTCACCCAGGCCGCGGACGCCGTCCCCGCGGGG
>NZ_JASGEN010000102.1:0-11346 GCF_047606365.1 Micropruina sp. | reverse complement strand
CGCCGGGGCACGGACGCCGCGCCCTCGGCGCGCAGCCGCGCGACCACCGCATCGGCGGCCGGACTCGCACCCAGACGGTCGAAGGTCTGAAGCGCACGCAGACGATCCGCGGCCTCGCGGCTGTCGGCGAGGGCGACGGCCACCTCATAGGGGCAGCCGAGCTGTTCCCACAGCGCGGCAGCGGTGGCGAACTCGCCGCGCACCTGAGCCGCGAACGGCTCGGCCGCGCCGGGTGGGAGAGTGCTGAGGTCGCCCGCCCGCCACAGCCAGAACCCGAGCTCGCCGATCGCCCACCCCTGCCGAAGCTTCACCGCCAGCCGGAACGTCTCGGAGACGAGCGCCGGGATGCGATCGGACTCCGATCTGAGCCAGGCGGATTCGGCGAGTCCCGCCGCTGCCGGCCAGAGCCGTTGCAGGTCGCCTGTGCGGTCCGCCAGTTCGCGTGCCGCCAGCAGCGGACGCTCGGCGTCCGGTGCGCCGGAGCGGGCTCGAATGCGGCCGGCGACGGTGAGCGCCACGATCCGCGCGATCACGCCGGGCGCGTCGCGGACCGACTCGGCCAGCGCCGCGGCAGCACTCCACTGGCCCTGTTCGAAACGTGATCGTGCCAGCCACGCAGTCGCGTAGTCGGCGCTGTGGTCCAGGTCACGCTCGGCGCACCAGATGCGTGCCTCGTCCAGCCAGCGATCAGCCTGGGTGTACCGGCGGACCTCACCGGCACCGGATCCGAGGTTGATCAGCGCCGACGCCACGGCGATGTCGTCGCCGAGGCTCTCGGCGAGCGCGCGGCTGCGCACCAGTGGTTCCTCGGCCTGATCGGGATCGACGAACCACAAAGACGCGCCGACCGCGTTGAGCGCACTCGCCCGGGTGCGATCGTCACCGAACCGGGCGGCGAGTTCTGCTGCGCGGCGGCCGAGGGAGATCGCGCTGACCACCTCCCGGGCCAGCATGTGCAACTGCGCGCCCACGGACAGGGCGACCGCTTTGGCCGAGCTGTCCGGCCGACGGTCGAAACCGAGCAGGACCTCGTCGATGGCGCGACGAGCGTCGTCGCCCCGGCCCTGGCGCCACAGTGAGGTGGCCCCCGTGGCGGCGGCGCGTCCGGCGTCGTCCGGCCGGTCCAGTGCGCGCCAGATCGCCCGTGCCTGCTCGCAGGCATCGAGTGCGCCCCGGTCGTCGGCGAACGCGGTGTACTCGCGGGCCAGGCCCTCCCACGCGGTGGCCGCGGCATCCTGCGGAAGGGCACCCGAGTCGAGCGCGCGCTCGTACTGACGTGCTGCGGAACGATGCGCTCCGGCACTGCTGGCGGCCACCGCGGCCTCGATCCCGTACCTGGCGGTACGGACCGGGTCGCCTCCGCGTTCGGCATGATGCGCGAGCCGTGCGGGGTCGGCGCCACGCCGCTCGAGTTCGGCGAGCAAGCGGCGATGCAGGTCTGCGGCGACGGCGGGCGGCACGGAGTCCTCGACCGCCCGACGGGCCAGGTCATGGCGGAAGGCGATGCCGGCCGGACGCCCCACCAGCATGCCGCTGCGCAGGCACTCGTCCACCGCCGGCGGCGTGACCTCAGCCGCCGCCAGCACCAGGCTCACCTCGGCGTCGGCGCGGGGGATGAGGGCGGCAGCGTCCAGTGCTCTGCGTGCCTGGGGCCCGAGCCCGTCCGCCCGGGCCAGGACGGCGGCGCGGACACCGGCGGGCACCACGTCCGTGGCGTGCGCCTCGACCAGTGCCGTCACGAAGAAGGGGTTCCCGCCGGTCGCCGCATAGAGCTCGTCGGCATCCAGCCCGCCAGCCAACCTCGCCACCGACTCCGGTCCGAGCGGAGCGAGTTCCATCCGGCGCACCCCGGGAAGCGCCATCAGCCGGCCGAGGGCGACGGTCAGCGGATGGTCGCGGATCAGTTCGTCGTCCCGTGCCGTGACGATCACCGCCGCCCGGGTCGATCCGATCCGCCGGGCCAGGAACAACAGCAGGTCGCGAGTCGCGTCGTCCGCCCAATGCACGTCCTCGATCACCACCAGCGCCGGCGGATGCGGCGCCGCCAGCTCGGTGAGCGCCGCCGCGAAGCGTTCGTGCCGTCCGACATCACCGGCCATCACCGCGAGCAGTTCGCCGCCCGCAGCCAGCGCGATGTCGTGCAACGGCGCCAGCGGTCGAGGAGTGCTCAGCGGGTCGCACGCGCCCCACAGCAGCCGTACGCCGCGCGGGCGCATGTCGGCCAGTGCGCGCACGAGTGCCGACTTGCCGACCCCGGCCTCGCCGAGGACGAGCGTGAGCGAGCCCCGCCCGCCCACGGCTTCGCCGACGCAGGCCCGGAGCGTGTCGAGTTGGGATGCCCGCTCAAGGAGCCCGGTGCCACCCAACGCGGCCACAGGTTCGTCGGCCACGCCCACAGGATGCCACCGTGTGACGCGCCGGGACACCACCCGGACCTGCGGTCCGATGCACCCGTTCCCGTGACGTCCCGAATCACGAGATCCTGGGGTTCAGCCCGCGAGCCTTTTCCACGGGCGGGGGACGCGATCGGGGAACGAATACTACGCTGCGTAGTATGACCGAATCCCCGCTGACCCTGGCCGGTGATTTCGACGCACCGAGCCGCCAGGACTGGGAGACCGAGGTCCTCCGGGTGCTCAATCGACGCCGGCCCGAGGGCAAGGAACTCTCCATCGAGCAGGCGATGAAGCGACTCACCACGACGACCGTGGACGGCCTCGCCATCGACCCGCTCTATACCCGCGACGACCGTGATCTCGGGCACCCCGGGGTGACCCCGTTCACCCGTGGCGCTTCGCTGCGCACCGGTGCGATCCATGCCTGGGACATCACCCAGCTGCATGAGGACCCGGACGTCGCGTTCAGCAACGCCGCCGTGCTGGCCGACCTGACCCGGGGGGCCACCTCGCTGTGGCTGCGGGTCGATCCGGACGCGATCGCCGCCGCGGACGTCGCCGGCGTGCTGGCCGGGGTGCTGCCCGACCTTGCCCGGCTGCGGGTCAGCAGCCGTACCGATCAGGACGCCGCGGCCAGGGCGCTCGCCGCGTTCTGGCGGGCGAGCGGCAAGGCTGCCGAGGTGGGCGGAAGTCTCGGGCTGGATGCCCTCGGGCACGCCGCCCTGACTGGTGAGGCGGCCGAGTTCGGACCGCAGCGCGAATGGGTCGCCACCACGCTCGCCGAGTTCGGCAAGGCACGGGCGATCGCGGTCGATTCCCTGGTCTACGACGACGCGGGAGCCGGTGACGTCGACGTCCTGGCCTTCGCCATCGCCACCGGCGTCGAGTACCTGCGCGACCTGGAGGCCGCCGGCATCTCCCCCAGGGATGCCTTCCGAACCATCGCGTTCCGGGTACCCGCCAACGCCGATCAATTCATGACCATCTCCCGGTTGCGCGCGCTGCGCCGGCTGTGGGCCCGGGTGGGGGAGGTGAGCGGCGTCCCCGCGGGGGTGCGGGGCGCCGTTCAGCTCGCGGTGACGTCGTGGCGGATGGTCACCCGTGACGACCCGTGGGTGAACCTGCTGCGCGGCACCATCGCCACCTTCGCGGCGGCCGCCGGGGGTGCCGAGTCGATCACGGTGCTGCCGCACGACACCGCCTGGGGTCTGCCTACTGATTTCTCCCGGCGGATGGCGCGCAACATTCAGTTGCTGGCCGCCGAGGAATCCAACCTGGGCCGGGTCGCCGATCCGGCCGGCGGGTCCTGGTACGTCGAGAGCCTCACCGATCAACTGGCCGGACGGGCCTGGGCGCGGTTCGGCGAGATCGAGGCCGCCGGCGGCATGACGGCCGCCCTGGCCGACGGCCGGGTGGCCGAGTGGATCGAGGCCACCGTGGCGGCCCGCGGCGTCCGGCTGGCCAATCGACGGCAGCCGATCACCGGCGTGTCGATGTTCCCCGCCGTCAACGAAACCCCGTTGGACGTCCGGCCGCGGCCGGAGCGTCCGGTGTTCGGGGGGTTGGCGCCGCGCCGGGACAGTGAGCTGTTCGAGGGTCTGCGTGACCGGGTGGCTGCGGCCGATCCCCAGCCGCAGGTGTTCCTGGCCTGCCTGGGCGCTCGCCGTGACTTCGGTCCGCGCGAACAGTTCACCGCCAACGTGTTGCAGGTCGCCGGCATCGGGCACCCGTCCAGCGAGGGCGGGACGGCGTCCGAGATCGTCGCGCAGGTGCAGGCCGCCGGCGCGCGCATCGTGATTCTGTGCTCATCGGCGCGGGTGTACGCGACGCAGGCGGTCGAGGTGGCCTCGGCGCTCAAGGACGCCGGGGTGGACACCGTGCTGATCGCCGGACGCCGCACCGAAACCGGTGCCGACAATGCCGCCGGGGTCATCGCCGGCGAGATCTTCGACGGCATGGACGTCGCCGGCTTCCTGGCCGGCACCCTGGACGAGTTGGGAGTGGACCGGTGAGCATTCCGCGTTTTGACACGATCGAGTTGGGCGAGGCCCGGCCGCCGGCGGATTCCGCGCAGCAGTGGGAGGACCTGATCGATCAGGTGCCCTCGTACAGCAAGGGCTGGCAGACCCCCGAGCATATTCTGGTGCCGCCGGTCTACGGTTCGGACGCGCTGGGCGGGCTGGATTTCCTGAACACCTACCCGGGCATTCCGCCGTTCCTGCGCGGGCCGTACGCGACCATGTACGTGAATCAGCCGTGGACGATCCGGCAGTACGCCGGCTTCTCCACCGCGGAGGAGTCCAATGCGTTCTACCGGCGCAATCTGGCCGCCGGTCAGAAGGGCCTGTCGATCGCATTCGACCTGGCCACCCACCGCGGCTACGACTCCGACCATCCGCGGGTCACCGGTGACGTGGGAATGGCCGGCGTCGCGGTCGATTCGATCCTCGACATGCGGCAGTTGTTCGCCGGTATTCCGCTCGACCAGATGAGTGTGTCGATGACGATGAACGGCGCGGTGCTGCCGGTGCTGGCGCTCTACGTGGTGGCCGCCGAGGAGCAGGGGGTGCAGCCGGCACAGCTGGCCGGGACCATTCAGAACGACATTCTCAAGGAGTTCATGGTCCGCAACACCTACATCTATCCGCCGGCGCCGTCGATGCGGATCATCTCCGATATCTTCGCGTACACCAGCGCGAATATGCCGAAGTTCAACTCGATCTCGATCTCCGGCTATCACATGCAGGAGGCCGGGGCGACCGCCGACATCGAGATGGCCTACACCCTGGCCGACGGCGTCGAATACATCCGGGCCGGCGAATCGGTGGGCCTGAAGGTCGACCAGTTCGCGCCGCGGCTGTCGTTCTTCTGGGCGGTCGGAATGAACTTCTTCATGGAGGTCGCCAAATTCCGTGCCGCCCGCATGTTGTGGGCGAAGCTGGTGCGCGATTTCGGCCCGAAGAATCCCAAGTCGATGTCGCTGCGGACGCATTCGCAGACGTCCGGCTGGTCGCTGACCGCGCAGGACGTGTTCAACAATGTGGCCCGTACCTGCCTGGAGGCGATGGCCGCCACCCAGGGCCACACCCAGTCGCTGCACACCAACGCGCTGGACGAGGCGATCGCGTTGCCGACCGACTTCTCGGCCCGGATCGCCCGCAATACCCAGCTGTTCATTCAGCAGGAGTCGGGCACCTGCCGGGTGGTCGACCCGTGGGCCGGCTCGGCCTATGTGGAGCGGCTCACCTACGACCTGGCGACGAAGGCCTGGGGCCTGATCCAGGAGGTGGAGGCAGCCGGCGGCATGGCGAAGGCGATCGAGGCAGGCATTCCCAAGATGCGCATCGAAGAGGCGGCGGCCCGCACCCAGGCCCGGATCGATTCCGGACGGCAACCGCTGATCGGCGTCAACAAATACCTGGTCGACAACGACGAACCGCCCGAGGTGCTGAAGATCGACAACGCCAAGGTGCGTGCCGAGCAGATCGCCAAGCTGGAGCGGCTGCGCGCCGAGCGCGACCCGGAGGCGGCGAAGGCGGCCCTGGAGCGGCTGACCTGGGCGGCGGCCAATCCCGATCCGAGCGACCCGGACCGCAACCTGCTCAAACTCAGCATCGACGCGGCCCGCGCCCAGGCGTCCGTCGGTGAGATCTCCAGCGCGCTGGAGTCGCAGTTCGGCCGGTTCACCGCGCAGATCCGTACCATCACTGGCGTGTACCGCAGTGAGACGGGGGAGTCCCGAGGTGTCGAGGAGGCCAGGCAGCTGGTCGCCGAGTTCGAGGCGATCGAGGGACGCCGTCCGCGCATCCTGGTCGCCAAGATGGGCCAGGACGGTCACGACCGCGGCCAGAAGGTGATCTCGACGGCGTTCGCCGATCTCGGCTTCGACGTCGACGTCGGCCCGCTGTTCCAGACCCCCGGTGAGGTGGCTCGACAGGCGGTCGAGGCCGACGTCCACGTCGTCGGGGTGTCGTCCCTGGCGGCCGGCCACCTGACCCTGGTGCCCGCGTTGCGCGCCGAACTGGACGCCCTGGGCCGCGACGACATGATGATCGTCGTCGGCGGCGTCATCCCGGCGCAGGACTTCGACGAGTTGCGGGCCGCCGGCGCCGACGCGATCTACCCGCCCGGCACGGTGATCCCCGAGGCAGCCGTGGAGCTGCTGGAGAAGCTCCAGGATCGGCTGGAAGAAGACTGACGGTGTCCGCGGGGACGGTTCTCCCGGTCACCGGGGACGGTTCCTTTGGTCACCGGGGACGGGTTCCTTTGGTCACCGGGGACGGTTCCCTTGGTCACCGGGGACGGTTCCCTTGGTCGCCGGGGACGGTTCCCTTGGTCACCTTGGAACGAAAAGAACCGTCCCCCGAAGTGCGAAAGTCGAACGTCGGAGAACCGTCCCCGGACGTGCGAAAGTCGAACTTCGGAGAACCGTCCCCCGGAGTGCGAAGTCGAACGTCGAAGAACCGTCCCCGGACATGCGGGTTTGAGAGGGTGGCTGCATGCGTAGGTTGAGTCCGGACGAACTGGCCGGGCGGGTCCGGGAGGGCTCGCGTCCGCACATCGCCCGCGCGATCACGCTGCTGGAGTCGTCGCGTCCGGAGCATCGGGAGCGGGCCAAGGAACTGCTGCGGCTGCTCACCCCACACAGCGGACAGTCGGTGCGGGTCGGCATCACCGGTGTCCCCGGGGCGGGCAAATCGACGTTCATCGACGCACTCGGCATCCGGCTGATCGAGGACGGGCACCGGATCGCCGTGCTGGCCGTCGACCCGTCATCGTCACGAACCGGCGGCTCCATCCTCGGTGACCGGACGCGGATGGCGGCACTCGCCGCGTCCGACAGCGCCTACGTGCGGCCGTCGCCGTCCGGTGGGCATCTGGGCGGCGTGGCGCGGGCCACCCGCGAGTCGATGATCGTGATGGAGGCCGCCGGCTTCGACGTGGTGCTGGTCGAGACCGTGGGGGTGGGGCAGTCCGAGGTGGCGGTCGCCGGCATGGTGGACACCTTCCTGCTGATCGCGCTGGCCCGGGCCGGTGACCAGCTGCAGGGGATCAAACGCGGCATCCTCGAGATGGCCGACGTGATCACCGTCAACAAGGCCGACGGCGACCACGAGGGTGAGGCCCGGGTGACCGCCCGCGAGCTGACCATCGCGATGAAGCTGATCAGCTCCGATCCGCACGCCCGCCGTCCGCCGGTGCTGACCAGTTCGGCGCTCACCGGCAAGGGCCTGGACGAGGTGTGGCAAGCGGTGCTCAATCACCGTGCCTATCTGGAATCCAACGGTGGGTTGGAGCCGAGAAGGGCACGGCAGCAGATCGAGTGGCTGTGGTCGCTGGTTGAGGGCGAAGTGCTCGCCGGCGTCCGGGCCTCCCCACGGGTACGGGCTGCCCGGGGCGCCGTCGAAGTTGCCATCGCCGGCAACGAGATCTCGGCGCTGGAAGGTGCCGAAGAGCTCGTGCGGGGTTTCGTCGCCGACGTCCCGCGGCTCTGGCCGGACGCCTGCGACGCACTCAGTGCTGGTGGCCGGCGCCAGGCCCCGCCGCGTTGACGCCCAGCGGTTCGACGTCCAGGGTGGTCGGCTCGCTGACCTCACCGGTCTCCAGGTCGAGGACTCGGAGGGTCTTGGACGCCGGGTCGGCGACGATGACCCGATGGCCGAGCGTGGTCAGGGTCGGCCGCGCGGCGTAGAAGTCCTCGGGCTTGGTCCACGAATCGATCACCCGGATCGCCGCCTCGACCTTGCCCTTGCCCGGGTTGATCACATGCACCTTGCCGTCGGTGCCGAGCGCGATGATCCGCTTCTCGGCCCAGGCCACGGTGCCGTAGACCAGACCCAGGTCGAGCAGCTTGGTGCGGGCGGTACGGGTGTTGATCAGCGCGATGGTGGTGTCGTTGTAGCTGCCGGCGATGATCGGGGAGTCCTCCGATCCGGCGAGGTGGCTGCTGAAGCCGTCCGGTCCCTCGGCGGGCTCGTAGGCCTTGGTGACCTTGCCCTTGCGGTAGATCACCACGCCGTCGTCGCAGCCGAACGCCACCACGCCGCCGGCGGCTTCGGCCTCACCGTGGATCTTGGGGCAGTTGTTCCAGCGCTTCTCGATCCGGCCGTTGGAGGCCTTCACCCGGGCGAAACCGACCCGCTGACCGGCCTCCTTGCCGGGTGTGCTGACCAGCAGCCGGCCCTTCTCGATCGGCATCGCGACGCCGTGATGGGCCGGGAACGGGCTGAGCGTGCGGAGGGTCGCCGAGGTCTTGCCCAGGTCGGACTTCTTCAGTAGTTGGATTGTGCCGGTGCCGTCGTCGAAGATCGCCGTGGTGTTGCCGTGCGACACCACATGGCTGGGCTTGGCCGCGTTCACCCGCAGCGGGTTGAGGTGCGGGGTGCCGCGCAGATCGCCGATCTGGACGAGTCCCTTGTCGCCCTGGATGAGGAAGAAATGCCGCTGGTCCTCCGACGTGGCCACCGTCGGACGGGAGGTGGTGGCGATCCGGGCCACCGGCTTGAGGGTCCGGGCGTCGAGGGCCAGGACGCCGTCGGCGTGGGTCACCAGGATGGTGCTGCGTACCTTCGGTGCGGCCTCGGCGCTCGGCGCCGCCAGGGCGGGCAGCAGGGTTGCGGTCAGCGCGCAGGCGACCGCCAGGGATGTGCGAGTTGGTTTCATGGATGGACTATATGATAATGATACTCAATAAGTCTATCGAGGGTACTACGGTGCCCCCATGCGCAAGCCGTTCATCGAGGTCACCGCTCGCACCCAGGTGAAACGGCTGCGTGCGCTGGCAGCCCGGGCGCTGCCCGCCTGGGGGCTCGGTGACGCGTCCCTGCGGCTGCTGAACCACGGCTACAACACCACCTTCCGGGTGGACGCCGCCGATGGACGGCGGTTCGCGTTGCGGGTCAACGTGATCCCGACCAAGACCGAGGCCCATCTGCAGGCGGAGGTCGCCTGGTTGGCTGCGCTGTCGTCCGAGACCGAGCTGCGGGTGCCGACGCCGCAGCGCACCCGCGACGGGGAGTGGGCGGCCCGCATCTCCAGTCCGGATCATGGCCGCGACCTGCCGCTGGTGTTGTTCTCCTGGCTGGAGGGCCGCAATATCGGCTTCCGGCCGCGGCCCCGGCAGGCGCGCGCGGTGGGTGAGGCGATGGCACTGCTGCACGACCATGCAGCAAGTTGGCGTCCGCCCACCGACGGTGCGCTGCCGCTATTCGACAAGGTGCTGACCGATCTGCCCAACCGGTTCGGCGACCACCCCGCCCTGGACCCCGACGCCCGCGCGGTGCTGACCGAGGCACTGGCCCGCGCGCAGGAGTTGCAGGACCAGGCCTTCGCAGCGGACGACGTCATTCCGCTGCACGCCGACCTGCACGGCGGCAACCTGAAGTGGCACGACGGACGGCTCAGCGTCTTCGATTTCGACGACGCCGGGCTCGGGGTCCCCGCGCTCGACCTGGCCATCGCGGTCTACTACCTGCGCGACGACGTCGCCGCCGAGGACGCCCTGCGCGAGGGTTACGCCGGCGTCCGGTCGCTGCCGGCGGTGAGCGACGAGGTCTTCGAGGGCATGGTCGCCGGGCGCAATCTGCTGCTCGTCGACGATCTGCTCGAGCAGCAGAACGCCGATCTGCGCGCCTTCATCCCCAAGTACACCGCCGGCAGTGTGCGTCGGTTGCGCGCCTGGCTGGACACCGGCCGGTACCGCCGCGAGCCGATCTGAGCCGCGGCGCGGCACCCTCCCTGAGGAAGCGCTGATCACTCACGTCATCCCGGGCTCCGACCCGGGATCTCAGGTGGGAGGGATCCCTGATCAAGTCCGGGATGACGATGGAGAGACGTTGATCAGCGTGTCGATAACGACTTCATATCAGGGTGCCCCGCACGCCCTATCGGGGGGCGACGAGCGGCACCACGGTGGCTAGTGTGACCAGCGGTGGAGAGCTACCCCGAATCTCCACCGCAATGGGCCGATGAGGGGCCCGCCGTTCGTCTTGCTCAGGAGGCAGGTCCGTGAAGAAGTCCTTGATTGCACCGTTAGCGCTCGGTGCGTTCGCTCTCGCCGTCGCCGGTTGTGCGACCCCGCCCGCCGCATCGCCGTCGGCCGCGCCGTCCGGGGCCACCTCGAGTGTGGCCCAGTCCGATTTCAAGGCCTGTATGGTCTCCGACGCCGGTGGCTTCGATGACAAGTCCTTCAACGAGACCGCCTACAACGGCCTGACCAAGGCGGTGAGCGAGTTGGGCGTCCAGAAGGCTGAGGTGCAGTCCAAGGTCGACGCGGACTACGCCAAGAACGTGCAGTCGATGGTCGATCGGAAGTGCAACATCATCGTGACCGTCGGCTACAAGCTGGGGGATGCCACCCTGGCTGCGGCGAAGAAGAACCCCGACATCGACTTCGCGATCGTCGACTTCGCCTACAGCGACGCCAAGACCGGGAAGAACACCGCGCCGAAGAACCTCAAGGGGCTGGTCTTCAACACCTCCGAGCCGTCCTTCATGGCCGGCTACGCCGCCGCGTCACTGTCGCAGACCGGCAAGCTCGGCACCTTCGGCGGCGCCAACATTCCAACCGTCACCGCGTTCATGGACGGCTACGCCCGCGGTGCCGCCTACTACAACCAGGCCAAGGGTACGAAGGTCACGGTGCTCGGCTGGGACACCGCCAAGAAGGACGGCACCTTCATCGGCGGCCAGGATCCCTTCGGTGACCTGCCCGGTGGCAAGAAGGTCGCCTCCAACCTGATGGCGCAGGGCGCCGACATCCTGCTGCCGGTCGCCGGCCCGTCCGGCGAGGGCGCACTGCAGGTCGCCAAGTCCAGCAACGGCAAGGTCGCCTCGCTGTGGGTGGACACCGACGGCTGCGTCAGCCAGGAGCAGTACTGCGCGGTGATCCCGTCCTCGGTCGGCAAGGCCATGGACGTGGCCGTGTTCGAGGCGATCAAGGCCGCCAAGG
>NZ_JASGEN010000101.1:0-24081 GCF_047606365.1 Micropruina sp. | reverse complement strand
GTGGGCTGCACCCCCTCCGGGTAGGTCGGGCGTAAAGCGCGCGAGCCCCCTGCCAGGGTCTGAAGGACGAAAGCAGAAGTAGGGCGAGTTGCGCACGGGCGGGACGGGGTGCAGCCCACTCCGCGGAACCAAACGCAACCACCGAGACCCAACCACAGAAGGGTCTCGACAAGCTCGACCAGCGGTGAGTGTGTCGCCTGCGCGCGAGTTGGGATCCCCGGATGACCGGGACGACCGGGAACTTGAGCTATCGGAACGGAGGTCGAGACAGCGGACGGGTGGATCTCAACCCGCGCCGAATTCGCGGTTGAGTCGTTGCTGCAACTCGTCGCCGCCGCTGAGGTGACCACCGACGACAACCTCGACTGGTGGGGTGAGGTTGGCCCGCACCGTATAGCTGACCGGGAATCCGAGTGTTCTGATCAGGGCCAGGTGTGCGCGGGCGGTGGCTTCCATGAGGTCGGGCGTCTCCGCCCAGACCGCAACCTTCAGAGCAGGGTCGGTCGACGGGTCGTAGGTGGCCGACCATTGCCCGTCCGTCGCCAGACGGCTGATCAGGGAAAAGACCTCCGACATCGGATACGGCGGACCCAGCAGGTCGAGCCGCAGCCGCCGCCAGCGAATGATCCAGTGTCGACCGGCCAGATCGTCCGCATGCCGCGCCAACAACCCCGGCAGCGTCGCCAGTAGGGCCGGATCGCCCGTCCGTGCGGGCCGGTCGAGCGCCACTTCGATGCTGCCGGGTCCCCTGGTGGTGTCCGAGGGCACCGCCCAATCGACCGCGCCGGCCAGCTCATGAATCAGCCGGAACCACCGCTCAGTCTCGGCAACGGGCGAGGTCCGATGCCGGTCATCGCTGAACACCCGCAGCACGTGGGCGCCTTGCCGAACGACGAACCGCGAGGTATGCCGGGCGAATTCCCTGGTGAGGCTGCTGTAGTACCGCCCGGCCACGTCCAGCGCAGCCTCGCCGGTAGCGTCGTCGGTCAGCGTGACGTCGACGTTGTACGAGTAGCCCATGGTCGGTTCGCGGTTGTAGCGGCCGTCGACGCGGGCAACACCCGGAAGCGAACGTAGCTCCTCCGAGAGTGCGGACGCCTCGACCGACCGGTCCGGCACTCCCGACCAGGCAGCCAACGCCGCGCCCAGCCAGTCCGTCAGGTTCATCCGACGATCATGCCCCGATCAGGGTGCTCGAAGGTTCCGCCGGCAAGACGTAGACCTAGCCCCGCCACCGACGCTTGCCCGCTGCGCGACGCCCGGGAGGCGCCTCGCTGCGTTCTCCTCCGTCGCCGTGCGAGCAGGTGTGACTCGCTGTCGGCGCTTGGGCGACGTCCGATCGGACACCCCTTGCCAGGGCGGGCGTCGATGGTGGGCACTAGTAGCCGAACCCGAACCTTGCCGTCCCTCGAAGTCAGGAGCAGGATGGAAAGTTGACCGAAGGAGAACCGCATGCGTCGCACCCCAGCCGTCCTGACCGTCGCTCTGATCACCGTCGCGGGCTGGCTACCGGCAGCCGCGCCGCAAGCCATGGCGCAACCGTTGGAATGCGAGTACCCGGCCTACGGTGACATCAACGCCGACGGCACCCCTGAACTGGTGGTCGGCGTGCCCAACGCGAACGGCGGAGCCGGCGCGGTCGACATCTTCTACGACCGTGCCAAGGCGCCGACCCGGGTCACCGCCGCCTCGCTCGGCTTCACCCCGAGTGCCGGCGAAGAGTTCGGCAGTTCGGCGCTGATCACCGATCTGGACGGCGACGGCTGCAGCGAACTCGTCGTCGGTGCGCCCGGTGCCGACAGCGGGGCGGGCCGCGTCTACATCGCCAAGGGCACGCCGTCCGGGCTGAGTGACACGCCGACCTACGCCCCCATCTCGTCGCCCAGCGCGGGTGCCCGGTTCGGCGCGACGCTGTCCGAGACCAGCACCGCCAAGCAGCAGGACGTGCTGATGATTGGGGCCCCCGGCTACGACCATCCGGCCAAGGACGCCGGCGCGGTTGCCCTGGTCGAACTCAACCGCAGCACCGGCACCCACAAGGCGCCGATCATGATCAACCAGGCCACCCCCGGCGTGGCGGGTTCGGCGAAGGCCGGTGACGGTTTCGGCTCGGTGCTGGCCGGCAACATCGTCGGCGTCCCCGCCAAGGATGTCGGTGCCGCGAAGGACGCCGGCGCCGTCGTCCGGCTGCTGCTGAAATCCACCAGCCCGAAGCTGGAGGTGGCCGGGCAGGAGTGGACGCAGAACGGTCCCGGCGTCTCGGGTACCGCCGAAGCCGGCGACCGGTTCGGCGCCAGCCTCACCGGTGGCGGCTTCGTCGCGGTCGGCGTCCCCGGCGAGGACGTCGGATCGGCCAAGGACGCCGGCATGGTGCATCTGTTCCGGCAGAACGACATCGCCGGTGCGAAGGCGTTCAAGCAAAGTCGCGCCCACACCCAGAACACGGCAGGCGTCCCGGGGACGGCCGAGCGGGGTGACCGGTTCGGTGCCGCGGTGGCGTTCGGCGACATGGAATCAGGCGAGAGCGGCTACAACCTGTGGATCGGCGCCCCCGGCGAGAGCATCGGCAGCACCGGCCAGGCTGGGTCGGTGACCCGGCTCGGACTGGGCGGCTCCCGATTGCCCAACACCGCGCTGTACTCCGGCCACGGACTGCCCGGAAGCCCCGAGAAGGGCGACCAGCTGGGTGCCACGCTGGGCACGGTCGGCGACGACTACAACATGGAAGAGGACGGCTCGACCAGTCTGCTGATCGGCGTCCCGGGCGAAGACCGTGGCACCGCGCGCGACTCGGGCTGGGTGATCTTCTCCCGGTACTCGTTCGACGCGTCCCCGCGAACCAAGGGTCTGGTCAACAAGGCGGTGGCCGGCGAGCACTACGGTCAGGTCTTCGGTTCCTGACCCAGCACTCGCCGCGCCCCTGCACCGGTAGCAACTCGTCGCGAGCCGGCGGCCACGCGCAGAGCCGGGCGAGGGCTATCGCTGGTCGTCGGGCCGCACCACGCCCTCGTCCATCGCCTGCTGAATGTCGTGCGGCAGCGCCTTGCCGGTGGCCAGCCGTGCGTTCCGGTAGCCGTAGACGGCGTAGATCAGGAAGCCCAGCGCCATCCACACCAGGAACCGCACCCAGGTCTCCAACGACAGGTTCAGCGTCAGATAGAGGCAGATCAGCGCCGAGATGATCGGCAGCACCGGCGAGAACGGCACCTTGAAGGCCCGGGGCAGATCGGGACGCTTCCGGCGCAGCACCACCACCGCCAGCGACACCAGGATGAACGCCGACAGGGTTCCGATGTTGACCATCTCTTCCAGCATGCCGATCGGGGTGAGGCCGGCGAAGATCAGGCAGGCCACCGTGACCACGATCGAGATGCGCCACGGCGTCCGGTACTTGGGGTGCACCCGGGCCAGGCCGAGCGGCAGCAGGTTGTCCCGCGACATCGCGAAGATGATTCGGGTGGCCCCGATCATCAGGGTCAGCACGACGGTGGTCAGGCCGGCGACGGCACCGGCCGAGATCAGCGTGGCCATCCAGCCCTGCCCGTGATGGGCGAACGCGTTCGCCAGCGCCGCGCTGGGGTCGATGTCGGCGTAGTTGACCATGCCGACGACGACCAGCGCGACGGCGCAGTAGAGCACCGTGCAGATGATCAGCGAGGCGATGATGCCGATCGGCAGATCACGCTGCGGATTGCGGGTCTCCTCGGCGGTGGTCGCCACCACGTCGAACCCGATGTAGGCGAAGAAGACCAGGGCCGCACCGGCGAAGACGCCGCTCCAACCGAAGACGGCCG
The DNA here is from genome assembly GCF_047606365.1 of Micropruina sp. GTDB lineage: Bacteria > Actinomycetota > Actinomycetes > Propionibacteriales > Propionibacteriaceae > Micropruina. The sequence goes on along the minus strand of NZ_JASGEN010000101.1, from coordinate 20,287 downwards.
GGGCCGAGCCGGTGAGCCACTGGATCAACGGCTGGGTCCAGCTGAACCCCTCGGACGCCGCCGAGGGCACCGAGTCGGGAATGAACGGGGTGTAGTTGGCCGGATTGACGAACATCAGTCCGGCGACGATCACGAACAAGACGATGAACAGCTTCACGCCGACCAGCACCATGTTGACCCGCAGCGACTCCTTGATGCCGACCGTGATCAGCACGCCGAGCGCCACGATCAGCAGGATCGCCATCAGGTCGAAGCCCTTGGTCTCGCTGAACGGGCTGGCCCCGTAGGCCAGGAACTCGGGCAGGGTGATGCCGAATTTGCCGAGCAGTACGCCGAGGTAGGCACTCCAGCCCTGAGCTACCACGCTGGCGCCGAGGAACATCTCCAGGATCAGGTCCCAGCCGATGATCCAGGCGAAGACCTCACCCAGCGAGGCGTAGCTGAAGGTGTAGGCCGAGCCCGAGACGGGCACGGTGGAGGCGAACTCGGCGTAGCACGTGGCCGCCAGCGCACAGCACACGGCCGCCACCACGAAGCTGATCACGATGCCGGGTCCGGTCATCTCGTGCGCCACGCGTCCGGTCAGGGTGAAGATGCCGGCGCCGATGACGACACCCACCCCGAAGACGGTGAGGTCGAGCGCGGTCAGGGACTTCTTGAGTTGGTATTCAGGTTCGTCGGTGTCGGCGATCGACTGCTCGATCGATTTGGTACGGAACACGCTCATCGGAATCCTCCTGTGGCTTCCCCGTAGTGGTTGTCACAAGCTAGTACAGGGGCTCGGCGTCGCGCAGGGATTGGACACGTCCGCTCGATAGTCGTCGCAGGCACGAATGGGGCCGCGGCCCAGCTGCACTGAGCGGCGCAACGAGCCCGCGCAACGAGCACCCACGCAACCGGTCCGGCTGATTTCGCGGGGACCGTCTCCCCGCAAGGGGTGAAATGCGGGCCGTCTCGGGGTCGCTGCCACGCCGCGAACTCGACCCGGCCCCTACCCTTGACCGCGTGACTCAGTGGTTCACCGACGCCTTCAGGGCCGAATTCGAGAAGCAGGCCGCCCAGATCGGGCGGTTCAACCTGGCGATCTTCGGCAAGACCGGCGTCGGCAAGTCGACGCTGATCAACGCGATCTTCGGCCAGAACGTGGCTGCCACCGGCATCGGCGACCCGGTCACCCTGGACGCCCACCTGTACCTCGACACCCGCGGCACCCTCGGCCTGATCGACACCCGCGGTCTCGAGATCGGACGCGACGACGGCGAACTGATCAAAGAGGTCACCAAGTATGTGAAGCAGATGCGCAGCAAGCCGGTGCATGAGCAGATCCACGTCGCCTGGTACTGCGTGCGCGGCATGGACCGCCGCTTCGAAGAGGTGGAGGCCACCTTCATCAAGACCCTGCACGACCTCGGCATCCCGGTGCTGCTGGTGTTCACCCAGGTGCCGATGAGAGAGGGCCAGTACCACCCGGACGCCGTCGAACTCGCCCGGCAGGTCGAGGCCAAGCAGTTGCCGATCATCGGCGGACGCCCGTTCATGACCTACGCGATGAGGGACCAGTTCACCGGTCAGCCGCCCCACGGCTTGATGGACGTCCTGCAGGCGACCTTTCACGTTGTTCCTGAGGCTGTCCACGCAGCTCTCGCAGCCGCCCAAACGATCGATCTGGAGGCGAAGGCCAAAGCAGCCCAGCGGCACATCGGCGCGACGGTAGCCGCTGCCGGCGCGGCGGCCGCGGTGCCGATCCCGTTCTCGTCCGCGGCGCTGCTGGTGCCGTTGCAGCTCGGCATGATGGGCCGGATCGCGCACCTGTACCAGTTGCCGTTCGACAAGGCGGCGCTGCTCGCCGTCGCCTCCACCTCGGTGGCGACCACCCTGGGCCGGACGGCGGCCGCCAACGCGCTCAAATTCCTGCCCGGCGCGGGCAGCGTGGCCGGCGGCGTGATCAACGCCTCGGTGGCTTCCGGCTTCACTCTGGCGACGGGCCAGGCCTGGCTGACCGTCTGCCAGAAGGCGGCCGGTGGCCAGCTGCCGAAACTCAACGGCGTGGTCGACACCAAGGCCGTCCGTGACATGTTCGAATCGGAGTTCCGCAAGCGGATGCCGACGATCCGGCACAAACAGGACTGAGCCGCCCACTCGTAGCAACTTCGTCATCCCGGCGAACGCCGGGATCTCAGACGCGGCCGAGATCCCGGACGTAGAGATCCCGGATCAAGTCCGGGATGACGGATCCGGGACGACGGATCTGGGGCGACGGGTCCGCCGGTTCTGAGACGCAGCCTTCCGAGGGGCAGAATTTCCACGATCTACGACACGCAGTAGTAGACGAGTGCCACGATTGGCTTCATGAGTCAGCGAACCATTGGCGTGACCGAGGTCGCTCTCCGGGACGCCCACCAGTCCCTGATGGCGACCCGGATGGCGCTCGAAGACATGGTGGACGCCTGCGCCGACATCGACGCAGCCGGCTACTGGAGCGTCGAATGCTGGGGCGGAGCCACCTACGACGCGTGCATCCGATTCCTCAACGAGGACCCCTGGGTGCGGCTGCGCACCTTCCGTGAACTTCTGCCGAACAGTCGCCTGCAGATGTTGCTGCGCGGCCAGAACCTGCTCGGCTACCGGCACTACGAGGACGACGTCGTCCGGCGATTCGTCGACAAATCGGCCGAGAACGGCATGGACGTCTTCCGCGTCTTCGACGCCCTCAACGACCCCCGCAATATGGAGGTCGCGATGCGGGCGGTGACCGCGACCGGCAAGCACGCCCAGGGCACCATCTGCTACACCATCTCGCCGCTGCACACCGTCGAGGGCTACGTGCAGCTCGCCGGGCAACTGCTCGACATGGGTGCCGAGTCGCTGGCCCTGAAGGACATGGCCGCGTTGCTGCAGCCGCAGCCCGCCTACGACATCATCCGCGGCATTAAGGACACCTACGGCGAGGACACCCAGGTCAACGTGCACTGCCACGCCACCACCGGCGTCACCCTGGTCACCCTGATGAAGGCGATCGAGGCCGGCGCCGACGTGGTCGACACCGCCATCAGCTCGATGTCGCTGGGCCCGGGCCACAACCCGACCGAATCGCTGGTCGCGATGCTGGAGGGTACGCCGTACACGACGAACCTCGATCCCGACCGGCTGATCCGGATCCGCGACCACTTCGCGAAGATCCGGCCCAAGTACGCCGCGTTCGAGTCGGCCACCCTGGTCGACACCGACATCTTCTCCAGCCAGATCCCCGGCGGCATGTTGTCCAACATGGAGAGCCAGCTGAAGGCACAGGGCGCCGGCGACCGGATCAAAGAGGTGATGGCCGAGGTGCCTCGGGTCAAGGCCGACGCCGGCCACCCGCCGCTGGTCACGCCGTCCAGCCAGATCGTCGGCACCCAGGCGGTGTTCAACGTGCTGATGGGCCGCTACCAGGTGCTGACCGGAGAATTCGCCGACCTGATGCTCGGCTACTACGGCGAATGCATCGGCGAACGGAACCCCGAGGTGGTCGAGATCGCCCGGACGCAGGCCAAGAAGGACCCGATCACCGTCCGTCCGGCCGACCTGCTGCCGCCCGAATGGGACGAGCTGGTCACCCAGGCGTCCGCGCTCGACGGCTGTGACGGCACCGACGCCGACGTGCTCACCTACGCGATGTTCCCGCGGGTGGCGCCCGAGTTCTTCAGTCACCGCGACGAGGGGCCGAAGAACGTCGGCAAGACCCCCGAACAGCTGGCGGACGCCGCGAAGGCGGCCTCCGATTCTTCGACCGCGGTCACCGGACCGATCACCTACAAAGTCAGCATGGGCGGCCGCGACCACCGCGTGACCGTCGAGAGGGCGTGACGAAACAGATGGCAACGACCAAGAAGGCCAAGGACATGAGCAGCCGGGTCGCCGAACTGCTCGAGAAGCGGGCGGCCACCCGGGCAGGCGGCGGCCAGCAACGCGTCGACAAGCAGCATGCGGCCGGCAAGATGACCGCCCGCGAGCGGATCGACGCGCTGATCGACCCCGACACCTTCCAGGAGATCGGCCTGTTCCGGCGCAACCGGACGGTGACCTTCGGCATGGACACCGCCGACATGCCCGCCGACGGCGTGGTGACCGGCACCGGTGCGGTGCTCGGACGTCCGGTGCACATCGCCAGCCAGGACTTCACCGTGGCCGGCGGCTCCGCCGGCGAGACTCACTCGAAGAAGGTCGTCGAGATGATGGAGTCCGCGCTCAAATGCGGCACCCCGTTCGTCTTCATCAACGATTCCGGTGGCGCCCGCGTCCAAGAGGGCATCGACTCGCTGTCCGGCTATTCGCAGGTGTTCTACGCCAACGTGCTGCTCTCCGGCGCGGTGCCGCAGATCTCCATCATCGCCGGCCCCTGCGCGGGCGGCGCGGCGTACAGCCCGGCGCTGACCGACTTCATCATCCAGACCCGCAAGGCCCACATGTTTATCACCGGGCCGAACGTGATCGAACAGGTCACCGGTGAGAAGGTCAGCCAGGACGCGCTGGGTGGCGCGGATGCCCACATGGCGGTTTCCGGGGTGAACCATTTCGTCGCCGACGACGACGAGCAGGCGATCCTGATCGCCAAGAAGCTGCTCAGCTTCCTGCCGCAGAACAACACCGAGGATCCGCCCCTGGTCGACCCCGACCCCTACGTCGAATACGACCCGTCTCTGCATGGCATCGTCCCTGCCGAGGGCACCAAGGGTTACGACGTGCGTGACGTGATCGGCAAGGTGATCGACCACGCCGACTTCCTCGAGGTGCAGGCCGGCTACGCCCAGAACCTGGTCGTCGGTTTCGGCCGGATCAACGGCCGCAGTGTCGGCATCGTCGCCAATCAGCCCAGCGTGATGGCCGGCGTGCTCGACATCAACGCCTCCGACAAGGGGTCACGCTTCGTCCGGTTCTGCAACGCGTTCAACATTCCGATCGTCACCTTCGTGGACGTCCCCGGTTTCCTGCCCGGTGTCGCCCAGGAGCACGGCGGCATCATCAGGCACGGCGCGAAGATGCTGTACGCCTACGCGGCGGCCACAGTGCCGAAGATCACCGTGGTGCTGCGCAAGGCATACGGCGGTGCCTACATCGCCATGTCGGCCAAGGACCTGGGCGCCGATCAGGTGTTCGCCTGGCCGACCGCCGAGATCGCCGTGATGGGTGCCGAAGGTGCCGCGTCGGTGGTGTTCCGGCGTGAGATCGCCGCCGCCGACGATCCGGACGCCCGGCGCGCCGAGCTGGTCGAGGAATATCGGGAGACCTTCTCGACGCCGTTCGTGGCTGCCTCCCGCGGGCTGGTCGACGACGTCATCGACCCGGGCGACACCCGCCGCAAGGTGGCGATGGCGCTCGAACTGCTGATCGCCAAGCGGCAGCTGCGGCCGGCCAAGAAGCACGGCCTCGGCCCGGTCTGAGGCAGGAGCGATGACGAATCAGGACGCCGAGCTGCTCGAACTGGTCAAGAAGCTGACCGACCGGGTCGACGCACTTGAGGTCGAGATCAAGGAACTGCGGGTGCTGAACGCCGAGGTTCCCGAGGAGACCCTGGTGGCCATCGCGGCCGCCGTCGCCGCCTACCTGGGGCATCGCGCCAAGCGGCGCCAGGCCCACTTCACCACGTCCGCCATCTGGCAGAGCGGCACCCGCCGCCGGCAGCACGGCCACGAGCCGATGCATCTGCGCTGAAGCGAGGAAGCACAGACATGAAACTGAAAGTCACGGTCAACGGTGTCGGCTACGACATCGAGGTCGACGTCGAAGAGCCGGAGCGCCCCACCCTGGGCGCGGTGGTGATCGGCGGCGGAGGCTCCGCCCAGCCGACCCGCACCACCGCCTCGGTGAAGGCCGCCTCGGCCAACGCCGTGGTGGCGCCACTGTCGGGTGCGGTCGCCCGCATCCTGGTCGCCGAGGGTGACGAGATCACCGAGGGCCAGGTGCTGCTGGTGCTGGAGGCGATGAAGATGGAGACCGAGATCACCGCACCGCACGCCGGGACGGTCGCCGCCGTCCTGGTCGGCGAGCGCGATTCGGTGCAGGGCGGACAGGCGCTGATCGAGCTAGCCTGAGGCTCTCACCGAGATTCAGGAGGGCGGCCGATGCCGAAACCCCGATGGGGCTGGTTCGCGGTCGCCGTCCTGGCCACCGTCACCGGTGTCTGGATGGTCACCGCCGGCTACTTCACCCAGAACGGCTCCGGGCCACCCGGCGGACTGATGTTCGCCCTGGTTGCCCTGGTCGCGGTCTGGTCCTTCGGGCGGGCGTTCTTCAACTTCCGCTTCCCGCCGCGCGAGAAGGACTGACCCGAAACACCTTGTGGTTGGCGGCTTGGGCGCGCGGACGAATGACCAGCCGATCCACGTTGACGTGTGCCGGACGGGTCGCCATCCAGCTGATCGCGTCCGCGATGTCCTCGGCCACCAGCGGCCCTGGGACACCGGCGTACACCGCGTCCGCCTTGGCCTGATCGCCGTCGAAGCGGGTCAGCGAGAACTCCGGGGTGTGCACCATGCCGGGGGAGATCTCGCACACCCGCACCGGCCGATCGAACAACTCCAGCCGGAGCGAACCGGCCAGTGCCCGTTCGGCTGACTTCACCCCGCAGTAGCCGGCGCCGCCCTCGTAAGGCGCTTCGGCTGCGGTCGAAGTGACGAAGATCACCGTGCCGGCGCCGGCGTCCAGCGCCGGCAGCAGGGCGCGGGTGACCCGGGCGGCGCCCAGGACGTTGACGTCGTACATCCGCTGCCAGGCGTCGATCTCAGCCTCGGCGACCGGCTTCTGACCGAGTGCGCCGCCGGCGTTGTTGACCAACAGATCGAGGCGGTCGCCGACCGTTTCGGCGAGCCGATCGACCTCCTCGGTGACGGTCACGTCGCAGGGCACGGCCAGCCCGCCGATCTCATCGGCCAGCGCCTCGATCCGATCCGTCCGGCGGGCCGCGCAGATCACTCGATACCCCGCCGCGGCGAGGGCTCGCGCCGTCGCCTCACCGATCCCGCTGCTCGCCCCGGTGACCACCGCTGTTCTGTCTGCCATGTCGCCGATTCTGCCAGTCGGACGCCGATGGCTACGGTGTCCGGATGGCACGGGTGGCGATGATCGGGCTGGGACGGATGGGTTCCGGCATGGCCGGACGGCTGCTGGAAGCCCGCCACGAACTGGTGGTGGCGAACCGGACGCCACACCGCGCGGCCTCGTTGGTGGAGCGCGGGGCGCGCCTGGCGGCCAGCCCCGCTGAGGCGGCCCGCGACGCCGACGCCGTGGTGGTCATGGTCAGTGACGACGCGGCCTCGGAGTCGGTGTGGCTGGCCGACGACGGCGTGCTGGCCGGATCGCCGCGTCCGGGCGCTTTGGCCATCGAGTGCTCGACGCTCTCCCACGAATGGGTGCTGAGGCTCGCCGGCGAAGTGGCTGCCGCCGGGCTGCGCTACCTGGACGCGCCGGTCACCGGCCTGCCGGACGCCGCCGCGCAGGGCCGGCTCACCCTGCTGGTCGGAGCCGCGCCGGACGACCTGGAAGCCGCCGGGCCGATCCTGGAAGCACTGGCCGAACGGGTGGTGCACTTCGGGCCGGTCGGCACCGGCACCGCCTACAAACTGATCGTGAACCTGATGGGCGCCGTCCAGATCGCCGGTGTGGCCGAGGGTCTGGCGCTCGCCGAGCGGGCCGGCCTTGACGCGGTCCTGTTCGCCGACGCGGTGGCGACGGGCCAGGCGGCGAGCCCGCAGGTCGTCCGGAACATTCGCCGGATGGTGGCCGGCGACCACGACCGTGCGGTGACCTTCTCGGCACAGTTGCGGCGCAAGGACACCGCCTACGCGCTGCAGTTCGCCCAGCAATTGGAGGTCGGGGCCGCACTCGGATCGGTCGCGTTGGAGGGGCTGGAACGGCTGCTCACCGACGGGCGGGGGAGTCTCAACGAAAGTGCCGTGATCGAGGTGGCGCGCGCTCGGCGTCCGTCCTGATCGGGACCCGTCCCAGCGACCGGATCGAATCGTCGCGACGCCTGCCCCGGCGCGGGGGGTCACCGCTAGGCTCCCCTCATGAGTGCGAACCTGATCCTGCTCCGTCACGGCGAGAGCGAATGGAATGCCCTGAACCAGTTCACCGGTTGGGTCGATGTCGACATCAACGAGAAGGGCATCGGCGAGGCCAAGCGTGGTGGTGAACTGCTGAAGAGCAGCGGCCTGCTGCCCGACGTGCTGCACACCTCGCTGCAGCTGCGGGCGATCCACACCGCCGAGTTGGCGCTGCACAACTGCGACCGCACCTGGATCCCGGTCCGGCGCAGCTGGCGGCTCAACGAGCGCCACTACGGCGACCTGCAGGGCAAGAACAAGGCCGAGACCCTGGCCCAGTACGGCGAGGAGCAGTTCATGCTGTGGCGCCGCTCGTACGACACGCCGCCGCCGCCGATCGCCGACGACAACCCGAACACCCAGTTCGACGACCCGCGGTACGCCTTCCTGCCGCCCGAGGCCCGGCCGCAGACAGAATGCCTCAAGGACGTCGTGATCCGGATGCTGCCGTACTGGTACGACTCGATCGTCCCCGACCTGCGCGCCGGCAAGACCGTGCTGATCACCGCCCACGGCAACTCGCTGCGCGCCCTGGTGAAGCACCTCGACAACATTTCCGACGATGCCATCGCCGGCCTGAACATCCCCACCGGCATCCCGCTGCACTACGAGCTGGACGACGACCTCCGTCCGGTTACCACCGGCGGCACCTACCTCGACCCGGACGCCGCCAAGGCAGCCATCGAAGCGGTCAAGAACCAGGGCAAAAAGTAGGTCCGTCCTGCCGTGGTCGCCTCTGGCTAGGGGTGACGCGTTGTCGGGGCGCGTCCGCTTGCGACGGTCGCTTCGTCCGCTGGCGCGTCCGATGCTTTGTAGTGTCGCTGCGCAGACGCGCCCCGACAACGCTCACCAGTTCCTTGTGCGACCACGGCAGTAGCGGCGCGGGTCCGGATCAGGTGCTTGGTTCCGCGCTTGGCTTCGGCCGGAGTTCTCGTCATCCCGGACTTTGACGCTCTCGTCATCCCGGACTTGATCCGGGATCTCCACGACTCGTGCACGCGGCCGGAGATCCCGGCGTGCGCCGGGATGACGAAAGGCTCCGTCGGCCGCGCTCGTCGGCAAGGCTCGGTCGGTTGTGTCGAAAACTCGACTATCGCCCAGCTGATTCCCACGCGCTCAACCGGCCACAGGAAAGTCCCTCAAGTGAGCTACTCGGCACCGGCACGCACAGAGTGCGAGAACCGGACCGGCGCCTGAGCGCACCAGACCGCCCGACTCGCGTCGGCCAAGAGCAGAAGTAGAGCGGTGGGTGAATGGTCCTGCGCAGCGACACTACAAAGCATCGGACGCGTCAGCGGACGAAGCGACCGTCGCAAGCAGGACCATTCACCCACCGCGACCCCAGGCACTCACCGAGCCGAAGCGAGCCAGAGCAAGCGAGCCAGAGCAATAGAGAGCGCTCAGGCGACGGTCCAGTTCTCGCCCTCGGGATGGTTGCCGGTGACGACGTAGATCACCCGTCCCGCCATGATCACGGCGTGGTCCGCGATCCGCTCGTAGTAGCGGCCCAGCAGCGCGACATCCACCGCGGCCTCCACCGAGTAGGGCCATTCCGCGCCGAGCAGGATGCGGAACTGGCTCTTGCGCAGCTCGTCCATCTCCTCGTCGGAGTCGGCCAGCTTGGAGGCGTCGTGGGCGTTGCGGCTGTTCAGTGCACGGCCGGCGGTCGCCACCATCTCTTCGGCAACCCGGGCCATCAGTTCGAAGTTGGGTACCAGGCCCTCCGGCACGGCCGGGGTGGGGTAACGCAGCCGGGCGATCTTGGCGACGTGGCAGGCCAGGTCACCCATCCGGGCCAGGTCGGCCACCATCCGCATCGCGGCCACGATCGTCCGCAGTTCGCCGGCCACCGGGGCCTGCCGGGCGAGCAGCACGAAGCAGCGCGCCTCCAGATCATCATGTTGTGCGTCCAGCAGCGCGTCGTCGCTGATCACCTGTTCGGCGACAGCGAGGTCGGCGTCCAGCAGCGCCTTGGTGCTCAGCCGGACGGCCGTCCGGACCCGTTCGGTCATGCCGACCAGGTCCGTCACCACGCTGTCCAGATCCTCGCGGTAGCTCTCTCGCATCTCTCCTCTTTCACCGTCACTGCCGATCCGGGCCCGCTCCACCCTATGCCTGGGCGTTGGCCGCGGAACCACCCCCGGCGACGAGTGGGTGAACAGTCGGTGAACTCTGGCCGGGTCGCGCGAAACGGGCCCGCGCGGCCCGGCGGCGGTGCGCTTATGATCGGCAACTGTGAGCCCGCTCGTCGCCAGCGTTCTGGGGGGTGTCGTGGGCGTTCTCGCGACACTGCTCGGCCTCGTCATGTGGCGGACGCGGCAACAGCCGGCCGAGCCGATCCCGGCGCCCCTGCTCTCGCCGGCGCTGAAGACGACCATCGAGCACCTGCGCGGGCCCGCGGCGGTACTCGGCCCGCACGACGAGATCCTCGCCCAGTCGCTGACCGCGGCGTCCTCGGGGGTGGTGCGCGGCAGCCGGCTGGCCCGCACCGAAATGCTGGAACTGGTCCGTGAAGCCCGCCGCGAAACCGAGCCGGGCGTCCTCAACGTCGATCTGCCGACCAGTCCTGGCATGCCCAGCCGACGGTTGGCACTGCGGGTCGCGCCGCTGGGTGACGGGCTGGTTCTGCTGGTCGCCGACGACCGGTCCGAGGCGTTGCGGATCGACGAGACCCGCCGCGATTTCGTCGCCAACGTCACCCACGAGCTGAAGACCCCGATCGGCGCATTGTCGTTGCTGTCCGAGGCGATCACCGACGCCGCCGACGAGCCCGACGCGGTGCGTCACTTCGCCGGCCGGATGTCCACCGAGACCGCACGGCTGAACGAGCTGATCTCGCAGATCATCGCGCTGTCCCGACTGCAGTCCAGCGACCCGTTGCTGGCCGCCGTCCCGATCGAGATCGACGAGGTCGCGGACGCCGTGCTTGACCAGTTCCGCGATCAGGCCGACAGTCACCAGATCGTGCTCAGTCACCAACGCAGCCCCGGGATCACCATCCGTGGCGACCAGGGCCAGATCGAGGCGGCGTTGCGCAATCTGGTGCAGAACGCGATCGCCTACTCCGAGGCCGGCGCCCGGGTGGCGCTGACCACCCGCCGGGTGCACGACGCGGCCGGCGATTGGGTCGAGGTCAGCGTCTCCGACAACGGCATCGGCATCTCCGAGGCCGACCAGGCCCGGGTGTTCGAACGCTTCTTCCGGGTCGACTACGGCCGCAGCCGGGCGCACGGCGGCACCGGGCTCGGACTGTCGATCGTCAAGCACATCGCCGCCGCGCACGGGGGCACCGTGAGCCTGTGGAGCCGGCTCGGGCAGGGCTCCACGTTCACCCTGCGGCTCCCGGCACTCCAGCCAGAAACCGACGAAGGGAGCGCCGCATGACCAGGGTGCTGTTGATCGAGGACGAGGACGCCTACCGCGAGACCCTCGGCTACCTGCTCCGCAAGGAGGGCTTCGACGTCGTCGAGGCGGCGGACGGCACCAGCGGGCTGGCCGAGTTCGACCGGGGCGGCGCCGACATCGTGCTGCTCGACCTGATGATGCCCGGGCTGCCGGGTACGGAGGTGTGCCGACGGCTGCGGGCACACAGCTCGGTGCCGGTGATCATGGTCACCGCCCGCGACGACGAGATCGACAAGGTCGTCGGCCTCGAACTGGGTGCGGACGACTACGTCACCAAGCCGTTCAGCCATCGCGAGCTGGTGGCCCGGATCCGTGCGGTGCTGCGCCGCGGCCAGGAGGTCGAACTGGAGCCGGACGTGCTCGAGGTCGGCGGCGTCCGGATGGATGTCGAACGGCACGAGGTGTGGGTGCGCGGCGAGCAGGTCAAGCTCGCCCTGAAGGAGTTCGAGCTGCTGGAGATCCTGCTCCGCAATGCCGGCCGGGTGATGACCCGCGGCCAGCTCATCGACCGGATCTGGGGCGCCGACTATGTCGGCGACACCAAAACCCTGGACGTACATGTGAAGCGGCTGCGAGCCAAGGTCGAGGCCGATCCCGCCGAGCCGGCGCTGCTCGTCACCGTCCGTGGCCTGGGCTACAAATTCGAGGCCTGATCAGCTCGACCAGCGGTTGACCGCAAGCTCGACCAGCGGTGGCCGGCGGATCAGCCGACGGTGATGTGCTGGAACTCCGGCTCGTCCGAAGAGAGCACGGGGGCGACCAGGGTGACTGGGCCGGCCTTGGCGAAGGTCAGCGTCACATCGGCCAGCAGGCCCGGCTTCATGTCGGGCGAGGTCACCGCGATCCGCACCGGGGCGTCGGTCAGCACGGTCAGCGTGTTGGCGGCCAGCGTCGCCGGTAGGCCGGTGCTGGTCACCACCAGCGGGCTGCCGAGGCTGCCGTCCGACTTCTGCGGCGTCCCGGTCACGCCGGTCAGAGTGTCGTCACCATAGGTCGCCACTGAAGCGCTCAGCACACCACGGCCGGTGTTGTCGGCGACGATCAAGACGTTCCGCACCATCACCGAGCCGACGGACGAGTTCACACCCTCAGCCGGCGTGTATGGCTGCAGGGTCTGCGCGTCCATGCCGCAGCCGGTCAGGGCCAGCGCGAGCGGTACGCACAGGCTGACGCCGATTCGCCGGAGAGTGCTGGCCATCTGAGACTCCTTGTGGTCGCCGTTTTGGGGGTCAGCCTAACGAATTGCGCGGCGGTTTGGGGGTGTCGGACGGTGTCGTTCCGGAGAGCCTCGCAAGACCCGTCCGGCCGAGTGAAAACAACATAATCAGACGTTGGATGATGTGGAGAAACGGGCGAATCTGTTGACAAGGCCAACCGAAACGGTAGAGTGCAACACGAATCAACGTCAGCGAGGAGGTTGTAGCCACATGTACGCAGAAGAGCGTCAGCGGACGATCGTCAGTCTCGCGCTGCGATACGACAGGGTCGCCGTCACCGAACTGGCCCAGCGCTTCGACGTCACCACCGAAACCATCCGCCGCGACCTCGACGTGCTCGACCGGCGCGGCATCCTGCGCCGGGTGCACGGCGGCGCCGTTCCGGCCGAGAACGTCCGGCTCGTCGAGACCGCTGTGGCCGACCGGGAACCCGCGTTCTCGGTGCAGAAGGGCCGGATCGCCCACGCCGCGCTGCGCTTCCTGCCCACCGGCAGCGGCTCGACGGTGCTGATCGACTCGGGCACCACCACCGCCCGGTTCGCCGCGGCGATGGGCGGCAACCAACACCACACGGTGATCACCAACTCGGTGCCGATCGCTTCGCAGCTGGCGCTGCTGGGTGGCCCGGTGCAGTTGCTCGGCGGACGCGTCCGGGGCCTCACCCAGGCGACCGTCGGCGGCGAGACCGTGGAGGCGCTGGCGCGGCTCTACTGCGATGTCGCCTTCCTCGGCACCAACGGCTTGAGCGTCGGTCACGGACTGTCCACGCCGGACAGCGACGAGGCGGCGGTGAAGCGGGTGATGGTGCGCGCGGCCCGTCGTCGGGTCGTGCTGGCCGATTCGTCGAAGGTGGGTGCCACGCTGCTGGTCAGCTTCGCGGCACTCAATGATGTCGAAGTGCTGGTAACGGACTCCGGATTGCAGGAAGCTGATCGCCAGCAGCTAGTCAACGCAGGATTGGAGGTCGTCGTCGCATGATCATCACCCTCACCGCGAACCCGAGCCTCGATCGGACCGCCAGCTTGGACGCGCCATTGGCGCGGGGGCAGGTCCAACGAGTCAGTGGGGTCACAGTGGAACCGGGCGGAAAAGGGGTCAATGTGGCCCGCGCCATTCATTACGCAGGCCAGAGCGTCCGGGCGGTTCTGCCGGCACCGGACGAGGACCCGATCCTGGCCGCGCTGCGCCAGCTCGGTGTCGACTACCGCACGGTCGCGGTGGCGGAGGGGGTACGGATGAACCTCACGCTCACCGAGCCGGACGGCACCACCACCAAACTCAACGAGCCCGGTCCGCGGCTCAGCGACGCCCAGATCGAGGAGCTGGCCGCCCTGGTGGTCAGCGAGGCCGCGGACGCCGAATGGGTGGTGCTCTCGGGTTCATTGCCGCCGGGTGTGCCGGCCGACTTCTACGCCACCCTGGTCCGCCGGCTCCGGCCGCTCGGCGTCAAGGTGGCCGTGGACACCTCCGACGATCCGCTGCAGGCGCTGGTCGACAACTTCCCCGACGCCGCCCCCGATCTGCTCAAGCCGAACTCGGACGAGCTCGCGCAGCTCACCGGTGCGAACGCCGAGGAACTCGAGGCGGCGGCCAAGGCCGGCGACCCGAGCGCGGCGGTGGCTGCCTCACGCAGCCTGGTCGAACGCGGCGTCACCGCGGTGATGGGCACCCTGGGTGCCTCCGGTGCGGTCCTGGTGACCGCCGAGGGCGCCTGGCATGCCAGCCCGCCCCCCATCGTCCCGCGCAGCACCGTGGGTGCGGGCGACTCATCGGTGGCCGGCTATGTGCTGGCCGACTGCGGGGGAGAAGCCGCCCCCGGACGACTCCGAACCGCTGTGGCGTACGGCTCCGCCGCGGCATCCATGGCCGGAAGCGCCCTGCCCAGGCCCGAGCACCTCAATACCGCCGAAGTCGTCATCACCGACCTCGGCTGATTACAGAAACCCTGAAAGGACACACCAAATGTCGCAGGACCTGATCACTGCTGATCTGGTTGTGCTCGACGTCGATCTTGGCCCGACCAAGAACGATGTGATCCACAATCTGGCCGAACTGGTCGCCAAGGCCGGTCGGGCCGACGCGTCCGGTCTCGAGGCTGACGCCCTGGCCCGCGAGGCCAAGGCCGCCACCGGTCTGGGTGGCGGGATCGCCATCCCGCACTGCCGCTCCGCCGCCGTGACCACCAACTCGCTGGCGTTCGCCCGGCTCTCGCCGCCGGTCGACTTCGGGGCCTTCGACGGCCCCGCCGACATCGCCTTCATGATCGCCGCCGCCGAAGGCTCCGACGACGCCCACCTGGAGCTGCTGGCCCTGCTGGCCCGCAACCTGGTGCGCGCCGAGTTCACCGACGGCCTGCGCAACGCGGCCACCCCGGAGGACGTCGTCGCCCTGGTCAACGCCGCCATCCATCCCGAGGAGGAGGCCGCACCGGCCGCGGCCCCGGCCGCCGCCGCTCCGGCTGCCGCCGCGTCGGACGAGAAGGTCGTGCTGGTGGCCGTCACCGCCTGCCCGACCGGCATCGCGCACACCTTCATGTCCGCCGACGCCCTCGAGCAGGCAGCCAAGGCCGCCGGTGTCGAGCTGCATGTCGAGCCGCAGGGCTCCGGCAAGGTCACCCCGCTCGATCCGTCGGTGATCGCACGCGCCCAGGCTGCGATCTTCGCCACCGATGTCGGCGTGAAGGAGCGCGGACGCTTCGCCGGCCTTCCGGTGGTCGAGTCCGGGGTGAAGCGGGCCATCAACGAGCCGGCCAAGATGATCGAGGAGGCCGTCGCGGCGTCCAAGGATCCCAACGCTCGCAAGGTCTCCGGGGACGCCTCGGCTGCCTCGTCCAGCGAGAGCGGCAGCCAGCTGAGCATCGGCAAGCGCATCCAGCAGGCGCTGATGACCGGCGTCTCCTACATGGTGCCCTTCGTCGCCGCAGGCGGCTTGCTGATCGCCCTGGGCTTCCTGTTCGGCGGCTTCGACGTCTCGCTGGTGCCGGGAGCCGCCGGTGCCCGCACCTGCGCCGACCTGACCTGGGTGAGCGCCGAGGCGTGTGCCAACGGCGATTCCATCGCGGCCCTGGCCATCAGCGCGGGTTGGGGAGCCGGCTTCTCGATGTACCTCGGCGCGTTGCTGTTCACCATCGGCGGGGCCGCGTTCGGCTTCCTGCTGCCCGCCCTGTCCGGCTACACCGCCTACGCATTGGCCGGCCGCCCGGGCATCGTTCCGGGCTTCGTCGGTGGCGTGATCGCCGGGTCGGTCGGCGCGGGCTTCCTCGGCGCCCTGGTCACCGGTCTGCTGGCCGGTGCCGTGGCCTCGTGGATCGCCGGAATGAAGGCGCCACGCTGGCTGGCCGGCCTGATGCCGGTGGTGATCATCCCGCTGTCGGTGACTGCGATCGTCGGACTGGCCATGTACCTGGTCCTGGGCAAGCCGCTGGCGGCGCTTACCCAGGCGCTGCAGGACGGACTGGGCGGCATGACCGGTGGTTCGGCGATCGTGCTCGGGATCATCCTCGGCCTGATGATGTGCTTCGACCTCGGCGGCCCGGTGAACAAGGCGGCCTACCTGTTCGCCACCGCCGGGTTGTCGGCGCAGTCGCAGGCCTCGTTCCAGGTGATGGCTGCCGTGATGGCCGCCGGCATGGTTCCGCCGCTGGCTCTGGCGCTGGCCACTACGGTGCGCAAGTCGCTGTTCACCGAGGTCGAGCAAGAGAACGGTCGCGCGGCCTGGCTGCTCGGAGCATCCTTCATCTCCGAGGGAGCGATCCCGTTCGCTGCGGCCGACCCGTTGCGGGTGATCCCGTCGATGATGGTCGGTGGCGCGGTGACCGGCGCGATGACGATGGCCTTCGGGGTCGGTTCTCGTGCCCCGCACGGCGGCATCTTCGTGTTCTTCGCGATCAACCCGATCCTGTGGTTCATCGTGTCGATCGCTGTCGGCGCCGTTATCTCCGCCATCGCGGTGATCGCCATGAAGCAGTTCTGGCCGGCCAAGGCCCCCGCGGCGGTGGCCTGATCTTCGCCGCTGTCGAGCCCGTCGAAGCGTTGCTTCGGCGGGCTCGCTGCTGTTCGGACGCCGTCGCCCGGCGACACCGTTGGACTTCCCCGAGCGTGCTCCATTTGGTGTTGTCAGAGCCGTTTTGGCCACTCCAATTTCGCGATCCGGACGCCTCGGCGGCACACCGCAGATGCCCTTGTCAACCCCCCAAAGTGCCTCTGGCTAGGACGAACGTTTCGAATATTGGACGCTTGCGTGCTACCATGGATGCCTGGGAAAGGGGTCTATTACATGACTTTTGAGGTCGGTGAGACGGTGGTCTACCCCAATCATGGGGCAGCCGTTATCGAAGACATTGAAACCCGGACGATCAAAGGCGAGGACAAGCTCTACCTCGTACTGCGCATCGTCGGCC
The DNA here is from genome assembly GCF_047606365.1 of Micropruina sp. Taxonomy (GTDB): domain Bacteria; phylum Actinomycetota; class Actinomycetes; order Propionibacteriales; family Propionibacteriaceae; genus Micropruina. Next base: position 3,185 of record NZ_JASGEN010000101.1, on the reverse strand, counting down.
AGAACGATCTGGTGGTTCGGGTCCCGGCACAGAACCTCGACGAGATCGGCGTCCGCAACGTAGTGGACGCGGACGGTCTCGAGCGGGTGTTCTCCGTGCTCCGGGCGCCGCACACCGAGGAGCCCACGAACTGGTCGCGTCGCTACAAGGCAAACCTTGAGAAGCTGCACTCCGGCAACGTGATGAAGGTCGCCGAGGTGGTCCGTGATCTGTGGCGGCGCGAGCGTGAGCGCGGGCTGTCGGCCGGCGAGAAGCGCATGCTCGCCAAGGCTCGTCAGATCCTGGTTTCCGAACTGGCACTGGCAGAGAAGGTCGAGGAAGACCGGGCCGAGGTCCTGCTGGACGAGGTTCTGGCTTCCTGATCAACGGTCACTGAAACCGGCCGTCGCGAAAGCGACGGCCGGTTTTGCGTTTCCCGGGCCTGTCTTCCGGGGCGCGCTCCGTCCCTGGACTACTCCGCTATCCCGGCCCACGCCGTCATCGGCCCACTTCGTCATCCCGGCGAACGCCGGGATCTCTGCCTTGTTGTGTCCCAGGAGCTCCACCGTCCGTCCCTGCGCGGAGAGATCCCGGGGCGGAGCCCGGGATGACGTGAGATCTCATACTGCAAAAATATTCAGCTAACGCAGAGTCTTGCACATACCGGCCGATCGGACTTAGGGTTCCGGCATGGCAGCAGGGCAGCTGGATGCGCTCGACGCGTATCGGACGATGTGGCGGATCCGCCTTTTCGAGGAGGCGGTCGAGGATCTCTACGGGCGGGGCATGATGCACGGCACCATGCACCTGTCCATCGGGCAGGAGGCGGTGCCGACCGGTGCCTGCGCAGCGCTTCGAGACGGCGACCAGATCACTTCCACCCACCGCGGGCATGGTCACTGCATCGCCAAGGGCGCCGACCTGGGCCGCTCGATGGCCGAGCTGCTGGCCCGCGACAACGGCTACTGCCGGGGCCGCGGCGGCTCGATGCACATCGCGGACGTCGCCACCGGCAACCTGGGCGCCAACGGCATCGTCGCGGGCGGGCCGCCGATCGCGGCCGGTGCGGCGCTGAGCAACCAGCTGCGCGGTACCGATCAGGTCTGTTTGTGCTTCCACGGCGACGGCGCGGTGGGTGAGGGCGCCTGGCACGAGGCGCTCACTCTGGCGTCGATGTGGAGCCTGCCGGTGGTGTTCATCTGCGAGAACAACAAGTACGGCATGTCGATGTCCAGCGAGAAGGCGTTCAAGGTCGAGCGGATGAGCGACAAGGCCGCCGGCTACGGCGTCCCCGGCGAGACCGTGGACGGCAACGACGTCGAGGCCGTCTTCGAAGCGGTCAGCCAGGCGGTGACCCGGGCCCGGGCCGGCGACGGGCCGACCTTCATCGAGGCGCTCACCTATCGCTGGCGCGGCCATTCCAAGTCCGACAAGAACCTGTACCGCACCCGCGAAGAGATCGCGCAGTGGCGGGCGGACGACCCGATCGCGGCCTACGCCGACGTCCTGCTGGAGCGCGGCGTCGTGACCCAGGACCAGCTGAACGCGATGAGTGACGACGTGCGCAACGAGATCCGGGAGGCCGTCCGGTTCGGCACCCAGGGCGAGGAGCCGACGGTGGAGGCGATGCTGGCCGGCGTCTACGCGGCGTCGCCGGTGGACGCCCGTCCGATGGAGGCGCGGGCATGAGCGGCACCCGCAGCATGACCTACGCCGAGGCCGTCCGTGAGGCGATGGCGCAGGCGATGACCGACGACGACCGGGTCTTCCTGATGGGTGAGGACGTCGGCGTCTACGGCGGCGCGTTTGGCGTCAGCAACGACCTGTACCAGCGGTTCGGCACCGACCGGGTGCGGGACACCACCATCTCGGAGTTGGGCATCGTCGGCATGGGCGTCGGCGCGGCGCTGACCGGGATGCGGCCGATCGTCGAGATCCAGTTCTCCGACTTCCTCTGCCAGGCCATGGACCAGGTGGTGAACCAGGCCGCCAAGCTGCACTTCATGGTCGGCGGGCAGGCTGACGTCCCGTTGGTGATCCGGGCGCCCGGCGGCTCCGGGACCGGCGCCGCCGCCCAGCACAGCCAGTCGCTGGAGGCCTGGTTCGCGCACATCCCCGGGCTCAAGGTGGTGATGCCGTCCAACGCGACGGACGCCGGCTCGCTGCTGCTGGCCGCCCTGGACGACCCCAACCCGGTGCTGGTGCTGGAGCACAAGCTGCTCTACAAGCAGACCTTCGAGGTGCCCGAGGTGTTCCCCAAGGCGTATCTGGGCGAGGGCACCATCGCCCGGGCCGGCACCGATTTGACCATCGTGGCCACCTCGGTCGAGGTGCAGCGTTCGCTGGAGGCCGCCGAGCAACTGGCCGCGTCCGGGATCAGTGCCGAGGTGATCGACCCGCGCACCATCAAGCCGCTGGACGTCGACCTGATCCTGAACTCGGTGTCCCGCACCGGACGGGTGCTGCTGGTGCAGGAGGCCGCGAAGACCGGCGGGTTCATGGCCGAGGTGTCGGCCAGCATCGCCGAGTCGGAGGTGTTCGGCGACCTGCAGGCCCCGATCCGGCGGCTCTGCGGCCTGGACACCCCGATTCCGTACAGCCCGAAGCTGGAGCGGGCCACCGTGCCGCAGATCGAGGACATCGTCGCCGCGGCGTCCGCCCTGGTCGGGGAGTGGTGAGCGATGCCCCGAGTCCCGCTGTTGATGCCGAAGATGTCGATGACGATGGAGTTCGGCACCGTCGAGGAGTGGCTGGTCGAGGTCGGCGGCCCGGTCGCCGACGGTGACGCCGTGGTGGTGGTGACCACCGACAAGGTCGACATGGACGTCGAATCGACCTGCGACGGCACCCTGACCGAGATCCTCGCCCAGCCCGGCGACCAGGTGCCGGTCGGCCAGCCGATCGCCTGGATCGAGACCGAGAAGGACGACCTGCTCGGCGACCTCTTCGCCGCCCCTCGTGACGATGTGGCCCCCGGTGCCGAGGCGGCTCCTGGTGCCGAGGCGACTTCTCGTCATCCCGGGCTTGCCCCGGGATCTCAGGCTGACAGACGAGCTGCGGCAGAGATCCCGGCGTTCGCCGGGATGACGGAGGCCACCGGGGTGACGGAGGCCACCGGGGTGACGGAGGCCGCTGCCGGGGTGACGGAGGCCACCGGGGTGACGGAGGCCGCTGCCGGGGTGACGGAGGCCACCGGGGTGACGGAG
>NZ_JASGEN010000100.1:0-27949 GCF_047606365.1 Micropruina sp. | reverse complement strand
CGACCGCTCTCGCCGCGGTTGTCGGCGCCGGTGCCGGCGTCGGCGGGTATGCGCTGCTGGGGCCGTCCGGGCTGACCGCCTCGGCGCCGGTCAGCGCGGTCCCGGTCGCGCAGCCGGCCACCTTGGACGGCACCGTGACCGCGGCGGCGGCGAAGATCTCGCCATCGGTGGTGACGATCACGGTGCGCTCCGCCGGCGGCACCAGCATCGGCAGCGGGGTGGTCCTGGACACCGACGGGCACATTCTGACCAACGATCACGTGGTGTCCAGCAGCGCCACCTCGTCCAACCCGACTCGGACGGGCGGCTCAGCCAGCAACATCACGGTCACCTTCGAGGACGGGTCGACCGCCCAGGCCAGCGTGGTCGGCACCTCCGCCAACAACGACCTGGCCGTGATCAAGGTGAGCGGGGCGAAAGCCAGCCTGCTCAAGCCCGCGACCTTCGCCAAGTCGTCTTCGGTGGTCGTCGGACAGTCGGTGGTGGCGGTCGGCGCCCCGCTCGGCCTCAGCGAGACGGTGACCAGCGGAATCGTGTCCGCCACCGCCCGGCCGGTGCGCTCCGGCACCAGCGGTGAAGCCGTCTATCAGGCGGTGCAGACCGACACCGCGATCAATCCGGGCAACTCCGGCGGGCCGTTGGTCAACCTCAACGGGCAGGTGATCGGCATCAACGCCGCCGGCGCCTCGCTCAGTGATTCGGGTGAATCCGGCAGCATCGGCCTCGGCTTCGCCATCCCCTCCGACGTCGCGGTGCGGATCGCCAACGACCTGATCCAGAACGGGTCGGCCGCCGACGCCAGCCTCGGCGTCCGGTTGCAGGCCGGCGATTCGGCCACCGACACCACCTCGGACGGCGTCTCGCTTGCCGGCGTCACCGACGGCGGCCCGGCCCAGGCCGCGGGCCTGCAGGCCGGCGATGTGGTGACCCGCGTCGACGACGTCAACACCACCACCGCCGACGGGTTGATCGCGGCGATCCGGTTCCATGCGCCGGGCAGCACGGTGACCATCAACTACCTGCGCGACGGCCAGGAGCACACCGCTCAGGTCACCCTCGGCTCAAGCTGATCGCTTCCCGGAAAGAACCCCTGAGGGTCTGAATCCTCCCCACCGTCGGCGGGGAGAATTCAGACCCTCAGGGGTTCTGCTCGTACCAGGGCCGCCCCCTGCCACATCGCGGTGGCCGCCGGGGCGGATATTTTCCGGCGTTACCCAGCCGTCATAACTGCGACATTTGGCACGCAAAGAGCTCACTTAGCGTCATTCCCGAGACAAGTGGTCGGACCACGCGATTCGGGGAGCGCATGACAGTCGAAGAATTCAATGAGCTGGACGCCGCAGCAGCCGCGGCGGTGCTGGCCGCCTGCGCGGACGTCGATTCCTGGGTCGGCGAACTGGTGAGCGGCCGTCCGTTCATCTCACGGGACGCACTGCTCGATCGGGCCGCCGAGACCTCCCGAACCTGGACCGCTGCCGAGGTGGACGGCGCCCTGGCGCACCACCCGCGGATCGGCGAGCGGCCCCGCGTCGAGGCTCTCGGCGCCGCCAACGCCGCCCATTCAGCAGGCGAGCAGGCCGGCGTCGGCAACTCCAGCGCAGCCGTCCAGCAGGCGCTCGCCGAAGGGAATCTCGCCTACGAGGAGCACTTCGGCAGGGTCTTCCTGATCCGTGCCGCCGGACGCACGGCCGAGGAAATGCTGGCCGCGCTGACCGAGCGGCTGAACAACGACGACGCGACAGAGGCGGGCGTGGTGGCCGGCCAGTTGCGCGAGATCGCATTGCTGCGCCTCGAGCGGGAGGTCGTCGGATGAGCTTCGTCACCACCCACGTCCTGGACGGATCCCGCGGCGTTCCGGCCGCCGGGGTCGCCGTCCGGATGACCGACGCCGACCTGGTCGTGATCGCCCAGGGCGTCACCGACGCCGACGGCAGAGTGCCCGCGTTCGGTCCCGACAGCCTGCCCAGCGGCACCTATCACGTCATCTTCGACACCGGCGGCTACTTCGCCGACCTCGGCATCCCCACCTTTTATCCGTCGGTGACCATCACCGTCGCCATCGATTCCGGCGCGGCCCATTACCACGTGCCGCTGCTGCTTTCGCCTTTCGCCTATTCCACCTATCGAGGGAGTTGAAGTACATGTCCGTCACCGTCAGCCTTGGCGCCAACAAATACGGCAAGGCCGAGAACCGGGTCGTCAAGATCACCCGGGACACGGCCCGCCACGAGATCGAGGATCTCAATGTCAGCAGCCAATTGCGGGGTGCCCAACTGCTCGACTCCTACCTGGTCGGCGACAACGGCCTGGTGGTCGCCACCGACACCCAGAAGAACACCGTCTTCGCGTTCGCCAAGGAGTACGGGATCGGCTCGCCCGAGGAGTTCCTGCTGAAGCTGGGCGACCACTTCGTCTCGTCCTTCGAGTGGATCGAGGGCGGCCTGTGGCAGGCCGAGCTGTACGAGTGGGAGCGCATTCTGGTCGACGGCGCAGAGCACGACCACTCCTTCGTCCGCAAGGGTCAGGCCACCCGGCTGGCCGCCGTGCAGAAGATCGACGGCAAGACCCACGTGCTGGCAGGCCTGAAGGACCTCACCGTGCTGAAGTCCACCGGCAGCGAGTTCCACGGCTTCCCGCGGGACAAGTACACCACCCTGGTCGAGACCAACGATCGGATCATGGCGACCTCCGTCACCGGACGCTGGCGCTACCTGCCCGAGGCGGTGGAGGCCGGCATCGACTACAACGCGGTCTACGCCGGCGTCAGCGAGGTGTTCCTGGCCACCTTCGCCACGGTGCACTCGCTGGCCCTGCAGCAGACCCTGTGGGAGATGGGCAAGGCCGCCATCGAGGCCTTCCCCGAGATCGCCGAGGTGAAGTTCGCGATGCCGAACAAGCACCACTTCGTCTACGACCTCAGCCCGTTCGGCCTGGAGAACCCCAACGAGGTGTTCTACGCCGCCGACCGTCCCTACGGCTTGATCGAGGGAACCATCATCCGCGACGGGGTCACCCCCGAGCCGGACGCCTGGATCGACGTCCCCACCTTCGTCTGACCGAGACCTGCGCACGACCGGGCGCACCGCCCGGCCCCACCTAGCCGGCAGGCGCCGGGGCAGACCAGCCCCGGCGTCCGCCGGACTCCCGGACTTCACCCAGAGAGGCCCCCGGCCATGATCGACACCCACGAACCCACAACAACCGAGTCAGAACTACCCGACCTGCCCGTCGGCAGCCGTCCCGAGGACGAGAAGCTCGGCGTCGGCCCCACCATCGGCTACGGCGTCCAGCACATCCTGGCCATGTTCGGCGGCGTGATCGCCGTGCCGCTGATCGTCGGTGGCGCCGCCGGCCTGGACACCGCCGAGAAGGCGCTGCTGGTCGCCTGCGGCCTGTTCGTCAGCGGCGTGTCCACGCTGCTGCAGACACTCGGCGTGCGCGGCTTCGGCGCCCAGCTGCCACTCGTCCAGGGAACCTCCTTCGCCGCGGTGTCGACCATTCTGGCGATCATCGGCGACCGCGCCGGCGTCGGCCTGCAGTCCGCCTACGGCGCCGTCATCGCCGCCAGTGCGATCGGCCTGCTGATCACCCCGTTCTTCGCCCGGATCGTCCGCTTCTTCCCCGCGGTGGTCACCGGGTCGATCATCACCGTGATCGGCCTGTCGCTGATGCCGGTCGCGGCCGGCTGGATCACCGGCAACGCCACCATCACCGTCAACGGCGCCAGCGTGGCCAACCCGAACTTCGCCTCGCTGCCCAGCGTCGGCCTGGCACTGTTCACCTTCGCCGTGGTGATCGTGCTCAGCAAGATCGAGATCCTCTCCCGGATGGCGGTGTTGCTCGGCCTGGCGATCGGCACCATCGTGGCGCTGTTCACCGGCCAGACCAGCCTGGCGCCGGTGTCGGCCGCCGCGCCGGTGGCGCTGCCGCAGCCGTTCGCCTTCGGCATGCCGATCTTCGAGGCCGGCGCCATCATCTCGATGCTGATCGTCATCCTGGTGATCATGGTCGAGACCACCGCCGACCTGCTCGCGGTCGGTGAGGTCGTCGGCAGCAAGGTCGACGCCCGGCGGGTGGGCGACGGCCTGCGCGCCGACATGGCCTCGTCGATGATCGCGCCGGTCTTCAACTCGTTCCCGGCGACCGCGTTCGCCCAGAACGTCGGCCTGGTGGCCCTGTCGGGCATCAAGAGCCGCTTCGCGGTCGCCGCCGGCGGTGGCCTGCTGGTCATCCTCGGCCTGTCGCCGATGGCCGCGGCCCTGTTCAGCATCATCCCGGGCCCGGTGCTCGGCGGTGCCGGCATCGTGCTCTTCGGCACCGTCGCGGCGTCCGGCGTCCGGACCCTGTCGAAGGTCAACTACCAGGGCAACAACAACCTGGTGATCGTGGCCGCGTCAGTCGCGTTCGGGCTGATCCCGGTGGTGTCGTCGAACTTCTGGCACAGCTTCCCGGACTGGTTCGTGACCATCTTCCACTCCGGCATCAGCGCCTCGGCGATCATGGCGGTGGCCCTGAACCTGTTCTTCAACGTGTTCCTGCCGGGCACCCCGGATGAGCCGTCCGACCTGGCCGCGGCGCCGCCGCTTCAGGTGCAGGACACCGAGGCCCGCACGCTGGAGAGCGGCGGCACCCTGGGTCCGGACTCCTACGAGCCGGACATCCACATCGACGGCACCCGCGCCAAGGAACCCGCCGAACACTGACCCGCTCGCCGATCGGCGGGGCCACCCTTCCGGGTGGCCCCGCCGATTCGCGGGTTTGGGGCACATCGGGAAGTGCTGATCATTCACGTCATCCCGGGCTCCGCCCCGGGATCTCAGTCGTGGAGAGATCCCGGATCAAGTCCGGGATGACGTCCCCAGCTGGTTGAGCTGGTTGAAACCCCTTCAGCAACGCAGCCTCTGAGGTCTCGACAAGCTCGACCAACGGGTGAAGGAGTTCGCTCGGTGGGGGTTCAGGACGGCGTGTCGAAGCTGTCCAGCACCCAGTTCCGGACGCGGTGCAGATGCTCGCCGGCCAGGCTCACCACCCGTTCGGCGGCGCCCTCGGTGAACGCTTCGGCCAGCGCCTCGTGGTCGGCGTGCAGCGCCCGCACCCTGGCCAGCCGCAGCCGTTGCATCGGACGGGCGGCGGCCGAGGAGTTGGCGGCGTTCCGGAGCAGCAGGCACAGCCGCGGCATGCCGCAGGGCGCTGCGAGGGCTTCGTGGAAGGCCCGGCCCTCGGCGTCCCAACCGCTGACGTCGCCGGACGCCAGAGCGTCCCGTTGGCGTTCCACGATCTCTCGGACCAACTGCCGGTCGTCCTCGCCGGCCCGCGGCACGGCACTCGCCAGGGCGGCCTGTTCCAGGGCCGAGCGGATGGTGTACAGTTCGACGAACTCGTCCCGGGTCGGGGCGTGGACGAGGTAACCGCCGCGGTGGTTGTGCCGGATCAGTCCCTCGCCGATCAGCGACTTCAGCGCCTCACGCACCGGCGTCCGGCTCACCCCGAAGGCGGCCGCGATCTGGTCCAGCGGGACCACGGTGCCGGCCCGCACCCGGCCCGAGGCCAGCACCCGCCGCAACTCGGTGAGCACCGCCTCCTGACTGGTGCCGGTGGGGCGTAACTGGGCGACCAGTTCGACCGCCGCGCGGCCCCGTCCGACCACCTCAGCCGTCCCGCCGCAGCAGCCGTCCGGCGGGCTCGGCCAGGTCATGACCGTCGAAGACCGTCTTCCCGGCCAGCACGGTGCGTCGCACGCTGCCGGACAGCACCCGGCCGGTGTAGGCGGTCAGTTTGTTGCGATGAGCCAGCCGGCTGCCGTCGACGGCGATCTCGCGTCCGGGCTCGTACCAGATCAGATCGGCGTCCGCGCCGGCCTCGAGTACTCCCTTGCCGGCCACCCCGGCGACCCGGGCCGGTCCGGCGGACATCCAGGCGCTGACCTGCGGCAAGCCGATGCCGTGGTCGGCCGCGGCGTCCACCATGGCCGGGAAGGTGACCTGCAGGCTGGACACGCCGCCCCAGGCCTGGGCCAGGTCGCCGCCGCCCTTGGTCTTCTCTTCGACGGTGGACGGCGAATGGTCCGACACCACGCAGTCCAGGACGCCGGCGACCAGCCCCTGCCACAGCTCACGCTGGTTGCCGGGATCCCGGATCGGCGGGCAGCATTTGAACTCGGCGGCGCCGTCCGGGACGTTCTCGGAGTCGAAGATCAGGTAGTGAGGGCAGGTTTCGGCGGTCAGCGGCAGGCCCTCGGCCCGGGCCGCGGCGATCGGCTCCAGGGCACGTGCACTGGAGACGTGCAGGATGTGTGCGCGGGTGCCGTGCCGGCGCACCTGCTCGATCACCGTCTCGATGGCCCGCACCTCGGCCTCGGGCGGACGCGAGTCGACGAAATCGGTGTAGCGCCGGCTGGACCAGGCCGGGATGGCGCCCAGCACGTCCGGATCTTCGGCGTGCACGATCATCAGCCCGTCGAAGCTCGCCACCTCGGCCATCGCCCGGGCGAAGTCGCCGCCGTCCAGCGGTGGGAACTCGGGGACACCGGAATCGACCAGGAAGCATTTGAAGCCGTAGACCCCCTGCTCCCACAGCTCCTCCAAGCTGCCCAGGTTGCTCGGCACGGCGCCGCCCCACAGGCCCACGTCGACGAAGATCTTGCCCGAGGCCACCGCCCGCTTCACCGCCAGCGCGTCGCTGTCCACGGTCGGCGGGATCGAGTTCAGCGGCATGTCGACGATGGTGCCGATGCCGCCGTAGGCCGCCGCCTCGGTGGCACTGGCGAAGCCCTCCCACTCGGTGCGGCCGGGCTCGTTGACGTGCACGTGGCAGTCCACATTGGCCGGCAGCTGGATCACCTCGTCCGGCACGTTGATCACCAGCGTCCCGGACGCCGAATGCCCGGCATCGCAGGAGGCGTCCAGGGCCAGCGCGGCCCGCAACTCCTCGCCGGTGCGGACGGCGGTGATCAGCCCGGTGTCGGTGTCCACCTCGACGTCGGCAGGCACCAGCGCGGAGCCGATCAGGGTCTGCCGGGAGCGGAAGATCTTACGCATGACGGCTCCGATCCGTGGTCAATACGGTGCGGGTCGCGGTGGCGAACGCCTCCGCGGCCAGGGCGACATCCCAGACGGTGACCGCCTCTGCCGGGGCGTGCGAGATGCCGTCCTCACAACGGATGAAGAGCATCCCGACCTCGGTGACATCGGCCATCACCATCGCGTCGTGGCCCGCCCTGCTGTACAACCGGGGCACCGGTTCGGCACTGCCCTCGGTGGCGACCACGGCGTCCGCGATGGCCTCCATCAGCCAGTCGGCGCAGACCACCGCGTGCGCCCGGTGCTCCTCGGTCCAGTGGAAGTTGAGCTTCCGTTCGACGCAGACCCGGCCGATGGTGTCGCGGATCTCGTCCCACCCGGCGTCGCGGGCTTCATCGGTTTCGGCGCGCAGGTCGAGGCTGAACTCGACCCGGCCCGGCACCACGTTGACTGCGCCGGGGAAGGCCTCGATCTCGCCGACGGTGCCGATGATGTCGCGGCGCTTGGCGATCGACTCGATCGCCAGGACGGCGAAGCTGGCGCCGACCAGGGCGTCCCGGCGCCGGTCGTAGGGGGTGCCGCCGGCGTGCCGGGCTTCGCCGGTGATGGTCAGCGCGATGCGCCGGGCGCCGGCGATCGAGGTGACCACGCCCAGCGGACGGGCCTGTGCCTCCAGCAGCGGGCCCTGCTCGATGTGTGCCTCCAGATAGGCGACCAGTTCGTCCGGACGGCGGGCTGCGGTGCGCGCCTTGGCCGGGTCGAGGCCGAAGTCCTTGAACGCCTGCCGCAGGCTGGTGCCGGTCTCGTCGGTCTGGTCGAGCCACTCGTCCTGCCAGTCACCGGCGACCGGCTTGCTGCCCAGCATGGTCTGCGGGAACCGGGTGCCCTCCTCGTCGCTGAACGCCACCACCTCCAGTGCATGCGGCATGGACGGCATCGCCTCGCGCAGCAGTTCGGCGACCTCGATGCCGAGCACCACGCCCAGCGGACCGTCGTAGCGTCCGGCGTCCGGCACGGTGTCGATGTGCGAACCGAGCATCACCGCCGGCAGGCCCGGTTCACGGCCCTCCATCCGGCCGATCAGGTTGCCGGCGGCGTCGATCCGGGTACGCAACCCGGCGGCGGTCATCCAGCGTCCGACCAGGGCGTTCGCCCAGGCGTGCTGCGAGGTCAGGTGGAAGCGGTGAATGCTGCCCTTGATCGCGCTCAGCGCGGCCAGTTCGTCGCAGCGGTCATAGGCGCGCCGGCCGGCCGCGAGCATGGTGGGCTCCGGCGGCGGCTCTGCCCTCATCGGGCGTACACCTCCTTGGCGGCAGCGACTCCGGCTCCGGGGGTGGGGTTGGTGCCGGCGGCTCGGAGCACCTGCTCCAGCGCGGCCAAAGTCGTCAGCACGGTGTCGGTGCGGGCGTTGTAGCCCATGGTGCCGATCCGCCAGACCAGGCCGTGCAGCGGGCCGAACGAGGTGCCGATCTCGATCGCGAAATCGTTGAGCAGGCCGGCCCGGACCGCGTCGCCGTTCACGCCGTCCGGGATGTACACCGCGACCACGTTGTTCATCCGGTACCGCTGGTCGCCGAACAGCCGCAGGCCGAGAGCGACCAGGCCGGTGGTCATCGCCCGGCCGTGCCGGGCGTGCCGGGCGACGGCGGCGTCCATGCCCTCGTCAACCAGCAGCCGGGCGCATTCGCGGGCGCCGTAGAGCATCGAGGTGGCCTCGGTGTGGTGGTTCAGCCGGCGCGGGCCCCAGTAGTCGAGGATCATCCCGAGGTCGAAGTAGTTGGAGGCGATCCGGGTGCCGAGCGCCTCGTCGTCGTCCTCGCGGATGCCGGCCTCGATGTGCCGGCGGCCGCGGATCACCTCGACCGCGGCGTCCGAAAGGCTGATCGGCGAACTGCCGGACGGCCCGCCCAGGCATTTCTGCAGGCCCGCGGACGCGGCGTCCAGGACCCAGGCGTCCATCTCGAACCGGTTGCCGCCGATCGAGGCGGTGATGTCGGAGTAGAACAGCACGCCGCGCTCGCGGCACAGCCGGCCCAGTTCGGCCAACGGCTGGCACATGGTGGTGGAGGTGTCCCCCTGCACGATGGCGAGGACCTTGGGATGGACACGGTCGAGCGCGGCCTCGATCTCGTCGGCGGTGAAGACCGTGCCCCACTCCCGCTCGATGGTGTGCACCTCGGCGCCACAACGCTCACCGATCTCGGCCAGCAGCTGGCCGAAGCGGCCGGCGACCGGGACCAGCACCCGGTCACCCGGCTCGAGCAGCGAGACCAGGATCGCCTCGATGCCGGCTCGCGAGGTGCCGTCGACCAGCAGGGTGGCGTCGTTGCGGGTGCGGAACACCCGCCGGTACAGCTCCTGGGTCTCGGCCATGTAGTCGGTCATCACCGGGTCGTACTGGCCGACCAGACCGGCCGACATGGCCCGCAGCACGCGTGGGTCGGCGTTGATCGGGCCGGGGCCCATCAGCAGCCGGTGGGGCGGATCGACGGGGTTGACGCTCATGCGGTCCTCACTGGTTCGGGTGGACGGACCCGGCCGCGGTGACCCGACCAGGTGACGGCGAAGGTGACCAGCGCGGCGAGTGCCGGCCCCGCCGCCAGATGAAGCTGGAGCAGCAGGGCGCCGACCAGCGCGCCCGCCATGATCAGGACGACGGCGCTGCCGCGACGCCGCCAGTGTGAGCCGGCACCGCTGCCCAGGAACGAATCGGACGCCAGCGCGGTGATCGTCGAGGTGACCACCACGGTGGTCACATCCTTGACCGCGAGGTGGCGCGCGGCGGCCGCCTGGGCACCCATCGCGACGCCGAGCAGCGTGGTGACCAGCAGCTTGCGCGGCTCGTCCAGGCCGGGGACGGCGAGGATCACCGTGACCGCGACCAGGCTCACTCCGACCGCGGACAGGATTCCGGACGTCGCCGCCGACCAGCCGACCACGGCCTTTCGCAGCGCGCGTCCGCCCGCCGCGGCACCGGCGGCGAAGCCGAGCAGTGCGAGCACCGGACCGACCACGGGCAGCCCATCGGCGCCGGTCAGCGCCATCGCCAGGATCACCACGTTGCCGGTCATGTTGCCGGTGAACACCCGGTCGAGCCCGAGGTAGCCGACGGCGTCCACGATTCCGGTGGAGAACGTCAGCGCCAGCATCAGCGGCAGCGGCGACACCACGCGCTGCAGCGATCCGGTCTCGGGCACAACGACCTCCTTGCGTCCGGACGGGGTCCGGCCTCGGGCGGTGGCGGCGCTGCAACCTGCGGATTTCGGCCCCCACTCGATGCGTCCGGCGGATCCGGTGCGGTAGAGTCGAGGCAACTTGGTCCGACCAACATACCAATGTGATTCCGGGACCGCCAACCGTCCCACCCCCGGACGGAAGCCCACGACCGACACAAGGACAGCCATGGTTCTCACCGCTCCGCGACCGCGCACCATCAGCGCCGAGGTGGCCGCGCGGCTCGAACGGCACATCGCCGACGACCTCTCCCCCGGCGACAAGCTGCCGCCCGAGCGCGAGCTGTGCGCCACCCTCAACATCTCCCGGGCCACCCTGCGGGAGGCGCTGCGGGCCCTGGAGGACCGCCGGCTGATCGAGCGACGTCCGGGGCGTGGCACGGTGGTCTGCGCTCCCCCCGAACCCCAGCTGGCGCTCAGCTTCGAGCCGTCCACCGACGAGGGCGCGAGGGAGTTCGCCCAGGCCGCCGAGCTGCGCCGGATCGTCGAGCCCCAGGTCGCCGAGCTGGCCGCGCTGCGCGCCACCGAACTCGACCTGGCCCAGCTCGACGAGATCCTGCGCGAGAGCCACGCCGGATTGACCGCCGAAGAGTCTCTGCGGCTCGACGTCGAGTTCCACCGCCGGCTGGCCGTGGCCGCCGGCAACCCGCTGCTGGTCGGCGTCTGCGAGGCGATGAACGGCCTGGTGCACGACGTCCGGCTGCGTTCGCACCTGGCCCGCGAGGGCCGGCGCAACTCGATCGAGGGACACCAGCGCCTGTATGCGGCCCTAGCGGCGCACAACCCGGCGGCCGCGCGACGGGCCATGGACGACCATCTCGCCGACGTGGGCGAACTCATCGCCGGGCTGGACGAGATCCTGCGTTCCGAGCCGGAGCTGCGGTGACCACCGGCGCGGTGGATCTGCGCGGCGCCGTGCTGCAGCGCGGCGAGGGCGAGTTGCCGGGCGACCACTACCTGGCCGCCCGTCCCGAGCAGCTGTTGTGGGGACGGCTGCCCTGCGCGTCCGATGCGCCCGTGCTGAGCGTGGCTCCCGGTGAAACGGTGACCATCGACACGCTCTCCCACGAGGGGGTGCTGGAGGATCAGGGACGCGACCCGCTCGCCTTCTTCGGGCGCCACGGCGTCCGGCCCGATCAGGTGCTGACCGAGGCCGTCGATCTGGCCCGCTCCAGCCGTCCGCACGATCCGGGCGTGGACGGGCCCCACCTGGTCACCGGACCGATCGAGGTGCGCGGCGCCCAGGTCGGCGACCTGCTGGCCATCACGGTGCTGCGACTCGATCGACGGGTGCCGTACGGGGTGATCTCGAACCGGCACGGACGCGGTGCGCTGCCCGGCGAAATGCCCGCCGGACCGGGCACAGTCAGCGTGTTCACCCCCGTGGTGGAGACCGCCGACGGTGCGCACGGTGAGTTGCCGTTGCGGACCGACGGGCCGGGCGTGGTCCGGTTCCCGCTGCGACCCTTCCTCGGCGTGCTGGGAGTGGCGGCGGCCGGCCAGGTCCGACCGCATTCGGTGCCGCCGGGGCCGCACGGCGGGAACATCGACATCAACCTGCTGGTCGAGGGCGCCACGCTGTATCTGCCGGTGCAGGTGCCCGGCGCGCTGGCCTACGTCGGCGACCCGCACTTCGCCCAGGGCGACGGCGAGGTGGCGCTGACCGCGCTGGAGGCGTCGCTGCGGGCCACCGTCCGGCTCGACGTGGTGCCTGCCTCCGAGGCCCTGGAGCGGTTCGGCGCGGTGGCGGGCCCGCTCGCCGAGACGCGCGAGTACCTGATCCCGACCGGCCTGGACGCCGACCTGGACGTCGCCACTGCCAACTGCGTGCGGGCCGCGCTCGGCCTGCTGCAGGCCCGCTACGGCATGGAACGCCATCTGGCCTATGCGTATCTGAGTGCCGCCACCGACTTCGACATCTCCCAGGTCGTCGACCTGGTCAAAGGCGTCCATGCCCGCATCCGGAAGGCGGATTTCGGTGACTGAACCCACCCCACCGCCGGTCGAGCCCACCCCACCGCTGGTCGAGCTTGTCGAGACTCTTCCGAGTACGCCCACCTCGCCGCTGGTCGAGCTTGTCGAGACCCTCCGCCGCATGATCAGCGACGCCCCACCGGGTCTCCTCGAGGCGTTCGCCGCTTACGAACTCGCTCTAGGCAGCGACGACCTGGCAGCCATGGACGAACTGTTCGACGACTCCCCCGACATCCTGCGCGGCGACCCGGGCGGACTGCTGGTGGGCCATCGGGCCATCCACGACTTCCGTTCGGTGCGCGGCGGCGCACCGGCCCGTGCATTGGCCGAGGTCCGGCTGCTTCCGCTGGGCCCGGACGCCGCCTGCCTCGTCGCCGTCACCGCCCCCTCACGGGGTGGACGAGGGCTGCAGACCCAGGTGTGGGGCAGGGATCCGCAGGGCGCGTGGCGGGTGCGGATCGCCCACGTCGCTCCCCCACCGGCGACCTTCGACCGGGCGGTGTGGCGGGTGGTCGGCGATCCGCTGGCCGCTCCGACCGGCACCGGCATCCTCGACGGTGAAATTGTCGCGGTGAAGGACCTGTTCGCCCTCGCCGGACACCCGATCGGCGCCGGCGTCCCAGCCTTCCTCGCCGAAGCAGACCCCGAGCCGGCCGACAGTGCCGCGGTCGCGCAACTGCGCGCAGCGGGTGCCGCGGTGGCCGGCATCGCCCGCACCGACCAGTTCGCCTACAGCCTGGCCGGCGACAACCCGCACTACGGGACACCGGTGAACCCAGTCGTCCCCGGTGGGCTGCCGGGCGGTTCGTCGAGCGGCAGCGCCACCGCTGTGTCGCTCGGTGCGGCGTCCATCGGCCTGGCCACCGACACCGGCGGCTCGGTGCGGGTGCCGGCCAGCTACCAGGGCCTGTGGGGCTGGCGCTCCACCCACGGCCGGGTCCCTGCCGGCGGCCTGCTCCCCCTCGCCCCCGATTTCGACACCGTCGGCCTGCTGACCCGCGATCCCGGACTGTTGCGCCGGGCCGCGTCCGTCCTGCTCGGCTCCGCAGAGTGCACCGAGGGGGAAGTGTGGACCGCGGGGACGGTTCCTCCGGTCACCGGGGTTCCTCCGGTCACTGGGGTTCCTCCGGTCACCGGGGACGGTTCTCCCGGTCACCGGGGACGGTTCCTTTGGTCACCGGGGACGGTTCCTTCGGTCACTTCCGATGAGCAGGGGACAGACAGCACCGTCCCCGCGTTCCACCTGGCCGAGTCGCTGCCCACCTTGGAGCCCGGCATCGCCGAAGTGTTCCAGGCCTTCGTCGAACAGCACTTCTCGGACGCGGCGTCCGGCATCCCACTGCCCGACCTGGCGGTCGCCGCCGAGGCATTCCGGGTTCATCAGGCGTTTCAGGCCTGGCAGCAACACGGCGCCTGGGTTGAAGCTCATCCGGACGCGCTGCGCGGGGCCGCCGGGGAACGGTTCGCGGCGGCGTCCGGCATCACCGTGAGCCAGGACGAGGACGCCCGCGCCACCTTGGCCGTACTCCGCGCCGCACTGGACGCCGCACTCGGCGACACTGTGCTGGTGCTGCCCTCGGCGGCCGGCCCGGCGCCTCGCGTCTGGGCGTCCGCGGCCGAGGTGGACGCGCATCGTCAGGCCACCTTCCGGCTCACCTGCATCGCCGGGATCACCGGACGGCCCGCCGTCAGCGCACCGTTGCTCACCACGTCCGGGGGTCCGCTCGGCATCTGCCTGGTCGGTCCGCGAGGCAGCGATGAAGCCCTGATCGACCTCGCCGCGTCCCTGGTCTGACCCACCCCCAACCGGTGACCGCGACCACCGCTGGTTGAGCTTGTTGAGCCCTCCGCTGCGGCCGGAGGTCCAGGGTCTCGACAAGCTCGACCGACGGACCTCTACCACCCTTTCGGGTCCGGACTGGCCCGATGCTGCGCGTTGGTCTGGCGCCGGACACAGCCAATGTGATTAGTCTGACCAATCGCCTACTGATCTGAGGGAGTTGAGGAACGATGAAGCTACGTCGAGCACCCCGGGCATTGGTCCTGATGGCCGCGACGGCACTGTTCGCGGGGTCCGTGGCCGCATGTTCGCCGGAACCGGCCTCCAGCGGCTCGCCGGCACCGGGCGGCACCAGCAACGCCGACGCCTACCAGGCACTGATCGTCTCCGGGCCGGTCGCCGACGATGCCACCGTCCAGGGCAACAAGTGGGCGAGCGCGGTGAAGAAGGCGGGCGTGCTGCGGATCGGCGGCACCGAGACATCCGAGCTGTTCTCGCTGCTCGATCCGACCACCGGCCAGGTGAAGGGCTTCGACGCGGCGATCGGCCAGATGCTGAGCCGCTACATCCTGGGTGACGTCAAGACCGAACTGAAGCAGGTCACCGTCGACACCCGTGAGTCGCTGCTGCAGAACGGCAACGTCGACACCGTGATCGCGACGTACTCGATCACCCCCGAGCGGCAGAAGTCGGTCGACTTCGCCGGGCCGTACTACGTGTCGCAGGCCGGCATCATGGTGAAGTCCGACAATGACACCATTCACGGCGTGGCCGACCTGGCCGGCCGCACGGTGGTCACCCAGGCCAGCTCGACCGGCGTCACCACGGTGAAGAAGTACGCCCCCGACGCCAAGCTGCAACCGCTGCCCGACAACGCGCAATGCGTGGCGAGCGTGCAGCAGGGCGACGCCGACGCCTACGTGATCGACCAGGCGCTGCTGCTGAACCAGGTGGTCACCGACAACACCGTCAAGATCGTCGGCGAGCCGTTCGGCCCCAAGGACAGCTACGGCATCGGCGTGCCGAAGGGCAGCGACGCCAAGGCGTTCGTCAACGAGTTCCTCAAGAAGCTCGAAGCGGACGGCACCTGGGCCAAGGCCTGGCAGCTGACCATCGGCGACCGCACCAACCTCACCACCCCGCCGGAGGCGCCGGCGGTGGGCAAGATCGAGTCCTGAGCTTGATCGGGACGCCGGGATCACCCCGGCGTCCCGATCGGGTAGCCGCTATGGACACATTGTTCTCCAAGTACGGCGGTCAACTGCTCGACGGCCTCTGGCTCACGGTGTGGTTGACCGCGGTCGGCTTCGTCGGCGCGCTGCTTCTCGGCGCGATCCTGGCCACCTGCCGGATCAGCCCGATCGCGCCGCTGCGCTGGGCGTCCGCGACGTTCGTCGAGATCTTTCGCAACGTGCCGCTGTTCAGCCTGCTGATCCTGGTTGTCTACGGCATGCCGCAGGCCGGGGTGAACCTCGGACGGGTCGGCAGCGTCATCTTGTGCATCATCTTCGTGGGCTCGGCGTTCGCAGCCGAGACGATCCGCACCGGGGTGAACGCGGTCGGCGTCGGACAGGTCGAGGCCGGACGCTCCATCGGACTGTCGTTCGGCGGGGTGATCGCGCACGTGGTGTTGCCCCAGGCCATGCGTACCGTGATCGGGCCGCTGGTCACGCTGTTCATCGGCATCCTGCTCTCGTCGGCGCTGGCCGGCGTGGTCGGCATGCCCGAGCTGACCATGGTGGCGTCCGAGATCAACAACGCCGAAGCGCTCGGCCTGCTCACCTTCATCGTGGCCGCCGCGATGTACGCCACGATCTCGCTCGGCGCCGGTGGGATCGGCGCCTGGCTCGAGTCGAAGCTGCGGGTGTTGCGATGAGCATGCAACATGCCCTGTTCGACACGGCCGGCCCGAAGGCCCGCATCCGGGTCCGGGTGTTCACCGCGCTCTCGATCGTGCTGCTGCTGACCATCATCGGCCTCGCCTACTGGCAGCTGTATCTGAGCGGCGCGCTGGCGCCGTCCAAATGGATGCCGTTCACTCAGCCCGCGATTCAGTCCTACTTCGCCGGGGCACTCGGACGGACGGCGCTGGCCGCCCTGGGTGCGGCGGTGATCGCCGTTCCACTAGGGCTGTTGCTGGCTCTCGGACGACTCTCGCCGATCGCCGTGCTGCGCTGGCCGGCCACCGCCTTCATCGAGTTCTTCCGGGCCATCCCGGTACTGCTGGTGATCTATACGTTCATGTTCGCGCTGCCCAGCTACGGCATCAATCCGAGCGAGTATCTGAAGCTGGTCATCCCGGTCGGACTGTGTGCATCGGCGGTGATCGCCGAGGTGTTCCGCGCCGGTGTGTTGTCCATCCCCCGCGGACAGGACGAGGCCGGGCTGTCGGTCGGCCTGACCCGCGGACAGTCGTTCCGGCTCGTGGTCTTCCCGCAGGCGGTGCGGGTCGTGGTTCCCGCGCTGGTCGCGCAGGCGGTGATCGTGGTCAAGGACACCGCGTTCGGCTACGTCGTCTCCTACCCCGAACTGCAGCAGAGCGCCCGGGTGCTGGTCGCCAACACCCGCAACCTGGTGCAGACCTACTTCGTGGTGACGGTGATCTACATCATCATCAACCTGCTGATCTCGCGCGCCGCGGTCTGGCTGGATCGCAAGCTCGCCACCCGTCGGGCCGGCAAGCCCAAGTTCGTCTCACTCACCACCGGACGCGGCCCGATCCAGTAAACCCCGCACCCCTGCCGACTTGCGGGTTCCCCCGCTCTCCACCCCGCCTCGCTAAGGCCCTCCCTAACTATCTCTGCCCTCCCGCATGCGGGAGGGCAGAGATAGTTAGGGAGGGCTATACGGGGTATAGCGCCTGTCGTGGGCTCAGAAGCCGAGGCGGTTGAGGTGCTTGGCGTTGCGCTGCCAATCCTTGAGGACCTTCACCTTCAGGTCGAGGTGGACGGGGGTCCCGAGCAGTGCGGTCAGCTGGGTGCGGGCGGCGGTGCCGATCTCGCGGAGCACCGAGCCGCGGTGGCCGATCACGATGCCCTTCTGCGAGTCGCGCTCGACGATCAGCGAGGCGAACACGTCGAGCAGTGGCTTGTTCTCGGGACGTCCCTCGCGCAGGCCCATCTCGTCGATGGTGACGGTGATCGAGTGCGGCAGTTCCTCGTGCATCTTCTCCAGGGCCGCCTCGCGGATCAGTTCGGCGATCAGCGTCTCGGTCGGTTCGTCGGTGACCTCGCCGTCCGGGTAGTAGGCCGGGCCTTCGGGCAGTTGGCCGATCAGCACGTCGGTGACCAGGTCGACCTGGTCGTCGGTGACGGCGCTGACCGGCACCACCTCGGCCCAGCGGATGCCGAGCTTCTCCTCCAGCGAGGCGATCTTCATCAGGTGTTCGGCCATCCGCTGCTTGCCGACCAGGTCGGACTTGGTGGCCAGCGCCACCAGCACCGGGCGTTTGGGCAGCTTGGCGATCTCACCCACCAGGTATTCATCGCCGGGCCCGATCCGCTGGTCGGCGGGCAGGCAGACGCCGATCACGTCCACCTCCGACCAGGTCGCATAGACCAGATCGTTGAGCCGCTCGCCGAGCAGAGTGCGCGGCCGGTGCAGACCGGGGGTGTCGATGATGACGAGTTGCGCGTCCGGCCTCGTCACGATGCCTCGGACGGCGTGCCGGGTGGTCTGCGGACGCGAGGACGCGATCGCCACCTTCTGCCCGACGATCGCGTTGGTCAGGGTCGATTTGCCGGCGTTGGGACGTCCGACGAAACAGGCGAATCCGGAACGATGCATCAACTGGCCCGCTTCGCCGACTCCGACGCCAGCTTCGCGGCCGCGTCGACGCCGCCCTCGGCGGGATCCTCTGCCGGCTCTTCGACCAACGACGCGAGCACCGTCAAGATGCTGTTGCGGCGTCCGATGCCACGTTCTGCCACCAACTGAATGCCTTCCCACACCACCACGGAGCCGGGTATCGGCACCTTGTTGAGTTCCTTGCCCATCAGACCCAGCACGGTGTCGACGTCGTCGTCGTCGACCTTCAGCCCGAACAGCTCACCGAGATCGTCGACGGACAGCCGCGCCGACACCCGGAACCGGTTGGGCCCGATCTCCACCGACGGCGGCACCTCCTGGTCGTACTCGTCGACGATCTCGCCGACGATCTCTTCCAGGATGTCCTCGATCGTCGCCAGCCCGGCCGTGCCGCCGAACTCGTCGACCACGATCACCACGTGCGAGCGGGTGAGCTGCATCTCGCGCAGCAGTTCGTCCACCGGCTTGGAGTCGGGGCAGAAGGTCGGCTTGCGCATCAGCGACTCGACCTTCTCGGTCGCCTGCGCCCGCGGATTGTCGTACATCCGGCGGATGGCGTCCTTCAGGTAGAGGATGCCGCAGATGTCGTCGATGTCGTTGCCGATCACCGGAATCCGGCTGAAACCCGACCGCAGCGCCAGCGAAACCGCTTGCCGGACCGTCTTCGTGTGCTCGATGTAGACCATCTGGGTGCGCGGCACCATCACCTCTTTGGCGATGGTGTCACCCAGGTCGAAGACCGAGTGGATCATCTTCCGCTCGTCGGCCTCGATCATGTCGGACGCCTCGGCGAAGTCGACCAGTTCGCGCAGCTCGGCCTCGGACGAGAAGGGCCCGTCGGCGAACCCCTTGCCGGGGGTGAGTGCGTTGCCGATCAGGATCATCACCTGCGGGATCGGGCCGAGCACCGTGGTCAGCAGCGACAAGGGACGCGCCGCGGCCAGCGCGACGGCGTCCGCCTTCTGCCGGCCCAGGGTGCGCGGGGCGACGCCGAGCAGGATGAACGAGACCAGCACCATGATCCCGACCGAGTACAGCACCCGCTCCCAGGTGGCCTCGAAGCGGCCGAAGACGAACAGCGCCACCATCACGATGGCCACGATCTCGGCGAGGATCCGGACGAAAAGCAGGGTGTTCAGGGTGGGCGCGGGGTCCTCGGTGATGTGCACGAGTTGCTTCGCGCCACCACGGCCCTCGTCCAGCAGGCGATGGGCGCGGCTCTTGGAGAACGACTGCAGCGCGGCCTCCGCGGTGACCAGCAGCGCGGCCAACAACACACAGGCGGCTGCGACAGCCAGCTCGAACCATTCCAGGTCGGTTAACAGGGTCTCATCACTCGTTTCTCACCCGGGTAATCGAGCGGACAGTCTACGCCAGCCGAGCCGTCAGCCGACACTCGGCGCCGCGGCGCTCATTCGGGTCGGACGGCAGCAGCCGCGGCGCTCATTCGGGTCGGACGGCGGCAGCCGCTGCGCGTTGCTCACCGGCACGCCGGGTGCGGTTGGCGTACCAGATCGTCCAGCCCATCAGGGCGACGGTGATGACCAGCGGCACGACCTGGTTGAGCAGGTAGGCGGTGTCGAACGGCAGCATCAGCACCCAGATCACCTTGGCGACCGCTTCGGCGAGGTAGCCGATACCCCAGACGCCGGTGATCATCCGCTGCGAGTGCCGGAAACTCGGGTACTGCCACAGCGACTCCCACCAGGTGGCGCCTGCCTCGGTGCCGTCGGTGCCGAATTTGCGGCCCATGTAGTACATCAGCGGACGCCGGAACAGCGGGGTGAGGCTGGCCAGGATCAGCACCCCCAGTCCGCCGGTCAGCGCGGAATCCTTGAGCAGCAGCACGGTCGGGTCATCGCTGCCGATCACGGTGACGGCGACCGACAGCACGATGATGGCGAGGATCACCACGCCGACGATGTCGATCCGCCGGTGCCGGATGAACTCGGCCGCCATGCCGAGCACCGGACCGATCGCCGAATAGAGATAGGCCGCCAGATCACTGGCACCCATGTTCTTGGCCACGCTGAAAACGGCGATCGACAGGCCCACGTCGAAGACAACGGTGATCACCAGCCCGATCACCATCTCGCGGGCGTCCCAGCGCTTCCCCGCGCGCTTCTCGCTCGTTGGAACGGCCTGGTCGCCGGGTTCGCCGGCACTCGACTTCGCGACGCTGTCGCCCTCCGCAACCATGTCAATACCCTACACACATCTCGTGATTCACGATGCACTCGTCATATGTAGCTAAACTGGCGCGATGCCCCGGACCGACGATCTCCCCGAGCAGTCGCGCACGGGCATCGGCTTCCTGTTCGGCGCACTGCAGGCCGACGCGATCCCCGGACCGGTGCTGGTCGAGCTGATGGACGCCCTCGGATTCGCCGAACCGGCGACCCGACAGCTGCTCGCCCGAATGCTGCGCCAAGGCCAACTGACCCGACGGCGGATGGGCCGGGTCAGCGTCTACCGACTGGCCGGTGACTACCTGGAACGCTGGTCACGACTGCGCTACGGCGACACCACACCCAGCTGGGGAGGCGCATTTCACGTCGTCGTCCATGACATTCCCGAACGCCTCCGGGTGCGGCGCGAGCGCCTGCTCGGTGCGGCTCTCCGGGCCGGTTTCGGTCAGGTCAGGCCGGGCCTGTTGATCGGCTTGGCCGAACCCAACTTCGTCGATCAGTGGACGGCCGACGGCATATCACTCGTCGAGAAGGGCACCTTGCAGCTCGATCCGGACGCCGCCCGGCGGATGGCGGCGACAGCCTGGTCACTTCCGGCCAGAGCCGCCGATCTGCGGCGCGCGTCCGCCGAGCTCGAGCGGCTGCTCGACCGGGTGGACCAGGCGGCCACCGATGGGACGGCGGCGCTGCAGCTGATGTTCGAGGCCGGAACGATCGCCGGTTCGCCGCGTTACAGCGCACCGGCACTGCCGGCCGAACTGCTGCCCGCGGACTGGCCCGCGCCCGCCGTCCAGGAGTTGCTGCACACTGCGATCGGACGGCTCACCCCGGCGGTCGGTGACTACCTCTATCACCGGCTGGCCGCCAGTCCGCACGCCGGCCTGATTGAGGGCGGTTGGTGGCCGCCGATCGCGACCACCGCTGGTTGAGCCTGTCGACGCTTGCGGGTTGAGCTTGTCGAAAACCCCTCTAGCGAGGGAGGCCCAGATCATTCACGTCATCCCGGGCTCTCAGGCGGGGAGAGATCCCGGATCAAGTCCGGGATGACGAGGGAGTGGCCTTGAGCAGCGCATCCCCAAGGATCACGACAAGCTCGATCAACGGTGCTCACTCCAGTTCTCGTCCGATCTGCTCCAAGTGACCCACCACGGCCCGGACTGCACGGCGCGCGTAATGATCCGGACGCGCCAACGCCACCAGCGCCCGCCGCGCGTTCACCCCGCGCAACGGACGCAGCACCGTCCCGGGATGGGGCCGGGTGGTGAATCGAGGCAGCAGCGCCAGCCCCTCCCCCACGGCGACGAACGATTCGACCAGCCGGTTGTCGATCAACCGCAGCCGGCGATGCAGCTGCGAGCCGGTCACCGCCTCGATGGCCAGCAACACGCTGTCGAACGGGAAGCCCTGCGGCACCGCGATCCAGCTGGTGCCGACCAGATCCTGCGGTGACAGCTCGGCCCTCGCCGCGAGCGGGTGACCGATCGGCAGGGCGACGTCGAGCGGCTCATGGGCGAGCACCCGGGCGACCAGCCCTTCGGCACCGGACGGCACGTCGCCGGCGGCGCTGTGCGCGATCACCAGATCGTGGTCGAGGGTGCGCGCGGCGAAACCCTCCTCGGCCAGGTCGAAGTCCTGCACCTCGATCGTGATCGGCGAACCGCGCAGCCGCTCGACCAGGCCCGGCAACAGTGCCTCGCCGGCACTGGGCAGCGTGCCGATCGAGACCGTCCCGCCGGGCTGACCCATCCGCTCCCCCAGCCGAGCCTCCACCTCGGCGAGCACCCGCGCCACCTCGTCCGCACTCTCGGCGAGCAGCTGCCCCTCGGAGGTGAGCCGCAGGCCGCGCGAGACCGGCTCGACCAGCTTGACGCCCAACTCGCGCTCGGCGGTGCGCAGCTGCTGCGAGACAGCGCTCGGCGTCCGATGGGTGGCTGCGGCGACCGCGGCCAGCGTGCCGCGTCCAGCGATCTCGCGGAGCAGCATCAGATGGCGCACTTCCATGAAGTGAACCTACATCTTTGGTTCAGAAACTCTTGCTTGTCCTTCACTGTCAGTTGTTCCAGGCTGGACCCGTGCCACCTCGTCATGTCCTGCTCGCCGTCGGCGTCGCCGTGGTCTGGGGAGTCAACTTCCTGGCGATCCACGCCTCGTTGGAGCAGTTTCCGCCGTTGTTCCTGGTCGCGCTGCGGTTCGGCGTGATGGCCATTCCCACCCTGCTGTTCGTGCCGCGCCCCAAGGTGCGGCTGCGCTGGCTGATCGGCTACGGGCTGGGCTTCGGCACCTTGCAGTTCATCGGCCTCTACCTCGGCATGGCCGCCGGCTTCCCAGCCGGCCTGGCCTCGCTGGTGCTGCAGTCGTCCGCGCCGTTCACGGTGCTGCTCGGTGCGCTGCTGCTGCGCGAGCGGGTCAGCGGCCGCGCGGCGCTCGGGGTCGCCGTGGCCGTGATCGGGCTTGTGCTGGTGGGAGTGACCCGGGCGACCGGCGGCTCCTGGTGGCCGTTCCTACTGGTGGTTCTCGGCGGGCTCGGCTGGTCGCTGGGCAACCTCGCCGCCCGGCAGGCCGCGGCGCCCAACCCGCTGCACCTCACCATGTGGATGTCGGTGGTGCCGCCGCTGCCGATGCTCGCCCTCTCACTGGCCTTCGAAGGCTCCGATCGGATCGCCTCGTCGCTGGCCACCTCGCTGACCGCGGCGGCGGTGCCGGCCTGGATCGGTCTCGGCTACACCGTGCTCATCGGCACCGTGCTGGGCTCCGGGGTGTGGGTCTGGTTGATGAGCCGCCACCCGGCCGGACGGGTGGCGCCGTTCTCGATGCTGGTGCCGGTGTCCGGGCTGACCACGGCCTGGCTGGCGCTGGGCGAGACTCCCCAGCCACTCGAACTGCTCGGCGGCGCCCTGGTGATCGGCGGCGTGCTGTGGGCCAGCCTGCGCAAGGCCCCGGCTCCCGAGCTTCAGCCCGAGATCGTGCGGGCCTGAGCGAGAAGCCCGCATTGCCGGTTCCGCTGGTCGAGCTTGTCGAGACCCATACCCGCGGCGTCCTACCAAGGGGCTTCCACGGGCTCAACCCGCAAGCGCCGACAGACTCTCACCGCTGGTTGAGCTTGTCGAAACCAAGGTCCCGACAAGCTCGATCAGCGTTGGTCCCGTTTCCCGGGGGAACTCCCAGCCGGCCACGCAGCGCGAAGAACCTTCGCGAACCATTGACCGACCGCGGCGTCCGGACGTACCGTTCTCCGTAGTTCTCACGCGAGAGGAGGTCACCCGATGATGAATAGGCATACCGTCCGGTTCACGCCCACCGCTTTCGACGCGGCGGTCACGTTCGTGGTGGCCGGCACCCTCGCGATGCAGCAGAACGGTGCCGGGCACACCGACGACTGACCCTGTCAAGGGAGAAGTCCGCCCAGTCGCGGTTCGCAGCCTCACGTCGTTCTGACTGACCGACCGTCGACACCGCTCGCGGCTTCGCAGCTACGCCCAAGCTCAGTTGAGCCCCTCGCACCACCGTGGACAACACGCCACCGACGACGGCGAGCGTGAACCTGAAAGAGAACAACCATGACCATCACTGCCGACATCCACACCACGATCG
Source organism: Micropruina sp. (assembly GCF_047606365.1). GTDB lineage: Bacteria > Actinomycetota > Actinomycetes > Propionibacteriales > Propionibacteriaceae > Micropruina. The sequence continues at coordinate 4,356 of NZ_JASGEN010000100.1, read as the reverse complement.
CGGAACTCGTGTTCCGCCCCTTGACGATTCCGGTGTCCATCGACGCCCCGGACGCGGCCGACTTCCTCACCATGACCGAGGTACGCAACCGGGTGTACCGCGCGATCAGCGGCCATGACGACGACCATCACGAGCCAGAGTCACTATTGCCCCACTATCTGCCCAATGACTACGAGTTACGCCATATGTGGCTCGCCGTCCTCAACGGCACGATCGTCGGGCGGATCGGCGTCGACATTCCGCTCGAAGCCGGCTCTCGATCCGCCTACTGGCTGATCGAACTGCTGCCCGAGGTATGGGGCCAGGGCATCGGGACCTCCGCCTACCAACTCGTCGAGCAGACCGCTCATGCCCACGGCCGGACCGTGCTGCAGTCCTGGGCGCAGCATCCGGACGCCCCCGGCGAGCGTCTCGTGCCACCGACCGGGTTCGGATCGGTCCCGCGCGACCATGCGGCCCGGTTCTTCCTGCGGCACGGCTACACCCTGGAGCAGATCGAGCGGTGCAGCCGACTCGACCTGAACGGCTCGTTCGACGAGATCGAGCGGCTGCTCGCCGAGGCACGCCAGGCGTCCACCGACTACCGGTTGGTGCAGTGGACGCTGCCGACGCCGAGCGAGTACGTCGACGGCTACGCCTGGATGAAGTCACGGATGTCCACCGATGTGCCGGCCGGCGACCTCGAGTTCGACGAGGAGGCCTGGGACGCGGCGCGGATCGCGCTCCACGACGCTCGCTATCTCGACGGTGGCCAAACCGTGCAGGTGACCGCCGCCCAGCACATCGCCACCGGCGAACTGTGCGGCTTCAACGAACTGGTGATCGGGCCCGACCTGACTCGCGCCACCCATCAGGAGGACACCTTGGTGCTCACCCACCATCGCGGCCACCGGCTGGGTCTGCTGGTCAAATGCGCCGGGCTGCTCGCCTGGCGCCAGGTGGCTCCGGAGTCGCCTCGGGTGATCACCTACAACGCCGAGGAGAACAGGCCGATGCTGGACATCAACGAGGCCATCGGGTTCGTCCCCGTCATCTACGAGGGCGCCTGGAAGAAGGTGTTGCCGTCCGCCTCGGACGAGCAGTCCGCCTGATCACGGATCGAGGCTCATCCATCGTCATCCCGGACTTGATCCGGGATCTCTCGGACTTGATCCGGGATCTCTCGCCTGAGATCCCGGATCGGAGCCCGCGATGACGTGAGTGGCCCTGCGCTTCCATAGGGAATCGCTGAGCCGGAATCTGCGTTGGTTGAGTTCGTCGACGCTTGCGGGTTGAGCTTGTCGACGCTTGCGGGTTGAGCTTGTCGAAACCCCCGTCGTGAGGGGTCTCGACAAGCTCGACCAGCGGTGACCGGCACTTCCGGAATCGGTCACCGGGCGTCAGTTCGGCGACCGAGCCGACCGGCTCGACATATTTATAGTTGTAGTGACTAGAATGGGATCGATGACTTCTTCGACGCGACGCGGTTCCGCCACCGCAGCCCTTCTCGCTCTCGCGATCGGCAGCTTCGGCATCGGCATGACCGAGTTCGTAGTGATGGGGCTGCTGCCCGATCTGGCTCGCGACCTGCTGCCCAATGCCTGGGCGGCGGATCACGAGGCGACGATCGCTCAGGCCGGCGTGCTGATCTCGCTGTACGCGCTGGGCGTGGTGATCGGCGCACCGACCATCGCCGGCTCGGTGGCGCGCTTCCCGCGGCACCGGGTGATGATCGTGCTCGCGCTCGCCCTGACCGTGTTCAACGCACTCACCTTCCTCGCCCCGAGCTTCGAGTGGATGGCCGTCTCGCGGCTGCTGGCCGGCCTGCCGCACGGCGCCTACTTCGGCATCGGCGCGCTAGTCGCCTCCGACGTGTTGGGTCCCGGACGCCGCGCGCAGGGCGTCGCCTTCGTGCTGACCGGACTGACGGTGGCGAACGTGGTCGGCGTGCCGCTGGGCACATTCCTCGGCCAGAACTACGGCTGGCGGGTCACCTTCATGGCCGTCGCGGCCGTCTTCGCGCTGGCCACCGTCTGCATCGCGGCATTCGTGCCCCATCACGAAGGCAGCCCGGAGCGCACCCTGCGGGCCGAGTTGCGAGTGTTCCGGATCGGCCAGGTGTGGCTGACGCTGGCGATCGGCGCGATCGGTTTCGGCGGCTTCTTCGCCGTCAACAGCTATGTGGCCTCGATGGTCACCGAGGTCGCCCACGCACCGGCCTGGGCGGTTCCGGTGGTGTTGGTGACCAGCGGCGTCGGCATGACCATCGGCAACCTGGTCGGCGGACGGCTCGCCGACCGCGACCTGCGACGCACCCTGCTGGGAGCATTCGTGGGCACGGCCGCGGTGCTGGCGCTGATCGGCCTCGCCGCGCAGTGGATCATCGCGTTGGCCGTCCTGTTGTTCGCGCTCAGCTTCTGCGGCTCGATCCTGGCGCCGTCGATCCAGACCCGGCTGATGGACGTCGCCGAGGACAACCAGTCGATCGCCGCCGCACTGAACCATTCGTCGCTGAACGTCGGCAACAGCCTGGGCGCCTTCTTCGGCGGCACCGTGATCGCCGCCGGCTGGGGTTTCGTCGCCCCTGCCTGGGTCGGCGTCGCGATGGCGCTGATCGGACTCGCACTCACCGCGGTCGGCTTCGGCCTGGTCCGCCGCCGCGGGCGCGAACTGGCTCCCGCCTGCTGAGCCCGTAGCTGCCGTCCCTGGCCCTTTCATCGAACGTCGCCCCCTTTCGAGGTCATTGCCCCTGTTCAAACGGGTGCGATCACCCCGAAAGGGGGCGATGTCGGACGAGTCCGGCCGGTCAGCGGGCGGCAGCTTGGAGAGCGGAGGCGTGCCGGGAACGCTTCAGCCAGTCCCGCAGGGCGGTGGCCTGGAATCGTTGGAACTCCCGCAGGGTGGGCAGTCCGGGCGGATCGGGCCGCCGTCCGGAGTGCTCGAAGAAGCTGAGGATTCCGACCAGTACCTGCACGATCAGATCGGCGCTGATGCCGTAGTCGTCCGCGATGCGTGCGATCCAGGCGTCGGTGTCCACGTCCGGTTCGGCGCTGGAGATGAACTCGATCGCCAGCAGCGCCGGATCGAGCCACGCCGGCCCGCGCACCGCCCACGCCCAATCGACGACGATCAACCGGCCGTCGGTGCGCAGCATCAGGTTGTCGGCGCGTAGGTCGAGGTGCACCAGGGTGTCCCCGGCCAGCTCGGTCAGGGCTTCGTCCGCCGCTGCGGCGAGTGCGTGTCGCCGCTCGGCCAGCCAGGGATCCAGGTCGACGGCGTCGGCAAGTTCCGGCCAGTGGCTGAACATGTCGCGTAGCGCGTCGGCAGCGTCGTCCCACTGCCCCGGCGGCGCGGGCGTGAGGGGACCACGCAGGTCGGCCAGGCTGGCCAGCACGGCCTCGATGGTGGCATTCGTCCAGGGCAGCGGCGCCTGACGTCCGGGCACGTGTTCCAGTACGAGCGCGACCCAGCCGTCCGGGCCCTCGTCGAGCGCGTCGATCAGTTCGGCGATCGGCAGTCCGGACGGCATGCTCCGCAGCGTCCGCAGCTCGGAGCGCAACAAGGCGGGCGAATCGGGGTTGCGGCTCGGGTGCCCGGCTTTGAGGAACACCGCCGAGCCGTCCGCCGTGAAGAGCCCTTCGGCCACGCCCGGTGAATAGCCGCCGGAAGCCGGCTCGGTGCGGACGACCGGCGCACCGAGCACCCCCTCGACCCACTCGTGGACGTGGCCGGGCAACTCCGCGAAAGTCAGCCGGGTACGGGTCTGCATGGCGTCGATCATGGTCCATTCCGGGTACCCGCGCGAACGGACCAGCACGACATCGTTTCTTCAAATGCACACGGACGTCTGGTCCATACGCAACGATCTGTGCCAGTGTGGACGTCATGGGCTCGTCCGCACCCACTCCCGCCGGTCATCCGCACCGGACCATGCTGGTCAACGCCACCGCCGCGCTGCTGCTGGGCAGCGCGCTGATGGTCATCGTCCACGAGTGTTGCCACTGGATCGCCGGGGCGTTGATCGGTCATCGCAGCACCCTGTACGCGTTCGGCGTCGAATACACCCCGCCGACCGAGGGTGGTCAGGCGGCGTTCACCGCGCTCGCCGGGGTCATCGGATCACTGTTGATCGGCGCACTGTGCACCAGTTGGCAGCCGTTCCGGCGCAGCAACGGCTTCGGGCATCTGCTGTGGCTGTGGTTCGGGTTCTGCCAACTCCAGGAGGCCGTCACCTACTTCGTGATCACGCCGTGAGGTTGACCCCGTAGCCCGGACACCGTCTTGGCGGGTTCCCTTGTCAGGGACCGCTGGAGAGGATGTCCCTGATGGGATCGACGAAGAAGCGGAAGAGCTATACCCCGGAGTATCGGCGTGAGG
>NZ_JASGEN010000099.1:0-13330 GCF_047606365.1 Micropruina sp. | reverse complement strand
CTGCCGGACCTGCGGGTCGGGATCGGTCGCGTGGGCCAGCAGCGCCTCCCGGGCGGCCGGGCTGTCGATCTGCGCCAGCACCTCGACGGCCTGGCTGCGGGCGGACGCCCCGGCCGGCGGGTCCGCCGCCAGCAGCCGGGCAGCAGGTTCGCCGAAGTCGATCAGCGCATCGGTCACCGCAGCCGAGAGCGGCACCTCGGTGCCGCCCAGCAGTTCGATCAGTGCGGGCAGGGCGCGCTCGTCGCCCAGTCTGCCCAGCGCCGTGACGGACGCCGAGCGCACCGGCCCCGCCGGATCGTCCAGCAAACCGACCAACGGTTTCACTGCTGCCGGGTCGCCCAGCTTGGCCAGCGCCTGCACCACGTGCAGCCGGACGTCGGCGTGCGGGCTGGTGAGCAGCCCGACCAGCGGTTCCACCGCGGGTGTGCCGTGCTGCGCGACGGCCCAGGCCAGCATGCCCTGCACGGCCGGGTCGGACTCGGTGGCCAGCCGGTCCAGCAGCACCGGCAGCGGGATCGCCTCACCGTCCAGCACGGCACGCACCCGGACGGTGGCGTCCGGGTGCCGCAGCCGCGCGGTCAGCGCGATGGTGTCCAGCAGGTCGGGCCAGGCCGCCTCGTTGCCGGCGCGCAGCACGCTCAGCCGCTCCAGCAGTTGCTGCTGCAGCGCGATCTGCTGCTGCAACTGGTCGATGTGCTCGTCCAGCACCCGGTTCGGGTCGAACCCCGGATCGTCCAGCGCCGCCGCCACCTCGGCCAGGCTCAGCCCCAGCGCCCGCAGGTGCTGGACGTCGAGCAGCCGGCGCAGATCGGACGGGCTGTACAGCCGGTGATCGCCCCAGCTGCGCTCGCTCGGCACGACCAGTCCGAGCCGGTCGTAGTGGTGCAGCGCCCGGACGGTCAGCCCGGTGCGGCGCGCCACCTCGCCGATCCGCAGCCAGCCGCCGGGAGTCGCGCCGTCGTTCATGACGGCACGCTACCCCGACCGCGCGTCCGGCCCGTCCACGGCCGTCAGGCCGCAGTCCACTCCGGGTCGCGGCCCAGCTTGGCCAACAGCTTGTCCGCGTCGCCGGCGTCGTCGTCGACGGGAAGTGCCGCGGCGCAGACGCCGTCGCTGTAGAGCGCGGCGCCCCAGCCCTCGGCTCCCGCGGCCAGTTCGCGGGCCTCGGCGTCGCTGATCGGATTGCCTTCGCCGATGGCGCGCGCCACGTCCCAGGTGTGCACGGCGAGATCCCAGCCGTAGAAGTTGGCCATGGTGTCGCCGATAGTGGCGGGGCCGAAGTAGCCCTCGTAGTTGCGCTCGGCCACACCGTCGGAGCTGAGCAGGTCGATGACCGCCTCAGCATGGCTGTGCCAGGCCTGCGCCGGGTCGTCGGTCGCCGCCTGGTTGGGCAGCGGGAGTTGCTGCTTGTCGAGGAAGTCGCGCTCGGTGTCGATGACGTGCCGTACGACGTCGCGCACGACCCAATCGGTGCAGGGGGTCGGGGCGTCCCAGCGCCCGTCGACCTTGGTGAGAAGCTGGTTGAACCGGTCTGCCCGGTTGCGGAAGATCGTGATGGTGTCCATGGCTTCACACTACGAACGGGGTCGGCGGTGATCTTGTGAATATCCGACAGGTGCCGCAGCATTCTGCGGTGCGATCCGACAAGCCTGATGACCCGGTCGATCGGGCCCATCTGACCTCGGTCTCCCGCCCGTCGCCGCCGATCCACCGATATCCGCCCTCGCCCGGCATGGCCGAACTGATCACCCGCTACTGGGTCCCGGTCTGGTCATTGGCCGAGCCGTCCACGCAGCGCACGCTGCAGTTTCCGGTCTGTTTGATCGTGATCAGCAACAGCTACGCCCGCTTCTACGGGGTGTCCCGCGGCGCCTCCGAGGTCACCCTGGCCGACGAAGGGTGGGCGGTGGGCGTCCTGTTCCGTCCCTCCGCCGGACGGCGCCTGGTCGGGCGTCCGGTCAGCACACTGGTGGACGCCTTCGTGGAACTCGACTCGCTGCCCACCCTGGACGGAGCGACGCTCGCGCAGGGCGTCCACGCCGCCATGAGTGACGACCCGCACTCCGAATCCAGCCATCGAAAGGCAATCGCCGCCTACGAGGACGCCTTGGCGCGGTTCCTCCCCGTCGACGAGCAGGGCAGCCAGATCAACGCGATCATCGACTGGCTCGAGGCTCATCCCGAGGTCACCCGGGTCTCCGAGGTGGCGGACGCCTTCGGCCTCAGCGAGCGCGCACTGCAGCGGCTGGTGGAGGACCGGGTCGGTCTGACCCCGAAGTGGCTGATCCAACGGCGCCGGCTGCACGACGCCGTGGCCCGGCTGAAGGCCGGCGACCGCACCCTGGCCGATCTGGCTGCCGAGCTCGGCTACACCGATCAGGCGCACTTCACCCACGACTTCCGAGCGGTGACCGGCCTGACTCCCGGGAGGTACTTGGCGGATCAGTGATCATGCAGGTTCATCTGGCAGCCGTAGGTTTGCTTGCGTGCCGGGCCCGACCGACGCGTCAACGAACCGGGCCGAAAGCGGGCCCCGTTCAAACCGGTAAGCTCTCGCTTCGAGATGACCACCACCGCAGAAACCCGCACCTACGAAGTCGTGACGTACGGCTGCCAAATGAACGTCCACGACTCCGAGAGAATCGCCGGACTATTGGAAGAAGCCGGCTACATTCCGCACGTCGAGGGCGAACAGGCCGACGTGGTCGTTTTCAATACCTGCGCGGTGCGTGAGAACGCCGACAACCGGCTGTACGGCAACCTGGGTCACCTGGCACCGGTGAAGGCCGGCCATCCCGGCATGCAGATCGCGGTGGGCGGCTGCATGGCCCAGAAGGACCGCGACACCATCGTCGCCAAGGCGCCCTGGGTGGATGTCGTCTTCGGCACCCACAACGTCGGCAAGCTGCCGATCCTGCTCGAGCGGGCCCGGATCGAGCAGGAGGCCCAGGTCGAGATCGTCGAGGCGCTCGAAGCGTTCCCGTCGGCGCTGCCGACCCGGCGCGAGTCGCCGTATTCGGCATGGGTGTCGATCAGCGTCGGCTGCAACAACACCTGCACGTTCTGCATCGTCCCGCAGCTGCGCGGCAAGGAGACCGATCGGCGTCCGGGCGACATTCTGGCCGAGATCCATGCACTGGTCGACGAGGGCGTTCAGGAGATCACCCTGCTCGGCCAGAACGTGAACTCCTACGGCGTCGAGTTCGGCGACCGGCTGGCCTTCGGCAAGCTGTTGCGGGCCTGCGGCACCATCGACGGCCTGGAGCGGGTCCGGTTCACCTCGCCGCACCCGGCCGCGTTCACCGACGACGTGATCGCCGCGATGGCCGAGACCCCCAACGTCATGCCCAGCCTGCACATGCCCCTGCAATCGGGCTCTGACAAGGTGCTTCGCGCGATGCGGCGGTCCTACCGTTCGGAGCGCTACCTGGGCATCATCGAGCGGGTGCGGGCCGCGATGCCGCAGGCCGCGATCACCACCGACATCATCGTCGGCTTCCCCGGCGAGACCGAGGAGGACTTCGCCGAGACCCTGCGGGTGGTCGAGGCGTCCCGGTTCGCCGCCGCGTTCACCTTCCAGTACTCGATCCGCCCCGGGACGCCGGCCGCGACGATGCCGGACCAGATCCCCAAACAGGTCGTCCAGGAGCGCTACGAGCGGCTGATCGAACTGGTCGGCGATCTGGCCTGGGACGAGAACAAGAAGCTGGTCGGCACCCCGGTGGAAGTGCTGTTCGCAGCAGGCGAGGGCCGCAAGGACGCCGCCACCGCACGGGTGTCGGGCCGGGCCCGGGACAACCGACTGGTCCACGTGGCCATCGCTGAGGGAGCCGAGCGGCCTCGTCCGGGCGACATCGGGACCGTCGAGATCAGCTACGCCGCGCCGCACCACCTGGTCGCCGACGGCGGCATCACAAATCTGCGCCGCACCCGGGGCGGGGACGCCTGGGACGCCCGGCACACCCCGCAGAAGAAGCTGATCGGGCTGGGCCTGCCGAAGCGGGCCACCGTCGCCGCCGGCTGAGCTGCCGCCTCTGTGACGCCCGGGAGCGGGAGACGCCGGATCAGCCGAACCGCAGATCTCCTATCCTGCCGGGAGTCTGAGGAAGAGGTGCCATGTTCAACTGGATCAGCCTGCTCTATGCCGTGCCGATGATCGCAGCGATGGTCATCGCGGGAGCCATCGTCGGCCCGCGGATCAACGCCGCCGCTCGCACCCTGTTGTGGACCGGCATCGTGCTGCTCTGCGTCGCGCAGGTGGCGCCGCTGTTCACCACCTATCTGGTTATGGAGCGATCACTGAGAGGCATCTATCAGGTCGTCAACGTCGTGATGTTCCTGGTGCACGCCGTCGGCGTGGTGTTGCTGATCGTCGGCATCGGACGGGCCGCGCGCGGCAACGATCCGCTCCGCGGCGGACCGGGCGGCTACGGCTACCCGGCCACCACCGGGGGAGTGGGTTCCGGTTTCCCCGGCGGGCCCGGTACGCCTGGATCGACGCAGCCGGGCTACCCGCAGCAGCCCGGCCAGGGTTACCCGTCCGGTCAGGCCGGTCAACCGGGCTACCCGCCGCCCTACGGCCAGCCCGGCCAATGGGGCAACGACCAGCGACGCTGACCCTCTCGCACCCGCCGGCCGGGTAGCGCGGAGTGGTTACAGCGCCAGCCCGGTGAGCACCAGGATGCGCTCGTCGGTCAGGTCGACCATCGCCGAGGCGACGCCCTCGCGTCCGGTGCCGGACGCCTTCCAGCCGCCGTACGGCATCTGGTCGGCGCGGAAGCTGGGCACGTCGCCGACGATCACGCCGCCGACCACCAGCTCACGGTGCGCCCGGAACGCGACGTCCACCTTGGTGGTGAAGATGCCGGCCTGAAGTCCGTAGCGGCTGCCGTTGACGATCCGGAACCCCTCGTCGAGATCGCTGTAGCGAATCACCGTCATCACCGGTGCGAAAGCCTCCTTCGACCCGAGCGAGGTGGACGCCGGCACCTCGCTGAGCAGCGCGGGCTCGACCTGGGTGCCCTGCCGTCCGCCGCCGGTGTGCAGGGTGGCGCCGGCCCGGGTGGCCTCCGCGATCCACTCGGTGATGCGCTGCGCGTTCTGCTCGTCGATCATCGGGCCGACCTGGGTGGCGGGATCGTTCGGGTCACCGGTGCGCAGTGCCTGCACCGCCTCGGTGAGCAGCGGCACGAAGGCGTCGTAGACGTCGGTGTGCACCAGCACCCGCTGCACGCTGATGCAGGACTGCCCGGCCTGGTAGTTGCCGAACAGCGCGATCCGCTCGGCGGCGGCCTTCAGGTCGGGCCAATCCGGTTCGACCATCACCGCGGCGTCGCCGCCCAGTTCGAGGATGACCTGCTTCTGTGGCGCCGCCTGGCGGATCCGGTCGCCGACCTCGTCGCTGCCGGTCAGCGAGATCACCGGCAGCCGCGAGTCGGTGTTCACCGCGTCCATCTGGCCGCCGCGGATCGGCAGCACGCTCAGCGAGGCCTTCGGCAGCTCGGTCTCGGCGACGATCTCGGCCAGCAGCAACGCGGTCAGCGGCGTCGCGGACGCCGGCTTGATCAGCACCGGGGTGCCGACGGCGATCGCCGGCGCCACCTTGTGGGCGACCAGGTTGAGCGGGAAGTTGAACGGCGCGATGCCGAGCACCGGTCCGCGCGGGAAGCGCCGGGTGATGCCCAGCCGTCCGGTCGCGTTGGGATCGGTGTCGAGGCGCTGCAGTTCGCCCGACCAACGGCGGGCCTCCTCGGCGGCCCAGCGGAAGGTGGAGACCGCCCGGCTCACCTCGCCCTTCGACCACATCAGCGGCTTGCCGTTCTCTGCGGTGATCAGCGCCGCGAACTCCTCAGCCCGCTCCGCGATCCGGGCCGAGATGTGGTCCAGCGCCTTGGCCCGGACGTGTGCCGGCAACCCCAGCAGTTCGGCCTGGACGGCGTCCGCGGCGGCGATCGCCTGCTCGATCTGCTCGGACGTCGCCAGCGAGACGCGTCCGACCAGGTCGCCCGAGTAGGGGGAATGGACGTCCAGGGAGCCTTCGCCGAATGTCGGCTCGCCGGCCAGCCAGAACGGCGTGATGTCAGTCATGCAGCACCTCCGCGAATGCGTCGTCGATCAGGTCGAGGCCCTCGTGCAGCAGCTCGTCCGAGATGCTCAGCGGGGGCAGGAAACGGAAAACGTTGCCGAACGAGCCGGCGGTCAGCACCACCAGGCCCTTGGCGTGGCAGGCCTTGGCCACCGCGCCGGTGAGTGCGGCGTCGGGCTGTTTGGTGCCGGGCAGCACCAGCTCGACCGCCATCATCGCGCCGCGTCCGCGAATATCGCCGATCTGCGGGTGGCGTGCGGCGAGCTCGCCGAGCCGGGCACGGAAGATCGCCTCGATCTCGCGGGCCCGGGCATTCAGGTCGTTGCTGCGCATCTCTTCGATGGCGCCCAGCGCCGCGGCGCAGGCAACCGGGTTGCCGCCGTAGGTGCCGCCCAGCCCGCCGGCGTGGACGGCGTCCATCAACTCGGCGCGACCGGTGACCGCGGCCAGCGGCAGCCCGCCGGCGATGCCCTTGGCGGTGGTGATCAGGTCGGGGACGACGTCCTCGTGGTCGCAGGCGAACCAGTCGCCGGTGCGGCAGAAGCCGGACTGGATCTCGTCGGCGATGAACACCGCGCCGTTGTCGCGGCACCATTGGGCGAGCCGGGGCAGGAAGCCCTCCGGCGGCACGATGAAGCCCCCTTCGCCCTGGATCGGTTCGATGATTACCGCGGCCACCTGGTCCTCGCCGACCTGCACGTGCACCATCGATTCGAACTGGGCGAACGCCTCCTCGGCGACCGCGTCCGGGTCGCCGGGCCAGCGATACGGGTAGGCCATCGGCACCCGGTAGATGTCGGACGCGAACGGTCCGAAGCCGTGCTTGTAGGGCATGTCCTTCGCGGTCAGTGCCATGGTCAGGTTGGTGCGACCGTGGTAGGCGTGGTCGAAGCAGACCACGGCGCTGCGTCCGGTGGCGACGCGGGCGATCTTGATCGCGTTCTCGACCGCTTCGGCGCCGGAGTTGAACAGCGCGGACTTCTTCGGGTGGTCACCGGGGGTGAGTTCGGCCAGCTGCTCGGCGACCTCGACGTAGCCCTCGTAGGGGTTGACCATGAAGCAGGTGTGGGTGAACCGCTGGACGGCCTCGGTCACCCGCCGGACCACCGCGGGGGCGGCGTTGCCGACCGTGGTGACGGCGATGCCCGAGCCGAAGTCGATCAGCTGGTTGCCGTCCGCGTCCACGACGATGCCGCCGCCGGCCTCGACGATGTAGGCCGGCAGGATCGTGCCGACCCCATTGGCCACGCTGGCCGCCTTCCGGGCCGCCAGCTCCAGCGACTTCGGCCCCGGCACGGCGGTGACCAGCGCGCGACGTTGCTCGACGGTCATGGCTACTCCTCTTGTTGATCTTCCCCCATCCTCGGCTGCCGCAAACATGCTGTCGAATACTAGTTTTCTAACCAACGTATGCCGGTCAGGCATATGGTGACCAAAGGAACCGTCCCCCCGGTCACCGGGGACGGTTCTCCCGGTCACCGGGGACGGTTCCTTTGGTCACCGGGGACGGTTCTCTTGGTCACCGGGGCGGCGAGCGGAGGAGGTGCGGGATGGAGCTGCGGACAATCGGCTACTTCGTGGCGGTGGCGGACGCGGGGTCGGTGAGCGCGGCGACCCAGATCACCCATGTCACCCAGCCCTCGCTGTCGCGCCAGTTGCGGCAGCTGGAGAAGGAACTCGGACTGGAACTGTTCACCCGCCGCGACGGACGCCTGGTGCTCGCCCCGGCGGGGCGGCAGTTCCTGCCGGCCGCGCGGGAGTTGCTGGTGCGGGCCGAGGCGACCCGCGCGGCCGCCGCCCAGATCAGGGCCGGGGGACTGCCGACGCTGACCGTTGCCGCGCCCCCGGTCACCCTCAACGACGTGGTGGCACCCTTCTTCGCGACCTGGGGGGCTGATGATCCGATGCCCCGGGTGCAGGCGCTGAACGCCGCCGACGAGTACGGCGATCTGGATCGCGGCGCCGACCTGGTGATCGGTACCCGTCCACCGCCGGCGACGCTGGCCGGCATGCGGGTCGCCGCGCTCCCGGTGAGCGCCTATGTACGACCCGATCATCCGCTGGCCGGCCGGACCGAAGTGGCGCTCGACGACCTGCTCGCCCATGAACTACTCGTGCCCACCCCCGACAGCCATGCCAGGCGGGCCTTCGATGCGGCCGCCGAACGTGCCGGGCTGCCCGTGCGGCTGGCCGAGTTCAGCACCTCACACGTGGCCCAGGCGGTCGCGGCTGCCGGACGCGGGGTGGCCGTCGTTTCGGACGACCCGCGCTACGGGCTCAGCCAGCTCGCGATCCGCACCTCCGCCGGGGAGGCACTACAGATCGTGCTGCACGCGGCGTGGCAGCCACACCACCACGGCGCCCGTCAGATCGCCGCGATGGCCGGACGGCTGCGCCGCTTCGTCCGCGAGCGGTACACCCCTGCCTGATCCGTGAGCCCACGACGGACTTCATCGGTGTCCGGATGCCGGGGCCGCCCGGCCATAAATCAGATGAATGTTAGGTTAGCCTTAACTAAGTATGACTGATCGATGGTGCTGACGGGCCCGTCGAGTTCCATGGGGGTGTGGGCGCTGAAGAAGTGCATATCAACGGTGTCGCTGGGCGGCACTCTCGTCGAGAAGATCGAAGCGATCGCAGCCGCCGGATTCGACGGCATCGAGTTGTTCGACGCCGATCTGCGTGGCTCGGGTCTGTCGGCCGGCGAGGTGGCCCGCCGGTGCCGCGACGTCGGTCTGGACATCGAGTGCTACCAGCCGTTTCGCAGGGCGGAGGGCGTTCCGGACGAGGAGTTCGCCGACGTGATCGCCCGCTTCACCGCTGAGCTGACCGTGATGAGGGGCCTGGGTACCGACACGATCGTCATCGTCTCCAACACCGACCCCGACGCCATCGCCGACCCGGACCATTCGGCCGCCCAGTTGGCGGCCCTCGGTGCGATCGCCGCCGACCACGGAATGGGCATCATGTTCGAGGCCCTGTCCTGGGGAACCCAGATCAGCCGCGTCGCGCACGCCTGGGATGTGCTCCAGCGCGCCGGATATCCGCGGCAGAGCCTGGTGCTGGACACTTTCCACCTGCTGGCACTCGACGACGACGCTCGGGACGTGGCCGCACTTCCGCCGGATGCGCTGGGGCTCGTCCAACTCGCCGATGCTCCGGCCCTGACGATGGACCTGATCCAGTGGAGCCGCAACCACCGCTGTTTCCCGGGCGAGGGCGACTTGGACGTGACCGACGCGACCCGGGCGGCGCTCGGAGCAGGCTTCGACGGCGCGGTGTCGTTGGAGATCTTCAACCCGCGCTACCGGGAGCTGCCGCCACGCCAGATCGCCCAACGGGGCGCGGATGCATTGAATGACCTGCTGGCGCGATGCGAGTGCACGGCGTGGGATCGCCCGCTGTCGCTGACCGCCTGAAATCGCTGATCGCCGTTGGTTGAGCTTGTCGAAACCAGGGGGGTCTCGACAAGCTCAACCAGCGGAAGGTCGCTGTGCGCCGGCCTCAGCCCTCGAAGCCGTGGTACTGCATCACGTGCTTGATCCGGGTGTAGTCCTCGAGGCTGTACATCGACAGATCCTTGCCGTGCCCGGAGTGCTTGAAGCCGCCGTGCGGCATCTCGGCGACCAGCGGAATGTGGGTGTTGACCCACACGCAGCCGAAGTCGAGCCGCATCGCCAGCCGGGCCGCCGTCCCGGCGTTCGCCGTCCACACCGACGAGGCCAGCCCGTACACGGTGTCGTTGGCCAGCGTGACCGCCTCGTCCTCATCGCCGAACTTCTGCACGGTGAGCACCGGCCCGAAGATCTCGGTGCGGATCAGCTCGTCGTCCTGGCGCAGATCGGCGACCACGGTCGGTTCGTAGAAGTAGCCGTCGCGATCGACCTGGCGTCCGCCAGTCACCACCCGGGCATGGGACGGCGCGCGCTCGACCAGGCCCGAGACGTGGCTCAACTGGCGCGGATTGTTGATCGCGCCGTAAAGGATGTCCTCGTCGGCCGGATCGAAACCGGTGCGGGTCGCGGCGGCCGCCTTCGCCAACTCGGCGACGAACTCGTCGTAGACACCCGCCTGGCACAGCACCCGGGTCGCGGCGGTGCAGTCCTGGCCGGCGTTGAACAGCCCGGCCACCGAAATGCCCTCGATCGCCGATTCCAGGTCGACGTCGTCGAAGACCACCACTGGCGCCTTGCCGCCGAGCTCCAGGTGGGTCACCTTCAGATCGGACGCCGCCGCGGTCGCCACCGCCATGCCGGCCCGGGTCGAGCCGGTGATCGACACCATCCGTGGGATCGGATGCGCGGTCAGGGTGGCACCGGTTGCCCGGTCACCGCAGACCACGTTGACCACGCCCGCCGGCAGGATGTCGGCCAGCTTCTCGGCCAGCCAGATCGACGACGCCGGGGTGGTGTCGGACGGCTTCAGCACCACCGTGTTGCCGGCCGCCAGCGCGGGGGCCAGCTTCCAGATCGCCATCATCATCGGGTAGTTCCACGGCGCCACCTGGCCGACCGGGCCGATCGGCTCGCGTCGCACCGACGAGGTGAAGCCGCGCATGTACTCACCCTGCGCCCGGCCGTCCAGCACCCGGGCGGCGCCGGCGAAGAACCGCACCTGGTCGACCATCGGGCCGATCTCTTCCGAGGCTGTCAGGTTCTTGGGCTTGCCGGTGTTCTCGCACTCGATGTCGACCAGCTCGTCGGCGCCGGCCTCGATCGCATCGGCGAAGGCGAGCA
The DNA here is from genome assembly GCF_047606365.1 of Micropruina sp. Taxonomy (GTDB): domain Bacteria; phylum Actinomycetota; class Actinomycetes; order Propionibacteriales; family Propionibacteriaceae; genus Micropruina. Next base: position 2,509 of record NZ_JASGEN010000099.1, on the reverse strand, counting down.
GCGCCGCCTGTCGTTCACTCGGGGTGCTCCAGCGCCACTTCTCGAACGCGTCGCCCGCCGCGGTGAACGCCGCGTCGACGTCCTCGGGCCCGGACAGTGGTGCCGTCGCGTACGCCTGGCCCGTCGCCGGATTGACGATCTCCAGGGTCTCTCCGGACGCTGCCTGGCGGGCCTCGCCCGCGATGATGTTGTGCAGAACCTTCACCTCGGCCACCGAATCCTCTCTTCGTTGGGTGAACACGGCTGTCGATGCCGACGCCTGGATCAATCAGGCTGTCAGTCACCAGGCTGGCTGGGGTCGGCTATGCCGTCAAAGACTTTCCCTGCATGCTTGGCATGCCTACTGAGCATAGAAGCGTCGCGCCGGGAAAAGGACGGTGGGGCCGGGCGAATGCCCGACCCCACCGAATCGTTTGCTTATTCGTACGAAAGATCAGTCGATCAACTCAACGGAATACTCCGGAGTACCTATGACTTCCGGACCTTATCTTTGAGGAAATCCTGAGCCTGATCGACTTGGGCCGCGTATTTGCTGTCCGTCTTCGAATCAACGAAGTCGCCCACCTGGTCGATGGCGCCCTCGATCTGATCTTCGTGGCCGGCTACGGCTCCTTTGACCTTCTCGACGAAGTCCATTCGGCCTCCTCTCTGTCGCCCACCCGGATCGTGTCCGGCTCCGTGCCCATTCTTACCTCGCCGGGACGGCGATGCCAAGAGGGTGGCGCAAGCTTCGGTCGGCTTCCACCGATTGGTCATTTCTTTCCGGTCCCGATCGGGCGGTGCCGACTGCGCCGCTGAGGCAGAATGAGCGGCGTGCAGACGCCGCCACTGATCGTCCTGAACGGTCCTACCGCAAGCGGAAAGACGGCGCTGGCGGTTCGGGTCGCGCAGCTGCTCGTCGAGCGCGGGCGGCCGGCCGAGATCGTCAACGCCGACTCGATGCTGGTGTATCGCGGTATGGACATCGGCACCGCCAAGCCGACCGCGACCGAGCGCGCCGGCATCACCCACCACCTGGTCGACATCATGGACGTCGACCAGACCGCCAGCGTGGCGACCTTCCAGCAACTGGCACGCACGGCGATCGCCGATTGCCGGGCCCGTGGAGTGGTGCCGATTCTGGTCGGCGGTTCCGCGCTGTATGTGCACGCAATCCTCGATGATTTCGAGTTTCCCGGCACTGACCCGGCCGTGCGGCAGCGACTCGAGGACGAACTGGACGCATTAGGAGCCGAAGAAATGCACCGGCGACTGGCGGAACTCTCACCCGAAGCCGCCGCCGACATCCTGCCGGGGAACGGACGCCGCATCGTCCGCGCGCTGGAAGTGATCGAACTGACCGGCTCCTGGCGGGCGACCCTGCCTCAATGGCGCTACGCCCTGGACGGTGTGTGGCAATGGGGTCTCGAACTGCCTCGCGACGTCTTGGACGAGCGCATCGAGCGGCGGGTGCAGCAGATGTGGGCCGACGGGCTGCTCGCCGAGGTGCGCGCGCTGGTCGAGCGCGGCCTGCGACAGGGCCGGACGGCGTCCCGGGCGCTGGGCTATCGGCAGGTGCTGGCCTACCTGGACGGCGAGATCAGCGAGGACGAGGCGAAGCGGCAGACCATCGCGGGAACCCGCAGATTCGCCCGCAAACAGCTCGGCTGGTTCCGCCGTGATCCACGGATCAACTGGCTCGCCGCGGACGCCGCCGGACTGGCCGAGGCCGTCGTTGCCGGCGTCTGATTGAATTCAGCCATGCTCGTCTTCGCCAAGGGACACGGAACGCTCAACGACTTCGTGTGTTTCAGCGACCCCGACGGTGCTCTGGACCTGACCGATGAGCAGATCCGGTTCCTCTGCGATCGCCGGGCCGGCATCGGCGGCGACGGCACGCTGCGCGCCGTCCGGGCCCGCCATGTGCGGGGCTACGAACAGCACGGTGACACCTGGTTCATGGACTACCGCAACGCCGACGCCTCCATCGCCGAGATGTGCGGCAACGGGCTGCGGGTGTTCCTGCGCTACCTGCTCACCGAAGGCCTGATCGACGATCGCCCGATCGACATCGTCACCCGCGCCGGCCTCCGGCACGGCGAGTTCCTGGACGGCGACCAGATCCGGATCGGCATGGGAGTTCCGAAAGTCGCCCCGGACCAGGTGCCGGTCACCGTCGGCGAGCAGAGGTTCCAGGGCCGTGCGGTCGATGTGGGCAACCCGCATGCCGCGGTCCTGCTGTCCGCCGGCGGGCTGGACACGCTCGACCTGACCCGCGAGCCGGGCTATCCGGCCGAGGTGTTTCCCAACCGGGCCAACGTCGAGTTCGTCGAGAGCGTCGGCGACCACCACATCCGGATGCGGGTCTGGGAGCGCGGCGTGGGCGAGACCTTCTCCTGTGGCACCGGCACCGTGGCGGCGGCCGTTGCGGCCGCGACCGCCGCGGGCGAGGCGTCCGGCACCTGGCGGGTCGATCCTCCCGGCGGCTCGCTGCTCGTCGATCTCGATCCGGCCGGTGCCCGGCTGACCG